>NZ_CP011254.1:5400255-6000511 GCF_001006005.1 Serratia fonticola | reverse complement strand
CACCGCCCGCGACGGAGTAAAGGTGCCGGTCTCGCTGGTATACAACAGCGCCAAATTCAAACCTGGCAAAAGTCCGTTGGTGGTATACGGCTACGGCGCCTATGGCATGAGCATGGATCCTGCATTCAGCGCCAACCGCATTAGCCTGTTGGATCGCGGTTTCGTCTATGCGCTGATCCACGTACGCGGTGGCGGTGAGCTTGGGCAAGACTGGTATCAGCAGGGCAAACTGGCGAACAAGCCAAACACCTTCAACGACTTTATCGATGCCACTCAGGCGCTGATTGATAAGGGATACGGGCAGCCGGGGCGCGTTTACGCTATGGGAGGCAGTGCCGGAGGCTTGCTGGTAGGGGCGGTGATTAATCAGGCTCCCCAACTGTATAACGCGGTGGTGGCGCAGGTGCCTTTTGTCGATGTGCTGACGACGATGTTGGATGACAGCATTCCGTTGACCGTCGGTGAATACGAGGAGTGGGGCAACCCCAATCAGCCGCAGCCCTATGCGCTGATCAAGTCCTACAGTCCGTACGATAATGTGCGCGCGCAGCACTACCCGAATCTGTTGGTCACCAGCGGACTTTATGATTCACAGGTACAGTATTGGGAACCCGCCAAATGGGTGGCGAAACTGCGCCAATTCCAGCAGGGGGATGCGGTGTTATTGTTGTCCACGGATATGTCGGCGGGCCACGGGGGAAAATCGGGCCGCTTGAGTCGGTTGGAAAATAGCGCACTGGAATACAGCTTTATTTTAGCAATGGACGAAAAAACACAAAAATAAGGATTTTGGCCGCGCAGCTTAATGGGCTGCGCGGCAGATAATAACCATAATTAATTTCCGCCTACCTGGCGGTATTTTCTGCTGAGCATTGATCACTCACTGATTTTGATAGCAATACTTTAGGGGATATATGAAATTTAAACTGCTTATTGGTGCGGTTGGCACCGGTATGGTTTTGGCTGGCCCGCTGTTGGCCGCAGAAAATAAAGGCCAGGCGGTATTCAGCCCACTGAACGTTTCGGCGGCGGCTAATAACAGCGAACAGGAGGCATTGGAAAAGCCAGGGGCATTCAGTTCGCGCGACGAAAATAAAAATCTACAGTCGATAGATAATATCCTGCGCAGCATGCCCGGCACCTTTACTCAAATCGATCCCAGCCAGGGGGCGGTCAGCGTCAATATCCGTGGGATGAGCGGTTTTGGCCGGGTAAATACCATGGTTGATGGCATTACCCAGAGCTATTTTGGCACCTCGACCTCTGGCGTGATGTCCCATGGTTCCACCAACAATCAATCCGGCGTGCTGATCGACCCGAATTTTATTGTTGGGGTCGATGTGGCGCGTGGTGAGAACAGCGGTGCATCTGGGGTTAACGCATTGGCGGGCAGCGCCAACTTCCGCACTATCGGCGTGGATGATGTGGTGTTTGCCGATAATCCGTTTGGCGTGCGCACCAAGTTCTCCGTGGGCAGTAACGGTATTGGCCGCAGCGGTATGATCGCCGTTGGGGCTAAAGGGGCGGCGTTCACCGATACCGGCAGTTTGGGCGTGATGGCGGCCATTAGCGGCAGCTCCATCTATTCCAACTTCAACAACGGCGACGGCGTGAGCAGTGAAGATTTTGGTTACGACGAGTTTATGAAGCAAAACCCCAAATCGCAGCTGTTCAAGGTGGATATCAAGCCCAACGAATATCACAGCATTGAATTATCTGCCCGTACTTACCAGAATAAATTCTCGCGCCGCGATATCGACAGCAACGATTTTTATCTCAAATATCACTACGCGCCATTTTCTGAGCTGGTGGATCTGAATATGACCGCCAGCCACAGCAAGGGTAATCAGAAGTATGACAGCGATTCACTGTTCACTTTCTTTAATACCAATGCGGAAAACCGCTCCGACGCGCTGGATATCAATAATACCAGCCGCTTTAGCCTGTGGCAGACCGACGTAGCGTTCACCTACGGCGGTAAACTGATGCGCAACCAGTACGACAAGCACGTTGAATCGCAGATTGAGGATCCGCAGACGGCGCATGAGGCGATCGAGAACAACACCTTTGCTCCGTCGGGCGACCAGCGTATCGCCAGCCTGTACACCGGCTTGCAACTCAACCGTGATATCTACCAGCTCGATCTCAATCTCAATTATGCCAACAACAAGCTCACCGGCTTTAAACCGGCCTGTGATTTGCGGGTGGAGTGTTTTCCGCAGGGCAGTGCCAATATCGATCTGAAGGAGCACGGATTTAACCCGTCGGTGATGCTGTCTGCACAGGTCACGCCTTGGCTGCAACCTTTTGCCAGCTACAGTAAATCGATGCGCGCTCCTAATATTCAGGAAGTGTTCTTCTCTAATTCCGGCGGCGCTTCGATGAACCCGTTCCTGAAAGGTGAACGTTCAGAAACCTGGCAGGCAGGCTTCAACCTCAGCGGCAACGATCTGCTGTTCAAGCAGGACACCCTGCGCTTTAAAGCGGTGGTTTACACCAGTAAAATCAAAAACTATATCTTCAGCGAGTCTTACATGGTGTGCCGCAATGGCCGCAAGTGTAGTTTGGGTGAGAACTTGCAGAATGACTGGAGCGATGCGAGCGAAGAGTTCTCGGATAACATGTATATCTACGTCAACTCCCTGACGCCGGTGCGT
This sequence comes from Serratia fonticola, assembly GCF_001006005.1. Lineage (NCBI taxonomy): Bacteria > Pseudomonadati > Pseudomonadota > Gammaproteobacteria > Enterobacterales > Yersiniaceae > Serratia > Serratia fonticola. The sequence goes on along the minus strand of NZ_CP011254.1, from coordinate 5,997,854 downwards.
ACCCACGGGGTGGAGCTGGAAGCCAACTATGATGCTGGCCGCGGTTTTGCCCGTGCCTCATTTAGCAAACAGCATACTGACCAGCCTACCTCTATCGCCAGTAGCTACTTTGGCGCGGGGGATATCAATGAACTGCCGGACATGTACTTCACGCTGGATAGCGGGTTACGTTTCTTTGACGAAGCGCTGACCGTGGGTAGCATCATCAAATATACCGGCAAGGCTCGCCGCCTTTCTCCTGACTTTGAAATGAGTGAGGAAAACGGGATGTTGATGAAACAGGAGATGCCAAATATTCCCACCGTTATCGATCTGTACAGTACCTATCAGATCAACCGTAATGTTTTGCTGAAATTCAGCGTGCAAAACGTGATGGACAAAAGCTATTCCGACGCGCTTAACAAGCTGAATATGCTGCCGATCCAGGGGGATGAGGCAACCGCGGCCAACACCGCCCGCGGGCGGACTTATCTGTTTGGTGGCGAGGTGCGCTTCTAAGCTGATGGAGGGGGGCCTCCGGTGCTAATTGGCCCGTTTCGCCTGTTGCAGCCACTTGTCCAACTCATTGGCAAACTGCTGGCGATCGCGCTGGTTGAGAGTGTTCGGCCCCCCGGTCTGGATCCCGCTGGAGCGCAGGGTATCCATAAAATCACGCATGTTCAGGCGTTCACGAATGGTGTCTGGCGTATAACGCTCACCGCGAGGATTCAGGGCGATAGCGCCTTTTTCTATCACTTCGGCGGCCAGTGGGATATCCGCGGTGATCACCAGATCGCCTTTTTCACAGCGGCGCACGATTTCGTTATCCGCCACGTCAAATCCTGCAGCAACCTGCAAGGTGCGGATAAATTTCGAAGGGGGCGTGCGCAAAGGCTGATTAGCCACCAGGATGACTGGCATTGCCGCACGGTCTGCGGCACGGAACAGCACTTCTTTGATCACGTTTGGACAGGCGTCGGCATCGACCCAAATCTGCATTATTGTTGCTCCTGTAGCCAGTCGCGTACTGGCAGAAAGTCACGGTATAGCGCGGCTTCCGGGCTGTCGGTTGCGGGCTGGAAGTTATATTCCCAACGCACCAAAGGTGGCATCGACATCAGGATCGATTCGGTGCGGCCCCCGGTTTGCAGGCCGAACAGCGTACCGCGATCCCATACCAGATTAAACTCGACATAGCGGCCACGGCGATACAGCTGAAACTGGCGTTGGTGGTCGCCCCAAGGCAGTGCTTTACGTCTTTCCACGATCGGCAGATAGGCCTCCAGGAAGCCTTCACCTACCGCCTGGGTAAACGCGAAGCAGCTTTCGAAATCCGGGGTATTCAGATCGTCAAAGAACAGGCCGCCGATACCGCGGGCTTCGTTACGGTGTTTGATAAAGAAATAGTCATCGCACCACTTTTTGTATTTCGGGTACACGTCGTCGCCGAAGGGGGCGCAGAGTTGAAGCGCTGTGCGGTGCCAGTGAACGGCGTCCTCGGTAAAGCCATAGAAGGGCGTTAGGTCAAAGCCGCCGCCAAACCACCAAACCGGCTCTTCGCCCGGTTTTTCCGCGATAAAGAAGCGCACGTTGGCATGGCTGGTGGGAATATAGGGGCTGAGCGGATGGATCACCAGTGATACGCCCATCGCCTGAAAGCTACGCCCGGCCAGCTCGGGGCGATGCGCAGTAGCAGAGGCGGGCAGCGTGGCACCGGAAACGTGGGAAAAGTTTACTCCGGCCTGTTCGAATACCGCACCGTTGGTCAGCACCCGGCTGCGGCCACCGCCGCCTTCTTCACGCGTCCAGCGATCTTCCTTAAAATCGGCGCCGCCATCGGCCTGGGCCAACTGCTCACAAATCTTGTCTTGCAACGCCAGCAGGAAGGATTTTACTGCGGCAATGGTGGGTAAACTCATACGGGTTTTTCGCAATGGGTAACTGAACAGGGCGGCAAGTATACCTTCTCGCCCCGTATTTTGCAGGTCTAGCGCGGCTTACGTTGGTGAACGTCGTAATAGTGGAAGAAATTGATCACACCGTCTGCGATGGCACGGGCAATTTTTTCGCGAAAGGCGGTGGTACCTAACAGGCGCTCCTCACCGGGGTTGGTGATAAACGAGGTTTCTACCAGCACCGAAGGAATCGAAGGGGACTTTAATACGGCAAACGCCGCCTGTTCGGTGCTTTCGCTATGCAGGTGGTGAACCGGGCGGATCTGGCCCAGCACGTGGCGGCCCAGGGTCAGGCTGTTGTTGATGGTGTCGGTTTGCACCAGATCGAATAACACCTGCTGTAGATAGTTGTCCTGTTCTTTGTATTTGCCCCCCGCGACGTCATCGGCGGCGTTTTCCTTATTGGAGAGATAACGTGCCATCGCGCTACTGGCTCCGCGGTTGGAAAGGGCAAACACTGAGGCACCGGATGCATCCGGGCTGGTAAATCCATCGGCATGGATCGAGATAAACAGATCGGCCTGGTGCTGGTGGGCGATCTCCACGCGCTGGAACAGCGGGATAAACTCATCCTCCTCCCGGGTCAGGCGGGCTTCAACGTGCTCGTGCTCATGCAAAAAACGCCGCACATGGTTGGCAATTTCCAGCACCACGTGTTTTTCCTGTGAACCTTCATGGCCCACGGCACCGGAGTCGATACCGCCGTGGCCGGGATCGATCATCACCACTCTTTTGCTGCCCGTGGATTTGGGGAGCGGTTTGCTGTGCGGTTTTGGTTGCAGCATATTGGCCTGGGTGGCTGAGGTTTTGCCCCCGAGCAGGGCCAGAGCCAGGCCGGAGAGCAGCAGTTGGCGGCGGGTCGATGAAGCGGTGAGAGGGCTGAAATTGAGGTAGGTTTTGCTCTGTTTTTTCATCACGCGCGGCTCCAACTCGATCAATCTATTTCGCGACGTTATAGCGTATTGATCCCCATTAATCGACTTGATAACTATTGCCATTTATTACCTGGCAAAACGCTGCAGCTTGAAAGACTGTGGGTATCAGTTAATAATTACGCAATAATCAGATATACCCGTCGTCTTTCAAGCTGCAGCGTTGTTACCTGCACTTACTCACCCCAGTCACTTACCCAAAAGTAAGCTCCTGGGGATGAGTAAACTTGTCGCCTAGCTGCAGCTTGAAATCCATAGGGTATTAAATAAGTTAATTAACAGTAGCGAGCAACGATGGAAATTCGCGTATTTCGGCAAGACGACTTTGAAGAAGTCATCACCCTGTGGGAGCGTTGCGACCTGTTACGGCCATGGAACGATCCCGAGATGGATATTGAACGCAAACTGAACCACGATCCGGATCTGTTTTTGGTAGCGGAAGTGGGCGGTGAGGTGGTTGGCTCGGTGATGGGCGGTTACGACGGCCACCGTGGCTCGGCGTATTACCTGGGCGTTCACCCAGACTATCGCGGGCGCGGCATTGCCAATGCGTTGATTAGTCGGCTGGAGAAAAAGCTGATTGCGCGCGGCTGTCCGAAAATTCAGCTGATGGTGCGTGAAGACAACGACACCGTGATCGAAATGTATGAAAAACTCGGCTACGAAATTCAGGCGATCACCAGTCTGGGGAAACGCCTGATCGAAGATCAAGAGTATTGATCGTCAGGGCGGTGGTTGCCACCGCCCCAAGTCCTGGTTTAAGGCAGTTTTTTGATGTTTTTCACATCGACTTCCACGTTGCTCCAGTCTTTATCCACTTTCCCTTCCAACTGAACCTTGTCTTTTGGGGTGATGGTCTGGCCGTTCCAGCGCTTTCTGTCGATCTCTACCGTCAGCGTGCCGGTGGCGTCGCGGAAGGTGTAGGTGTCATCACCCACGCGCTGTTCGATATTGCCCTGCAACATCACCCAGGTATCATCGCTCAACGATTTGACCTTATCTACCGTGGTCAGCGCGGCGCTAGGGCCGGAGAAGCCACCTTGCGGGCTGGTTTGCGTTTGAGCCGGTGTCGCGTTGGGGTCGAGGAACCCGCCCTGTTGAGCTAGAACCGGTGCGCTGCATAATGCGATGAGTGTAATTAAAGCGATCTTTTTCATCTGGATCTTCCTTATCAGTGGTCTGAATGATTTCCCGTTAGCGGGACATAACCTGATTAAACCATAAGGATCTTAAGAGCTTCTTAAGCTGAAGATTGAAAATGGTGGCCACCGTCGCCATTTGCAAGGGTAATCATAACATCGGCAAGGAAAAGTATTTGAAGGCGTCAACACACCGGTTTTCACCGGACGATTACGATCAGCACGGTATGTTACGGTTGCCGCTGTGGTTTTGGGGCGTACTGATCTTACAGGCTCGTACCTGGCTACTGTTTGTGATGGCGGGCACCTCACGCGATCAGGGGGCTGGCTTGTTACAACTGTTCTATCCAGATACTCAGCGCTTTTGGTACGGTATTGCGCTTGGGCTGCCTGCGGCGCTGGCCTTTTTGATTGCTGGCCGCCGCCAGCATTGGCCACGTCTGTGGCGTAGTTGGCGTTGGGTACTGATAGTTTCGCTGGCGGCAGCGCTGCTCGGCTCGCTTTACAGCCTTTGGCAGCAAGACAGCAATGAACCTCCGTTGGATCTCCTGCTGGCGCTGCTGGATGTGCTGGCGATGGGATATCTTTTAATGAATAGGCGCTTGAAAGCCTGTTTTATCCCGCAGGATGAGGCGGGTTAATTGTTAAAAATTGCGGCACTTTTCCCAATTTATGCACTCCAACCTGGCAATTGATGGCGCAGCCACAGTGGTTATGAGAGGCTGCATATCGCCGATGTCTTTGATGTTAAGGAGCTATGAATGAATATTCGCCCACTGTTGTTAGGGCTACCGCTGTTGTTGACCGGCTGTTCGACCATGTCAAACTTCTCCTGGTCCAGCCTGTCGCCGTTCAACTGGTTTGGCGGCAGCGTGGAGGTTAGCGCTAAAGGCGTCGGTGATGTGGGGGCCGGTACCCCCATGACGGAGGCGGCGATTGGCAAGGGGCTGAATAACAATTACCGCATACGTGGCGGGATGGCGACCAACCAAGGGCAGATCGTTTCCTACTTCCAGGCATTGGACGGCGATGACGTGAAGCTGGTGATCACCGGGGAACCTAAAGGCCACGTGCAGCGCGTTGACGTGATGGACGCCAAGATCGCCACCGAATGGGGCAGCAAGCTGGGTACGCCGTTTAGCGAACTGTTCAGCAAGGCCTATGGTGCTTGTAAACCCGCCGAAGGTGAGGATGTTGGCAAGGTCGAGTGCGTGGCGCAGCAAAGCCGCAATGTCAGCTATATCTTCAGTGGCAAATGGGCTGGCCCACAGGATCTGATCCCACCGGACGATACTCTGCAGAGCTGGACGGTGAGCAAGATCGTCTGGCATGCCAAAGCACAATAATTCTCATTACGGGCGCACCTTGCGGTGTGCCTGCCTCGTTTGGCGTTAAATCCCTATTTTCTTTGCGTTCGGGCAAGGCAATCAGCCTGCTGTGCGTTATGATATTGCGCGTTTATAACAGGGCAACCTGTTACCCGATTCAGGTCTTGAGGAAATCAACATGACACAGGTTCAGAGCGGCATCCTGCTGGAACACTGCCGTTTTGGCATTTTTATGGAAGCGATGGTGCAGGGCGAATTCGTCGATCTGCGCCAAGGCTGCAAACAGTTTTGCCAGGTGCTCGGCGAGTTGCAGCAACAGTTTCCAGATGCCCATTTAGGTGCGGTTATCGCTTTTGGCTCCGACGTTTGGCATGACCTTTCCAATGGCCAGGGAGCCAAAGAGCTGAAACCTTTCGCACCACTGGGCAAGGGGCTGGCACCGGCCACCCAACGCGATATGCTGATCCATATTCAATCGCTGCGTCATGACGTTAACTTCACCCTGGCGCAGGCCGCCCTGGCCGCGTTTGGTAACACCATTCGTATTGAAGAAGAAACGCACGGTTTCCGCTGGGTAGAAGAGCGCGATCTGAGTGGCTTTATCGACGGTACTGAAAACCCGCAGGGCGAACAACGCCCAGAGGTAGCGGTGATTGGCGCTGGTGAAGAAGACGAAGGTGGCAGCTACGTGCTGGTACAGCGTTATGAGCACAACCTGCGCCAGTGGCAGCGTTTCACCACCGAACAGCAGGAACAGATCATTGGCCGTACCAAACAAGACAGTGAAGAACTGCCGCCGGATCAACGGCCAGATACCTCGCACGTCAGCCGTGTCGATCTGAAAGAAGACGGCAAAGGGCTGAAAATTTTGCGCCAGAGCCTGCCTTATGGCACCGCCAGCGGCAAGCATGGCCTGTATTTCATCGCCTATTGTGCGCGCCTGCACAACATCGAACAGCAGCTGTTAAGCATGTTCGGCGAGCTGGACGGCAAACACGACGCGATGCTGCGTTTCAGCCGCGCGGTGACCGGCAGCTACTACTTCGCACCTTCGTTGACGCGTCTGATGTCACTTTGATGTATCTCCTGGGGCCAGTTCCTCTGGCTCCGGGCTTTCCCTCCCTCTGCGGTGAACCGCTCCCCTCCTGCCTTATAGCGTTTGATGCTTGAAAATCACTAAACGGTATATAAAAGCGTTACAGGTCTGCATCAAGTTATAAATACACTGGTCAATATCAGGGCATCAGCCCGGCGGTAAGACTCAGTGATAAGGTGCAAAATGAAACATTCCCGGGTTAAAAATACGCTGTTAAAAGGTTGGCTGGTGGCGGCATTGTTAGCCAGCGGTACGGCTTCGGCGGCAGAATTGCTCAACAGCTCTTATGACGTCTCCCGCGAACTGTTTGCCGCGCTGAACCCTGGCTTTGAAAAGCAGTGGGATCAGCAGCATCCGAACGACAAACTGACCATCAAACAGTCCCACGCCGGTTCTTCTAAACAGGCCTTGGCAATCCTGCAGGGGCTGCGTGCCGATGTGGTCACCTATAACCAGGTCAGTGACGTGCAGATCCTGCACGATCGCGGCCAACTGATCCCGGCAGATTGGCAGCAACGCCTGCCGAACAACAGTTCTCCATTCTATTCCACCATGGCGTTCCTGGTGCGCAAGGACAACCCGAAAGGCATCCACACCTGGAGCGATCTGGTGCGTGATGACGTGAAGCTGGTATTCCCGAACCCGAAAACCTCCGGTAATGGCCGCTACACCTATCTGGCCGCCTGGGGCGCTGCCAGCCAGGCTGATGGCAACGATCAGGCCAAGACCCGTGAGTTCATGACCCGTTTGCTGAAAAACGTGGTGGTGTTTGATACCGGTGGCCGTGGCGCAACGACGACCTTTGTCGAACGTGGCCTGGGCGACGTGCTGATCAGCTTTGAATCCGAAGTGAACAATATCCGCAAGCAGTACGGCGCAGACAAGTATGAAGTGATCGTGCCGCCGGTCGATATTCTGGCGGAGTTCCCGGTGGCCTGGGTGGACAAAAACGTCGAGAAAAACGGCACCGAGCAGGTGGCCAAAGAGTACCTGAACTATCTCTATAGTCCGGCGGCCCAGAAACTGATCACCAGCTTCTATTATCGCGTTAATGACCCACAGGTGATGGCGGCGGCCAAGAGCCAATTCCCTGAGACCAAGCTGTTCAGCGTGGAAGATCAGTTCGGCGGCTGGCCGCAGGTGATGAGTGCCCACTTTGCGACGGGCGGCGAATTGGACCAACTGTTAGCGGCAGGGCATAAGTAATGTTTTCGATGGCCAGCAAGCGGGTACTGCCTGGGTTTACTCTCAGTCTGGGAAGCAGCCTGCTTTTCACCTGCCTGATTTTGCTGTTGCCGCTCAGCGCGCTGGTGATGCAGCTGGCGCAAATGAGTCTGGCACAGTATTGGGAAGTGATCACCAATCCGCAGGTCGTGGCGGCCTATAAGGTGACGCTGCTGGCGGCCGGAGTCGCCAGCGTTTTCAATGCGGTGTTTGGCATGCTGATGGCCTGGATCCTCACTCGTTACCAGTTCCCTGGCCGTTCCTTGCTGGATGGCCTGATGGATTTGCCGTTTGCATTGCCTACGGCGGTGGCCGGCCTGACCTTGGCGGGATTGTTTTCTACCACCGGTTGGTACGGCCAATGGCTGGCTCATTTTGATATCAAGGTTTCTTTCACCTGGTTGGGGATTGCGGTGGCGATGGCCTTTACCAGCATTCCTTTCGTAGTACGCACGGTGCAACCGGTGCTGGAAGAGTTGGGACCTGAATATGAAGAGGCCGCCGAAACGCTCGGGGCTACCCGCTGGCAGAGCTTCCGCCGCGTGGTGTTGCCAGAGGTTGCTCCAGCGCTGCTCGCCGGTACGGCGTTGTCGTTTACCCGCAGCCTGGGGGAATTTGGCGCGGTGATATTTATCGCTGGCAACATTGCCTGGAAAACCGAAGTGACCTCATTGATGATTTTTGTGCGCTTACAGGAGTTTGATTACCCGGCAGCCAGTGCGATTGCCTCGGTGATCCTGGCGGCATCACTGCTGTTGCTGTTTGCCATTAACACCTTACAGAGCCGCTTTGGCCGCCGTATTGGAGGGCACTGATGGCTGATGTTACCGCCCTGAACGGCGCAGAGCGCCCACGCGTGAATTGGGGAAAATGGACGCTGATTGCCATTGGCGCGCTGTTCTCCATCCTGCTGTTGGTCGTGCCGATGGTGATGATCTTTATCGAGGCATTCTCCTCTGGCGTGGGAGCCGTGTGGCATAACCTGTCGGACCCGGACATGCTGCACGCCATTTGGTTGACGGTGCTGGTGGCGCTGATCACCGTGCCGGTCAACCTGGTGTTCGGTACTTTGCTGGCCTGGCTGGTGACGCGTTTTACCTTCCCTGGCCGCCAACTGCTGCTGACGCTGTTCGACATGCCTTTTGCGGTGTCGCCGGTGGTGGCGGGGCTGCTGTATCTGCTGTTTTACGGCACCAACGGCCCGATCGGTGGCTGGCTGGATGCCCATGACATTCAACTGATGTTCGCCTGGCCGGGCATGGTGCTGGTGACGATATTCGTGACCTGCCCGTTTGTGGTCCGTGAACTGGTGCCGCTGATGATGAGCCAGGGCAGCCAGGAAGACGAGGCCGCGGTGCTGTTGGGCGCTTCCGGTTGGCAGATGTTCCGCCGCGTTACCTTACCGAACATCCGCTGGGCATTACTGTATGGCGTGGTACTGACCAACGCCCGCGCGATTGGCGAGTTTGGTGCGGTATCGGTGGTATCCGGCTCTATCCGTGGCGAAACCTATACCTTGCCACTGCAAGTGGAATTACTGCATCAGGATTACAACACTGCCGGGGCGTTTACCGCTGCGGCACTGTTGACCCTGATGGCGATAGTCACCCTATTTCTGAAAAGCGGACTGCAATGGCGCCTGGCGCGTCAGGATGCGCGTCTCGAGCGGGAGGAAAATCATGAGCATTGAGATTAACGGTATCAACAAGTCTTTTGGCCGTACCAAGGTATTGAACGATATCTCGCTCGATATTCCTTCCGGTGAGATGGTGGCGCTGTTAGGCCCATCCGGTTCGGGCAAGACCACCTTGCTGCGGATTATCGCCGGGCTGGAAAGCCAGAGCAGCGGTAAGCTGGGTTTCCACGGCACCGACGTCAGCCGCGTGCATGCTCGCGATCGCCGCGTCGGCTTCGTGTTCCAACACTATGCGCTGTTCCGCCATATGACGGTTTTCGACAATATCGCCTTTGGCCTGAGCGTGCTGCCACGTCGCGAACGTCCGAATGCGGCGGCGATCAAACAGAAAGTGGAACAGTTGCTGGAGATGGTGCAGTTGGGTCATCTGGCTAACCGCTACCCTTCACAGCTTTCCGGCGGCCAGAAGCAACGTGTCGCCTTGGCGCGCGCGCTGGCGGTGGAGCCCCAGATCTTGCTGCTGGACGAGCCGTTTGGTGCTCTGGACGCGCAAGTGCGTAAAGAGCTGCGCCGCTGGCTGCGTCAACTGCATGAGGAACTGAAATTCACCAGCGTGTTCGTCACTCACGATCAGGAAGAAGCGATGGAAGTCGCCGATCGCATCGTAGTGATGAGCCAGGGGAATATTGAGCAGGTAGGTTCACCGACTGAGATCATGCGTGAACCCGCCACCCGCTTCGTGCTGGAGTTTATGGGCGAGGTTAACCGCCTGAACGGTGAAATCCGTGGTTCACAGCTGTTTGTGGGCGCTCACCAATGGCCGCTGTCGTTCCAGCCAATGCACCAAGGCAGCGTCGATCTGTTCCTGCGCCCGTGGGAAATGGAGATTGGCACCGATTGCAGCGCTCGTTGCCCATTACCGGTGCAGGTGTTGGAAGTCAGCCCGCGTGGCCACTTCTGGCAGTTGACCGTGCAGCCGATTGGCTGGCATCAGGAGCCTATCAGCGTGATTATGTCGGAAGGCCATGCTGCACCGGCGCGCGGGGACCGTTACTACGTTGGCAGCCTGAATGCCCGCCTTTACGCCGGTGAACAACTGTTACAACCGGTTGCGTTAGCTAAAAGCGCCTGATAATTTCTAACCATTCCCATTTAAGGCAACCCAGGGTTGCCTTTTTACATTATACGTAGGCAATGATTGTGACCACGCTGGAACAATGCATCGGTAATACACCGTTAGTAAAACTACAACGACTGGCCGAAGGGCTGGACAGTGAAATCTGGCTCAAGCTGGAGGGCAACAATCCGGCGGGGTCGGTCAAGGATCGGGCCGCGTTGGGGATGATCCAGCAGGCGGAACTGCGTGGTGAAATTCAGCCGGGCGATACGCTGATCGAGGCCACCAGTGGCAATACCGGCATCGCGCTAGCGATGATTTGTGCAATGAAAGGCTACACGCTGAAGCTGCTAATGCCGGAAAACATGAGTATGGAACGCCAGGCAGCGATGCGAGCTTATGGTGCCGAACTGATCCTGGTCAGCCGTGAGCAGGGGATGGAAGGGGCGCGTGACCTGGCGCTGGAGATGCAGCAGCAGGTGCAGGGCAAGGTGTTGGATCAGTTCAACAATCTGGATAATCCCTACGCGCACTTCACCACCACCGGCCCGGAAATCTGGCAGCAGACCGCTGGCCGTATCACCCATTTCGTCTCCAGCATGGGCACTACCGGCACCATTACCGGTGTTGGTGGCTACCTGAAAAGCCAAAATCCGCAGGTGAATATCATCGGCTTACAGCCCGCTGAAGGCAGCAGCATTCCAGGCATCCGCCGTTGGGCACCGGCTTATCTGCCGGGTATTTTCCGCCCGGAGCTGGTGGATCAGGTGTTGGATATGGCACAAAGCGAAGCCGAACAGACCATGCGCCAACTGGCGCAGCGGGAAGGTATTTTCTGTGGTGTCAGCTCTGGTGGTGCCGTAGCCGGTGCATTGCGCGTCGCTGCAGCCAACCCTGGCAGCGTCATCGTCGCCATTGTCTGTGACCGCGGTGACCGCTACCTGTCCACAGGCGTATTTTCGTAGCCGAGCGTTCATCGGTGGTGGGATGCAAACCCCGCCACCGGTTTTCTAATCGTGGCCTCGTTAGCCACCCGACCTTTATTGTTGTTACGACTCTCTCCTCCCATTCCCCCATGCCAACAACTCGATATTCCGCCGGCGTTCGCATATTGTGTAAGGATTAGGTAAAACCGGCTGCGTAGGGCGTCAATAGACGCGAAAATGGCGGCAAATCAGCGAAGGAGTGGGCATGAAAATTTTATTGGTCGATGACGATCTGGAACTTGGCACCATGCTGAGCGAATACCTGACGGCTGAAGGATTCAACGCGTCCCTGGTGCTGACCGGCAAGGCCGGAGTGGAGGGTGCGCTTTCTGGCGAGTATGTTGCGATGATCCTCGACATCATGCTGCCGGACATGAGCGGTATCGACGTGCTGCGCGAGGTACGTAAAAAGAGCCGCTTGCCGATCATCATGCTGACGGCCAAGGGTGACAATATTGACCGGGTGATCGGGCTGGAGATGGGCGCCGACGACTATGTGCCCAAACCTTGTTACCCACGCGAACTGGTGGCACGCCTGCGTGCGGTGCTGCGCCGGTTTGAAGAACAGCCGGAAGCGGTGGATAAAGTTTCTGTCCTGAGCTTTAACGAATTGACCCTCAACCCGTCCACCCGTAGCAGTGCGTGGCAGGGCAAAGCATTCGATCTCACCGCCTCAGAGTTCAATTTGCTGGAGTTACTGCTGCGTTCGCCAGAACGAGTGGTGTCGAAGGATGAACTGTCAGAGAAAGGGCTGGGGCGGCCACGTGAGGCTTACGATCGCAGCGTGGACGTGCATATCAGCAATATCCGCCAGAAGCTGGGCGCGCTAACCGATAACCGACTGAGCATTGAAACCGTGCGCAGTATCGGTTACCGCATCAGGTAATGCCGATGCGCGGAAGACTGTTCTGGAAAATACTGCTCGGTTTCTGGCTGACGTTTATCATCATGACCCAGGCGCTGTGGGTGACGTTTACCTTTTATGGCAATCGCCATGAAGTCCCGGAAAACAGCATGACCTGGCGTATCGCTAATCTGCAATTGACCTCTGCGGCCTCGGTGTTGCGCAGCAGTGGGATGCCCGCGCTGAACGCAATGGTTGCCAAGTGGCCTGAAACCGAACGCCGCTTCTTAAGCGTGACACCAGCCTTTAAGCCATCGGCTGATGAGTCTGTCTCCGACCGACCCGCGAAAATGATGGTGGAATGGGTAACAGGTGCAGATAACCAGAGTTACCTGTTGAGCTACGATCTGGAAGGACTGCGTGCCGAATATCGGCCACCCAAGCGCTGGCGCCTGCTGAACATTCCGGAGCCAATGGTGTGGGTCGGTGGGCTGGGGGGCTTGCTGTTCAGCGCCATGTTGGCCTGGAACCTGACGCGCCCGATGCGCCAGCTGCGTGCTGGTTTTGAGCGGGTAGCGCAGGGTGATCTGGCGGTGAGGCTGTTCCCGGCGATGCGGCGGCGGCATGACGAGCTTTCTGAGGTGGCACGTGACTTTGACAGCATGGCGGAGCGGCTGGAGGTGCTGGTCAGCGCCCGTGAGCAATTGCTGCATGATGTCTCCCATGAGTTGCGTTCGCCATTGGCTCGCTTGCAGCTAGCGATCGGCCTGGGGCGGCAAAATCCGGAGAACGTGGAGAACTCGTTGCAGCGTATCGAGCACGAAGCCGGGCGGCTGGACAAGATGATTGGCGAATTGCTGGCGCTGTCGCGTACCGAGAACAACGGCCTGTCGGATGATGAAGAGTATTTCGATCTCTATGGCCTAGTGGAGGCGGTGGTTAACGATGCGCGCTACGAGGCGCAAATCCCCGGCGTAGAGATCGTGTTGCAGGCCAGTTCCGACGAGGAATACACCGTAAAAGGTAATGCCGAACTGATGCGCCGCGCGGTAGAGAATATTGTGCGTAATGCCCTGCGCTTTTCCAGCCACGGCCAGCGGGTGACCGTGGTGCTGACGCGTATCGATCAGCTGTTCCAGATCCAGGTCAGCGATCAGGGGCCGGGCGTGGAGGAGTCAAAGCTGTCCAGCATCTTTGATCCTTTCGTTCGGGTAAAATCGGCGATGTCTGGCAAAGGCTATGGCCTGGGTTTGGCGATCACGCGCAAAGTGGTGCTGGCCCACGGTGGGCAGGTTGAGGCACACAATGGAGAACAGGGCGGCCTGGTGATCACGCTGCGGGTACCGCGCTGGAGTTAAAGGTTACAGACAAAATAAAGACTGCTGAAAACCCCTCTCTGGGCTCACAACGGGGGCGCTGTACTGGTTAGTTTTCGCATCGTAGACGTGAGACTACTGACAAATTCGCTCCTAGCTCACTCCGTAGGGGCGCAGCATGCAGCGCCCCTACGGAGTGAGCTAGGTGTTGATTTGACAGCAACCTGAGGCGGTTTGATGTTAACGGTAATGCTGCTTATCCAGATCGTACTTTTTCATCCGCAGGTAGAGCTTCTTACGCGGGATCTGTAAATACTCGGACACCTCATTAATCCGCCCCTGATGCAGGTTCAATGCCTCGGTAATGATCTGGCGCTCATAGTCTTCGATACGCTGATCCAGCGGCGCGGGATCGGATCCGTGCAACAGCGGGTTGGCGGTCTCTGCCAGTGGCATCACCCCGACGGCAAACAGCTCTGCGGCATTGGCCAGTTCGCGCACGTTATTTGGCCATACCCTTTTTACCAAACGTTTGATCAGCTCGGCTGGCAGATCCGGCAATGGATGGTTAAGGCGCAGGCAGGCTTGCTCCAGGTAGTGGCGGAATAACGGCTCTATATCGTCGGGGCGCAGAGAAAGCGGCAGGCAGGCGATTTGGGTCATGGCAAAGCAGTAATAGAAATCGGGCAGTAGGGTATGCCCGGCGGCCAGTTCTACCAACGGTGAAGTCCCAATGCCGATCAGCCGGAAGGGCAGCGGGTCTTGCCCCTGGAGCTGGATCAACCGTGCCTGCTGGGTGATAGACAAGTGTTCGAGGTGGCGTAAAATCAGTGTCCCGCCGCTTACCTGCTCAATCCATTGTTCTAACGGTGCCTCACCCCCTGGGGTTAATTCACCCACGATCAACGGCTGTTCGCTGCGATGGCTCATGCGGTGTAAATAGCGGGCAGCCAAAGTCCTGCCGACCCCTAACTCCCCTTGCAGGTAAACCGCCAAATCGGTTTCGGCTACCTGCTGCAAACGCACCCGTAGCTGCTTTACCCACTCACTACGGCCAATCAGATTGCTCTGCAGTTGTTCTTGCTGCCAACGACGACGGGCAATGTAAGAACGTCTCTGGGTCAGCGCGGTAGCGACCTGTTCGAGTAGCTGGGCCGGGTTGACCGGTTTTTGCAGGAAGTCCCTGGCCCCTTTTTTCACTGCTTCAACCGCCATCGGCACATCGCCGTGGCCAGTGATCAACAACACCGGCAAACAGGCATCGTGAGCGAGCAGTAGCGCCATCAGCTCAATCCCGGAACAGCCAGGCATACAGACATCGCTGATAACGATCCCTGGCCACTCCTCCCCGAGCATTTCCTGTGCCTTAAGCGGGTTATTACAGGCCTGGACCTGATAGCCTGCCTGGTTAAGCAGCATGGTATAGGCATCAAGGACGTCGGCATCGTCGTCGATTAACAGAATTTGCGCTTGTTGGCTTAGCATGGTTGATCCACCGGTTGAAACTGTAAAACGACGCAGGCGTTTTGCGTCAGCGTAGAGGCCAGATGCAGGCTACCGCCCATTTGCTGCATCAGCGAAAGCGAGATGGACAGGCCAATCCCCAAGCCTACCGATTTGCTGGTGGTGAAAGGTTTGAGTAACGACTCAGCCCGCGCCAGCGGCCAGCCAGGCCCATTATCCCACAGCATGATCTGCCAACCTGACGCTTGGCGTTGCCAGCTGATCTGCAATAGAGGCCGCTCCTGGCAAGCATCCAGCGCGTTGCTCATCAGATTGACCAACACCTGCTGAATGCGCACCTCGTCACCTAACACGTTTGGCGCACCTTCCGGTAGCCGCAGTTCCCCCTGCAACGGTTGGTGGCGAAGGGCCAGCAACTCCCAGGCGGCAAGTAATGACTGGCGCAAATCAACGGGCTGAGAGGGGCTATCCTGTTCTGTTCGCCGGGTAAATTGCCGCAGCATACGGATGATGGCATCCATGCGGCCAATCAGACCATCGGCCTTGGTCAGGGCCAGCGTGGCCGCCTCGGGCTGTTGTTTCTCAACCGCATGGCGAGCGGTAAACAGGTACATCGACAGGGCGTTCAGCGGTTGGTTGATCTCATGAGCCAGGGTGGTCATGGTCTGCCCAACCACGGCCAGTTTGGCGGCCTGAACCAGCTCATCCTGTGTAGCACGCAAATGCTGCTCAATGCCCTTACGCTCGGCGATCTCCTGCTCCAGCCGGGATTTTTGCTGGTTCAACTGGCCTAGGGTACGCCGCAACAGGCGGGCGATGCGGCCCAGTTCATCGCCACCGTAAACCGGGATCGCTGCGTTGGTTTCCCCAAGGCCGATACGTACCACCACCTGGTTGAGCTGGGTAAAACGCTTGACCAGGCGGGAACGGATAAAATAGTGATTGAGCAAATAAACCAATAACATCGCCAGCAGTGTGGCGATCACAATTAGCCTGCCGCTGACGCGGATGATCTGCTCCAGGCGATGGTTAAAGGTCTGCATCTGCTGGTGGCTGTTACTCAGTTGCGATTCCAACTGCGTGCGAAAGCGGGCAAGCGTGGCCTCCTTGGCCTGAGTAGCCAACGTAAGTGCCCGTTGTGCCTGATGATAGTTTTTCATCGCCGCGGGCATGCTGTTTTCGGCGATGCCGGTCTCCAGCAGTTCGTCTATGGTTTGACGTAGCGTGATGGTGCTGGGATGAGCCTGCAACCCCTGCATACTTTCGTTGGCCGTTTTTTGCAGATAGGCGAGGTAACGTACATGCTCGGCAACCGAAGTAGGTTCTTCACTGCCAGATTGCAGCTCGTTGAGGCGATCGCGTAAAGCATCGACGATCTGGTTCTCAATGCGTGCCAGTGCATAGACTTGCTGCTGCTCACTTTGCACCTCGCGCAGACTGGCTTGCAAGCGGGGGAGTACCTGGCCAGAGCCTGTCTCCATCTGATCGAGCAATGCCCCCTGTTGCCAACTGAAATCCTGCACCAGCGAATTCAGCTCGGTGGTGAAATCATCATGTAGCCAACTGATGCGCGCGGCGATCTCATTGACCTTTTCCCCGGCGATAAACATGTTGTAGAGCGCGTTGTCTAATCGGCCCAACAGTTGGCGGCTTTCTGCCAGCGTCGCCTGAATTTGCTGACGTTCAGGGTTATCCAACTGCATGCTGGCCTGCTCGATTTGCTCCAAATGACCGACGATCTGATTTCTTAACTGCAGGCGGGCATTGGTATTGGCGGCCTGCAAAAACTCATTGAGCTGATCGACCAGCGTGTTCAGATTACTTTCGATCACGAACGAAGATTGGATACGCGGAAAGTAATCATCCAGCGCATAGCGGACCTGCGAGCTTTGCTCATGCCAGGAGTACAGGCTGACCCCGCTGACGGTAAGCGTCAGCAGCGCGCCGGTAAGAAAGGCACCCCGCAGGCAGGTGCTGATGGTCAGGCGTTTGAAGAAGCGCGGCAATAAACGGCTCATTTTAACTCTTCCAGCGCCTTGATGGCCTTTCTCTGCTGTTGCTGAAAGAACAGTTGCCATTCCATGACCTGCTGTTCGCTCTCGCTACGTGCAGCAAACTGTTTAAGGTACTGCGGATCTTCGCTTTGGGCCTGGGTGACGGGAATGGCGGTCAACAAAGCACGGATCTCCGGCAAGGGCCGTTTGAGGCGGCTTTCAGCACCATACAACGCTTTCCAGGCGTCCTTGAGCTGAGACAGGCGGAAGCTGATGGCCGTATCAAACAACTTTTGTACCAGGCGCTGACGTTGCAGGATCAGCGAGTAATTCAGCGGCGGCCGCTGTAACAGCTTTTGCTGCTGCGCAAAACGTGGGCTGTCTGCCGGCAGCGGAACCACCGGGTATTTTCCCGTGCTGGTATCGGCCAGGACCCGCTGCCCCTGCGGGCTGAGTAGGAACTGAATAAAGCGCCGGGCCTCGGCGGGATAATGGCTATTGCTCGTCACGGCAATATAGGTGGGGGAGGCCGCAGCCTGAGGGAAATAATGGAAGGCCAGATGCGGATCGTCGAGCAGCAGATTGGCGTAGTTATCGATAATCGGCCCGACGGACCCCAGGCCACTTTTGACTTTATCCGCCACGCCAAAGCTGCGCGAAGAGATGGTGATCAGGTTACCGGCCGCCGATAGCATTGTTTGCCAGCCAGATTGCCACCCCCGCTGTTGCAACAGCGACTCCACCATCAGGTGGCTGGTATCCGAGCGGGAAGGGCTGCTCATCAGCAGGGCCCCCTGGTAGCGGGCATCGGTCAGATCGTCCCAATCGTCTGGCAGCGGCAGCCGTTTCTCTGCCAGATTGGTGCGGTTGATCAGCAGGCCAAAACCCGAAATGGCTACCGACACGGCGGTATTGCGGATAGGTTCAGGCACCAGCCGCTGTGATTGTTCCGGAGCACCCTCATAGTTTGCCAGGCGCTGATGCTGTTGCAGGTGCTGGAGCAGCATGGGGGAGGAGGTCAGCACCAGATCGACGTTGTCACTGCCGGTGCTGTCGAGCAGTTGTTCCAGGGAGGCGCTGGTGCGGTTCAGCGTGCGGATGACCACCGACTGCGGCTGGCCTTGCCAACGGCTGATGAGATAGGCGGTTGCCTCTGGTGAAAAGGTGGTGGCCATCACCAGTTCATTTCTTTTAGCCCCGGCGACACTGGATAACAGCCAGCAGGCCATTGCCGTAAAAATGAGCGTTGCACGCATAATAAAACTCTCCCTCGACCTCATCGTTTGTGATCTTATTCATAAAATCGCAATAACGATAAAAATAACCCGCAAAACATTTGGGACAAAAATATTTTTCGTCAACCAATAGGATTTAGCCGGGGTTATAACGTTGATGAAGTCAGAATATTACCATTGATAGACTATCAATACTGTTAACACCTTCAAAAACATCACCACTTGTGGGCTGGCTTTGTGTGCAGCCGCAGTGCTGTGGCACTCTAGCGCGTGGAGGTGAGCGAACTGGTTTTTGGTTAATAACGGTAATGTTAATTGATGGGTCAAAATTGGGCTTATTTGTTCTGGGTTTGAGTCAATTTTGACACATATTACGGGGCTTGTCTTATTAATGAATTAATTACACCATCCGCTGCGAGCGTTATTAATAAATAGCAGGCGCATCGAGCCAGTACAGATAAACCTCACAGGGGAATAACATGTTTTCATTATTAAAACCTAGCGCGGCGGCGAAGCGTGTTCCGCCAGAACAGGTGCAGGCAACCTACCAGCGTTATCGCATGCAAGCGTTACTGAGCGTCTTTTTGGGCTACCTGGCCTATTACATCGTGCGTAACAACTTCACCCTTTCGACGCCCTACCTGAAAGAGCATCTGGATCTGAGTGCGACGCAGATCGGCATGTTGAGCAGTTGCATGCTGATTGCCTACGGCATTAGCAAAGGGGTGATGAGCAGCCTGGCCGATAAGGCCAATCCCAAAGTGTTTATGGCCTGTGGCCTGGTGCTGTGTGCCATCGTCAACGTCGGTTTGGGGTTCAGCACCGCCTTCTGGATCTTTGCCGCATTGGTGGTGTTTAACGGCCTGTTCCAGGGGATGGGCGTAGGCCCTTCGTTCATTACCATCGCCAACTGGTTCCCACGTCGTGAGCGCGGCCGCGTTGGCGCATTTTGGAATATATCCCACAATATCGGCGGCGGGGTGGTGGCCCCCATCGTCGGCGTGGCCTTTGCGGTGTTGGGCAGTGAACACTGGCAGAGCGCCAGCTATATCGTCCCTGCGGGCGTGGCGGTGCTGTTTGCGCTGGTGGTCCTGTGGCTGGGTAAAGGCTCCCCGCGCAGTGAAGGTCTGCCTGCCTTGGAACAAATGATGCCGGAAGAAACCGTCAGGATGACAACCGGTGTGCAGGAGCAGGCACCGGAAAATATGAGCGCCTTCCAGATCTTCTGTACCTATGTTCTGCGTAATAAAAATGCCTGGTACGTGTCGCTGGTAGACGTATTTGTCTACATGGTGCGCTTTGGCATGATCAGCTGGCTGCCTATCTACCTGCTGACCGAAAAGCATTTCTCCAAAGAGCAGATGAGCATCGCGTTTCTGTTCTTCGAATGGGCGGCGATCCCGTCCACACTGTTGGCTGGGTGGCTGTCGGATAAGCTGTTCAAGGGACGCCGTATGCCGCTGGCGATGATCTGCATGGTGATGATTTTCATCTGCCTGATTGGTTACTGGAAGAGTGACTCGCTGTTAATGGTCACCATCTTTGCCGCGATCGTCGGTTGCCTGATCTATGTGCCACAGTTCCTGGCTTCGGTACAGACGATGGAGATCGTTCCCAGCTTTGCTGTCGGCTCTGCCGTTGGCCTGCGTGGCTTTATGAGCTATATCTTTGGGGCCACGCTGGGCACCAGCCTGTTTGGCGTGATGGTCGATAACATGGGATGGCATGGCGGCTTTTATCTGCTGATGGGCGGCGTGGTGTGCTGCATCTTGTTCTGCTATCTGTCACATCGTGGCGTATTGGCCTTGGAGCGTGAAAGACAGCAACAGGAGCTACAAGCGGAGCCGCTGGTAGCGCAGTAGAGCTTAGACATTCTGGATAAAAAAATGGCGCCGATAAAGGCGCCATTTTTACGATCGAACCGCGATTACTTCTTGATGCGGATGATCGGGGTCTCGCCAACGGTGACGCTGCCGGACAGTTTGATCAGCTCTTTGATCTCGTCCATGTTGGAGATAACCACCGGAGTCAGGGTAGACTTGGCTTTCTCTTCCAGCAGGGCCAGATTGAACTCGATAATCACATCGCCTTTCTTGACGCGCTGGCCTTCTTCCGCGATGCGTTTGAAGCCTTCGCCTTTCAGCTCAACGGTGTCGATACCAAAGTGCACGAACAGCTCAATGCCGCTATCAGATTCGATAGAGAACGCATGGTTGGTTTCGAAAATTTTACCGATAGTGCCGTCAACCGGAGCAACCATTTTGTTGCCAGCAGGTTTGATAGCAATGCCGTCGCCAACGATCTTCTCGGCGAATACGACGTCCGGTACATCTTCGATATTGACGATTTCGCCAGAAAGTGGAGCGACGATCTCGATAGTGCCCATGTCTTTCTTGTCATCAGAAACCAGAGACTTCAGTTTATCGAACAAACCCATGATCTTCTCCTAAGCATTAAATTGGGCGGCGTTCCAGTGTCGTGGAATTTTAGCAGAGCGTTTTTTCTTCGATGAACTTATTGACGCAGTTCATCAAATCCTGTGCCGTTGGTTGTTCCAAGGCCTGCGCTGCCAATGCCTTCACATCTTCGAAATTGGTATTACGAATAATTTTCTTGATGCGCGGGATTGCAATCGCACTCATGCTGAACTCATCCAGCCCCATGCCCAAAAGCAACAGTGTAGCACGCTCATCGCCAGCCAGCTCGCCGCACATACCGGTCCACTTGCCTTCTGCGTGAGATGCATCAATAACCTGTTTGATCAGGCCAAGCACTGATGGGGACATCGGGTTATAGAGATGAGAAATCAGCTCGTTGCCGCGATCTACTGCCAGAGTATACTGGGTTAAATCGTTTGTCCCAATACTAAAGAAGTCGACTTCTTTCGCCAGGTGGCGAGCAATCACTGCCGCGGCCGGTGTTTCCACCATTACGCCCACTTCAATGCTCTCGTCAAAGGCTTTGCCTTCTTCACGCAGCTGCGCTTTCAGCGTTTCCAGCTCGCCCTTCAGATCGCGCACTTCTTCCACCGAGATGATCATCGGGAACATGATGCGCAGTTTACCGAAAGCAGAAGCACGCAGGATGGCGCGCAGCTGAGCGTGCAGGATTTCCCGGCGGTCCATCGCGATACGGATCGCGCGCCAGCCCAGGAACGGGTTCTCTTCTTTTGGCAGGTTCATGTACGGCAGGTCTTTATCGCCGCCGATGTCCATGGTACGGACGATGACTGCCTGTGAGCCCATGGCTTCCGCAACGGCCTTGTAAGCCGAGAACTGCTCGTCTTCGGTTGGCAGTGAGTCGCGGTCCATGAACAGGAATTCGGTACGATACAGGCCGACACCTTCGGCGCCATTGCGCTCTGCACCGGCGACGTCACGCACGGTACCGATGTTGGCACAGACTTCAACCTGATGCCCATCCAGCGTGATCGCCGGCAGGTCTTTCAGCTTGGCCAGATCGTTTTTCTCGGTGACGTATTGGGTATGAACCGCTTTCAGCTGTTCAATCACCTCGGTCGTCGGGTTGACGTAAATCTTGTTGTTAACCGCATCCAGGATCAGGTAATCGCCGTTTTTTACCTGGGTGGTCACGTCGCTGGTGCCAACGATAGCGGGCAGTTCCAGGGAGCGAGCCATGATCGATGTGTGGGAAGTACGGCCACCCAGATCGGTGATGAAGCCCAGCACTTTGTCCAGGTTCAACTGTGCGGTTTCTGACGGTGTCAGGTCCTTCGCGACCAGTATCACCTCATCCTGAATGGCGGTCAGATCGACAATCGCCAGGCCCAGGATGTTTTGCAGCAGACGCTTACCGATATCACGCACGTCCGCCGCGCGCTCTTTCAGGTATTCGTCGTCTAATTCTTCCAGCGCTTTCGCCTGGCCTTCGATCACGGTGTAGGCTGCCGCATCGGCAGACGCCAGATCGTCTTTGATGAGGGCTATGATTTCCTGCTCAAGCTCTTCGTCTTCCAACAGCATGATGTGGCCTTCGAAGATCGCTTCTTTTTCTTCGCCGAAGGTCTCGCCTGCCTTGGTTTTGATTACTTCCAGCTGTTCAGACGCTTTGGCGCGGCCTGCCAGAAAACGTGAGATTTCCTGCTCTACATGGTCTGCAGAGATTTTTTTCCGGTTGATGACAATTTCATCTTCCTTCAGCAAGAGAGCCTTACCAAAAGCGATACCCGGTGATACTAAAATGCCTGAAATCATAACCCTACCTTACTCTTGACTGGTGTTAACTAAAAAGACGGGCCGATTACTCAAGCTCTGCCATCAGTTTTACCAAGTGCTCAACGGCTTTCTGCTCGTCTTCACCAACGGCTTCGATGGTGACTACTGTTCCTTGGGTCAGGCCCAGAGTTTGCAGCTTAAACAGGCTTTTGGCGCTAGCGCTCTTGCCGTTGGAAGTCACGGTGATGTCAGACGTGAAGCCTTTGGCTTCTTTTACGAACTGAGCGGCAGGGCGAGTGTGCAGACCATTCGGAGCGGTGATAGTCACTTCTTGCTGGAACATTGATGTTTCCCCAACTTATCGGATTTAAGGTTGTGGAGCTAAAGTTTAGCCTAACGGCGTGATTTTAGCTTGTCTGGTTAGCGCCTGACTATGGTACAGGGGCGAGCGTTGATGCAACATAAAACGACGCTTTAAGCATTTCAGATCAAAAAATCCGAGCATCTGGCGTAGTTTCAATCAGCTCCCCATTATGCCGTGTTTTTCGCTGGAGCAACAAATGAGTAAATCGATTCAGCTCAAACATTGGCAGGAAGGCGATTAATTTTGCGCATCGAAATAATTGACCGGTTAAATACTAAAGCCAGCGGCGAAAATCAATCGTTGAGTGGTGTAAACTTTGATCCAGTCCACAAAAAAAGCACCTGAATAGGTGCTTTTTTAGCTATTTGTGCACTGTTTGCGCTATTGCTGCAGTTCCTGTTCGGTGAACAGATCGGCAAACAAAGCGGTGCTCAAGTAGCGCTCACCTGAAGAAGGCAGAATAACCACAATTGTCTTGTCGGTAAAGTCGGCTTCTTCGGAAAGTTTGACGGCGGCCGCCACGGCGGCACCGGAAGAAATCCCGGCCAGGATGCCTTCTTCTTCCATCAGGCGGCGTGCCATGCTGATGGCTTCGTCGTTGGTGATCTGCTCGACGCGGTCAACCAGGTTCAGATCAAGGTTGCCAGGAATGAAACCGGCACCGATGCCCTGGATTTTGTGCGGGCCGGGTTTGATTTCCTGGCCTGCCAATGCCTGGCTGATGACCGGTGAGTCGGTTGGTTCAACCGCCACTGTGGTGATAGCCTTGCCCTTGGTGTTCTTGATAAAGCGGCTGACGCCGGTCAGTGTACCGCCAGTGCCGACGCCCGCGATAAAGACATCGACTTCGCCATCGGTGTCTTCCCAGATTTCCGGGCCGGTGGTTTGTTCGTGAATTTCCGGGTTGGCCGGGTTGCTGAACTGTTGCAGCAGGATGTAGCGGTTCGGATCGGTGGCCACAATCTCTTCGGCCTTGGCGATCGCCCCTTTCATGCCTTTGGCACCTTCGGTCAGCACCAGATTGGCACCCAGCGCCTTGAGCAGTTTACGGCGTTCGATGCTCATGGTTTCCGGCATGGTCAGCGTGAGCTTGTAACCCCGCGCCGCGGCGACAAACGCCAGGGCGATACCGGTGTTGCCGCTGGTTGGCTCCACCAGTTCTTTGCCTGCGCTCAGAATGCCACGTTTTTCGGCATCCCAAATCATATTGGCACCGATGCGGCATTTGACGCTGAAGCTCGGGTTGCGAGATTCAACCTTGGCGAGAATGCGTCCGTTGCCGATACGGTTCAGACGAACCAGCGGCGTATGGCCGATTGTTAATGAGTTGTCTTGGTAAATCTTGCTCATGGCCCGTCCTTATAACTCTATGAAATGTAGGGAACATCGAAAGCATACGCTAACGGTCTCGGCAGGGAAGTAAAGAATTGGTATATCGATATGTTATTAGAGAATAAGTTTTAATCACAATAACAAGGGCGCGCGAAGCGCCCTTGTGCAAGAA
The DNA here is from genome assembly GCF_001006005.1 of Serratia fonticola. NCBI lineage: Bacteria > Pseudomonadati > Pseudomonadota > Gammaproteobacteria > Enterobacterales > Yersiniaceae > Serratia > Serratia fonticola. The sequence goes on along the minus strand of NZ_CP011254.1, from coordinate 5,973,566 downwards.
ACAATCTTACCTGCTCCATTAATGACGAACGAATTGTGTACGATAACGGTCGACCCACATCGCCGTGGCACCGCAGACTGCCACCGGCAGGATCACCAGATTGAGGATGGGGATCATGGTGAACAGGCTCACCAACGCGCCAAACTGCAGATTATCGGTTTTGTGCTGGCGCAACGCCTGGCGCATCTCGGCGAAGCTGACCTTGTGGTTATCAAACGGATAATCGCAGTATTGAATGGCCAGCATCCAGGCGCTGAACAGGAACCACAGCACCGGTGCCAACGTTTGGCCAATGCCCGGTATAAAATAGAGTAACAGCAGGCCCAGCGCGCGTGGCAGGTAATACATCAGCTTGCGCCATTCACGGGACATGATGCGCGGCAGATCTTTGACCACGCCGAGCATACCGGTATCCGGCAACGGTTTGCCGGTCAGGCTACCTTCGAGCTGTTCCGCCAGCAGCCCGCAAAACGGGGCGGCGATCAGGTTGGTGATGGTGCTGAACAGGTAACTGAACACCAACAGCACGGAAATGACCGCCATCGGCCAGAGTAAATAACTTAGCCACTGTAGCCAGCTTGGCACATGGCTCATCATGCTCGGGATCCAGTCGCCCAGTTGGCTGAACAGCCACCAGAAGGCAGAGCTCATCAGCAGCACGTTGACCAGCAACGGCAGGACGACGTAGCGTTTAATACCCGGGCGCGAAATCAGGCGCCATCCTTGGGCAAAATAATGGAAGCCGTTGGTGGACCCAACAGGGGGAGGCACATAGGACATATCTTAAGATTTTCTCTTTGGCTAAACAGGCTAAGCTATCATATAGGGTTGATTTTCCACTGGCTAGAGCCACATTGGCTGAAAAAACAGCAAAAAAATGCCGAATAATCATCTTTATTGGCATAAAGTTCAGCACGGACTTGCACTTGTGCCTGTGGGCAAATAGAGTTAAAGAGTGAATGTTTGCCGCGGTGGCAATGTCTTGGAACAACAGAGATAGCAATGATGCAGGATTTGCGTCTGATATTAATCGTTGTTGGCGCGATCGCCATAATAGCGTTGTTATTACATGGTCTTTGGACCAGCCGTAAGGAACGCTCGTCCCTTTTTCGCGATCGCCCAGCCAAACGCTCGAAAAATGAGCGTGAACCTACTCCACTTGATGATCCTGCTGAAAGCGTGGGAGAGGTACGTATCCGTGCCACTCGCGCAGAAGTTGAGGATGAGCCATCAATGGGCCATATCGATGTCGGACGCGAAGAGCCGGTGATTGCACCAAGGCCAGCTCCAGCAGCTCAACCTGCGCCTCGGCCAGCCCAGCCCGCGCCGCTCTCCCAGCGTCCGGATTACGATGACATCCTGCTGGATAACTATGCCCAGGACGAGGACGAAGAGCCGCAGCAACCTGTTGTGCGTCGTGAGCCGCGCGCTGACGATATGCCTCCGGCTACCGCTCCTGCGCCAGAGTCTGCCTTCCATCATGCAGAGCCTATGCGTGAACCGCAGCCAGCGCCGGAACCGTTGAAACCGGCAAAACTGCAGGAAACCGTATTGGTGCTGCACGTGGCAGCCCATCAAGGCGGTGTGATCGGGGGTGAAGTGTTGCTGCAGAGCGTACTGCAGGCGGGCTTCCAATTTGGTGAAATGGGTATCTTCCATCGCCATATCAGCCCGGCAGGCAGTGGCCCCGTGCTGTTCAGCCTGGCCAATATGGTCAAGCCTGGGTCATTCGATCCGGAAATGATGTCCGATTTCTCCACGCCGGGCGTATCGATGTTTATGATGGTGCCGTCTTACGGCGACGCCAATCAGAACTTCAAGCTGATGCTGCAATCGGCACAACGTATTGCCGACGATGTGGGTGGCGTGGTGCTTGACGATGAGCGCCGCATGATGACCCCGCAAAAGCTGGAAACCTACAAAGCACGCATCCGCGAAGTGTTGGAAAACAACGCCTGACCGGTTGCCAGTGCACTGCATAATCCGTAATCCAGAACCCCCGCCAGCCGGGGGTTTTTTATCTTTGATGGTGAGCCATGGCATCGATTAACGAAACAATCAATCAACTACGCACCTCATTGCGCCATCACGAATATCAGTATCACGTACTCGATGCGCCGGAGATCCCGGATGCGGAATACGATCGCCTGATGCGTGAGCTGCGTGAGCTGGAAGAGGCCCATCCTGAACTGATCACCGCCGATTCACCGACGCAGCGCGTCGGGGCCGCTCCCTTGGCGGCGTTTGATCAGGTGCGCCATGAAGTGCCGATGCTGTCGTTGGACAACGTCTTTGATGAAGAGAGCTATCTGGCGTTTTACAAGCGCGTGCAGGATCGCCTGAAAAGCAGCGAGCCGCTGACCTTCTGCTGTGAGCTGAAGCTAGACGGGCTGGCCGTCAGCCTGCTGTATGAAGATGGCGAGCTGGTGCGAGCCTCCACGCGTGGTGATGGCACCACCGGGGAAAATATCACCTCTAATGTGCGCACTATCCGTGCCATCCCGCTGCGCCTGACCGGTGAAAATATTCCGCGCCGGGTGGAAGTGCGTGGCGAAGTCTTTATGCCGCATGCCGGCTTTGAGCAGATGAACGAAGAGGCGCGCCGCAAAGACGGCAAAATCTTCGCCAACCCGCGTAACGCGGCGGCGGGCTCGCTGCGTCAGCTTGATCCGCGTATCACGGCCAAGCGCCCGCTGACCTTCTTCTGCTACGGTGTTGGCCTGCTGGAAGGGGGCGAATTGCCACGCAGCCATTGGCAACGCCTGATGCAGTTCAAAGCCTGGGGCTTGCCGGTGAGCGATCGCGTTAAGCTCTGCACCGGTAGCGATGAGGTGCTGGCGTTTTACCGCCAGGTCGAGCAGGACCGCATCAATCTTGGCTTTGATATCGACGGCGTGGTGGTGAAGATCGACGATATCGATCTGCAAGAATCTCTGGGCTTTGTTGCTCGCGCACCGCGTTGGGCTACGGCGTTCAAATTCCCGGCACAAGAGCAGATCACCGTGGTGCGGGAAGTGGAGTTCCAGGTCGGGCGTACCGGTGCGATTACGCCGGTCGCACGTCTTGAGCCAGTATTGGTGGCCGGGGTGATCGTCAGTAATGCCACGCTGCATAATGCCGATGAAATCGAACGCCTTGGCCTGCGCATAGGCGACACGGTGATCGTGCGCCGTGCCGGGGATGTGATCCCCAAAGTGGTCGGGGTGATCGAAGATCGCCGCCCGCAGGACGCGCGTGAAGTGGTATTCCCACTGCATTGCCCGGTTTGTGGTTCCGATGTGGAGCGGGTGGAAGGCGAAGCCATTGCGCGCTGTACCGGCGGGCTGATCTGCGGTGCCCAGCGTAAAGAGGCGCTGAAGCACTTCGTTTCCCGCCGGGCGATGGACGTTGACGGCATGGGCGATAAAATCATCGAACAACTGGTCGATAAAGAATATGTCAAAACGCCAGCTGACCTGTTCCGTCTATCCGCCGGTATTCTTACCGGGCTGGATCGCATGGGGCCAAAATCGGCACAGAATCTGGTCAATGCTTTGACCACCGCCAAACAGACCACCTTTGCGCGCTTCCTGTATGCGTTGGGTATTCGTGAGGTAGGAGAGGCCACGGCAGCCGGACTGGCGGCGCATTTTGGCTCGTTGGAGAAGCTGCGAGAGGCCGATCTGGACGCGTTAAAACAGGTGCCGGACGTGGGCGAAGTGGTAGCCAGCCACGTGGTGAACTTCTTTGCTGAAGCACATAACCAACAGGTGATCGCCGAGCTGATCAGCCCGGAAATCGGCATTAACTGGCCTGCTCCGATCGTCGTGGTCGCCGAAGAGATCGACAGCCCGTTTGCCGGTAAAACCGTGGTACTGACCGGTTCTCTTAGCCAACTTTCCCGCGATGAAGCCAAAGATCGGCTGACCGCGCTGGGGGCCAAGGTCAGCGGCAGCGTATCCAAGAAAACCGATCTGGTGATCGCCGGTGAAGCCGCTGGCTCCAAGCTGGTCAAGGCACAGGAACTGGGGATCGAGGTGATCGACGAGGCGGAGATGATCCGCCTGCTGGGGGCCTGATGGAAAAAGAGAACCTGATCGAAATCGCCAACACCGTGATGCCCTTTGGCAAATACCAGGGCAGGGTGCTGATCGACCTGCCGGAAGAGTATCTGCTGTGGTTCGCCCGTAAGGGCGAATTCCCCAACGGCAGGCTGGGAATGCTGATGGAAATGACGTTGGCGATTAAAATTGAAGGGCTGGATCACCTGATCAAGCCCCTGAAGAAAAGCTGAGTCGATGGGCGTAACGCCATGTTGCGCCCTTCATCGTCTAGATATAAACGTCCACGGCGTTGGCGGCGGTCGGGCGGTTGACGCCATCACCGCTCATGGCCTTGGCCATCTGCTCTTCCTGCTGTTTTTCCATTTCTTGTTTCTGAATGCGCGCGATCTCAGCCTGGAGCATTTGGATCTGGCTCATGATCAGCTGTTTTTGCTGCTCGATCTGTTTGGCATCGCCATCCGAGTTTTGCAGCTCAACGAGTTTTTGCTGCAGATTCTGGATCTGCTTAAATAGCGCTGAAATACGCGAGGCCGCGCTGCTATCTTTTGGCGCCACGGGTGTATCAGTCTCGGTTTTCTTGGCCTTCCCCCCTTCAGGGGCATTGTTAACCGGTGCCGACATCAGTGCAGCCCCGCCTTTACCGGTGGCGGTGAACACCTCACGGACTCCGGCAATCGGGTTCTTGATGGGCACAATCATGGTAATGTTGGTCGACATGCGATCCTCCCAGGTAGCTTGTCAGAGGTATCGGCAAATCGCGGCAAAACTTTACCTTGGCGTCAGCTTTAGCTGTGGCCAGAGTTCGAGCCACTGTTTCTCCACCACGCGCTGTTCGAAAGCGGCCAGGTTGTTGCTCTTGGGGTTGAAGGTGATGCTGTGGTTGAACAGCGCCTGTAGGCCAAAAGGGGCGACGAGCTGGATGCTGCCATCGGCTTGCAATCTGGCACCCACGGCGGTTTCGATCTCCGTCCAATAGCTGATGGCGTCTTCGCTGTCGCGATAGGGCGCGCGGTGACTACGCAGGTGCATACGCGCCTGATTCTTTACCGACCAGGGTTGTGCCGACCACTCCAACAGGCGCGACTCCAGCATCTGGTCGCGCTCGGCATCGCTATGGCGCGAGTCGAAATGGATCACATCGATATCGTTGAGCGGTGTGCTGGCCGTAAAACCATGCAGCCGGTCCCACACCAGATTACGCACGAAGCCCGCACCCAGGCACCAATCGTTCAGCCCGAGCCGCCGGGCGGTGCATAAGGCCTGCATACGTTCGCTATCTTGGCGTAACCAATCAATAATTTGTTGCTGAGGTGTCATCAATAGTGCCATCAATGCTCATTTGTTTCCGCTACTGTAACCCGAAACGGGCGGCGGCGTGATGGCGAAAATGGCAAAAAAAAGCGCGGCATAAGCGCCGCGCTGAGATTGCTGATAAACCCACCTGCCCCAATTGTAGGGGCGCTGCATGCTGCGCCCGAGATCAAGCCGGTTGAGGTCAGGTCAAAGCCATGATCAGAACTGGGTGTTCAGGCTCATAAAGTAAGTCCGGCCCGGTTCGTTATAGGTTGCTGCACCCGCACCGTACATATAGGAATTGGTGACGGCGTTACCGGTCGTTTGCGCGTTACCTGCGCGGAACTGACGTTTGTCGAACAGGTTGTCGATCCCCCCGGTGATGCTAACGTTCTTGGTCACCGCATAGGTGCTGCTCAAGCCAAATACCGTATAAGGGCTTACCTCACGTTTTTCGGTGCCCGTCACTGGCTCCCCCTTGTAGTTGTACTTTTTCGGCTTCTGACGGCCGTACCAGGTCATGGTGCCTTGCAGCGACAGATCCTGCGTGGCTTGCCAACTTAGGGTAGAGTTGATGGTGAACTCAGGAATAATCGACAGGTAATCACCGGTAGTCTTATTCTCGTTCTCAATCATGTAGGTGGCGTTGTTGTTCCAGGCTACCGTTTCGCTAACCGGCACGTTCAATGTGCCTTCCAGACCCTGGACTACCGCTTTCGGCACGTTTTCCCAACGGTAGATATCAGTTTTTCCGTTGGTGGTGGTGCCCGTCGGAGCATACCCGGCTTCGATCTTGTTGCGGTAATCGTTACGGAAGTAGGTGATGCCAGCCAACCAATCGTCATGGTGGAATTCCAGACCGATCTCTTTGTTGATGCTGTTCTCCGCTTTCAGGTCGTCGTTACCGATCAGGTAGCAGGCCCCGCCGCTGGCAGCACAGCCTTGTCCACGGCTGTAAAGCACATAGTTGCCGTTGCTCTGGAACAAGGTCGGTGCTTTGTAAGCACGTGCGATACCCATTTTCAGGGTAAACAGATCGCCTAACTCCTGTGACAGGTTAAGCGACGGGCTCCAGTTATCACCGGCTTCGGAATGGTGATCGAAGCGCAGGCCCGGTGTCAGCATGGTGGAGTCTGTCAGTTCGGCGTTATTCTCGGCAAACAGCGAGAAGATTTTGGCCGAAGAATACGGGCTGCGGTTGGTGGCATCGATGCCAGGGATCAGGCCGCCTTCGGTCATCGACTGAGTGGTTGAAGACGGATCTTTCATCTTCTGTTGGTTCCACTCGGTACCCAGCGTGGCGGTTTGTGGTACCCACATATCGAACGGGATACTGACTTCGCTGTGCGCCGTGAAATCATCCAAACGGGTAGTATTGTAGCTATCGTTGGCGAAGATCCCTTCAGTGCCCCCGGCCAGCCCTTCGGCTAAGCGGGTATTGCGCGTGCGCTCAAACTGGACATAGTTGTTGGTGCTGACGCCGCTATCCCATGCGCCACGATAATTGACCGCATAGGTTTCACGATACATACGGTTGGTTTCTTTACCGTAGTTGCTCTGTACCAGCGCATTGGTGTTGGTGTTCTGGGTATCCCCGGCGTACAGGTTACCCTGGCGGCCATAGGCGTACTGGAAATCCAAGGTCTGCAGGTGGGCGAATTCCCAGCTCAGCAAGGCATCGATATTTTTGTCGATCACTCCTTCACGACCGGCAGGCAGAGTATTGGCATAGGTGCCGGTACGTTCGGACTGATGCCCCTGGTTGATATCCCAGGCGTCGGCCTGCGTTTTGCTGTAGCCACCGAACAGACGGAAGCTCAACTGATCGCTCAACGGGCCGGAAAGGCTGAAATCGGTACGCTTGGTGGCGCCTTCATCCTTATGCTGCGGTACGTTGAAATAACCGTTTAGCGAGCCATGAAGATCTTGGGTGGTTTTCTTGGTGATGATATTGACTACGCCACCTGCTGCACCGTTACCATAGCGGGCAGCCGCTGGGCCACGCAGCACTTCGATACGTTCGATCATATCTGGTGGCACCCAGGCGGTGTCGCCACGGGTATCACGCTCACCGCGCCAGCCCTGGCGTACCGAGTTACGGCTGCTGGCTGGCTTGCCATCGATCAGGATCAGGGTATTTTCTGGCCCCATACCGCGGATATCGATCTGGCGGTTGTTGCCCCGCTGGCCGCTGGTGGAGTTACCGGTCAGGTTGACCCCCGGCATGGTACGGATCAGCTCATTGATATCACGAGCGGGAGGGCGTCTTTTGATTTCTTCGGCAGTGATGGTGGAAACGCCGGGCGCTTGAAGGTTTTGTTTGGCGGCGGTGACGACGATGACATCTTCAGAGGCGGATTCTTTTTTGCTTTTCTCAGCCAGCGCGGCGCTGTCTGAGGGGGGGGCCGTTTGCTCGGCATTGACCGTAACGGAAAATGCAGACGTGCCCAATCCTAACCCGATGAGTGTGGCTAAAGAATAACGAGATAACTTCCGATTCATTTTGAGGTTCCTACCTAACAACCCTTCCTGATGCGGCGCTGTGTGACAACCGGTAACGGAACGGTTTGTTGTAGTTTTATTGTGTAGTCGAAAATAGTAACGAAACCCAGAGGCCAGGCTGACTGGCAGCAAGATCCCGCTCAATAATTCGGCATCCATCCCTGTTGAAGAATGCCCGCTCTATTTCGAGCTTGTATACACTATTGCAAATGCAAATAATTATCAATAGTATTCCTTGTGCCGTTTGGCATTTGGGAACCGGTGAGTCGCACGGCGTGCCTTGCCAACAACACAATGAGTGGGCGTTTTGAAAACTGAACAACAACCAGCAAGCAGTACGTTATTGGCGAGCAAGCATGCAGGGAGCCACGGTTGGTGGCTGGATATCGCCCGGCGTGGCACCCCCTTGGTGGAACCGCAGGATAATGGGCGATGGAAGGTGACGTTCTTGTGGCGCGACCCTCAGGGCGGTGAACTGACCTCGGCTTATCAACGTGTCTGGATCCATATCAATTGCCTTACCGATCATCATCAAGCATCGCCCCCGCAGAGCCTGCAACGGCTTGCTGGCTCGGACGTCTGGTATTGGCAAACCGAGCTGCAAGGCGACTGGCGCGGCAGCTACTGTTTTATCCCCTGCATGGAGGATCGTCCCTTCGAACCGCAGGGGGACAATTCCCACGCCAACATGCTTTCTATTCGCCACTGGTGGCATCAGGTGTTTGCCCGCGCAACTCACGATCTGCTTAATCCTTACCGCGCCTGGCCTGGAGTCGGGGGGCACACGCTTTCCGGCCTGCATATGCCACAGGCTCCCCAACAACCAGCCTGGCGGGACTTTGACAACTATGCCGTGACCAGCGGCCGCTGTACGCCTGCACCTCCTGCCAAACTGCAACGGCATACCTGGCATAGCCAGCGACTGGGAACCTCCCGCCACGTCTGGATCTACTCCACCGGTGAAAGTAACCCGGCGGCGCGGCCATTGGCTATTTTGCTGGACGGCCAATTCTGGGCCAATCAGATGCCGGTCTGGGATCCGCTGATGCAACTGACGCGTACTGGCCAACTGCCGGAGGCGGTCTATCTGCTGATCGACGTGATCGACCAGCAACACCGCGCACGGGAACTGACCTGCAACGATGAGTTTTGGTTGGCCCTACAGGAAGAGTTATTACCGCAATTGGCCGACTGGGCACCGCACAGCCGTGAGGCTGCCAACACCGTGGTAGCTGGGCAAAGCTTTGGTGGCTTGGGGTCGCTCTATGCTGGCCTGCGCTGGCCGGAATATTTTGGTGCCACCATCAGCCAGTCCGGCTCGTTCTGGTGGCCCCGCCGCGATATGTTGCAATTGCCCACCGTGCCCGAGGATGCCTGCTGGTTGATCCGCCAAGTAGAAGACGGGCAGTTGGGTGCGTGCGGCAAGCTGAAGGTGTTTTTAGAGGCCGGGGCGCATGAAAAGCTGGTCCACCGGGTGAATGACCGTATGGCGGCCCTGTTAAGTGAAACCGGGCATCAGGTGCAATATCGGCTGGTGGAGGGCGGGCACGATGCGTTGTGCTGGCGTGGTGGTTTACTCGATGGTCTGCAGGCGCATTGGTCGGAGCTGGCCAACTGCCGTGCCGAATTGAAGCCATCCGCCAACCCTTTTCATGCTTAAGGAGCAAGTAATGGAAACCTTAAACCCGTTCGATGACGAGCAGCAAATTTGCTACGTCCTGCGTAATGAAGAACTGCTTTACAGCCTGTGGCCGGATTTCAGCACCATCCCAGCCGGTTGGATCAGCGTTTTTGGCCCGGCTTCCCGGGAGCACTGTGTGCACTGGCTAGAACAGAATTGGCAGGATATGCGGCCCGCATCACTGCGTAAGGCGTGATGGAGACGCAGCAGCAAGAACCGACAACAGGAGCGAACGTCGTGTCAGAAACCTCTATTTTACCCACCGGGCAACAGGTGACCGTTGAATTGCCATTGGTGGCCGCGCAGCCCGGTATTTGGGTTGCCGATCAAATTTCACCGTACGGCAATGCCTATGCGGTCGCCCATTATATCGAACTGAACGGCCCGCTGGATAAAGACCACCTGCTACAGGCGATCTCACTGGGCCTGGCTGAAGTGGATACCTTAAGGCTGCGTTTCGTTGAGCGTGACGGTGTGCCGATGCAGTATTACGACGCCACGATGCCGTTGGCTGCGCCGGAATGGATTGATTTAAGCGACTCGGCGGATGCAGAGGCGGCGGCCCACGCACTGATGCAGATCGACCTTGGTGCCGAATTGCGAGTGAGCAGCGGCAAACCGCTGTATCGCCATATCCTGATGCGTTTGCCCGACGATCGCTGGTTCTGGTATCAGCGTTACCATCATCTGGTGGTCGATGGTTTCAGCTTTACCGCCATCGCTCGCCGTATCGCCAATATTTATACCCGCCTATATCAGCACGAGCAGCCGGAACCGACGCCGTTCACGCCTTTTAGCGATGTGGTGGCGGAATATCAGCAATACCAGCAATCTCCAGGTTATCAGCGTGATGCCGATTTTTGGTTGAACAAGGCACGGCAGTTGCCCACGCCAGCCACCCTCTGCCCACAACCGTTAGCCGGGCAAGCACCCTCGACGCGTATTCACCGCTTGGCGCAGTTCTGTGCCGCGCAGGATCTTGCGCCACTGGTCAGCCTGGGCCAACAACAGCAGCTCAGCGCAGCCGATATGGTGATGGCGCTGGTGGCCGTGTGGGTGGCTCGTCTGACAGGGCAAACCCACTACAGCGCCGGGTTTATTTTTATGCGCCGCATGGGTTCGGCTGCGCTTTGTGCCACTGGGCCGGTGATTAACGTACTGCCGGTGGAAATGCACGTCGCGCCGCAGGCAACGCTGGCCGATATCGCCGCGCAAATCAGCCGTGAACTGAAATTTGCCCGCCGCCATCAGCGCTATGATGCCGAACAGGTACAGCGCGATTTGGGGCGTATTGGCGACAGCCAGCCGCTGTATGGCACCGTCTTCAACTTCAAGATGTTCGATTACCAGCTCGATTTTGCCGGTATCAAAGGGATCACCCACGATCTGGCTTCTGGCCCGGTGCGTGATTTGGAAATCGCCTTGTTTATCGACGAGGCTGGCACGCTGAAGATTGAGCTGTTGGCCAATGCCGAGCGTTATCAGTTGGCCGAACTGACGGAGCACTTAAAGCGCTTGCCACTGTTGCTGCGGCAGTTTGCGAGCCAACCGACATTGCCGGTAAGCGAAGCCGATTTGCTGAGTGAAAAAGATCACGCCTTGCTGGCCAAGGTGAACGACACCGCTTATCCGATGGCAGCCCAGACCCTCAGTGGTCTGTTGGCCGAACAGGCGAATAAAACTCCGAATGCCCCGGCGCTGGCCGATGAACACTACCGGTTCAACTACCGCGAAACTCGCGAACAGGTGATCGCCCTGGCCCAACATTTGGTGGCTCAGGGTGTGCAACCGGGCGACATCGTGGCGGTGGCATTGCCGCGCTCGGTCTTCCTGTCGCTGGCGTTAATGGCAATAGTGGAAGCGGGAGCGGCCTATTTGCCACTGGATACCGGCTATCCAGATGAGCGCCTCAGCATGATGCTGGAAGACGCGGCCCCACGCCTGATTATCACCGATGCCTCCCAACAGGCGCGTTTTGTGGGGCAGGGGGAAGTGCTGTTATACGATGCGCCACTGGTAGCCTCCGCTGCTGCACCGAGCGCGATCCAAGGCCCGACGCCGCATCATCCGGCCTATATCATCTTCACATCCGGCTCAACCGGGCGGCCGAAGGGCGTGCTGGTTGGGCATCAGGCCATCGTTAACCGTTTACTGTGGATGCAGCATCAGTACCCGCTGGCGGCAGACGATGTGGTGCTGCAAAAAACTCCGTGCAGCTTTGACGTCTCGGTGTGGGAATTCTTCTGGCCACTGATGGTGGGCGCGCAGTTAGTGATGGCACCGCCGGAGGCTCACCGCGATCCTCAACAACTGCAAACGCTAATCGATCGGCATAACGTCACTACCATGCACTTTGTTCCTTCGATGCTGGCGGCCTTTGTCGGTGCTTTGGACAGCGCAACTGCCATCGCCCATTGCCAGCCACTGCGTCAGGTGTTCTGTAGCGGTGAAGCATTACCGGCAGAGCTGTGCCGCCTGTGGCAGAGCCGCACTCAGGTGCCGTTGCATAACCTCTACGGCCCTACCGAGGCGGCGGTGGACGTGACCTGGCATCCGGCCTTTGGTGACGCCCTTGCAGCGGTTACCGGAGCTAACGTCCCCATCGGATTGCCGGTGTGGAATACCGGTTTACGTATTCTCGACGCGCGCTTACGCCCAGTGCCACCGGGTGTAGCAGGCGATCTATATCTGACCGGCGTGCAACTGGCTCATGGTTATCTGGCCAGGCCGGATCTGACCGCCAGCCGCTTCGTCGCCGATCCGCAGGGCAACGGTGGCCGGATGTATCGCACCGGTGACGTCGCCCGCTGGCTGCCAGACGGCGCGGTAGAATATCTGGGGCGCAGCGACGATCAGCTGAAAATTCGCGGTCAGCGGATAGAACTCAGTGAGATCGACCACGCCCTGCTGTCACTGCCGGGCGTACGTCAGGCGGTGGCTCATGCCTTGGTATTGGAGGGCACGGTCGTTGATGCAATGGGCGGCGATGCCCGGCAACTGGTTGGCTATCTGGTCCCGCAACCTGGCGTACATCTGGATAGCGAAGCCCTACGTGCTGCGCTAGCCGATCGCTTGCCACCGCATATGGTGCCGATCGCCCTGGTTGAAATGGCCGAGTTGCCTCTCAGCGCCAACGGCAAGCTCGATCGCAAAGCCTTACCACAACCGCAAACCGGTGCTGGAAAGGCCGGACGCGAGCCGGAACCCGGGTTGGAAAGCGAGATTGCCGCAGTCTTTGCCCGTTTGCTCCAGCGCGAGCAGGTATTTGCCGATGATGATTTCTTTGCCCTGGGCGGGCATTCATTGCTGGCGATGCGCCTGGCCGCCGAGTTGCGGCGCGATCTGGGTAAAGCGGTATCGGTCGGCCAGGTGATGGTCGCTTCGAAAGTGGAGCAACTGGCTCAGCTATTGGCGGAAGAACGCACGCAGGAAGAGGCCGACCAATGCGGTTTCGACAGCGTGTTGCCGCTGCGCGTTACCGAAGGCCCAACGCTGTTCTGTCTGCACCCGGCTTCCGGTTTCTCCTGGCAATTCAGCGTTCTGCCGCGTTATATCGATCAGCATTGGTCGCTGGTGGGCATTCAGTCTCCACGCCCGGATGGCCCATTGGCGTTGGGTGAGGATATGGATCAAGTCTGCGATGCGCATCTGGCCACGGTATTACAGGTACAGCCACACGGCCCGTATCACTTTATCGGTTATTCCCTGGGGGGAACGTTGGCGCAAGGTATCGCAGCGCGTTTGCAGGCGCGTGGGGAGGAGGTGGCTTTCCTTGGCTTGCTGGATACCTATCCGCCGGAAACCCAGAACTGGGACGTGATGCTGGACGACAACGTACTCAAAGAGGTGCAGCGCGAGCGTGAGCAGTTCCTGGCGGTATCAGAAGATACGCTCGATCCGGCGCTGGGCGAGGCGCGTGTCGCGATGTTTGACAATATCGAAGCCAACTACGCGGATTCGGTCAGGCTGTTGTCACACACCCATACGGCGCATTTCCAAGGGCAAGCGACGCTGTTTGTGGCCAAGCGCACCTTGCAAGCAGGCATGGATGTGCAGCAGACCTGGGCGGAATATGTCGATGCGTTGCAGGTGTTTGAGCTGGATTGTGCGCATGTGGATATCGTTTCACCGGCTTCGTTCAAGGTGTTGGGACCCTTGTTAAACCGGGTGTTGCGGGCACTGTAGCCGTCATGCCATGTGCAAACTGCAGGTTAAAAACGACAGTGAGCCGTTCTCGCTGAAAAAACATTTCCTGGCGGAGTGTCTGCGATAGGTGGCAGGAGATCTAACGCGGCACTTGCCCTGTTGCTGTTGCCACCAAGTATGACCTGTCTTATCATCCCAACCGGGCAATAGCCATATTGCCCGCCAATGGAGGCGATCCGCGTGCGCACGGGCAGCGGTGACGGACATTATCCAGTCAGGAAGGAATAAAATTTGAAACAGCTACAGAAAACCCGTGGATACCGGCAGCCACTGCTTGCCTGTCTGATCATCAGCAATGTCCTGCTGATGGCTGGCTGCGCGAATGAACGCCCGGTCACCTCATCTGTCACACCAACTGCGGAACCTACGCCTGTTGTCGTTGAGACTCCGCCATCCCCGCAAGAACCGACGCCTATAAGCAGGTGTCAGAGCGATCTTGCCGCGTTGCAAACCGTTAGTCCTCGGACCTATGCAGTCAGGAAAGCCAATTTTGACAGTCTGCTGGCCAACGCCTCGTTTTACAGCGGGGTACGTGGTGATGTGAACGCATTGACCAAAAATACGGTAGACGCACTGTATAAATATAAAACCAATCAGCTGTGTACTCAGATCGGGCAAGACTTGCTTAACGGACTGATCCGCAAAATGGAGAGCGTGAAATGAAGTTGGGGTTAAAGTATGGTTTGGCCTTGAGCCTGACGTTGCCGGTGGGCTGCGCATTGGGTGCAGAGCAACTCAAGGATGACAGGGCCAGCACCATCCATGCCTTGGAAGCGATCACTAGCCAAGAGAGTGAGGCTCCGGCGCTGTTGCTGTTGAGCCCTTCACAACTGAATGAGATCAGCCCTCCCGCAGAAAGGAAAGTGAGTAAACCTTCCACCAATACCAAGACCCGCGAGTCATCTTCCCTGCAAGCGCAAATCAAACAGTTAAATGCTGCCCTTGCCCAACGGGACCAAGAGTTGCAGCAACTGCGTCAGGCAGCACAGCAGGATGCGGATGCTCGCGCCGAGGTTAGCCAGTTGAAAAAGACCCTGCAGGAGAATTTGCAGGCGACGGATCAGATGCAGCAGGATATGGTGGCCGCGGCGACGGCTAAAGGTGAGAACTCCAATGAAAACGGTAGGCTACAGCAAGCGCTGGACCAAAGCCGCCAACAGAGCTCGGCGTTGCAGAAGCAGTTGGCTGCCCTGGCCAAAGCACACACCGATAATAGCGAGGAAAACAAGGCGTTGCAGGCAGAGTTGAACGACAGCCGTCAACAGGCCGAGCAAGCGAAAAAGGCGTTGGCCGAGTTATCGGCGAAAGCTGAAGCTAAACCCATCTTGCAGCTTGCGCTGGATGAAAGCCTGCACAACCAACTGACAATGCTGAAAGTAGCCAACGAACAGCAACAGGCGGAAAACAGCCGGCTGCAGCAACAGTTGGCTACGCAGCCACGAGAAGTCATAGAGCCGAAGTCAGAGCTTGAGATCCGTGATTATGCCATCGGCAGTTCCCTGGCAGAAGACATGCTGGCCTTGCTCAAACAGCGTGCGGCTCAGGGGGTTGAAGTGGACAGCCGTCTGGCGCTGGCGGGGGTGCAAGATACCTTCGCGGGCAAGCTCAAGCTGCAACCGGAGCAGATCGACAAGGCCTTGGATGCCAGCGAAAAGTTGGTGCAACGTAATGCACAGCAGCAAAAGTTGGACACCGAAAAGGCAGGCGCAAGTTACATCGAGCAGTTTGCCAAGCAAAAACAGGTGAAAAAAGAGGCTTTAGGCTACTTTTACCGGATCGATAAGACCGGAAAGGGGGCTCTTGGCGCAAACAACATGGTCAGCGTGGCGGTAAAAGAGAGCCTGATCAACGGTAAAGTCATCAAGGATATGCAGGCGGCAGGCACCTCGGTCACCCAGTTACTGAGCAGCTATCCACCGATATTCAGAACGGCGATCTCGAAGCTGCAAAATCACGGCAGTATCACGATGGTCGTACCGCCAAGCTTGGCTTACGGCGATAAAGGTCTGCCCCCTGATATCCTGCCGGGATCGACCATGGTCTATAACGTAACGGTATTGGATGTCGCGCCGGCCAAGTAAATGGAGTTCGACGGTGGCCGCCTGCGTAAAGGTTTTTCAACCTTGCACGGCCATAGTTAGTTAGACGGCTGGCGCGCTCACGGTGATGAAGTCTCAGTAGAGCCATCGGCTATCAGCCGGTGGCCTGATTTTTCATTGTGAGTTTGCTGGCTGCTATTTCCCCAATGGCACCACTAGCGGCGTATGCGAGACCGGATCGTCGATGATCACGCACTTCAGCCCGTAAACTTCCTCGATCAATTCCGGCGTAACAATGTCTTTTGGCGCGCCCTCGGCCACCACTTTGCCGTCGCGCATGGCGATCAGATGGGTGGCATAGCGGCAGGCATGGTTGAGATCGTGCAGCACCACTACCAGCGTGTAATGATTCACCCGGTTCAACTGGCGCAGCAGCTCCAGCAGATCGATTTGGTGAGTGATGTCCAGCCAGGTGGTCGGTTCATCCAGCAGAAGCAGCGGCGTTTGCTGGGCTAACACCATGGCGATCCACACCCGCTGGCGTTGGCCACCGGAAAGGGTATCGACGGGTTGATCGGCCAACTGCGCCACGCCGGTTGAGCGCATGGCCTGTTCCACTGCCTGCTGATCTTCGTCGCTCCAGCGGCTGAACAGGCTCTGATGAGGGTAGCGGCCACGGGCAACCAGATCGAACACCGTGATATCGCCTGGGGCAATCGAACTTTGCGGTAACAGGCCCAGTTGGCGTGCGACTTCCTTGGTGGGATATTCGCGGATTTGTCGGCCGTTCAGCCACACTGAACCCGCCTGCGGTTGCATCAGGCGGCTGAGGGTGCGCAGCAGCGTGGACTTACCACAGGCGTTTGGCCCGATAATGACCGTCAGTTCGCCGTGAGGAATAGACACTGAAAGATCGCGTGCGACGATTTTCTTGTCGTAGCTCAGCGTCAGGTTTTCGGCACGCAATGGTGCGGTTAACGGGGTTTCAGCATTCATTTTTTTCGTGACTCACGGATAAGTAACCAAATCAGATAGATGCCACCGATGCTGACGGTCAACACGCCGACCGGCAACTGATAAGGCATAAACAGGCGCTGCGCTGCCACATCGGCCGCCAGCAATAATAAGGCACCGGTCAGCGCGGTGAGCAGCAAGACATGCTGGTTGGCGCACAGGCGGCGGGCAATTTGCGGGGCGACCAGAGCAATAAAGGAAATCGGCCCGGCTACGGCGGTGGCGGCAGCGGTTAGTATCACGCCGACCAACAACAACAACAGCCGGGAGCGTTCAACCCCAACACCGAGTGCGCAGGCGGTGTCATCCCCCATTTCCAGCAACCGCATGCGCCTTGTCAACGTCAGCAATACCAGTAACGCCAGCAGCAGCACCGCCAGCACCGGCAGGCTTTTCGCCCAGGTGATGCCGTTGAGAGAACCGGCGTTCCACAGCCCGGCGGTCATGGACGCTTCCAATGAGGCGCTGATGATCATCCAGGTATTGGCGGCCAACAGCAGGGCACGAACGGCAATCCCGACAATAATCAGGCGGAAGGTTTCTACCCCGTTGCTCCAGGCCAACAGATAAACCACCCCGGCGGTAAGCAGGCCACCGGCCAACGCCCCAGAGGTAATGCCGATAACGCTGCTGTTAAACAGCACGATAGCGACCAGCACGCCGCTATAGGCTCCCGTATTGAAACCAATCACGTCAGGGCTGCCGAGCGGGTTACGCAATAGTGACTGGAAAATCGCACCGCTGAGGCCGAGCGCTGCCCCCAACAGTAAAGCCATGGCCACACGTGGCAAACGCCACTGGGTGACGATCACCGCAAGATTGGCCGGGCCTTCGCCGCGTAACGCGTCGATCACCTGCGCAGCGCTGAGCTGCAAGGTACCAGAACCGAGGGCATAAACCGCCAGCGCAAGGCAGGCGAATAACAACAGCAGGGCAGTTACCAAAGGACGCGCCAGCCGAAACGGCTTTTTGGCGAGGATCTGGCGGGAAACCAACAGGCTCATCTTATCCTCCCCGCCGGAACATACGGCGCTGGCGCACCAACATAATCAACATCGGCGCGCCGATCAGGGAAAGTACGATGGAGACCCGCAGTTCCCCCGCGACCAGAAAGCGCCCCAGTAAATCAGCGCTCAGTAGCAGGATTGGCGTTAAAACCAGCGTCCAGGGCAGCATCCAGTTGAGTTCTGACCCCGCCAGCCGCCGGGCAATGTGGGGCATCATCAGCCCGACAAAGGCAATAGGACCAACGGCGGCGGTAGCTCCGCCACACAGTAGCGTAATAGCCAACAGGCCAAGCAGTTGAGTGCGGATAATCCCGATGCCGAGTGCCGCTGCAAGCTCACTCCCCATGCTCAAGCTGTTCAACGCCTTGCTAAGCCACAGGGTGATCAACGTGCCCAGCAGGATTGGCAATGCGACGCTGCGCACTACCGCCATATTCTGAATGTCCAGTGTACCAGCCTGCCAAAAACGCAGCTGATCGAACACCAAAGGATTGAGCAGAGCGATGCCGGTGGTCATCCCTTCCAGCACGGCGGCCAGCGCCACTCCGGCTAGCGTCAGGCGTACAGGATTAACGCGGCTGCCGCCCATTGCGCCTACCAGCGCCACCAACAACGAGGCAAACAGCGCACCGGCAAAGGCGAACCACAGATATTGGCTGACGTTGGTCGCATCAAAGAAGGTAATGCCCAACACCACGGCGAAACCTGCCCCGGAGTTAACCCCCAAGATACCAGGGTCTGCCAGCGGGTTGCGGGTGAGGGTTTGCATCAGCGCGCCAGCCAGCCCGAGCGCGATGCCAGCTAATACGCCGATCAGGGTGCGTGGCAGGCGTGCTTCGGTAATGATGACGCAGTCTGCGCCGCTGCATTGGCCGCTCAGCGCGGCGACGACGTTACTGAAAGGAATGGATTTAGCCCCCAGCGATAGGCTGAGCATCATCACCAGCAGCAGCACGGCAAAGGCGCACAGCAGGCCAAACAGGCGCTGCCAGAAGGAGCGGGATAACCCCAGAAACAGAATGCCTCTGCGGTCAGGAAGCGGAGAAGAGCAATTAGGTGTAAGCCGGAACATGACAGCCCATTGTTAACTGAATATCAATGATATCTATTATCATTATTGATTGTATTTATCTATGGTAGCATGGCAGCCTAACCAGCACTAGCGCTGAGCCTCTCGAATATCGTGTCGTTGTTTGTGGAAGATCAAGGATATAAGTTGTGGTGATAACAAAATGAATAAACCCTCTATTTTGCTCGATTTTAGCCTGCTTAGGACCAACCCCGCTTTTCGTGCCGTATTCTGCGCCCGTTTTATTTCGATCCTGGCATTGGGCCTGATGGCGATCGCCATTCCGGTGCAGATCCAGGCGTTAACCGGCTCAACCCTGTTGGTCGGGTTGTCGGTGACCCTGGCGGGTAGCGGAATGTTTGCCGGTTTGCTGATGGGCGGGGTGCTGGCCGATCGCTATGAACGCCGTCGCCTGATCCTGTTTGCGCGCTCAACCTGCGGTGTGGGTTTTCTGGGGCTGTGCCTCAATGCTGCGCTGCCTGCACCTTCATTGACAGCCATTTATCTTCTCGCGGTGTGGGACGGATTTTTTGGTGCGGTAGGCGTGACGGCGTTGCTGGCGGCGACACCGGCCATCGTTGGCCGTGAGAATATCGTGCAGGCCGGGGCCATCAGCATGCTGACCGTGCGCTTTGGGTCGATCCTGTCTCCCGCTATCGGTGGGCTAGTGATCGCCGGGGCCGGTATCAGTTGGAACTATGCGCTGGCGGCCTTGGGGACGTTGATCACTTTGATCCCACTATTAAAATTGCCTCAGTTACCACCTCCGCCGCAGCCCCGTGAACACCCGCTGCGGGCACTGATCGGCGGCTTCACCTTCCTGTTCCAGAACAAGGTGATTGGCATGGTAGCGCTGATTGGTGCGTTGATGACCATGGCCAGCGCGGTGCGCGTGTTATATCCGGCTATCTCGGGCATGTGGCAGGTCACCACTCAGAGTTTGGGGATCATGTATGCGGCGGTGCCATTAGGGGCGGCGATTGGTGCATTTACCAGTGGCCGGGTAGCTCAGGTGGCACGGCCTGGCTGGATGATGTTGATCACGGCGATAGCGGCTTTCGTGGCCGTGGGGTTGTTTGGCCTGATGCCTTGGTACGGCATGGCGCTGTTATGCCTGGTGGTGTTTGGCTACCTCAGCGCGCTGAACTCGTTGCTGCAATATGGCCTGATACAGAACCTGACGCCGGACGCGTTTCTGGGCCGGATTAACGGCCTGTGGACCGCGCAGAACGTAGTGGGGGATGCGCTTGGTGCTTTGCTGCTCGGCGCGATGGGGGCATTTATGCTGCCAGCGATGAGCTCTACCAGCTTCGGTTTTGGTGCGGCGCTGCTGGCCGTGGTGCTGGCGTTTACCATGCGTGGCCTGCGCAACGTGAGCATGGGCGGGCAGAGCGATAAACTCCAACCCGCCGCTGCGACTACGGAGAAATAAACAGCTTTTCCAGACGCGTCAGCAAGTTGCTGGCGCTGTAATAATCCAGGCGGAAGGTGTCGTTCCCCAATGGGTAAACCCGCTTATTCTCCACCGCTGGCAGATGAGCCAGGAAACTGTTGCTCATCAGCCGCTGTGCATCACTTTCATCGTTGGCGAATAACAGCAGCGTTTGCCCATTCAAGCCTTCTGCCAGGTTTTCACCGCCAAGTTGTACGATATCTTTACGCGCCCCTTGGCTGGTGCTGGCGTTGAGTTTTGGTGGCAAAGTGGCCAGGGTAAAGCCCAGCTGTTGCAGCAGTTGCCCTTGAGATGAATCGGCGGTCCACAAGTTGGCGTTTTTGCCATCGCTGCGAAACACCAGTGCCGTTATGGGCTGTGGAGGCAATGTCATCTGCTGTTTCAGCGTTTTCTCACGGCGATCAAACTCGCTGACGATCTTCTCCGCTTGTGCTTCATGGCCGGTCGCTACGCCGAGGATGTTGGCCAGTTCCTGCCAGCTTTTATCGTCGTAGTTCACCACCAGCACCGGAGCGATGGCCGACAGTTGATCGTACAGGCGCACCGCAGAATCGGCCCCGGTAGCGGACATCACAATCAGGTCTGGTGCCTCACCGGCGATTGCCTCGGCGTTGGGTTCACCAATATATAACCGCTTCACTCCTCGTTTGGCCGCAATCTCTCCCCACTGGTGGAAAAAGCCCTGCCGATCCGACAGCCTATTGTTTGGGCTGGTGGCTCCGCTGGCAATCACTGGGGCGTCGATCGCCAGCAGTGTCCCGGTAACCGTCACGCTGGTGGAAACGATGCGCTGTGGGGGTTGGTTAAGGGTGATAACGCCGTGCGAGGTTTCGATACTGCGCGGCCAGGCTTTAGTCTCGGCTTGGGCAACGCTCAACGCCAGCAGGCCAAACAGCGCCAGGCTGAGCCGCAGGGGAATTGACATCGGTGAGATCCTTTTAATCCGAATGATTATCATTCATTGGTCAGAAACCACCAAGTTTAACCGTTAATGTGGGTTAGCAGAAGAGGTTACGTTTATTGACATGGTTAGTTCTGGCAGGTACTTTATCGCGGATGCAATACAAATGATAATCATTATTATATTGGTTATTGTTAATGAGACAAGAGGAAGTACCTATGGACGTAGCCGTTAAGGGCGCTGCGCAAAAGGACCTGCAACAGGGTGTAGATCTGGCACAGGCCGCCACAATATCCCCGACTTCAGGTTTCTTTTTTACCTCGCCTTTTCGCAGTCTGAGCACCCAGGGATGCTTTGCCCGCATCACCATGCCAGCGGTTGATGGCGATGACCTGCAGGGCCAATTCCAGCAGGCGATACAGCAAGCCTTTGCGCAGGCCCGCAAGGCAGGTATCAAGGATCCGCTGCTGTGTGGCGCGATCCCTTTCGATACTCGTCAACCCTCGTCACTGTTTATCCCGCAACAGACGCAATGGTTCGATCGTGAAACCCTGCTGACCAGCTTAGCGCCTGCTGTTGGACCGATCCCTGAGATTGTCCGCCAAACCGAGTTGCCAGCGCAGCCGCAGTTTATGCAGATGGTTAGCGATGCCGTACAGGCAACTAGCGGAGATCGATTGGATAAGGTGGTGCTCGCCCGCCTGTTGGACATTGAAACCAGCAAACCGGTAGACCACGCAGCGCTGATGGCGCGCATCATTGCCCAGAATCCGCACGGCTTCCATTTCCACGTGCCGCTGGCAGAGGGGACATTGGTGGGAGCCAGCCCAGAGCTGCTGCTGCGTAAATTTGGCGACCAGTTCCATTCCAACCCGCTGGCGGGTTCGGCTCGGCGCGAAAGCGATCCGCAGCGGGATCGGGCCGTCAGCGAACAGCTATTGGTTTCAGGCAAAGACCGTTATGAGCACCAGATCGTGACCGAAGGCATGCGCCAGGTCCTGGTTGGGCGTTGCAGTCATTTGCATATTCCCGCAACACCCGAACTGCTCAGTACCACCACGCTGTGGCATCTTTCGACGCCCATCGACGGTGAAGTGGCCGATCGGGCAGAGAATGCCCTGTCACTAGCCTGTCTGCTGCACCCTACGCCGGCATTATGCGGTACCCCAACGCTGGCAGCGCGCGATCTTATCGAACAGCTTGAGCCGTTTGACCGGCAGCTGTTTGGTGGCATCGTCGGCTGGTGTGACGCCGAGGGCACCGGAGAATGGGTCGTTACCATCCGTTGCGGCACAGTCAAGGGTAATCAGGTACGCCTGTTTGCCGGTGCGGGCATCGTGCAGGACTCTTCCCCGCAGTCCGAATGGCACGAAACCGGTACCAAACTCAGCACCATTCTGCGTGCGTTTGGCCTTAATCAAGGATAGAGAGTCCCCCCATGACTATTGCTTTTACCCCCTGGCCTGAAGAGTTCGCGCGCCGTTACCGCGAACGCGGCTATTGGATCGATCGGCCTTTGACCGACATCTTGTCCCGTCAGGCAGATAACGATGCTATTGCCATGATCGACCCGCAACGCAGCTTAAGCTATCGTCAGATGGAACAGCTTTCCGACCGTCTAGGTGCCGCCTTGTTACGGCGCGGACTGCAATCGGGCGATACCGCGTTGGTTCAACTTGGCAACGTGGTTGAATTCTATGTGGTGTTCTTTGCCCTGTTAAAAATCGGCGTGGTGCCGGTGAATGCCCTGTTCAGCCATCAACGTAGTGAACTGAACGCCTATGCCAGCCAAATCAAGCCTGCTCTGCTGATTGCCGATCGCGATCACGCCCTGTTCGCTCAGGATCAGTTCCTGGACACGTTCAGAGAACAGCATCCTTCGCTACGGGTGGTTGGGCTGCGTAATCAGGCCGAAGGTGAACAGGCGTTGGCCGCTTGGCTGGAAGAGGAACTCGGTGCTTTTGAACCGAGGCCAACGGCTGCCGATCAGGTAGCGTTTTTCCAGCTTTCCGGTGGCAGCACCGGTACGCCGAAGCTGATCCCGCGCACTCATAACGATTATTACTACAGCATCCGCCGCAGCGTGGAGATTTGCCGTTTTGACAGTGCTACCCGCTATCTGTGTGCGTTGCCGGTGGCCCACAACTACCCAATGAGTTCTCCGGGCGTGTTGGGGGTGTTCTACGGTGTCGGGCTGGTGGTATTTGCCAGCGATCCCGCTGCTGCCCAATGTTTCAAACTGATCGAACAGCATCAGATCACGGTCACCGCGCTGGTGCCGCCTGCGGTTACCTTGTGGTTACAGGCGATTGAAGAGTGGGGCAGTAATCAGCCGTTAGCCAGCCTGGCGCTGCTGCAGGTTGGCGGAGCCAAATTGGGGGAAACCCTGGCGGCCCGCATACGCAATGAGATCGGCTGCCAGTTGCAGCAGGTGTTTGGCATGGCTGAAGGGCTGGTGAACTACACATTGCTGGATGACGACGACCAACACATTCTCACCACCCAAGGCACGCCAATGTGTCCGGACGACGAGCTGTGGGTGGCAGATGAACAAGGTAATCCGCTGCCGGTAGGGGAAACGGGCCGTCTGATGACCCGTGGGCCATACACCTTCCGCGGTTATTACCAAAGCCCTGAGCATAATGCCGAAGCCTTTGACGAGAACGGTTTCTACTGTTCCGGCGATCTGATCAGCCTGACGGCGGACGGTTATGTGCAGGTACAAGGGCGGCAGAAAGACCAAATCAACCGCGGTGGTGAAAAGATTGCCGCAGAAGAAATTGAAAACCTGCTGCTGCGCCACCCTGCGGTGATTAACGCCGCGCTGGTGTCGATGCCGGACGATCTGATGGGTGAAAAAAGCTGCGCCTTTGTCATCGCGCACGAGGCCGTCAAACCCGTGGTGCTGCGCCGCCATCTGCGTGAGCAGGGCGTGGCCGAATTTAAATTGCCCGACCGCTTTATTCAGGTGGAGTCACTACCGTTAACCCCGGTCGGTAAAGTCGATAAAAAACTGCTGCGTGAACGCCTGGAAGCGCAACAACTGGCTCAGGCCAAAGGAGAATAAGTCATGGCGATCCCTAAACTTAACGATTATGCGTTGCCAACGCCGAGCGAACTGCCGGTTAACAAGGTTAACTGGGCCTTCGAGCCACAGCGCGCAGCACTGCTGATCCACGACATGCAGCAATATTTTCTCAATTTCTGGGGTGAAGATAGCCCGCTGATCAAACAGGTGGTCGAGAACATCGCCGCTCTGCGCCGCTACTGCAAGCAACAGGGCATCCCGGTGTTTTATACCGCGCAGCCTAACCAGCAAAGTGATGAAGACCGTGCCTTGTTGAATGATATGTGGGGGCCGGGGCTGAACAAGCACCCTGAGCAGCAGGCGGTAGTCAGCGAATTGGCACCGGATGCTGACGACACGGTGCTGGTGAAGTGGCGTTACAGCGCGTTCCACCGCTCGCCGCTGCAAGAGATCCTGCAAGAAAGTGGGCGCGATCAGCTGATTATCTGCGGTGTGTATGCGCATATCGGTTGCATGACCACGGCTATCGACGCTTTTATGCGTAACATCAAGCCGTTTATGGTGGCCGATGGCCTGGCAGACTTCTCCCGTGAGGAACACCTGATGGCTCTGCGTTATACCGCCGGGCGCTGTGGTCGGGTGGTGACTACCGCCGATCTGCTCCCTGGTATTGCCAGCATCGATGCGTTGCGCCAGCAAATTATCCCGTTGCTTGATGAAGATAGCGAAGACATCGGCAATGATGAAAACCTGATCGATTACGGCCTGGACTCGGTGCGTATCATGGAGTTGGCAACCCGCTGGCGTAAAATTCGTGAAGATATCGATTTTATTGCACTGGCCAAATCACCGACGATCGATAGCTGGTGGGCGTTGCTTTCCGAGAGGAAATCCTGATGGGTAGAGAACAGGAATTTAGCGGTAAACGTGTTTGGGTGACCGGTGCCGGGGCGGGGATTGGTTATCAAACCGCATTGGCATTTGCACAGCGTGGGGCCGAGGTTATCGGCTTCGATCTGCATTTTGGCGATCTGGACTATCCGTTCCGCACCGAGGTGCTGGATATCACTGATGCCGATGCGGTAGATAGCGTTTGTCAGCGTTTATTGGCGGAACATGAGCGGTTGGACGTGTTGGTCAATGGGGCTGGCGTTCTGCGCATGGGGCTGACCGATGAAACCAGCAATGCGGACTGGCTTGCCTGCATGGCGGTGAACGCCGGTGGTGCTTTTAACCTGTTCCGTCATACCTTGCCGGTGTTCCGCCGTCAGAAGCAGGGGGCCATTGTGAGCATTGCCTCTAACGCGGCCCATGTGCCACGTGTTGGTATGGCGGCCTACTGTGCCTCCAAGGCCGCGATGCGCAGCCTGTGCCAAACCGTGGGGCTGGAAATGGCGCCTTATGGCGTGCGCAGTAACCTGGTTTCCCCCGGTTCGACCAATACCCCGATGCTGCGCGGGATGTGGCAGGACGAACACGGCGAAAGCAATATGATCAAGGGTTTCCCCGACCAGTTTAAGTTGGGTATCCCGTTGGGCAAGATTGCCCAGCCGCAGGAAATTGCCGATGCGATTCTGTTCCTGGCGTCTGACCGGGCTAGCCATATCACGATGCAGGATATTGTGATTGATGGTGGGGCGACGTTGGCGGCTTGAGTTATTGCCAATGCGTTAAAACCGTAGGGAGCCGAGTTGGGCTCCCTTTTTGTTTTTGATGGTTAGTAACTAATTGCCTTTAAAATATTTATTTCTTTACGGCGGTTAGGTTAATGGAGGAATAACTGGTAGCACAGACTGTTCCCTCTCCTTGGGGAGAGGGTTAGGGTGAGGGAGATATCACCGTGGGCTGAGGGGGCGATCGCCGGGTAGGTCAAAAGAGTCGTAGGGTGCGGACATTAGACACCGGTACGGTGGGTCGTGCAGGATGACCGGCCGCCGCCGTTGTCTCGCAAGCGAGACTCGAACCTGAACGCAGGTTCTCACCCACACGACCCTTTTTTGCGTATGTGGTGAGGGAGACAGTACGTGAGTGGGGAGCGCACATGCGAAAAAGGCGCCTAAAGGCGCCTTTTTCTAAATAGTGGTGGGTCGTGCAGGATTCGAACCTGCGACCAATTGATTAAAAGTCAACTGCTCTACCAACTGAGCTAACGACCCACGAATGTGGTGTACTGCTTTTTGAAGCTGAAATGGTGGGTGATGACGGGCTCGAACCGCCGACCCCCTCCGTGTAAAGGAGATGCTCTACCAACTGAGCTAATCACCCACTTCAGGACTTCCAGATACTACCAAATGAGAGAATGATGGTGGGTGATGACGGGCTCGAACCGCCGACCCCCTCCGTGTAAAGGAGATGCTCTACCAACTGAGCTAATCACCCTCATTGTTCTCATTTCTTACTGCGTTAACAAGATGGTGGGTGATGACGGGCTCGAACCGCCGACCCCCTCCGTGTAAAGGAGATGCTCTACCAACTGAGCTAATCACCCCGTCTTGTTGGAGTCGCATTATAGGGATAGTTGAAAGTGAGTCAACGGTTTTTAAAATGATTTCAATCGTTCGCCGCAAATTTAGACAGGATGCGATATTTATCGCCGACCAGGACGATTCTTTGCACAGTATCATGCGTAGCGGGCCGCAAAGCGTAGTGGCCGATAGCGCGTCGGCGTTGAGGAATTAGCATGGAGTGGTAGAATGTCGTCCACTATTTTACATTCCGAGCAATCGTCGGCACTCCGCTGACACGCGTTGCGTAATAAGGCAGTGAACCCAATGAAAATCAAAACCCGTTTCGCCCCAAGCCCGACCGGCTATCTGCACGTCGGCGGCGCCCGTACTGCGCTCTATTCCTGGTTGTTCAGCCGCCATTTCGGCGGTGAGTTTGTATTGCGTATCGAAGATACCGATCTCGAACGTTCAACCCAGGAAGCTATCGACGCAATTATGGATGGCATGAACTGGTTAAATCTGGATTGGGATGAAGGTCCGTACTTCCAGACCAAGCGTTTCGATCGCTACAACGCGGTCATTGATGAAATGCTGCAACAGGGAACGGCCTATAAGTGCTATTGCTCGAAAGAACGCCTGGAAGCGCTGCGTGAAAAGCAAATGGAAAACGGCGAGAAACCACGCTATGACGGTCATTGCCGCGATAGTCAGTGCAGCCACACTGCCGATGAGCCACACGTTGTGCGTTTCCGTAACCCACAGGAAGGCTCGGTCATCTTCGACGATAAAATCCGTGGCCCAATCGAATTCAGCAACCAGGAGCTGGACGATCTGATCATTCGCCGTACCGACGGTGCGCCAACCTATAACTTCTGCGTAGTGATCGATGACTGGGATATGGAAATCACCCACGTGATCCGTGGTGAAGACCATATCAACAACACGCCGCGCCAAATCAACATCCTGAAAGCGCTGGGCGCACCGGTGCCGGAATATGCTCACGTGTCGATGATCCTGGGTGATGACGGTAAAAAGCTGTCTAAACGCCACGGTGCCGTTGGCGTGATGCAATACCGCGATGATGGCTACCTGCCGCAGGCGTTGTTGAACTATCTGGTGCGTCTGGGCTGGTCCCATGGCGATCAGGAAATCTTCTCTATTGATGAGATGAAAGAGTTCTTCACTCTGGATGCGATCAACAAATCCGCCAGCGCCTTCAACACCGAGAAGCTGCAGTGGTTGAACCATCACTACATCAACCATATGCCAGCGGAAGAAGTAGCGGTGTATCTGGCATGGCATGTTGAGCAGCAGGGGATTGAAACCCGCAACGGTCCAGAACTGAAAGATCTGGTCAAACTGCTGGGCGAGCGTTGTAAAACCCTCAAGGAGATGGCGGAGTCTTGCCATTACTTCTACCAGGACTTCAGCGAGTTTGACGCCGATGCGGCGAAGAAACACCTGCGTCCGGTCGCACGCCAGCCGCTGGAGGCCGTACGCGCCAAATTGGCCGCTATTACCAACTGGACGCCAGAGAACGTGCACGATGCCATTCAGGGCACCGCAGACGAACTGGGCGTGGGTATGGGCAAAGTAGGGATGCCATTGCGCGTCGCGGTCACTGGCGCTGGCCAGTCACCGGGCATGGACGTTACCGTACATGCTATCGGCCAGGCTCGCTCCCTCAAGCGTATCGACCAGGCGTTGGCTTATATTGCCGAGCGTGAAGCGCAAGCCTGACCGTTAGTTGCCAGCTAAACCGACAAAGCCCTGCGAAGCGATTCGTGGGGCTTTTTTCTTGCTGGTTTGTTTTGTGCCCAAAGCGATGGTTTTTTAGCATTAAACGCGCTGATTTGGCGGCTTTTTCAGCGCTTGATCGAGGAATTCAATTTAGCCGTTGACAGGGTTTCTGGGGTTTCATATCATGCGCCCCGTTCACAGGATTTCGTGATTGTGGATTGGGGCTATAGCTCAGCTGGGAGAGCGCTTGCATGGCATGCAAGAGGTCGACGGTTCGATCCCGTCTAGCTCCACCAACCTTTTATCTCAGGAAGGTTGGGGAATACCGTAACGCACGGTTAATGCGTACCACTTTTGTGGGGCTATAGCTCAGCTGGGAGAGCGCTTGCATGGCATGCAAGAGGTCGACGGTTCGATCCCGTCTAGCTCCACCACCATTTGAAAAGCCGACCCTTGGGTCGGCTTTTTGCTTTTGTGCTGTAAGAACGCCGCCGCATGTTGTGTCTATTCCTCCCCTTCAGTTCGAGCAGTATTGTCATTGGGCCATCAAATAAAAAACGCCCGATAAACTTCATCGGGCGTCTTAAGACTAGAACTTGTCGATTCTAAAGCTGTTAGCCCAGAACCAGGCCTGTGATGGCTGCTGACAGCAGGCTAACCAGGGTAGAGCCGTAAACCAGCTTCAGGCCGAAACGTGAAACCACGTTGCCCTGATGCTCGTTCAACCCTTTAATCGCACCGGCTACGATACCGATAGAAGAGAAGTTGGCGAAGGACACCAGGAACACGGACAGAATACCCATGCTGCGTGGGGACAGCTCAGCACCGATTTTCTGTAGTTCCATCATGGCAACGAATTCGTTGGAAACCAGCTTGGTCGCCATGATGCTGCCAACCTGCAGCGCTTCGTGCTTAGGCACGCCAAGGATCCAGGCAAATGGATAGAAGAAGTAGCCCAGGATTTCCTGGAAGCTCAGGCCGAAGATGGCGCTGAACAGGCCGTTAAGCGCGGCAATCAGAGCGATAAAGCCAATCAGCATCGCGGCAACGATAATCGCCACCTTGAAGCCTGCCAGAATGTATTCACCCAGCATTTCAAAGAAGCTTTGGCCTTCGTGCAGATTGCCGAGGTGCAGCTCTTCTTCTTTACTGGTGTCATAAGGGTTGACCAGTGAGAGGACGATAAAGGTGCTGAACATGTTCAGTACCAGCGCCGCCACGACATACTTGGCATCCAGCATGGTCATGTATGCGCCAACGATGGACATGGAAACTGTCGACATCGCGGTAGCGGCCATGGTGTACATGCGTTTTTCTGACATCTTGCCCAGCACATCTTTGTAGGCAATGAAGTTCTCAGACTGGCCCAGGATCAACGAACTGACGGCGTTGAAGGATTCCAGTTTGCCCATACCGTTCACTTTAGACAGCACGGTCCCGATGATGCGGATGATAAACGGCAGCACTTTGATGTATTGCAGAATACCGATCAGGGCAGAGATGAACACGATTGGGCACAGCACCTTCAGGAAGAAGAAGGCCAGGCCTTTGTCACCCATCCCGCCGAACACAAAATCAGTCCCTTGCCCCGCAAACCCGAGCAACTTGTCGAACATTGCTGCAAAGCCTTTTACAAAGCCTAAACCTGCTTCCGAGTTCAGGAAGAAATAGGCCAGTAACACTTCAATAACCAACAACTGAATAACATAGCGGATGCGGATGTTTTTACGATCGCGGCACACTAACAGGGCCAGGATTGCAACCACCACTAACGCTAACGCAAAGTGCGCAATATGGGACATGTTTGCTCCAAATTTGAGGCAGGCTGAATTTCGGTTGTCATTTTATGTAACGCCAAGTTTAAAAACGAGACATTCATTGCAAATATGGAAAATCATAGTGGAGATAGTCCTAATCTATGACGGCAAAGCACCAAAGATCAAGATGTTAATAAATATGCGTGTTCGTGGCATTTTTGTGCTACTTTTATTATCAAGCGTGATCCGCTCTGAACCTTGTGATCTAGAGTAGATGGAAACGCGAGGATTTCATGCGATCTGTTCGATAAAACCTTCGTTTTTGGCTATCGCAGAGATAACCATTATCGCTGCAAATGCACTTGATAATCATTATCACTTAGGTAAAGATGAAGGTGAGCTAAATTAGTAAGGATTTTCGCTATGCTGAACAGTCGCGCGGTTAACAATTCCTCCAGCCGCCCGTCCAGAAAGATCAAACTTTCTCTGATGGGGCCTGCCTTTATCGCCGCCATCGGCTATATCGACCCCGGTAATTTTGCCACTAATATTCAAGCTGGCGCTTCTTTTGGCTACACGCTGCTGTGGGTGGTGGTATGGGCCAACGTCATGGCGATGCTGATCCAACTGCTGTCTGCCAAACTCGGCATCGCTACCGGTAAAAACCTTGCTGAACATATCCGCGATCGCTTCCCGCGCCCGGCCGTCTGGGCCTATTGGGTGCAGGCGGAGATTATCGCGATGGCCACTGACTTGGCCGAGTTTATCGGTGCCGCGATCGGTTTCAAACTGCTGCTGGGGGTAACGCTGCTGCAGGGGGCTGTCCTCACCGGCATTGCCACCTTCCTGATCCTGATGCTGCAAAAACGCGGGCAAAAGCCACTGGAATTGGTGATTGGCGGCCTGCTGCTGTTTGTGGCAATGGCCTATATCGTCGAGCTGGTATTTTCTCAGCCGCAGCTGAGCGGGTTGCTTAGAGGGATGGCGATCCCGGATTTGCCGAATGGTGACGCGGTGTTTCTTGCTGCGGGGGTGTTAGGGGCAACCATCATGCCGCATGTGATTTATTTGCACTCCTCGCTGACGCAGACTGCCGGTAAAGACTCTAAAGCCGAACGTTATTCGGCCACCAAGCTGGACGTGGCGATCGCCATGACCATTGCCGGTTTTGTTAACCTGGCGATGATGGCCACCGCCGCTGCCGCATTCCATTTCAACGGCCACAGCGGTATTACCGATCTCGACCAAGCCTACCTGACGTTGCAACCGCTGCTCGGCAATGCGGCGGCCACCATTTTTGGTCTGAGCCTGGTTGCAGCAGGTCTCTCTTCTACCGTGGTAGGCACCTTGGCGGGGCAGGTGGTGATGCAGGGCTTTGTCCGCTTCTATATCCCAATCTGGGTACGGCGGGTGGTCACCATGATGCCATCGTTTATTGTCATCATGATGGGGATGGATGCGACGCGTATTCTGGTTTTGAGCCAGGTGCTGCTGAGCTTTGGTATTGCCCTGGCCTTGGTGCCGCTGCTGGCGTTTACCGGCAACCGTGAACTGATGGGGGATATGGTCAACGGCCGCCTGATCCAGAATCTCGGTAAACTGATTGTGTTGGTGGTGGTTGGGCTCAACGGTTATCTGCTGATCAGCAACCTGCTTTAAGATAGTTCCTCTCACCCTAACCCTAACTCATGTAGAGGGGATGAAGAGTGCTACAGACTGACTTCTGCACCTGATTACGATGCCGATCAGCTCCCTCTCCCTGTGGGAGAGGGTTGGGGTGAGGGGTCAATCATCATGATCGTGATGGTGGTTTTTGTGATGATGCTTGTTCTTATGGTGCTGCTTTTTATACTGCTTGTAATAGTATTTATCGGCCTTGCGGTAGCGGCCATCATGGTAGTAATAATTTTTGTGCCAGTAATCGCGATCACGCCAGCGATAGCCATCCCAATAGTAGCCACGGCGGCTGCGCTCCCCTAAATCACGCCCCTGATGGCCATGCCACCAATCGCGATCGCGCCAGTCGTAACCGTCCCAATAATTGCCCCGTTTGTCCTGGTCACCAATCTGCAGTGAGACCCCCGGCAGCAAATCAATATTGACGCTGCTGGCATGGGCGATGGGTGCGATGGGCATGAAAAGCGCCGCCAGAATGGCAGCGGTAAACAGAGGTTTAAACATTTAGGCTCCCTTGGCCGATTACCGATAATGAAGCACGTTCATCGGTATAGGTTTTGGCCATGCAAACGGTTGTTATCCCTCGTTCTTAAACGCTATGCGTAAAATCCATGAGGTATTTATCTGAGGGATGTTAACGCCGTGGAGCGGCCGCGCCTTTGGGCAAATTCTGAAAGCCATGGAGAACACCGGGGATTGGGAGTTATCTGAGGGGAAAGGGGAGAAAACCGCCGATACCCACCGGCGGTTTGTAAGCGATTACATCAGGATCTGCTCAATCTTGGCGATCTCTTCTGCGCTGAACTTACGGTTGGCCAACATACCGACCGCATCTTCAATCTGGCTGACTTTGCTAGCACCAATCAATACGGAAGTGACGCGATCGTTACGCAATACCCAGGCCAGCGCCATTTGCGACAGCTTTTGACCACGCCGTTCTGCCAACACATTCAGCAGGCGAACCTTTTGCAGTTTCGTTTCGGTAATCTGCTCGGGAGTGAGCGAGCGGCTGCCGCTGGCTGCGCGGGAATCAGGCGGGATGCCTTGCAGATAGCGATCGGTCAGCATGCCTCCGGCCAGCGGTGAGAAGGCGATAGACCCCACGCCATGCTCTTCCAGCGTATCCAGCAACTCGGGTTCGACCCAGCGTTCAAACATCGAGTACTTCGGCTGGTGGATCACGCAAGGGGTGCCAAGCTGTTGCAGTATGGCAAATGCTTGCCGCGCCCGTTCGGCCGGGTAATTCGATAACCCGACATACAGCGCTTTCCCTTGGCGGACTATCAAATCCAGCGCCGCCATGGTTTCTTCCAGCGGCGTATCTGGATCAGGGCGGTGATGGTAGAAGATATCCACATAGTCGAGCCGCATGCGTTGCAGGCTCTGGTTCAGGCTGGCGACCAGGTATTTCTTCGATCCCCAGTCACCGTAGGGGCCAGGCCACATGGTGTAGCCCGCCTTGGAAGAGATAATCAGCTCATCGCGATAAGGCTGGAGATCCTGATGCAGAATACGGCCGAAATTCTCCTCGGCAGAACCCGGCGGTGGCCCGTAGTTATTGGCCAGATCGAAGTGGGTAATACCAAGATCGAAGGCACGATGCACCAGGCTGCGCGCATTGTCATACAGTGTGCTATCACCAAAGTTGTGCCACATACCGAGTGAAACGGCTGGCAGTTGCAGCCCGCTGCGGCCACAGCGGCGATATTCCATATTCTGGTAGCGGGCAGGCTCAGCTTGATAAACCATAAAATCCTCATCGACGGCGGGAAATGATATTCAGTGTATGCGCTTCCACTTGGGCTGTCAGAGTGCCAGATCACGCTAATTGTCCATAATTTATTCAAATTGCTTATGGATGATCCCTACTGCATGCCGTTGGTGCGCAGATGTAAAGCGGGGTTTCCAGTGCCTTTTGCCGATAAAGCTCGAAAATTCGGCAGCATCTTTAATACTTAATACTAACCATTCTCCCATTACCTAGGTGATGATCATGAACAAGAGCTATACGGTGGCAGATTACCTTCTCGATCGGTTAGCCCAGATTGGCATTCGCCACTTTTTCGGTGTACCGGGAGATTACAACCTGCAGTTTCTCGATCATGTTATCGATCATCAGCAGATAACCTGGGTAGGCTGCGCCAACGAGCTGAACGCCGCCTATGCCGCCGATGGTTATGCCCGCTGCAAACCGGCCGCGGCACTGTTGACCACCTTTGGCGTGGGTGAATTAAGTGCGATTAACGGCATTGCCGGCAGTTATGCCGAATACCTGCCGGTGATCCACATTGTTGGCACACCGGCTTTGCGAGCCCAGCGAGCCGGGGATTTACTGCACCATTCTTTAGGGGATGGGGACTTCGGCCATTTTGCCCGTATGGCGCAAGAGGTCACCATAGCTCAGGCCAGCCTGACGGCCAGCAATGCTGAAGCAGAAATCGATCGCTTATTGACGACCGCGCTGTACGAGCGCCGCCCGGTGTATCTGCTGTTGCCAAGTGATGTCGCCGAAGCTCCGTTGGTCTCGCGCCCAGCACCTTTGGTATTGCGCCAGC
Source organism: Serratia fonticola (assembly GCF_001006005.1). Lineage (NCBI taxonomy): Bacteria > Pseudomonadati > Pseudomonadota > Gammaproteobacteria > Enterobacterales > Yersiniaceae > Serratia > Serratia fonticola. The sequence continues at coordinate 5,939,154 of NZ_CP011254.1, read as the reverse complement.
CCAATCTTTCCGAGGTATCTCTACAGGCATTTATCGCTGCCGCGCGGGAAAAACTGCAGGACGCACAGCGGGTTTCCCTGCTGGCGGATTTCCTGGCCGAACGCTTCGGGGCCGAACCCTTGCTGGAACAATGGATGAATGAGGTCAATATTCCGCACTCGACGCTGCTGTTAGGCAAAAGTGTGTTGGATGAAACCCATGCCTGCTTTACTGGAACCTATGCCGCAGCCGCCAGCGATCCGCAGGTTAAGCAGCAGATTGAGGGTGCCGATGTGGTGATTAACGTCGGGGTGCGTTTCACCGATACCATCACCGCCGGTTTTAGTCACAATCTGCCCGTGGATAAATGCATCGATATCCAACCGTTCGAGGCGCGGGTTGGTCAGCAGGTTTTCAGCCAGATCCCTATGCGCGAAGCAGTAAAGGCTCTACATCAACTGACGTTATCGTTAGCCAGCAAGTGGTCGTTGCCGTCCATTAAACGGCCAGCGCTACCGGATCCGAGTTCCAGCGGTCTTGATCAACATAGTTTTTGGCAGCAGATCCAAGACTTCTTGCAGCCGGGGGATATCCTGATTGCGGAGCAGGGCACCGCCTGTTTTGGCGCGGCGTCGTTGACGCTGCCGCGGGGTTGCCGGTTTATCGTACAGTCCTTATGGGGATCAATCGGCTATACCTTACCGGCGGCATTTGGCGCGCAGACTGCTGATCCTCAGCGTCGGGTGGTATTGCTGATTGGCGATGGGGCCGCTCAGCTTACCGTGCAGGAGTTGGGCAGCATGTTGCGCGATGGGCAAAAGCCGGTGATCTTGCTGCTGAATAATGACGGTTACACTATTGAGCGAGCCATCCATGGGCCGGAACAGCGCTATAACGATATCGCGCAATGGAACTGGACGCGTCTACCGCAGGCATTATCGCTCGATCATCAGATGAAGTGCCTGCGCGTCACCGCGCCTGAGCAGTTGCGTGCAGCGCTTGAAGAGGTCGGCGGTAGCGAGCAACTGGCGTTTATCGAGGTGGTGTTGCCGAAAATGGATTTTCCCGAACTGCTTGATAACGTGTCACGTGCCATTCAATCGCGTAATGCGGCGGCTTGATCGGTGGCATTTTCCAGCAGGCGATCCAATAACCACAGCCCCGCCGGCCCCGGCGGGGTAAGCTTGGACCATACGGCGTCGACCGAGATGGTTTGCGGCCAGCCACGTATTTTCAGCTCTGTCAGACGTTGCCGCCCGTACTGTTTGACCAGCCAGTGCGGCAGTATTGCCCAGCCCGCCCCCTGTTCCGCCATCTCTAGCAACATCAGATAGCTGGGCGCCGACCAGGCCCTGCCGCGCGGTTTTGGCGCGCTGTTGCTGGTATAAGTGTTGAGGTAAAGTTGGCGGCTGCTGGCAAGGTGTGCCTGTGTCAGGGCAGGAATAAGGGTCAGCGGATGATCATGAGCGACAAACAGCCCCATTTCAGTCTGCTCTGGCAGCCTGGCGACGGCGATCTCGGGAGGGTAGTTGGGTTGTACCGCCAGCATCCCCAGGTGGGCGCGGCCAGTCTGTAGCAGATCCAGCACATCCTCCCCTTCGGCGATCATACATTCCAGCTCGATATCCTGATAACGCCGCTCGAAATGTTTCAGCAGGTTGTCGTGATGGTTGGGCTGATAGGTATCGGAAAAAACGATGGTCAGCCGTGGTTCGATATTGTCCCCCAAGCGGATGCTCAAGGCATCGAGTCGTTCGCTGGCAGCGAGAATTTCCTGCACGTGGCCCAGCACCTTGCGGCCAGCCTCGGTCAATACAGGTTGGCGTGCCTGCCGATCGAACAGCGTCAGCCCGAGATCGGCCTCCAGATTGGCAATGGCGGTGCTGATGGTGGATTGGCTTTTGCGCAGCCTGCGTGCGGCGGCAGAAAACGAGCCTAACGCGGCAGCCTCAACAAAGGCCAGTAGGGCTTCTGGGGAATAGCGCATGATGTATCTACTTTATCGATGGTATCTATCTTTAATCTACGCAAAAAAGCGATGATAATCACCTGACTTTTTCAATAATGATCACAAAGCAGGTGAAGTATGCAGTTGCAAAACAAGTCGTTGACTGAACGTATCGTTCACGCAGTGGGATTCGAAGCTATCGCTGTAATGATCTGTGCCCCTGTGGGGTCGTGGTTGCTTAACCGCTCGATGGCACAGGTCGGGACGCTGGCGATCATGTTATCTACCGTCGCCATGCTGTGGAACATTGTCTATAACTCGATCTTTGATCGGTTGTGGCCAGTGAGCCGAGTGGTCAGAACGCTGAAAGTGCGTATTGGCCACGCCTTTGGCTTTGAAGCCGGGTTTGTACTGATTGGTCTGCCGATAGCCGCCTTTATGCTCAATATTTCCTTGTGGCAGGCCTTTGTGTTGGAGCTCGGTTTCTTCCTGTTCTTCCTGCCCTATACCATGGTGTATAACTGGTTCTACGATACCCTGCGCCAGCGTTGGTTCGAGCCGCGCCAGGCTCAGGTAAGCAGCTCACGTAGCAAATAATTGCTTCGTCAGTCAGGTCGTTCTCGGGTAATGTCTGGTTGATAGAACGTCAAAGCCAGGAGAATCGAATGAAAGTGTTGGGATTATTGGGGGGGATGAGTTGGGAATCCACCATCCCCTATTACCGAATGATCAACGAGCAGGTGAAACAGCGGCTTGGTGGTCTGCATTCAGCCAAAATCGTGCTCTACAGCGTGGATTTTCATGAAGTGGAACGCTTGCAGCACCAAGGTGATTGGGAGGGGGCTGGCCGTTTGCTGGCAGGGGCCGCCGCTTCGCTGCGTGCTGCCGGTGCCGAAGCCATCGTGATTTGTACCAACACTATGCATAAGGTGGCGGATGCGGTGGAACAGGCCAGCGGCCTGCCGCTGATCCATATTGCCGATGCCACGGCATTGCAGGTACGCCAGCAAAATATTCGCCGTATCGGCTTACTCGGCACGCGCTTTACCATGGAGCAGGATTTTTACCGTGGGCGTTTGCAGGATAAATTTGCTATCGAAGTGGTTACGCCGGATGCCGCCGATCGCGATATCGTACACCGCATCATTTATGAAGAGCTATGCCTGGGCAAGATCGTTGATACCTCACGCGATGAATATCGCCGGATTATTGCCAAGCTGGAACAGCAGGGCGCCGAGGGGATCATCTTTGGCTGCACCGAGATCGGCCTGTTGGTTAGCGCACAAGATGCCGCGGTGCCGGTATTCGACACCACGGCCATTCATGCGCACGCCGCTGCCGAGTATGCTCTGGCTTAGTCTTCATGCGGAGGCTGGTTTTTTACTACCAGCATCAAAGGTTTGCCCGCCAGCACCAGCCAGGCGGGCAACATCACAATACAGAGTATCGGTAACAGGTGCAGCTCTGGCACCACCGCCACGGCCATAAACAGGCTCAGCCAGCCGTCGCGAGTCACCACCAGCACCAACCCCATAATGGCACAGGAAACGGTGATCGCTGCCGGAACCGCCGGAACATGTTGATGCAACATCAACCCCAGTGCGACACCTATAAATACCGCTGGGAAAATACGCCCGCCGCGGAAGCCACTGGCGGCAGCTACCACCAGGGCGGCCAGCTTGGTCAGGGTGATCACCAACAATTGGTTGGTGGTGAAACTGCCGTCGACCACCAACAGTTTCATCTCATCCAACCCTTTGAATAGGGTGACATCTCCGCCAATGACCCCAAGGATCCCCAGCAACAGGCCACCTAGCCCGAGCATCAATACCGGATTTTTCAGCGAATGGAACATGTGGTGCATGCGTGGGAAGCACCAGATCGCCACCATCCCCAGGGCAATAGCGATCAGCGCGACCACCGAGCCGCTGAAGATATCGCGTAGCCGGATCACATCGTAAGCATCAAGCTGTAGGGTAAAGTTCGGGGTAAAGAACATCTGGGTAGTGACGGCCCCGGCGGCAGCGGCCATCAGCGGGGCAAACAGCCGATCCCACAGGGGGACTTCGTTATTTCCCCCTAGCGTTTGCGAGAAAATCAGGGCGGCGGCAACAGGGGTACCGAACATTGCGCCAATCGTGCCAGCGGCAGCGAGGATGATCCAATCCATCCTGGGCACTTTGGGTAATAGCCTGGCCCCGAGTGCGACCACCAGGGCAATATTGACGGCGGTGATCGGGTTTTCCGGCCCCAAACTAACGCCACCTGCCAGGCCGATCATCAAAGCTAAAGCCAGCCCCGGTACGGCGGCCACTGGCAAAGGCATGCCGATCAGCGATTCGGTAGCCGGATCTGGCCCGGCATGGCCCGGCACGAAACGTATGATCAGCCCAACGGCGATACCAGCCAGCGTAAGAATACCGATGGTCCACCACGGGGAATGGCTATCTATATCGAGCATTTCCGGAAGGCGAGTCCACAGCAAGTTCTGCAGCACGCTGGCACTTTCCATCAGCAAGATGAGGATCAGGCTGGAGGCGGAACCGATAACGATCGCGGGCAGAGCGAAGGCCAACATAGCATTGGCGCGTGGATGCAGCATGCAGGATCCCTTGTTGTTACGTCCCTGATTGGCAGGGAAAACAGAGAGTAAAGCCAGCAGAATCGCCAGGCTCCAGAGAATTGGTTTGCATAGTATATAGCTCCAACGGAGCGATTTCGCTAATGGTAGCCGCACGCGATCGCATTCCTCTCACGTTTTTTGCGCCAATCTGTAACCGCCGGTATAAATCGGTGAAAACTGTGCTGGCTGAAACGATTTTTGTGATCGAGATCGCTATTGCGCAGCGGGCCGCAGAATGCCGATTGTTGTTTGGGCGGCGTGATTTTACAGTGTACCCAATTTTGCATTATTCATTTTAGGGAGAAACACCGATGACCTATGCCCTCGTAGGTGATGTTGGCGGTACCAATGCCCGCCTGGCGCTGTGCACTGTCGAGACGGGCGAGATCGCCCAGGCGAAAACCTATTCTGGTCTGGAGTTCGATAGCCTGGAAGCGGTGATCCGCCAATACCTGACCGAGCTGCAACTGGAGGTTCAGGATGCCTGTATCGCCATCGCCTGCCCGGTAACGGAGGATTGGGTCGCCATGACCAATCACACCTGGGCCTTCTCCATCAAAGCGATGAAAGAGAGCCTGGGCTTAAAGCATCTGGAAGTGATTAACGATTTTACCGCGGTTTCGATGGCTATTCCGATGCTGTCTGAAGATGACGTGTTGCAGTTTGGCGGTGGCAAAGCGCAAAAGGATAAACCGATTGCCGTTTACGGTGCGGGTACGGGCTTGGGGGTGGCGCATCTGGTGCACGTTAACCGCCGCTGGGTGAGCCTGCCGGGTGAGGGTGGCCACGTAGATTTTGCGCCGAACAGTGAAGAAGAGGACATCATCCTGGAGGTGCTGCGTGGTGAAGTTGGTCATGTCTCTGCGGAGCGCGTGTTGTCTGGCCCTGGGCTGGTGAATCTGTACCGTGCCATCGTCAAGGCAGACAAGCGCCTGCCGGAGAAGCTGGAACCCAAAGACATCACCGAGCGTGCGCTGGCGGATAGCTGTACTGATTGCCGTCGTGCGTTGTCCCTGTTCTGCGTGATCATGGGGCGGTTTGGCGGCAACCTGGCGTTGAACTTGGGGACGTTTGGTGGAGTGTATATCGCCGGGGGCATCGTGCCGCGCTTTATGGAGTTCTTCAAGGCTTCCGGGTTCCGCGCCGCCTTCGAAGACAAGGGGCGCTTCAAAGACTACGTACGTGAAATTCCGGTGTTTATGATCACCCATTCCCAACCGGGGCTGCTGGGGGCCGGTGCTCATCTGCGGCAGACGCTGGGAATACCCCTCACCCCAACCCTCTCCCAAAGGGAGAGGGAGCTGTCAGCCCCTGCTCGTTTAGAAGTAAAGAGATAATCTCAACAACTGCGATCGTCTCTTCTGCCAGCACTGATCAAGAATCAAGATACTTTCAGCCCAACTCGATCGGTACCCTCTCCCTTTGGGAGAGGGTGAGGGGCCATTAGCCGTTGGCTTTGGCCAACACCGGCTCTGCGTGAGACTCTTCTTCCTGCTCTACCGCTTTCGGCGCTTTGATAAACAGGGTGATCAGCAGTGAAATCACCGACAGCACACCCATCACCATAAAGGTCGCGTGGAAGCCGCCGAAGTGGTTGGCAACAAACGACCCTGCCAGCGCGCCCAGACCAAAGCCCTGATAAATGATGCCGTAGTTCTTGCTGTGGTTTTTCAGGCCGAAGAAGTCACCGACAATCGCCGGGAAGACGGTAATGTTGCCACCGAAGCAGAAAGCGACCGCGCCGACGCAGATAAAGAACAGCGTATGGCTCAGCGTCACGAAGCTCAGTGCGGCAATTGCCAGAATAGTGACCAGCATGGTGAAGCTGATGACGCGCATACGGCCTACTTTATCGGACAGGGTGCCCAGAATGATGCGGCCTGCGGTATTGAAGATTGCCACGGCAGAAACGGTGTTGGCGGCGGTGGCCAAATCCATTCCAGCCAGCTGTACGCCCATGTCTTTAACGATACCGATCAGATACAGGCCACTCATACAGGCTGCGAAGAAAATCACGAACAGCATGTAGGCCTCTTTGCTGGCCAGCATCTGGCGCACGGTGTAATCGTTGCCCAGCGTACCGTGGTTAGCCTGTTGGTTAACCTGCACCGGTTCTTTGAGCAGCATGGAGCCCAGCACAATCAGCGCCATCACGATTACGCCCCAATAGAAGAATGCAGCAGAGACACCGGCACCGCTAATCAGGGCGGCGTTAACGTATTTGAACAGCAGACTGCCGCTACCGAACGCCCCGACGGAGATGCCGGAAATCAGCCCCTTGTTATCCGGGAACCATTTGATCAGGTTGGACAGCGTAGAGATGTAAGCGATACCCACCGCAAAACCGACCACCACGCCTGCCAACAGATAAATCATATCCAGCGATTGCACGTGGGCGCTGGCAATCAACCCTAGGCCGACCAGCACGCCGGAGACCAGTGTCAGATTGCGAATACCGAAACGCTCTTGTAGCTTACCGGCGAACAGCGTGGCGAAGGCCAGGAAGAAGCTGGTGATCGAGAAGGTGGTAGCGACATCGCCAAGGCCCCAATGGAACTTGTCTACCAGCGGCTGGTTGAACAGGCTCCAGGTATAGATAGTGCCGAGGCCCATCTGGCAGATGATGGTGCCGAGAACGATTAAGCTGCGATTTGCCGGTTTGCTGTTCATGGCCGGTCTCCTTCCTGTATTGGCGTTGCCCATTGGCAAAATTAGCAAGGCAACCAGAGCCCTGCGGTATGGGCCTATTATAAAGGGGGGATCGTTGCCAATGGCGGATCGGGAATGAACTGCCGCTGCCGAGGAATGAAATGCCGTTATCGCTGCATGAGTTGCCGAATAAGGGCTAAAAAGCCGTTGGAGTGCGGCCTGCGGGGCGTGATCTACATCAAAGATATGTCAGAAAGATGGCCAAACCTCCGGGGCAACTGTGTAGTAATTGTGAAGGATATGCCTGAAAGGCGTAATTGGGCTTTCCTCCTATAGAGAACGTACCGGTGCGGAACTACTGTGATCGGTAAATGGACCCGTTCCATGCTCTGGGAGAGACCTGATGAAAAAAGTGCTGTTGTTATTGGCTGCGTTGTTTCCGCTTTCACTGCCTGCGGTGAGCCATGCGGATATTTCTGTCGGCATCAACGTGCCTGGAATGTCGCTGCATATTGGCGATCGGGATGACCGTGGCCATTACTGGGATGGTGGTCGCTGGCGTGAACCGCGCTGGTGGCACGAGCATTATGGCCCACGCGGATATTACGGCCCACCGCCAAGGGCGGTTTATTACGGCCCCCCACGTCGTGAATGGCGTGATGGCCCACGTTATCACCGCATGCCACCACCACCGCCACGCTATTACCAACGGGATCACGGCCCGCGAGGCCCACGCTGGTAACTATAACCGCATCAGTTGGCGAAACGCCTTGACCTTGCTGCGGCTGACCGGGACTTCAAAATCCAGATCGCTCAGCCGCAGAATATAGGTGTTGTTGAACCACGGAACGATTTCCCGGATCTTGGACAGATTCACGCAATACGACCGGTGGCAGCGGAAGAAAAACTCTTCTGGCAGCCGTTGGTAAAACTCGGTGATATTCATCGGCATCACAAACTCTTCGCGCCGGGTATATACCCGTGTAACTTTCTCATCGGCGGCGGCGTAGTAAATGTCGTTGATGTCCGTGACGATGATGCGCTCGTCTTTGATCAGGTTAATGCTGTGGTTGGTGCGATTCGCCGGTGCGCTAGGTTCCGGCGTCTGCGCCGGTCGGTTATGCAATGCCTCCAGCTTTTGCAGCATGGTGATGATACGCGCTTCATGATACGGCTTGAGGATGTAGTCGAACGCCTCGATCTCAAACGCTTCCACCGCATGCTCTTTATAGGCGGTGATAAACACGATCGACGGACGATGCGCAAACTTGCTGATGTTCTGCGCCAGCAATACGCCGTCTAACGAAGGAATATTGATATCGAGGAAAATGGCATCGACCTGATGAGTTTGCAGGTATTTCAGCACGTCCAGGCCATCTTCAAAGGTGGCTTCGATGGTGATATTACTGTGTTTATTAATCAGATAAGTCAGCTCTTGCTGGGCGAGAAACTCATCTTCCACAATGATGGCTTTCATAGTTGTTCCCCGGCAGGTTGTGGGCTGTTTTCGCTATGCAGCTTATTGCCGTTTTTGGTGACGTAGAAGGCGATTTCCGTTCCCGGCTCCAGCCGACGTATGCGCAATCCTTCTCCGTACAGCAGGGAAACCCGGTGGTGTACGTTAAGCAGACCGATATTGTGGCCAGGCATTTCATTGCGCGCCACGCGCTCGATCACCAGTGGATCGATGCCATTGCCAGTATCTTTCACCGAAATCTTGACGCGATCGCCCCGATCTTTCACCGCGATCACCACCACGCCTTTCCCTTTACAGGGTTGAATACCGTGCACGATGGCATTTTCCACTAGCGGCTGGATCAGCAGGCTGGGGATGCGCACGGCAATATCGTCGTCGATGTCATAAATCACCGTTAGCTTACTGCCGAAGCGCGCCTGCTCGATGGCGATATAGTCCTGGATCTGATGCAGTTCCTTACGGATATCGATCAGTTCGTCGTTCAGTTCCAGGTTATAGCGCAGGTAACGCGACAGGTTGATGATTAACTGGCGGGCGGTATCCTGATTTAGCCGGATCGACGACGAGATAGCGTTCAGCGCATTAAACAGGAAATGCGGGTTGATTTTGCTTTGTAGCGCACGCATTTCGGCCTTGTCCGCCATTTGGCGCAGATGCTCGATGCGCGAGACTTCCATCTGGGTGGAGATAATCTGCGACAGGCCAACCGCCATCACCTTCAGCGTATTGGTGATCTGATGGGCATGGCAGTAGTAAATCTTCAGCGCCCCGGTCACCTCTCCCTTTTCCCATAGAGGGATCACCAGTTGGGAATGGATCTGCGGTGCTGTCTGATTCTCGAGGTTGTTTTTGATGATGATTTTGCCCTGCTGGATGCTTTCCAGCGTCACTCGGCTCAGCCCTGCGCGCCCGAGTGGGTAATGCTCTGCTCCCACGCCAACGTAGGCCAGCACATGTTGGGTATCGGTGATGGCGACCGCATCGGCATTGATATCGTGGCGGATAATTTCGCAAATGGTGGTCAGTGATTCGCTATTGATATGACGGAAATAGGGCAGCGTTTTACGGGCGATATCCAGCGCCAGCTTGGCCTGCCGCGCCGCAATCACTTCTTTTTCGTCTTCGACGCTTTGCACCAGCAGCACGATCAGGCCGATACACACCGTGCCGAGGATCATCGGCAGGGCAATTTTAGACACGATATCCAGCCCGAGCTCGGTGGGTTTGGCCCAGGCAACGATCAGCAGCATGGTGAGTGATTCGCACAGCATGCCTCCCAAGATCCCGGCACGCCAGCGCTGGCCTTTCTTCACCTTCAGGTTGATATAACCGGCGCCTATCCCGGCAATAATGCTGGTGATCAGGCAGGGAACCGAGGTGATACCGTCGATATCGATCAGATAGCGGTGCAATCCGGCGATAATGCCGGTAATGATGCCGACCCAGGGGCCAAACAGGATCCCCCCGGCCATAATGGCGATCACGCGCACGTTAACCAGAGAGCCTTCGACGTTGATGCCAGAATAGGTACTGAACAGGGCGAACAGAGAGAAGATGGCCGTGACTGCGGCCAGTTCCAGCGGAGTATGATCTTCCTTTTGCAACAGCTGGCGAAACAGCCGGGTGCGGGTGAGGAAAAACAGGCAGATCAACATCAGGGCGGCACGATCGAATACCGCTAACAACATTTCAAAAACAGGGTGCACAACGGGCGGCTCACTGCGACAAACGGGAGAACACAGTATATCACAGCGCGGCAATGACCGCGGTGGCCGGAGCACACCGCGGTCATCAGGGCTACTTGATACCCAACTGCTCTTTGCCGAGCGGCGTCAGCAGCTCAACGGTGGCGCGGCCAATGAAATCCACTTCGAAATCATCCGCAGCAAAATCCACCGGGCTTTTGCCGGACAGGAAGCTTGGCAACTGCCGTTGCAGGTAGGCATCGTTCTTCTCACAACCCGGCGCGGCGGCGATGTACATCACGTTGCTGTCGAACTCGCCGTTATGCTCGTTTTCCACCGAATGGATCACGTCACAGTGCCAGAATACCGTATCTCCCGACTCCAGATCGGGAATAGGGGATAACCCACTTAATAAAAGGGGATGCCATTGTTCCGAGATTGACAGCGCCCGGCCCGGGGCGGCTCCGCACAGATCGTCATCCGCCACATCGTCTTGCAGGGCACGCAGCAGGATATAGGCCATGGCATTGGCGATCGGTACCACGTTCAGCGTACCGGCATGGGTGCGTTGCGGTGTCAGCGCTGTCCAGCCCTGGAAGGTGCGGAACATGGAACAAACCGCTGGTGAGGCGATCTCGCGCACTTCGGTGCGGCCATCGGCGGCAAAGGGATCGTATTGCTGCCAGTTGCCGGAGAACACGTGACGATAGACATAGCGGAAATTCTCATCCAGCCAGCGTTCGATGGTGCCGCTATCCACATGCGGGGAAAGGCCCAACGAAGAGGAGTTTGGCGGGCGGCGGCGGGTACGGTCGGCATAGGTAGCAACACGCGTTGGGTCAAAATGCTGTTTGCCGTTGCTTTCGGTTGCCCACAGGCTGTTGAGGAACACCTGTACCGCATGCATGCGCTGATCTTGACGAGCCTCGACCTGAGGCTTCGACCAGTAAATGCCGTAGATCTGTGGCTTACTGGCTGCCAGTTTGCCGAAGTAGTTATCTTCGGCGGCATTTTTTAACCGCTCGACAAAGTTATTGCGTTCGAGATAGTCGCCAATCTCCTGGTTCCAGGCCTCGGCTTTGCTGCGTGGGAATACGCCGCGAATGGCGCACACGCCGCGCTGTTTAATCAGGGCAATTTGTTGTTCGGTAACGCGTTGTTGCAGAATATCCTCGGCGTCCACCTGCGGCACCGGGTCCTGGCCGTTGGCCAGTTCCTGACGGATTTGCTCCACCTGCTGGCGAATATTGTCTTCCAGTTCCAGGAAGACTTCGCGATAGTTGGGTAGAGCCTGGCGTAACTGCTGCTTGACGCTTTTTATTGCGGCAGGAATATCATCGATGAGTAATGAAGCCATGGTGTTCTCCTTGGCCCGCCGGTGGGCGAGGATGTTAGTGGTAGGGTAGCGTTATAAAGTTGCTGTTTTGTTGTAACCTGGTTAATGATTATCTGGGTTTAATAGGGGAAAATAAAGGGATATCTTTCATTCGTAACTTCCTCTTTTTCGTTTTTCGGAGATTTACCTGATGAAATTGGAAACACCTCGCTTGCTGCTGACATCGCTAACGGCGGATGACTGGCCGTTATTCCTACGTCTATTCCAGGATCCCCAGGTGATCCGTTACATTGCCGATCCGCTGCCGGAACACGAGATCCGCGAACGTTTCGAAGCACGCTTGCCCGCATGGGATAAGCATTGCGATCGCTGGCTATGTCTGGTGATGAGAGAAAAAAGCAGCGGTCAAGCGGTGGGAATGACCGGGTTCCGCCCTGAGTGGTCCCCTTGTCAGCAGGCCGAAGTGGGCTTTGGCAGCCTGCCGGAAGGGCAAGGGAAAGGTTATGGCAAAGAGTCTCTGCCCGTGATCTTGGACTTTGCCTTCAATGCTTGCGGTTTTCACAAAGTGTATGCCACGGTGACAGAGGGGAATTTAGCCTCACGGGGTCTGTTGGAGAGCTGCGGTTTTCAACTGGAAGGGACGTTGCGTGACAATTTCCGCCTGGCGGGCCGGTGGTGTAATGACTGGCGGTTGGGGCTGTTGGCGACGGAATTTGCGGCTGCCAACCGGTAAAAAAATTGTTATGCGGGGGGCTCGACAGCCTGACAAGGCTGAGTTATGTTCGATGTTCGGCCATTCTGTGGCCAGCGTCGCTCGGATGGTCCGGGCGCTAACGTCTCTTCGAGGTAACTATGTCTGATAACAACCCGCGCCGTTTCACGCGCATCGAACGCCTGCCCCCTTATGTGTTTAATATCACCTCAGAATTGAAGATGGCCGCGCGCCGTCGCGGGGAAGATATTATCGATTTCAGCATGGGTAACCCGGACGGCCCAACGCCACCGCATATCGTAGAGAAACTCTGCACCGTAGCCCAGCGTGATGATACGCATGGCTACTCAACCTCACGCGGTATTCCGCGCCTACGCCGTGCTATTTCGCACTGGTATCAGGAACGCTATCAGGTCGATATCGATCCCGAGAGCGAAGCCATTGTGACCATCGGCTCGAAAGAGGGCCTGGCACACCTGATGTTGGCAACGCTCGATCACGGGGATACGGTGCTGGTGCCGAATCCAAGTTACCCGATCCATATTTATGGCGCAGTGATCGCCGGTGCGCAGGTGCGTTCCGTGCCGCTGGTGGACGGCGTGGATTTCTTTGGTGAGCTGGAGCGCGCCATTCGTGAAACCATTCCGCGGCCAAAAATGATGATCCTGGGCTTCCCGTCCAACCCGACGGCGCAGTGTGTAGAACTGGATTTCTTTGAACGGGTAGTGGCGCTGGCGAAGCAGTATGACGTGCTGGTGATCCACGATCTGGCCTACGCCGATATCGTCTATGACGGCTGGAAAGCGCCTTCGATCATGCAGGTGTCAGGAGCCAAAGACATTGCGGTAGAATTCTTCACCCTATCGAAAAGCTACAATATGGCCGGCTGGCGTATTGGTTTTATGGTAGGTAACCCTGAGCTGGTTAGCGCATTGGCACGGATCAAAAGCTACCACGACTATGGCACCTTTACGCCGCTGCAGGTGGCTGCTATCGCCGCATTGGAAGGCGATCAGCAGTGCGTGTTGGATATTGCCGAGCAGTATCGCCAGCGCCGTAACGTGCTGGTGAAAGGGCTGCACGAAGCTGGCTGGATGGTGGAAAACCCGAAAGCCTCGATGTATGTGTGGGCAAAAATTCCTGAGCCTTACGCGCATCTGGGGTCGCTGGAGTTCGCCAAGCGTCTGTTGGCGGAGGCTAAAGTGTGCGTATCCCCAGGGATCGGCTTTGGCGATTACGGCGATACCCATGTGCGTTTTGCCTTGATTGAAAACCAGGATCGTATCCGCCAGGCGGTGCGCGGTATCAAGGCAATGTTCCGTGCCGATGGGTTAATCAAGCCAGCGACCAAATAGCATCGCGTTGTTGCCTGAGACCCGGCAATCGCTGTTACCCCTCACCCCGACCCTCTCCCACTGGGAGAGGGAGCTGGCCGGAGCGCTTGGTTGGTCCGTGCAGCTTCGGAAAGTAGGGAGCAAAAACAAGAAAGATAAGGTATTACGCAAACCAACAACTAACTCGATCGCCACCCCAGCCAAGGTGTGCCACCGTATTTTCAAACCCACTCGATCGGTCCCCTCGCCCTACGGGTGTACAGACCGGGGACATGGTAGACAGGTGTTCAAGGACATGGTGAACACTTTTTAACATCCTTTACCCATGATGATCGACCTATTTCTCAGGTCGATCGTCCCCACTTTCGTGCTGTACCACCATACCTCGTAGTAGCCCTCTCTCTCACTTTCCTTCAGTCCGACATATTCACCGATAAAGGCCTTGCCCACTTTCAGGCCCATCCCTTTCAGACTCAGTTTTCCACTGACATCCACTTTCCTGACCAGGACCCCCTCGTCATACTCGGCTGCCGCTGGATTACCATTGTACTGTCGCGATGAAGGCTGATAACGGGACGCCGGTACCGCCATTGACAGGGCTTCATGTGGGCGTTCCAGGTTGTAGGTTTCTAGCCAGGCGTCGAACACCTCCTGCAACTGCGCGGCATGGGTAAACCACCGCCCCTGCAGGAGCTCTGCCTTCAGGCTGCGGTGGAAGCGCTCCAGCTTACCCTGAGTCTGAGGATGATAAGGCCGCGAGTGACCCACCCGGATACCCTGACGCATCAGCCACAGTTCCAGTGCGGTCCAACTGCCCGTCGTGTCGCCCCAGGGCGCACCGTTATCCATGGTCATTCTCTCCGGCAAGCCATAACGTTCGAACACCGCTACCAACTGAGACTGCACGGTGACGCGTCGTTCGTCTGGGCAGTGCGCCAGACAGAGCGAGAAGCGTGAATGGTCATCCAGCAGGGTCAGCGGATGGCAACGCCCTTCGGCGAAGGGGAAGTGGCCTTTAAAGTCCATCTGCCAGAGCTGGTTCGGTGCATCATGTTCAAAGCGTCCAACAGTGGGCGCTGGTGATGGGCCACCCGGTAGCAGGTCATGGCGGCGCATCAGGTTATGCACGGTGCTGGCGGCAGGTAACGTATGCCCCTGCATCTCAAGCCACCGCTTGAGCTTGCGCGCCCCCCACATCGGATGGGCCAGATGCGCAGCGCGGAGGTGTTGGACAACGATATCGGGTGTTCTGGAAGGGGAATGGTGTGGCACTCGAGAACGTTCGTTCAGACCGGCCCGCCCATCAGACTGCCAGCGATGTAACCACTTGTATGCGGTAGCAGGCGCTATGCCGAACTGACGGCATAGCGCACGGATATTAGCGCCTTCTTGCGAGGCGAAAAGCACAAACTCGGTACGTAATGACATGGCAGATCTCTCATTCCACGGCATAAGCAGCTCCACTCAGAAGTACTCATACCTATGTTGTAAGTGTCTACCATGTCCCCGAACAAGTGTTCATGATGTCCCCGGTCTGTACAACGGGAGAGGGTTAGGGTGAGGGGGATCAGTTTCCGCTATTTTTCTTCTACTTAAGGTTCTCTTCAGTTGTTATCCGCTATGCTCTGCTAATACCGAATTTAGTGGGAGTCTCTATGGGCGTTCGCTTTGCAAAATCACAAATACTCCTGCACTGGCTGACGCTGGTGATGGTGATCCTGACTTACAGTGCCATGTTGTTGAAGGACTCGGTGCCGGATGACAGCGCAGCATTGGTGAAGGATCTGCACTTTAACTTTGGCCTGTCGGTATTTGTGCTGATGCTTATCCGCCTTGGGCTACGCCACCGGCATCCTACGCCGCCGATCACTCCGGCCTTGCCGGAATTACAGGCGCTAGGGGCGAAAATGCTCCATTGGGGGCTGTATCTGCTGTTTTTATCGTTGCCGATCTTGGGCTTCTTGACGTTGGCCTATGGTGGCAAACAGTGGATGCTGCTGGGCTGGCAGGTGCCGCAGTGGGTCACGCCCGATGCGGGTATACGCCGCACGCTGAAAATGGTGCACGAAACCTTGGCAAATACGGGATATTTCATCATCGGCATCCATGCCTTGGCCGCGATTTATCATCACTATGTGCGGGGTGATGACACCCTGCGCCGGATGATGCCCGGCAAATAGTTCGCGGTGCAGAAACAACAAAGGGGCGCAGAAGCGCCCCTTTGTCTAAGTACCTGGTCAGATTGCGGTTAGGCAACCATCAGCATGAAGGTGCCTACCCATGCAACCAGCATGAATGAAACGCCCATCAAAAAGTATTTCACGTAACAACTCCTTGTGGAGTCCTCGCAAACCAACGATCCCGATTGTTGTCTGAGTATTTTGTGGCAAATCAGCGGCGGGCGGCGGGTTCTTCAATCAGAAGGAACAACGTCCTGAGCTACGATTTACCGGTCGTTGCGATTCAAGTTCCTTGAGGTTATCCAGGAATCACAACAGGATCGGCGCTAATGTACTCCCAAAATCCTACCCATTTCAATACTGTGTTTTTGATCACACTTTTTGCCGGTTTTTTACCCTGCCAAGGCGTTGAAACGGGCGCAGCATGCAGCACCTCTACGAGGTGTGATGGATGATAAATGCCTGAAGTAACAGTTTGTTACAAAGCATCAGGCCACGGCACTGACGCTGGCGATCAGGATCGCCCAGAAGACCAGACAAGAAAGCAGGATAGCGGCCCAGACATGACGACGGTTGAGTTCCATTTTTAGCCTTCACTTTGCATTCGGTGGTTGTTTAATAACCCTATCGGCGCAAAACGGTAAAAATTTACTCTCTGGGCAAACTATTTATTCTGAGGGCTGGCGGATCACCGCTACCGTGGTATGCACTTCGTAGCCCAGCAGGAACAGGGCTTGCTCAAGTGCCTCAACCTTCGAGGCATAGGCCACATCCAGCAACCGTTCGATCTGTGCGCCGTTAAAACCCATCTGGCGGGCCAGCAGCGCTTTTGAGGTGTTGCTGCTCAACATGTGGTTATGCAGTTCCAGCTTTAATTTCACCAGCACCGGCAAATGCAGTGCGATGTCACCGCTCTGCAATGCGGAGGCCGCAGGCACCGGGCGGCCTTCTTCCATTTCAATGGCGATAGCCGTCAGCAGGCTTTCCTGCGCCTCCAGTTCGACGTCCTCACGTTTGTAGCAGGCGGCCTGCTGCTCGGGGAAGTCGCGTAAGGTAATTTGCCAGGCATCGCTTTCGCTATCGAAGGCGTAATGGGCGGGATAGTGGCAAGGCATCATATTTCCTGCTTGGAGGGAAGTGAGCCGCATTGTGACCGGTTGGCGACAACAATGCCAGAGATTGGCGTCCTTAAAGCACGGGGATAATCACTATGTAGGCCGCCAAGCTGAAAACATGGTTATGCAGTATCTTTTTTGGACGGTGACTGATGTTTTATTAGCAATTTATGTCAGAATTATCCTATAAACTCAATGATAATGCGGATTAACATGAAATACAGATTTAACGATCGTGTGCTGTTTGATGGTGACAGCGGAACGTTGGGTCCAAGCGACTTTTCCGACGAGCCCACTTCTATTTCCAATCCTGCCAAACGTCTTTTGCTATTACTGATCGCCAACTATGGTAAACCCGTGGAACGGGAGGTGATTTTCAAAAAGGTGTGGGACGACTACGGCATGATCTCCAGCAATAACAACCTTAATCAATGCGTGAGCAAGCTGCGCCGGGTGCTTAAGGTGATGGGAATCGATGATGAGGTGATTGCCACCGTGCCGAAGATAGGGTTTATGTTGCGCCGCGAGATCCAGGTTGAAATCAGCGAGGAAGACGATGGGCATTTTACCCCGTTAGTCCCTGCACAGACAGTGGGTGATGAGGCCTATTTGCCAGTAGATAGCGGGCTGGAAGACGAAGCCGAGACTGACGATGATGCTGCTTCAGCTTCCGAGGTGGACGATGAGCTCGATCTGCCGACAAGCGAAGAGATTGCCACTCCTGCCAACAAAAAACGTCTTGGTTGGGGCCTGATCGCTACGGTTGCTGGTTTGGTCTTTGTGCTGGGGATTGCATCTACGATGTACGCCACTAATTCGCTTGCCAGACAGGAGGTGTTTCTTGGCAAGGCGGGGAGTTGCAAGGTGTTTATGTCGACATCCACGCAGTCAGGTGTCCCCAGCCCCAGTCTGAATCAGGACATGTTGTCGTATGTGGAGAAACGAAAAGCCGAATGCCGGGCAGATGAATACCTGCTAGTGGTACGCAGCAACCAGGTTCGTTCTTTTATTTCTGGCGTGAGTCGCCTGTTTTTTGTGCGTTGTACCATCGTACGTGAGCATAAAATAGAGTTTTGCTCAGGGCTAGAGAACGACAATTTGCCGTTGTTGCAGTAAGGCTAAGTAAAAGAATGGGCCTGAACATCGCAACAGTAGTCTGGTTTTTGGGTGGGGTGAGCGACAATGCGCCGAATTGTTTAAATCTTGTATTGATTGAACATAAAAGCAACAAGTTTTTTGTGCTTAACCAAGAGCTCATGCAGAGTTCTGTGCATTAAACAGGCCGTTAAAAACATTAATTTTGGGTTTTAAACCTAAACAATTGCAAGTTAATGGTTAATGATTCTTTTATACCGCTTGCGGGTTAAGATTTTTCTTGTCAACGGGTGGTTGGGATTTTTCTTAAGTGACTGGCTGGTGACGATCACCACGGAACCTGCGGAGTTATCGCAGAACGGTGGAAACAAACAAGTACGGCAGGATGGTAAATAACGGACCGATGACAGTAAAGCTTCTCGGGCGCACCAATCGGCAATGTGCTTGGTTAACTACAGTTATCTTGTAACGGATTAGGATCATTATGAAATTTTACAACACCAAAACTCCCCTGCTGGCCGCTGTTATCGGTTTGACTTTTGCGGGCTCAGCCCTGGCAGCCGATGGCACCATCACCATCAATGGCACCATTACCGACACTACCTGCGATATTTCGGTCAACAACCAGTCTAAAGACGCCACGGTAACGTTGCCGACCATTTCTATCTCTGCGCTGCCAGCCGTTGGGGCAACTGCAGGGGCAACACCTTTCAGCATCGCACTGACCAACTGTGCGGGGGCTACACTTAATACTGCCAGCACTTTCTTTGAAGCGGGTGCTTATGTTGAACAGAGCACCGGTCGCCTGAACAACTCGGCATCGGGCACGGCGACCAACGTCCAGGTTCAACTGTTGAACGCCAATCTAGGCAGCATCATGGCGGGTAATGCACATAGCCAAGGCGATTTGGAAGTTGATATCAGCTCCGGTGGCGGCGTAATGAATTATTACGCGCAATACTATGCGAACGGGACGGTCACGCCAGGTACGGTTAATACCCAAGTGGATTACACCATCATCTACCTGTAAGACATCCAACCGTGGGATGGGGCAGCCTCATCCCTTTCAGAGGACAGCGCCATGTTAAGAACCCTATTTACCGTTTCCGCCTTTAGCTTGGCGCTGACATGGACCGTTGCCGCTGATGCTGGTGTGATCATCAACGCCACACGCATTATTTATAACGAAAACAGCGGTGAGGCGATTACCCAACTGCGTAACCAAGGGACCAGCCCGGTGTTGATCCAGTCCTGGATCGATAACGGGGATGTTAAATCCAAACCCGACACCGTCAAGGTGCCTTTCACCCTGACGCCACCGGTCGCCCGTATCGATCCGGGTAAAGGGCAGGCGTTGCGTATTGCACGTACCGGCGGCGGATTGCCGAGCAACCGTGAATCACTGTTCTGGCTCAATGTGTTGGAGATCCCACCCAAGGCTTCCCAAAAAATAGCCGCGGGCGACAACCTGATGCAGTTCTCTTTCCGCACCCGCATCAAACTGTTCTATCGGCCGGATAACCTGCCAATGACCCCGGCTCAGGCTTACGAAAAGCTGGATCTGAGCTTACGCAAAGGGGCTGCAGGTTATGAAATCGTCGCCAAGAACCCATCGCCTTATTACCTTACTTTCCGCCAGATTGAAATTCGTAGCGCCAAAGGTGCGCCGGTACTGGGCGAACTGGGGAAAACGCAGGAAAGGATGGTGGCACCCTTTGGCGAGTTGGTGATGAAAATTCAAGGAATGAAATCGGCACCGTCAGCAGGCTTAAAAGCGTTTTACAGCCTGATTGATGATTTCGGTGGGGATAACAAAAATGAGCGGACGTTGGCGGGTAGTGGTAAGTCTTGATTGGCGGCCCTCTTTTCTCAACCAGATTTGCATTGTGGGAGCCATTTTACTGGCTCCCTTGGCGTTGGCTGATGCGGATGAAGCCGAGGTTATTGAGTTCAACGATTCTTTTCTGCGTTCGTCCATCGATGTCAGCCAGTTCTCCAGCGGTAACCCGGTTGCTCCCGGCATTCACCGCATCGATCTCTATCTTAACGACCAATGGAAAGGGCGGCAGGACGTCAACTTTTCCCTGGCTTCGCCGCAAAGCAGCATCGCTCAGCCTTGCTACGATCTGAAACTGTTAAGCCTGTTCGACATTGCCTTGGATAAACTGGACAAGGCGGTGTTGTCGCGCTTGCAGCAAGGGGAACAGTGTATTGCGCTGGGTGAACTGGTGCCTGGCGTGGAGGGCAATTTTGATAGCGGTGGCCAACGGTTGGATGTGCGTGCGCCGCAGTCTTTGCTGCAGCATGAAGCTCGTGGTTATGTTAGCCCTGAGCTGTGGGATAACGGCATCACGGCGGCGACCCTGCAATATGACTACAACGCCTACCGTTCCGATCATTCCGACTCATCTGCTCAAACCACCCAATTTCTGGGGTTGCGTGGCGGATTAAACTGGGACGTGTGGCGTCTGCGTTACCGGGCATCGGCCAATTGGAATGATGACGAGGGTTTTCGCTATCAAAGCAATGAAACCTATCTGGAGCGGCCTTTGGTTGGCTGGCGTAGCCGGATGGTGCTGGGGCAATCGACCACCGACGGCCAAGTCTTTGACAGCATTGGGTTCATTGGCGCTCAGATCAGCTCGGACGATCGTATGTACAGCGATTCCCAACGTGGCTTTGCTCCGGTGGTGCGCGGTATCGCCAATACCAATGCGTTGGTGCGTGTCAGCCAGCGTGGCAGCCAGATTTATGAAACCACCGTACCGCCGGGGCCGTTTGTTATTGACGATCTCTATCCTACCGGCAGCGGCGGCGATCTGCTGGTCACGGTGACCGAAGCCGACGGCACCGAACGCAGCTTTACCGTCACCTATGCTTCAATAGCAGAGCTGCTGCGGCCAGGTGTAACCCACTATTCACTGATGGCGGGGAAATATCGCAATAACTCGGTGAGCGAGGAACCTGCCATTGCGGTGGGCACCTTGAGGCATGGTTTCACTAACCTGCTGACGGGGTATACCGGCGTGATCGGTGCCGATGGTTATGCGGCCGCCTCGGGCGGTCTGGCATTCAATACCGATTTTGGTGCGCTGTCGGCGGATATTACCCAGGCACAAACGCAGTTTGAGCACCGCCCTAACGAGCAGGGGCATAGCGTACGGTTCACCTATGCGAAAATTTTGCCGGTAGTGGATACCAACATCACGCTGGCCACCTATCGTTATTCCAGTTCTGGGTATTACAACGTAGATGACGCCATGTTGCTGCGCGATCGCGACAGTAACGATAGCGGCTATGCTGACTATAACAGTTGGAAAAGACGCAATCGTTTGCAGATTAACGCCAGCCAGTCGTTGCCGGAGGGTTTTGGGACTGTCGCGTTGAATGCCAACGTGCAGGATTATTGGGATCATGACCAGACCGACCGCGAATATCAGCTTAGCTACAACAATCACTATAACAAGCTGAATTATGGGGTTAACTTCGCGCGGACGCGTAACCTGGCAACCGGAGACTGGGATAATAAAGCCATGCTGACCCTGTCGATCCCATTGGGCTCCAGTGCGCGTGCTCCTAACCTGACCAGCAGCTATACCCAGCAAAAGGATCGCCAGGGGTTGCAAAACTCGCTGTCCGGTAGCCTGGGAGAGGACCGGCAGTATAACTACAGTGCCTTTACCAACTACGACTATGATAAAAATGGTAGCAACAGCGTTAGCGGTGGCGTCAACGGCTCATGGGCCGCGCCTTATGCCTTCGTTGGGGGCAGCGTTTCCGCAGGCCAGGGTTATCAACAATATGGCGCCAATATGTCCGGTGGCCTGGTTGCCTATAGTGGCGGAGTGGTGTTTACACCGATGCTGGGGGAAACGTCGGCAATCGTTGAGGCAGATAACGCCAAGGGGGCCAGAATTACCAACTACAGCGGTCTGCGCCTGGATAACAGCGGTAAGGCGGTGGTCCCTTACCTCAGCCCTTACCGTCAGAATACCGTGGAGTTGGATCCGAAAGGGCTTTCCAGGGATGTGGAGCTGAAATACACCAGTCAGAAGATCGCGCCTACCGCCGGTGCCGTTGGGTTGTTACGTTATGAGACCGAAAGCGGCTACTCGATCCTGGTGACGACCCGAGACGTTGCTGGTAATCCGTTGCCCTTTGGCGCAAACGTGTCCGATGAACAACAGCGTAGCGTGGGGTATATCGGTCAGGTTGGTGAAGGCTTACTGCGGGTCAACAACCCTAAAGGCCAGTTAGAGGTGAAGTGGGGGGAAGGAACCGGAGAAAGTTGCCGGTTTAACTATCAGTTGCCCGCCGTATCGCCTGGGGATGAATCGGACTATCGCCGCCTGGAGGTAATATGCCAATGAAGCAACTACTGACTTTGACCCTTGTTTTCACGCTGTGGCTTGGCGCTGGATTCCGGCAGCGAGGTAAGCGCTTGCTTCTTGGCTTATTGCTGATATTTGGCTACGGCGGAGCGGCCAGCGCCGAAGGGCTTGCGGTCAGTTGCGCGCGTAACAGTGGTTATTATCAGTTTTTCGATACGGCCACCATTGAGATTGGCAAAGACAGCGCCGTGGGTGACGTGCTGGGGCCTTGGATCAACTCTTACAACTCCACTGCCTGGAACTGCACCCCAAATAGCGCCTACCAGCAGCCGGTGCAGTTTAGCGTACAGGGTTACCCGCCTTACACTACGCGCAATACTATCGTGGTCGATGGGCAAACTTACATGCTGTATAACACCACGGTAAAAACCGGTCTGGGTTATATCGTCCGTTGGCGTTATACCCTGAATGGTAAAACGACCAACTGGCAGCCGTTGACCATTGGCACTGGCGGGCAGCAGACCCATCCCGAGTCTATCACCGTCAACTACAGCGGTAACCGCTTCTATTTAGGGGTTGATGCCCAGGTGCGGTTTGTGAAAACCACCACCGGCCTGACCGCTGGCGCAATTCCCTTGTTCGATCCAATTTATCTGCGGCATTTAGAGACGTATAACGGCATTGCTCTGCCGGGCGATCTCACCTACATGATTGCCCAGTTCAAAAGCGGCGGCACTATCGCCAGTGGCGGCACCTGCACCACTCCGAATGTGAATGTCGATCTGCCGGAGGCCAGCGTCGGTCAGTTCAACGGTGTGGGTTCGGTGGCAGGGCGTAAAGCCTTTGAGCTGGCGTTCAACCAATGCCCGGCTGGCTTGGCCAGCATTGGTTACAGTTTTGCCGCCACGACTCAGGTGCTGGATGCTGCCAATGGCGTAGTGGCACCGAATGCCACCTCAAGCGCTGGCGGTGTCGGGATCCAGTTACTGCGTGGCAACAACCTGCCGGTGACGTTTGGCACTGTTTATCTGCTGGATAACTATAATAGTTCGGCCAAGGCCAACTATCGGGTTCCCATGCAGGCTGGCTTGTTCCAGGTGGGTAATGCGGTAACCGCAGGTACGGCCAACACCGCAATCACTTTTACGCTCAATTATAAGTAGGGTGAAAATGGCAGCTATGTATGGTTTCACGCCACAATATCGCAGGCTTGGCCGTTGGCTATTGATTACGGTGATGGCCTTATTTATCCCACTGAGCCACGCTGAGATATACCTGGGAGCCACGCGCCTGATTGTCAATGGCAAGGATAAGGAAGCGACGCTGCGCGTGACCAACGAGGGCCGCTCTGCGGTGTTGCTGCAAGTCTGGGTGGACAAGGGTGATAGTGAGGCGGAACCGGAGAAAATCGCCACGCCGTTTACCGTAGCGCCGCCGATCTTGCGCCTGGACGGGAAGCGGGCACAGCGTCTGAGAGTGTTGTTTACCGGGGCAGAACACACGCTGCCGAGCGATCGTGAGTCGGTGTTTTGGCTTAACGTGTTGGAGATCCCGCCGAAAGTGGCCGGCAATACGGCCAGCCAGATGCAGATGGCGTTCAGAACCCGGATAAAACTGTTCTATCGGCCACGGTCGTTGCAGACGATGAACACGGCTAACGTTCAGGATCAGTTACGCTTTAGCCTGGCAAAACAGGGCGGTAGCCCTGTGTTGGTGGTCAGCAACCCCACGCCTTTTCACCAGACATTACTAGAAATGGCGGTGGGCCGCGATAAGCAACAGGCCGTCGTTACCCTGGTGCCGGAAAATGGCATGGTAAGCCCAAAAGGGCAGGCTGATTTTGCCTTAACGGCGGCTAAAGGCCCGGTGAATGCTGGCATGAAGGTGTTTTATTCGGTGCTTGACGACTTTGGCTCTGTGGTTACGGCAGAGCAAGTCTTGCAAGCTGAGCAATCGTCCTTGCCGCGCTAGGTATTTCTGCGATCTCTGCCCGCTTTTTAATCACACCGCACGTATGGCGTATATTTTTCAGGCTTTGCGAGTATTCTTAGAGATGCAGCACATTTAACGAGCGATTGTCATCCTGCTTGTGGCACGTCAACTTTACTGTAAACGTTGAGGAGGAGATCATGGAAACTTTGGAAAAGTGCTATGTCTATGCCAAGAACACCAGCAACATGGATTTTCTCGCTTCTACGGTGGCATTCTTGGAGTTTCAGGGGCGTGAAGTCGATGCTAATGGCGTGGCGGGTAATATGTCGCGTGACCAGAGCAACAGCTTTTTTGAACGACTAAATCATTACCGTTCCATCTATAAAAAGCAGGCCCAGCCCGTTTGAATCCACCACAAGGCCCCGTTTTCGGGGCTTTTTCATTTAACTTTTTAATTTAAATACGATTTTGTGTGATTTACTTCGAAAGACGAAAAGATAGGTCGGAATGCCCCTGAGGTTGAGATCAAGGGGCGTTGTTGCTTGTGGGCTGGCGCTATAAGCATCTGGAAAGTTTGTTTACCACATCAGATCGTCAGGCACGACAAAATCGGCATACGGATCGTCTTCATCTTTAGCTTCTTTACTCAGCTCGGCATTTAATACAATGCTGCTCTCATCACGCTGCGCAATTTTATCGGCCACGATCGCGGGTATAATCGCGTATTCGCCATCAGGATTCTTATCGGTAATCAGCCGAGCAATGGCAAGGCGGCCACTAATCAATTGAGATTGAGTCGTCTTATCCACATATATTTTTTTAATTAAATTGTTATCTGTGAAGTTATAACCAATATCGCCATGTGAAATAACGATCCGGTTCATTTCAATGAGCTGCTTTACCTGGGCTTTATATTCTTTAGCTAAGGCGGCCTGCTTTTGCTGCTCATTCAGCTGTTTATCACGTTCAACCTGAGCCTTTTTGTTTTCTTCCACGGCCTCTCTTGCCTCACGAGCCTGAACCCGCGATTTTTTAGCCGTTCTTTCCACTTTCGCCAGTTTTTTACTGTTGACCAATCCAGCTTTAAGCAGCTGCTCTTGTAATGTTAGCTTTGCCATGTTCGTTTCCGAAACCGATTAAATAATGCCTTGGATTATACCCTTAACGTATGAGGTTGTGCTAGGTAGCGGGAGCCTATCACACATCATATTGATAATAAATAGCTTTATACTCTCTGTGACAGCAAGTGATGTCCCTCACTCTAACTATCACCCAAAACGAGAGTGAACCCGACGTGCTACAAATCGGATCCACTACCTGACCGCGGCTCTGAACTCACTCCCTCTCCACAAGCAAGTGTTCATAGGTTCCCGGTATGTGCTGTGGGAGAGGGCACATATTCCTGTGCATCTTTTGCGTTGTTCAACTTGCCTACTTTTTATCGCAGAACTGGCTAGGAACCTTCTTGGTGCTGTGTTCTATCTCGGTAGTAAAGATGACATCTCCGGATTTATAGGTCGGAAAGAACAAAATGTAGTTTTTATCGAAATAGCCCTCGATTTCTGAGAATGATACTACTTTGGCAACATGACCATACCAACTGTAACCGGGATCGGTCGGTGTTATGCAATCTCCCGCTTGGTAGTGCGTAGTAGAAAGTGCGTTAAATGAGAGAAACAAAAAACCCAAGGATGCAATCTTAATTTTCATATTAATATCCATAAGTAAATGCACGTATATTCTAAGCAATAGGATTGGTAATTACCAGTTTAAATAGCGTGAGCAACTGCCTCTTCTTTATTGTCTATTTTTTCATCGATGGAACTATATTGAGCATTTAGCTTCAGTCTGTCGCACATGCGCCATACTTTATCATCCCGATAACCAGCACAAACAGTAGGATTCAGCCAGCCTCGGTCGGGCAGTAGCTTTTCTTTGGGTTTACCCGCTTGAGCGTAAGTGTGTGGACATAATTTCAGAGGGGATTTGATTGTACCAAGGATATGCCCGCAAAAGTTCATCGTAGTCAATCCATGTTGTTTTTCATCGATTGTACGGTAGTGTTTGTTCTGAAGGGGAGGCTGTCCACTAGGGGAAGTTCACATGAAATGGTGTCCCCTGCAGGAATCGAACCTGCAACTAGCCCTTAGGAGGGGCTCGTTATATCCATTTAACTAAGGGGACACAGCGGGCGCAGTATACCCATTTTTACGCTTGGGTTTAAGAGGTTATTGGCCTGATCGTCTGAAATGTAACCGGTTTTCTCTGTTTTTAGCCCATTTCTTGCCGTTAGCCGTCTATCAATGTGAGTTTGCGGCAGAAGCCAGGCGCTTTGGTGAAGGGCGAGCGGCAGGAGCGAGGCATGTTACAGTGCCCCACAGCTGCCGCCGTGGTATCAAGGAGTTGTCTGGTTCTAAGGGGTTAAATTAAAAAGTTTTGCTGCATCTTGCTAAAGTCGGCGTCGGTAAAGCCTAATTCCTGCTTGATGTAACCCGCAACGCTACCAGATTGTTGTTTCATGGTGTTGAACACCTCAACAATAAAGGATTCGCGCGTATCAATCAGCGTATGCAGGTAATCAAGCACATTCTGGTCGTCGGTTATTTTACGGTAGGCGGCCATTTTTACCTCGTTGCGCTCCATCCGGTTGGCCTGGGTTAGCATGTAATCGGCAATAATGTCATCCTCTGAAACCCCCAGCATGGATAAAACCAATAAAGCGCCATAGCCCGTGCGGTCTTTGCCCCCACGGCAGTGCTGAATATGTGGGCTGTTGTCTTTATCTAACAACACCTCAATCATGGCCTTAAACGCTGTTTTAGATTTGTCACTGGTCACGAAGTGTCTGTATTGTTCTAAAACCTGCGCGCCTTGCCCATTGATCAGTTCTGCAGGGATATCACGCATAACGCTTTCGATCAGCATGCGATCTTCGTCACTGGGCTCGGCAGAAAACTGGGCCGCCAGCTCTGCGGTTTGTGCCGCTGCATCCAGGTGATAGGTTCTTTTCTCACCAACAGCGTCGTTGGGGCTTTTGGCAATCTCATTGGCACTGCGGTAATCAATAATGGTCTGAATCTGCAACGATTCGATGTATGCCACGGCCTGCGGGCTGAGGTGGTGTAAATGGTTCGAACGGTACAGCATTCCCCATTTTACTTGTTTGCCACCGGCACCCACGTAGCCGCCAAAATCCCGGAAGTTATTTAATCCGCCAACGGGAAGGGTTCTTTCTGCGGTAAGAAAAGTTTGGCCTCCCTGCTCGATAATAAAATAAACGCGCTGTTCGGCCTTTAACGGATCGTCCAATAAATAGGGGCTAGTGGCATTGTCCGTAATTAAAAAGCGTTCCTGACTGTTGGCATCATTATCTTTTGTCCAGTATAGCGACACCGGGCCTGCATCTGAATTAAAGCTTATCTCGAGCTGGGTCTTGTTTTTTCTGCTGACGGATAACTGAATCTTCGAATTCATCACTATTCCCTTTAACTTAAAATGCCAAACATGGAGCAAATGACGCCGAACACCATCATTGCAATGATGAGTGACACCGTATATTTTCCTTTAAACCTTTTGACCAGGAAGAATATTCCCAAGGAGAACAGTAACGTAAGCAGGTTAGGCGCAACCTTGTCAAACATCTCCTGGACTTTTATCGACTGCTCGCCAACCGCGATCACCAAGGGGGTCGATATCTTGACGGTGGTGGCTATCAGCGATCCTAGCACCATCACGCCCACCACGTTGGCCACGTTTGAGATGCGTTGAATGATGTTGGAGTTTTTCGACTGCTCGATTAAATCCACGCCCTTGTTGTAGCCATAATGGATAAAGAAATATTTCGAGCCGATGTTGACCAGGTTAAAGAGAATAAACATCAGTATCGGGCCGATAAGATTACCCTGTAGGGCAAATGCGGCACCGATACTGCCGCAGATCGGCAGCCAGGTGAATTTCAACAGGCTATCGCCTAAACCGGCCAGCGGGCCCATTAAACCGGCCTTAACAGAAACTACCGCTTCTTTCTCTTCTTCTGTGGTTTTTTCTTCCAGCGCGGCGGTAACGCCCAAAATCAGTGCGCCGGTGTTAATTTGTGAATTGTAGAATTCCAGGTGCCGCTTCATGGCCCGTACGCGCGTTTCTTTATCAGCATCGGCGTACAACTTGTCGAGCACCGGGATCATGCAATGCGCAAAGCCAATAGTTTGCAGCTTCTCATAGTTATATGAGAATGACATGGTCTGAATATTCCAGAAAATACGGTTTAAATCGGCCTTGGTCAGCTTTTTTTCCTGAGTGGTGGGGCTCACACCATGATATGAAATTGTCTCGTTCATAAGTCATACTCTTCTTCAGTGTCCGTTGCGGTCGCTTTGCTCTTTTCTGGTGCCGGAGTATTCATGCCGTTGGTATAAGCCATGTCATAAAGCACGGCAAAGGCCAGGGCGATAAAGGTAATCGGAATAATCGGCAGCTTTAAATAGGTGGTCAGAATAAAGCCCAGCAGGAAGAAGAACCACATCCGGCCCTTTAACAGCATCAGCAATAAGATACACACGCCGATGGCTGGGATCATTTTAGACGCTACGCCCATGCCGGTTAAAATGCTGGCCGGTATGGCTTCTAACACTTTGCTGACCAGGTCCCCA
Organism: Serratia fonticola; assembly: GCF_001006005.1. NCBI lineage: Bacteria > Pseudomonadati > Pseudomonadota > Gammaproteobacteria > Enterobacterales > Yersiniaceae > Serratia > Serratia fonticola. The sequence continues at coordinate 5,910,109 of NZ_CP011254.1, read as the reverse complement.
CCAAAGTAGATTGCCAAGAAGCAGGGAGCGGCACGGATCAAGAACCACAGCGGCGTCGAGAAATAGTGGACCTTGACCAGGCCTTGATAGTCCCCCGATTGAATGGATTTCTCCGCCCAGACGTTTAAGAAGCTGGCAAAAGAGCGCCAGACGATCAGCAGTTGCTGGCAAAGAATAGAGACCGGAACTGCCAGCGCGATACCCGCGGCAATACCGCCTTTGGAGGCGATACCCAAAGCGACGCCGATGATCGATCCCGCAATGATATCGGGAGCAGAGTAGGCGCCTACGTTACCGATGCCCATCCACATCAGTTCAAGCGTGGCGCTGATCGCCAACCCCTGAACCATATCCCCCATGATGATGCCTGCTACCGTGCCGGTTAACAACGGCCGCCGCAGCATCTGTGGCCCTACGTCATCCATTGAGCAAATACCTGCCCAAATGGCCACCAAGATTGCTTCCATTAACATCGTTGTATCCCCCAGCGATTACGTAAAAAGTTACCTAATCAATCGATCAATGTTTTCAGTTCCACAATGGGATCTTTCGGCACCATTTGTATTTCTACCGCAATATTTTTGGCAATCAGCGATTTAAACGCCTGCTCTTCTTCTGGTGTTACCGCAACGGCCCGCGAAAGGCTCTTTCTACCTTCCTGCATTCTCATGCCACCCACGTTCAGCTTGTCAATTTTCAGCCCACCTTCTACCAGTGCGTGGACATCGACACTGTTGGTAAACAGCAGCATGGTGCGTCTTTTAATTTCTGCCTTTTTCAGTACATCGATAAACTTCTGTACGCCAAATACTTGAACCTTTAATTCAGGCGGTGCTGACATGGTGATCACCGATTGCTGAACGCTATCACCGGCAACCTTGTCATTAATAATCAGGATCTGTTCAATATCATGGTTTTTAACCCATGTGGTGATCACCTGGCCGTGAATAAGGCGGTCATCAATTCTGGCTAAATTAATTGGCATGGTATCTTTCCTTAAAGTTCGGTTGACTGTTCCCGCTCGGCTTGTAAGACCTTCCCAACGTTGAAGCAACTATTTGGAAAAACCTCCTCGATAACGGTTCCAATCTCATTTAATGGCAACTCGCGATTGCTGAAAACTTCAAGCAGGGTCGGAATATTAAAACCGCAGAATAACAACACGTCATCATGGGTTAACAACAGCTCGCAAGACAAATTACACGGCGAGCCACCCATCATATCCACCAGGATCACCACTCCATTGCCCTGGTTAATCGATTTATAGGTGTCAAATAGCGTGACGCGAGCATCACTGATATTGGTGTCTTCCTGAATGGAGACCACCGCAACGTTTTCTTGCTTACCGATCAGCATCTCGGCACAGGTCAGCGCACCTTGGGCAAAGGGGCCGTGGCTCACTAATATGACAGGGATCTCAGCTTGCATCGTCTCTCCTGGATAATCCTTTGTGTAACATTGTTACTTTGTGTGTTTTGTTTTTTAGTAATACTATTACCTTTAAGTTGAAATGGACACCATGAGCAGTGGATTTTCTGCGTTCTGAGAAGCCGATCACCCTTTGGTGGTTAATGCTGCCTGGAAGGCTGTTTTTGGCTTGAGGAGGAGATGGGGATGTGGGGACCAAAGATAAGGAATAGGTAGGGGGAGAAGGTGCGGATTGTATGAGCGGGCGCAGCATGCAGCGCCCCTATGTTTTTAACCCGGCGAGGGTATGTGGCCTGGTTAAGGCTTGTTGTTTTGGTTGTAAAAACGTTCTGCGCGGGTTTGGGTTTGCTTTAATAAACGCTCGTCGTACTGCTGGATAAACAGGTTAGTCACCAACATATTAATCACCGAAAGCTGTGAAATCTTGGAGCGGATAGGGATTAGGCGGGAAACGCTTTCCGTGGAAATGGTGTGCAATAACACATCGGCCAAGCCAGAGATGCGGCTTTGGCCCATTTTGGTGATGGCGATAGAAGGGACACCCAACTGCTGCGCCAGGGTCAGCAACTTGACGCCATCCTGATTTTCACCGGAGTGGGAGATAATGATCAGCAGATCGTGTTTATCCAGGGTATTGACGATGCTAAATTGAATGCTGTAGTCCAGGTGGCAGCTCACGTCTTTCTTTATCTTGATTAACTGGTATTCGAGCTCTTTACCTACCAGTCCGCTACTGCCTGCACCGTAGATCACCACTTTATTGCTATTTCTGATGAGCTCATTGGCTTTGGCCAACTGCTCGCTATTCATCATGGCGTGGGTTTCATCAATAGAGGATTTTTCTATCAGGTGAATTTTACCGTTCACCGTTTCTATTGAGTCATCCAGATTAATGTCTTCCTGCAACACATTATCTTGTTTGCTGGAACCCGACGCGGTGATCAAATCGATTTTAAGATCGCTGAATCCTTGATACCCCAGCTTATGGCAGAGACGTAGAATGGTAGTGGTGCTGACATCGTTAGCTTTTGCCAGCGTCTGGATACTCATATTTTTTAGCGACTGTTTATTCGCAATAATATAGTCGGCTACGCCACGTTCTTTCGCCGATAATCCGTTGCTGACTTCTCTAAGTTTTAAGTCGAACATCTAACACCTTTCGCCGGGTAAGAATGTTATTCGTTGTTTATAATACAATTTCGCACCAACCTTATCAAACGGCGAATCGCTGGCGGCGGCAAGTCTTACTGGCGATCCGTATCTTCTTTCGGTTTTTTCTCCTGCTGAGCCTTTAGCCGTTCGGCCTTGGCCTTGTCACTCATATCGTTGCGGATCTGCGCATGGCTGATCAGGGCGAAGATAAAGCTGCCGCCGATGATATTGCCCGCCAGCGTCGGGATGGCGAACGGGTAGAAGAACTCCTGCCAGGGGAGTGCGCCGCTAAACACCAGGTACAGGATCTCGACGGAACCGACCACGATATGGGTAAGATCGCAAATCGCCACCAGGTAGGTCATCAGCACGATCACCCAGATCTTGGCGGCCCTGGCCGAAGGGAACATCCATACCATCGTGGCGATGATCCAACCCGCCAGGATACCGTTGGCAAACATCTCTCCCGGAGTGTTATGCATGATTTCCTGTGACAAGCTGGTGAAGGCCGCACGGGTATTCTCATCAAAAATAGGCATATAGATAAATGCCAACGCGGCCAGACCGGTGCCGATCAGATTCCCCAACAGCACTATCCCCCATAGGCGGAACAGAATGACGAAGTTCTTCGGCGTCGGTTTATGCATGATGGGCAACACCGCAGTGACGGTGTTTTCCGTAAACAACTGCTGGCGAGCCATGATGACGATGATAAAGCCGAAGGTATAGCCGATGTTCTCGATAAAAAACCGGCTTGGGTCGTCCGGTAGTCGTGCGTGAAAAATCCCTTTCGCCGCCAGGGAAGCCCCCATCGACAAGCCAGCCGCCAAGGCCGACAGTAATAGCGCCAGCCAGTCACGCTCCAGTTCTTTCTCCCCTTCCATGCGGATTTGCTCATGCACGGCAGCGGCGCGCGAGGGCAGTTTTTCCTCATCGACCTCAATGGTGGATTTGCCCCGATCGTGCTCTTCGCTTTCGACCTTGACGCTGCTTTTATCGCTGTTGGCTGGACGATCTGGTTTTACGCTCAATGGTCATTCTCCTATTGGCTGATAACTAAGCGTAGTTGCTGATGGGGCGAAGGAAAGTGCGCCGGAAAAATGATTAAAAAGTAACGTAATTTTAACGTTGCTGATTTTTTCTACGCAATTTTGATCTGATGCGCAATATTACCCCTAATGGAGTACATTCAAGCCCGGCTGCGGGCTTCGAGCGCACTGTGGCTTATGCTATGATTCGCTATCCCAAAGAAAAATATGAGTCCTCCATGCTGGAAGCCAGAAATCTTAGTTGTGTACGAGATGAACGTACTCTGTTTGACAGGTTGAGTTTTTTGGTGAGCCCGGGGGACATTATTCAGGTGGAAGGCCCTAATGGGGCTGGCAAAACCAGCTTGCTGCGCATTTTGGCCGGGTTGGCGCAGCCAGACGCGGGTGAAGTGCTGTGGCAGGGCGAAAATACGCGTCACCGCCGTGAGCAATATCATCTGGATCTGCTGTTTCTGGGGCACCAGCCGGGGATTAAATCCATGCTGACCCCGTTTGAGAATTTGCAGTTTTACCAGGCCGTTAGCCAGTCATCAGATCGTCAGGCCATCTGGCAGGCGCTGGAGCAGGTAGGCTTGGTAGGGTACGAGGATGTACCGGTGGCGCAGCTTTCCGCCGGGCAGCAGCGGCGTGTGGCGCTGGCACGGCTCTGGCTCAGCAAATGCCCGCTGTGGATCCTGGATGAACCTTTGACGGCCATAGACAAACAGGGCGTGGTGGAACTCACCGCGCTGTTTGGGCAACATGCTCAACAGGGCGGAATGGTGTTGCTCACGACGCATCAAGATTTAACCGGTACATCGCAGGCGGTCAGGAAAATTCGCCTGACACAGACCAGCGCGGAGATCGCCTGATGTTCTTTATCATACTGCGGCGGGAACTGAAAATTGCCTTTCGTAAAGGCTCCGAGATCGTCAACCCGCTGTGGTTCTTCCTGATCGTGATCACGCTGTTTCCGTTGGGCGTTGGGCCAGAACCGCAATTGCTGGCGCGAATTGCGCCGGGGATTATCTGGGTAGCGGCGCTGTTAGCCTCGTTGCTTTCGCTGGAGCGATTGTTCCGTGATGACTACCTGGATGGCTCATTGGAACAGCTACTGTTATTGCCAACCCAGCTACCAATGACGGTGTTAGGCAAAGTGTGTGCTCACTGGGTAGTGACCGGGTTGCCGTTGCTGATCCTGTCGCCGCTGGTGGCGCTGCTGCTGTCGCTGGATGTGAATACCTGGATGGCGATGGCGCTGACCCTGCTGCTGGGCACCCCAACGCTGAGCTTGATTGGCGCTATCGGGGTGGCGTTGACGGTGGGGCTACGCAAAGGCGGCGTGCTGCTGAGTTTGCTGGTGCTGCCGCTGTATATTCCGGTACTGATTTTCGCTACCGCGGCGATAGATGCCGCCTCGATGGGGATGCCGATCGACGGTTATCTGGCCATCCTGGGGGCGATGCTGGCGGGCAGCATCACGCTGGCGCCTTTTGCCACCGCAGCTGCGTTGCGTGTAAGCGTACACTAGCTGGAAATTTAATCGCGGATGAATGCCTCTAAGAGCTTTTCCGTGCGCAAGACTTTCGCCGTTCTGCCATCAGGGAGCGGCTACCGAATGATTTCTTACCGTGAGCAATGACGACAATGTGGAAATGGTTACATCAATTTGCCAGGCCGGAACGGCTGTACCATGTCTGTGGCCGCTTTGTCCCCTGGTTGGGGATAGCGGGCGCCATCTGTCTGCTGGTCGGCTGGGTGTGGGGCTTTGGTTTCGCACCTAAAGATTATCAACAGGGTGACAGCTTCCGTATCATGTACATTCATGTTCCGGCGGCCATCTGGTCGATGGGCATTTATGGCTCAATGGCGATAGCGGCGTTTATCGGCCTGGTCTGGCAGATGAAAATGTCCGATACCGTGGTCGCGGCCATGGCTCCGGTCGGCGCGGTGTTCACCTTTATTGCACTGGTCACCGGATCTGCCTGGGGCAAACCGATGTGGGGCACCTGGTGGGTGTGGGACGCACGCCTAACCTCGGAGCTGGTGTTGCTGTTCCTTTATATGGGCATCATTGCGTTGTATAACGCTTTCGACGATCGCCGCCTGGCCGGGCGAGCCGCCGGTATTCTGGTGCTGGTGGGGGTGATCAACATTCCGATTATTCACTTCTCGGTCGAATGGTGGAATACCCTCCACCAGGGCTCAACCAATATGCAGCAGAGCATTGCGCCAAGCATGCGTTATCCGCTGCGTTGGGCGATCTTCGGTTACCTGTTGTTCTTTATTACGCTGACCTTGATGCGCCTGCGCAACCTGATCCTTTTCCAGGAACGTCAGCGCCCTTGGGTCGCCGAATTGGTTAACAAGGAGCGTCAGTCATGAATGCTGCATTCAGTTCCTGGCAGGCGTTCTTCGCCATGGGCGGTTACGCGTTTTACGTTTGGTTGGCCGTGGCCGTAACCCTGCTTTCCCTGCTGGGGCTTTTGGCCCACACCCTGTGGCAGCGCAAGCAGCTACTGGCCGAAGTCAGCCGCCAAGCGTCACGTGAACGGCGAATCCGCCAGTCACAACAGTCAAAGCAAGCAGCGGCCACACCGCAGTCTGTTAACTCGCGGGAGAAATCACAGTGAATCCACGTCGTAAAAGCCGCCTCTATCTGGTCGTTGTCGTACTGATTGGCGTCGCGCTTACCGCCACGCTGATGCTGTATGCCTTGCGCTCCAATATCGACCTGTTCTATACCCCGAGCGAGATCCTGCAAGGCAAGGGCGAAAAGCATGAAAAGCCGGAGGTGGGCCAGCGCCTGCGTATCGGTGGCATGGTGATGCCTGGCTCGGTCAAACGCGATCAGCAAAGCCTGCAGGTGAGCTTCAAGGTCTATGACGCCCGCGGGGCCATCGAAGTAACCTACAACGGGATTTTGCCGGATCTGTTCCGTGAGGGGCAGGGCGTAGTGGCACAAGGCGTGTTGGGGGAAGGTAACGTGGTCAATGCGCGCGAAGTATTGGCCAAACACGATGAAAAATATACGCCACCAGAAGTTGCGGATGCCATGAAAGAGAATCATAAAAGCCCGGCCGCTACCTATAGCAATTCGCCGGACGAGGGCAACAAGTCATGATGCCGGAACTCGGAAGTTTTCTGCTGTGCTTGGCGTTGGCGATTTCGTTGCTGCTGAGCATTTATCCGCAATGGGGAGCGGCGCGCCAGGATACGCGCATGATGGCGGTAGCCCGCCCGTTAACCTATGGCATGTTTATCACCATCGCCTTGGCATTTGCCTGCCTGGTGTATGCGTTTATTACCAATGACTTTACCGTCTCCTATGTAGCAGCCAACTCCAACACCAAGCTACCGGTGTATTACCGCATTGCGGCAACGTGGGGAGCGCACGAAGGTTCCCTGCTGCTGTGGGTGTTGCTGCTGAGTTGCTGGTCACTGGCTGTTGCCATATACAGCCGTGCAATGCCGCAGGATGCTGTGGCGCGAGTGTTGTCGGTGATGGGGATGATCACCGCCGGGTTCTTGCTGTTCATCATTATGACCTCCAACCCGTTTACCCGCACCTTGCCGAGTTTCCCGATCGACGGGGGCGACCTTAACCCGCTGTTGCAGGATATCGGGCTGATCTTCCACCCGCCGTTGCTGTATATGGGCTACGTGGGGTTCTCGGTGGCCTTTGCCTTCGCCATTGCCTCACTGATGGCCGGGCGGCTCGATACGGCCTGGGCTCGTTGGTCGCGTCCGTGGACCACGGCGGCCTGGGTCTTCCTGACCATGGGCATCGTGTTGGGGTCAGCGTGGGCTTACTATGAGCTGGGCTGGGGCGGCTGGTGGTTCTGGGATCCGGTCGAAAACGCCTCCTTTATGCCATGGCTGGCCGGTACGGCCTTGATGCACTCGCTGGCGGTCACTGAAAAACGCGGGACCTTCAAAGCCTGGACGGTGCTGCTGGCGATCACGGCCTTCTCCCTGTGTCTGTTGGGCACCTTCCTGGTGCGTTCCGGCGTACTGGTTTCCGTTCACTCCTTTGCCTCCGATCCGGCGCGCGGGATGTTTATCCTCGCCTATCTGGTGATCGTGATTGGCGGCTCGCTGTTGCTGTATGCCGTGAAGGGCGGGCAGGTGCGTAGCCGGGTGCAGCATGAAACCTTCTCGCGGGAAACCTTCCTGCTGGGCAACAACGTCTTGCTGATCGCCGCCATGCTGGTGGTGCTGTTGGGGACCTTGTTGCCGTTGGTGCATAAACAGTTGGGGCTGGGCAGTATTTCCATCGGCGAACCTTTCTTCAACACCATGTTTACCTGGCTGATGGCACCGCTGGCGCTGCTGCTGGGCATCGGGCCGTTGGTGCGCTGGCGTCGCGATGAACCCACTAAGCTCTGGCGTCGCCTGGGTGTGGCGTTGGTGATCACGCTGGTGCTGTCGATCCTGCTGCCTTGGCTGCTGCAAGACAGTATCGTCGGCATGACGGTGGTTGGGTTGATCATGGCCATCTGGGTGATCCTGTTGACCCTGATGGAGCTGCACGAGCGAGCCACCCATCGCCACGGTTTCTGGCAGGGGCTCAGGCATCTCTCCCGTAGCCATTGGGGCATGGTGTTAGGCCATCTGGGCGTGGCGGTCACGGTGATCGGGATCGCTTTCAGCCAAAACTACAGCGTTGAGCGTGATGTGCGCATGAAGGCCGGTGATAGCGTGGAAATTCACGACTATCGCTTCATCTTCCGCGACGTTCACGATATCCGCGGTTCAAACTATACCGGCGGTGTCGGGATTATCGATGTTACCCGCAACGGTAAGGCAGAAGCCACCTTGCGTGCGGAAAAACGCTATTACAGCGTGGCGCGCAGCATGATGACTGAGGCCGCCATCGACGGTGGACTGACGCGCGATCTGTACGCCGCGTTGGGTGAAGAGCTGGACGATGGTTCCTGGGCAGTGCGGCTTTATTACAAACCTTTTGTCCGCTGGATCTGGTTCGGTGGGGTGTTTATGGCGATTGGCGGCGTGTTGTGTATTCTCGATCCGCGCTATCGCATGAGCAAAAAACTCAAACGTGAAGCCAAACAAGGGGGGCAGGCATGAACCGCAAACTGTTATTTATTCCGTTAATCCTGTTCCTGCTGTTAGTGGTGGCTTTGTTGGTGCAGCTGACGCGTAACGCCGGCGGGGAAGATCCCACCATGCTGGAGTCTGCGCTGATTGGTAAACCGGTGCCGACCTTCAAGTTGGAATCCCTGGAACATCCAGGTAAAACCTTCGATCAGGCGGTGCTGCGCACGGGCAAACCGATATTGCTGAACGTGTGGGCGACATGGTGCCCCACCTGTCGGGCGGAGCACGAGTATCTGAATACTCTGGCGGCCAAAGGCATCCGCGTAGTCGGGCTAAACTATAAAGACGATCGTCAGAAGGCGGTGGTTTGGCTCAATCAGTTGGGTAACCCTTATGCGCTGAGCCTGTACGACGGTGACGGCATGCTGGGGCTGGATCTCGGCGTGTATGGCGCACCTGAGACCTTCCTGATCGACGGTGAAGGCATTATCCGCTACCGTCACGCCGGGGACATGAACGAGCGTGTCTGGCAGCAGGAAGTGTTACCGCTGTATCGTAAATATGGGGGCGACGCATGAGGCTGATAACCTTACTGGTGGCGGCATTGCTAAGCTGGAGTGCAGCTGCGGCCATCGATACCTACAAATTCAATTCGGTAGAGCAGGAACAGCAATACCGTGAGTTGACCGAACAGCTGCGCTGCCCTAAATGCCAGAACAACAGCATTGCCGATTCCAACGCCATCATCGCGGCAGATATGCGCACCAAGGTGTATGAGCTGATGATGCAGGGGCAAGACAAGCAGCAGGTCATCGACTATATGGTGGCGCGCTACGGTAATTTTGTGACCTATGAACCCCCGCTGACGCCAGCAACCTTGATCTTGTGGGTCGGGCCGCTGTTGTTTGTGCTGATTGGTGGGGCGGTGGTGATACTGCGTACCCGTCAACGACGGGCGGGCGTAGTCAACGAGGAATTCTCCGAGCAGGAGCAGCAGCGTCTTGCGGCGTTGTTGAAAGAGACTGACAGGAAGAAACCCTAATGGCTTTTTGGCTGATAATTATAGTGCTGTTGGTCGGTGCGAGCGCGTTGCTGGTCGTACCCGCGATGCGCCAAGGCAAAGAAAGTACGGCGGCCAGCCGCGATACGCTCAACAAGGCGTTCTACCAGGATCGCCTTGACGAGCTGGCGCAAGATGAAGATCAAGGGGTGGTTGCGGAACGCCCTGAACTGGTCAAAGAGCTGCAACAGAACTTGCTGAACGATATCCCTGGGCAACCGGATGAGCAGCCTGCACGGCCCATCAATCGTTGGGCTTTAGTGCCTGGCGTGATGGTGCTGGTGGTGGTATCAGTTGGCTTTTATCTGAAAACCGGCGGTTTGGCTCAGGTTATGGCTTGGCATCAGGTAGAATCCCAAATGCCGGAACTACGCGCGCGGGTGGCCAATGAACGAGCCCAACCGCTGAGCATGGAAGAGATTGCCCGTCTTGGCCTGGGTTTACGCACCTCGTTGCAGCAAGATGATAGAAATCTGAACGACTGGATGATGCTTGGCCGTGTCGGGATGGCGTTGAATAATGCCACCACCGCGACGCAGGCCTTTGCTCATGCTTACAGCCTGGATCCGAGCAATATGGAAGTGCGCCTGGGCTATGCCGAAGTGCTGACGCGCTCTGGCGATCCGGAAGACAACAAGCAGGCCACCGCGATGCTGCGTACCATGGTGGCAGAAGATCACACCAACGTGCGCGTCCTGAGCCTGCTGGCGTTCAACTCCTTTGAGCAGGGCGATTACCAACAGGCGATTGGTGCCTGGCAGGTAATGTTGAAACTGTTACCCGCCGATGACCAGCGTGTTGCAGTGATAAAGCGCAGCATTGAACAAGCAAAAGTTCAGGTGGGCGCAGAAACTGTTAAACTCTCCGTCACTGTCACGCTGTCGCCAGAGGCGGCAAAAGCATTACCACAACAAGGAACGCTGATCGTTTCGGTTACCGATGGAACCAACCCGGTGCCGGTAGCGGTTAAGCAATTGCCACTGAGTCGTTTCCCGCTATCATTCACATTGGATGACAGCAACGCCATGATGCCTGAGCGTCTGCTTTCGGCTCAGCAGAAGGTGAAGGTGCACGTCAGGCTGTCACAGGATGGTCTGGCAACGCCGCAGGCGGGCGACTGGTTTGGCGATAGTACGCTGCAAGCCTATAGCGGCAAGGAACAGGTCAGCGTTCAGATAGATAAACAGGTTCCCTGATAAAAAGAATCCAAGGGTTTTCATGGAGATAAATATGAACTTTCGCCTGACTGGGCTGGCTTTCGCAACGGTGTTATTGGTAGGCTGTGCCAGCTCGCCTGGTGACGATCCGCAAGGGCGTTCCGACCCTCTTGAAGGGTTTAACCGGGCGATGTTTAACTTCAACTATAACGTGATGGATCCCTACGTGCTGCGCCCGGTTGCGGTGGTATGGCGCGATTACGTCCCGACGCCTGCGCGTAATGGCTTGAGCAACTTTACTTCCAACCTGGAAGAGCCAGCCAGCATGGTGAACGAATTTCTGCGTGGTAATCCTTATCAGGGCATGAAGCACTTCAACCGTTTCTTCCTCAACACCCTGTTGGGGATGGGCGGGCTGATCGACGTGGCCGGTATGGCCAACCCGAAACTGGCGCGTGAAGAACCACGCCGCTTCGGTGGCACCTTGGGGAACTACGGCGTCGGTTACGGCCCGTATGTCCACTTACCGGTCTACGGCAGCTTCACCATTCGTGAAGACGGTGGCGACTGGGCGGATAGCGTTTATCCGGTGCTGAGCTATCTCACCTTCTGGATGTCGGCAGGTAAATGGGTAGTGGAAGGGGTTGAAACCCGTGCTCAACTGCTGGATTCCGATGGGTTGCTGCGCAACTCTTCCGATCCCTATGCGATGATGCGTGACGCCTATTTCCAACGCCATGACTTCCTGGCGAATGGCGGAGTGCTCAAGCCGCAGGAAAACCCGAATGCCAAGGCGATCCAGGGCGATCTGGACGAGATCGACTCTGCCAACTAAGGATTAGTTTTTTCAACTTATCCTGTGGTGAATAGCGTTTGAAAAAGGATCCTGGAGTCTAGGGATCCTTTTTTTATGCAAATGATAATCATTTTTACTAAGGATTTTCTGGGATGGCGGGGCAGCAAATGCTAAAATCTGCGCCAGGCGACTGCCGCTGGTTACATGGAAGGCAGAGCCCGTGGCTTGGTAACCGACTGGTGTGGAACAAGGATCGTTTATAGCGGATTACAGCATCACCCTTTACCGCGTTTTGTACCCTCTTTCCTACCGGTTTTCTGCTGCCGCGATATTTTCGCTGTGATGCGCACGGAGAACGCCAATATGGACCTACTTTCTTCAGGCAATGCCCCTTTCTTGATCGCTCTGCTCCTGCTGCTGTTTATCGGCGTGCTGGAAACGCTGGCGGTGTTTCTCGGTGCTTCCTTTTCCAGCCATTTCGATGCCGCTATAGACTCCCATCCGGATATTACCCTGGGTGAGAACGTTTTCGCCCATGGTCTGAGCTGGCTGCATATCGGGCGCCTGCCGCTGCTGGTCATCATCGTGCTGTTTCTCGGCGGTTTTTCACTGAGTGGCCTGATACTGCAATGGTTGGCAGGCGGTGAACTACCGGTGTGGCTGGCGGTGATCGTTGCCTTTATTGTCGCAGTATTCAGCGTGCGCTGGTGTGGCCGTGGCATTGCTCGCTACTTGCCTCGTGACGAGAGCAGTGCGGTTTCTACGGACAGCTTTGTCGGCCGGATGGCAATTATGACCAGCGCAACGGCCACGGCTGGTTCCCCGGCAGAAGCCAGGTTGACTGACGAGCATGGGCGTACCCATTACATTTTGATCGAGCCGGATGAGGAGGATGTCGCCTTTGTGCGTGGAGCCAAGGTGCTGGTTACGGCGCGCATCTCCGGATCCCGCTTCAGCGGCAGCGCCAACCCTTGGCCGGACCTGCTGTGAGCACGGTTTTAACGGAATTATTTTGATAATACTTATGGAGAGGTAGCCCTGGTGATAATTAGTGATGGTCTTACGTTTTGGGGTTCGATTGCGGGTGGCATCTTTGTTGTCCTGCTGATCATCGGACTGATTTTTTCACGCCTGTATCGCCGCGCTTCGGCGGAACAGTCGTTGGTGCGTACCGGTCTGGGCGGTCTCAAGGTCGTGCTGAGCGGTGGCGCCATCTCCCTGCCGGTGTTTCATGAGATTGTTGAAATCAACATGAAGACCCTGAAGCTGGAGGTCAGCCGTGCCATGCACGACAGCCTGATCACCAAGGACAGAATGCGCGTGGACGTGGTGGTGGCATTTTTCGTCCGCGTGCAACCGACCATTGAAGGGATTTCCACTGCAGCACAGACTTTGGGCCAGCGTACGCTGTCACCGGAAGATCTTCGCCAACTGGTGGAAGACAAGTTTGTCGATGCCTTACGTTCCACCGCAGCGCAGATGACCATGCAAGACCTGCAAGACACGCGCGAAAACTTCGTGCAGGGCGTGCAGAGCACGGTATCTGAAGATCTGGCGAAAAACGGCCTGGAGCTGGAAAGCGTATCGCTGACCAACTTTAACCAGACCTCGAAAGAGTATTTCGACCCTAACAACGCCTTCGATGCTGAAGGTCTGACCAAGCTGACGCAGGAAACCGAACGCCGTCGCCGCGAGCGTAACGAAGTTGAGCAAGACGTGGAAGTCGCAGTACGCGAGAAAAACCGCGATGCCATGTCACGCAAGCTGGAGATCGAGCAGCAGGAAGCCTTCATGTCGCTTGAGCAGGAGCAGCAGGTCAAAACCCGCAGCGCCGAGCAAAGCTCCCGGATCGCCACCTTCGAAGCGGAACGCCGCCGCGAGGCCGAGCAGAGCCGCATCTCCGCCGAGCGCCAGATTCAGGAGGCGGAAATCGAGCGTGAGCAGGCGGTACGGACCCGTAAGGTAGAGGCGGAGCGTGAAATCCGCGTCAAAGAGATCGAGCAGAATAAAGTCACGGAAATGGCTGCCATCGAGCAGAAAAAAGTGACGGAAATTGCCGAACAGGATAAGGCCATCGCCATTGCTGCCAAGTCTGAGCAACAGTCCCAGGCCCAGGCGCGCGCCAATGACGCGTTGACCGAGGCGGTGAAAGCGGAGCAAAACGTGGAAACCACGCGCCAGACCGCCGAAGCCGATCGTGCTAAACAGGTTGCTCTGATCGAAGCCCGTCAAGGGGCGGAAACCGAGGCGATGCAACTGACGCTGAAAGCCCGTGCGGAGAAAGAGGCGGCTGAACTGCAGGCCGCTGCCATCATTGAGCTGGCCGAAGCCGCGCGTAAGAAAGGCTTGGCAGAGGCGGAAACCCAGCGCGCGTTGAACGAAGCGGTCAACATGCTTTCCAGCGATCAGACTAGCCTGAAGTTCAAACTGGCGTTGCTGCAGGCACTGCCGGCGATTATCGAGAAGTCCGTTGAGCCGATGAAGGCTATCGACGGCATCAAGATCCTGCAGGTTGATGGGTTGAACCGTTCTGGCGGTGCTGCAGGTGCGACGGCGGCTTCGGTCGGTGGCGGCAACCTGGCCGAGCAGGCGATGTCTGCCGCGCTCGCTTACCGCACGCACGCCCCGGTTATCGATTCCCTGCTCCAGGAAATCGGTATCAGCGGCGGTTCATTGCAGGCGTTGACCGCGGCTTTACCGCAGGCGCAGCCAGTTGCTCCGTTGGCAGAGCCTGACGCTGTAGTCGTACAGGAAGAAATTGCGGAACAAAAACCGGAGTCGTACGCACCGTCAACTGAGCACAGCATCACGACGGTAAGCCTTTCCTGACTGATGGCAATAGAGTTAAATTTGTAGGGGCGTCACATTGCTGCGCCCGTTTAGAGCATCAGCAGAAAAAACAAACGGCGGGATTATCCCGCCGTTTTTACGTCTCTGTTTAGGAAAACAGATTAGAAACGGTAGTTGAAGCCAGCACCGTACAGCCAGGCTGAACCCTTCGATTCGAAGGTATATGGGCCTTCCTTGATGGTGACTTTCTGGCCGTGCATGTAGGACACACCCACGTCGACGGAAGCGTCTTTATTGAACGCGTAAGTGGTACCTGCGCTGATCCAGGCGCGATCCTGATCCGGGATCGAGATAGAGCGGTTTTGTGCTGGGACCGGGCTATCGTCGAAGGCGATACCGCCACGGAAGGTCCAGTTATCGTCGTAGAAGTAGGTAGTACCCAGCGCGATACGGTAAGCGTCACGGAAGCCTTCATGCTTCTGGAACAGCGTGTTGCCGTTGCTGTCGGTCGCTTTCAGCTCCTGGAACTGGCTCCAGCTGGTGTAGGCCATGCTGTAGTGGATCGCCCACTGTGGTGCCACTTTGTTATACCCGGAAATTTCCCACATTTCTGGCAGATTCAGGGTCAGAGAACCTGGGACGTTGTTGCCGTCGGTTCCCATTGGCAGGCCGAGTTTGCCGAGCAGAGGATTAAAGGCAGAAGGCAGGCTGCTTCTGTAGTCACCGTCAAAGTCGATTTTCACTTCAGAACGGTAGGTAAAGCCGTAGCGGTTGTTTTCATCCACTTCATACAGCACGCCCGCGTTCCAACCATAGCCCCATTTATTGCCTTCCAGATGAGAAATCTGGGTATCAGCAGGGATTTGAGCTACCTGGCCAGCCAGCGCCGGAGGCAGTTGTCCTGAACCTGCGATCAGCAGTGGTAAATCACCGGCGTAGCGATCGATTTTGGCTTTGGCATACACCGCATCAAAGCCCAGACCGAAGCTGAAGTGTTGGTTCAGACGGTAAGCGGCGCTCAGGTTGATATTGGCGGTAGTCAGGTCTGTAGTCCCGCCGACGGAGCCAGCGGTGTAGCCTTCGTTGTATTCGGTGGCCAGGCCATAGTTGCTGGTCACGGAAGCGCCGACGGCCCATTGGTCATTCAGCGGTTGAATGTAGTGCAGGTTGGGTACCCAGGCGGTCGGGGCAATGTTCTTCGCATCCAGGCTGCGGCCTGAAGGTGAGGTGCCGGTAATGTTAACGTCTGGGTCAATAAAAACGGCGCCCGCAGAGAGAGAAGGGCGGTCAAACATCATCATGGTTGCTGGGTTACGACTTGCCGAGGCAGCGGTATCCGCCATTGCGCCTTCGCCAGAATAGGCTCGCCCTAAACCAGCCGCCGAAAACTCGTTCAGCTGGAATCCTGCGGCATATACGTTTGAAGAAATAATTGCCACTGCAGCTGCGAGAGCTGATTTAGTGAATAGGTTTTTCTGGCTCATGACCAAAACCTCATTTTATGTGTTTATTATTTAAACAATGTTACACAAAGTAACATGGAGCGCGCGATTGTAGGGTCCGTTATCAATCTGACAAATCAGACCAGTGGCTGAATTATAGGTCCGACCTGTTAAGATGTTGCAAGTTTGTTTTTGAAATATTTCCAAATTGATATCAGAAAAGAGATCCACATAACAAAAAACGACCGATACATAACAAAACTCTTATGTTTTTTTACCAAGTGGCGATTTAGTTATGTGATTTCCGTCACTTAAAATGCTTACAAAAAGTAAGGCTAGTGATTGGCAAGCCCGAGGAGTAAAATAAACACAGAATTTTGTTTATTTGCGCCAGATCATAAATGGCTATTTGGGCGAGCTTAACCGCGGCCCGTGAGGAGATTTCAACTATGTCAGATGCAATCAATAAATGTAATGCTCAGGAAACTGCGGCCTGCTGCTGTGTCGATGTCGGAACCGTGATGGATAACACCGATTGCACCGCTTCCTACAGCCGAGTGTTTGCCAATCAGCAAGATGCAGAGCAAACCCTGGCAGCACTGACTGAAAAGGCGCGCGGCGTGGAGTCCGATCCTTGTGACATCAGCAGTAGCATTAAACCGGTTGACGGCGGCGTGCAATTGGATGTGGATTTCACCTTCTCTTGCCAGGCAGAAACCATGATCTTCCAGCTCGGCCTGCGTTAATCCCGACCCGATCCCGTAGGGGCGTAATATGCGCCCCTGCTGGTATCCGCACCGCTTTACCCCCTACCAGAAAGTTGCTCCCGCTCTCAGTTTTCACTTCTGCCGGTTTGCCAAATGTAAACATTTGGTTAACAATGACCTCATCAGGTCAGACCTCTTTTTGTCCGTTGTATTGACGGCCTCTCTTCAGGAGCGTTTATGAGTAAGGCATTGCCGCTGGTTACCCGTCTCGGCGACCGTATCGCCATCGTTCAAGGGCTGCGTACCCCTTTCGCCAAGCAGGCTACCGCTTATCACGGTATACCTGCGGTCGATCTTGGCAAGACTGCGGTGAGCGAGCTGCTGGCGCGTAGCGGCATCGATCCCGCCCTGATCGAACAACTGGTATTTGGCCAGGTGGTGCAAATGCCTGAAGCGCCGAACATTGCGCGGGAAATTGTGCTTGGCACCGGCATGAGCGTGCACACCGATGCCTATAGCGTTTCACGTGCCTGTGCCACTAGCTTCCAGGCGATTGCCAACGTGGCGGAAAGTATCATGGCTGGCAGCATCAGTGTTGGCATTGCCGGTGGGGCGGATTCTTCCTCCGTGCTGCCGATTGGCGTTAGCAAGGCGCTGGCTCGCACATTGGTAGACGTCAACAAGGCCCGCACGCTGTCACAGCGCCTGAAGCTGTTCAGTAAGCTTAAGTTCCGCGATCTGATGCCGGTGCCACCCGCCGTGGCGGAATACTCTACCGGTCTGCGCATGGGGGATACCGCCGAGCAAATGGCGAAAACCCACGGCATTACTCGCGAGCAGCAGGATGCCTTGGCACACCGCTCGCATCAACTGGCCGCCAAAGCCTGGGAGCAGGGGTTGTTGCGCGATGAAGTGATGACCGCCTATGTGCCGCCATATAAAACCCCGCTGGCCGAAGATAACAACGTCCGCAAAGATTCCAGCCTGGAGTCTTATGCCCGCTTAAAACCGGCATTCGATCGCCGCCACGGTACCGTCACGGCCGCCAACAGTACGCCACTGACCGATGGTGCGGCAGCGGTGCTGATGATGAGCGAGTCCCGTGCTAAAGAACTCGGCCTGGAGCCTCTAGGCTACCTGCGCAGCTTCGCCTTTGCCGCCATTGATGTGTGGGAAGATATGCTGCTCGGTCCTTCCTATGCCACCCCGTTGGCGCTGGATCGTGCTGGTATTACCCTGGCCGACTTGACCCTGATCGATATGCACGAAGCCTTTGCGGCGCAAACGCTGGCCAACCTGAAAATGTTCGCCAGCACCGAGTTTGCCCAGCAGAAACTGGGGCGTGAGCAGGCGATCGGTGAGGTGGATATGGAAAAATTCAACGTGTTGGGTGGCTCCATCGCCTATGGCCACCCGTTCGCCGCGACCGGCGCGCGCATGATCACCCAGACGCTGCACGAGCTTAAACGGCGCGGTGGGGGTTTGGGGCTGGCCACTGCCTGCGCGGCCGGGGGCTTGGGAGCGGCGATGATCGTGGAGGTGGACAAATGAGTTTCGAGAACGCATTGCACGAACAGCGTGCCAAGCCTTCGGCATTTCATCTGACCTTACGCCCGGACAATATTGGTGTGATCATCATCGATGTGCCGGGGGAGAAGGTCAATACGCTGAAGGCGGAGTTTGTTGATCAGATCAACGACGTGCTAATCAAAGCACAGCAGCTTGCCACCCTGGAAGGCTTGGTGATCCTGTCCGGCAAGCCAGATTCCTTTATTGCCGGTGCAGATATCACCATGATTGCCGCGTGCCATACGGCTCAAGAGGCACAGACGCTGGCGCAGAAGGGGCAGAGCACGCTGGCACAGATTGCCGCGTTCCCAGTGCCGGTGGTTGCCGCCATTCACGGTGCTTGCCTTGGGGGCGGGCTGGAGTTGGCACTGGCCTGCCATAGCCGCGTCTGCTCGCTGGATGACAAAACGGCGCTCGGCCTGCCGGAAGTCCAGTTAGGCTTGTTGCCTGGCTCTGGTGGTACTCAGCGCTTACCTCGCCTGATTGGTGCCAGCAAAGCGTTGGATATGATGCTGACGGGCAGACACGTTCGCGCGCGTCAGGCGCTGCGTATGGGCCTGGTGGACGAGGCCGTACCGCAATCCATTCTGCTGCAAACCGCTATTGAGCGTGTAAAACAGGGGTGGAAATCACGCCGTGCGCTACCGTGGCAGGAACGCCTGCTCAACGGTCCGTTGGGCAGAAGCCTGCTGTTCAGCATCGTGCGTAAGAAGACCCTGGAGAAAACCCACGGTAACTACCCGGCAGCGGAACGTATTATTCAGGTGGTGCGCACCGGTCTGGATCAGGGCAGTGCCAGCGGCTATGAAGCGGAGGCCCGCGCCTTCGGTGAACTGGCAATGTCGCCACAGTCTGCCGCATTACGCAGCCTGTTCTTTGCCTCTACGGCGTTGAAAAAAGAGCGTGGCGGTGATGCTCAGCCCCATGTATTACAGCGAGTCGGCGTACTTGGCGGTGGTTTGATGGGCGGCGGTATCGCCTGCGTCACGGCGACCCGTGGTGGGCTACCGGTGCGCATTAAAGATGTGAATGAGCAGGGTATCAACCATGCGTTGAAATACACCTGGGATCTGTTGGGCAAGCGGGTACGTAGCAAACGCATGCGTCCGGCAGAGCGTCAGAAACAGATGATGCTGATTTCAGGTAGCACCGATTACAGCGGTTTTGAGCGGGTGGACATCGTGGTGGAGGCGGTATTTGAAGATATCGCGCTCAAGCAACAGATGGTGGCCGATATTGAACAGTATGCCGCGCCGCATACCGTATTCGCCTCCAACACCTCATCATTGCCGATCGGCCAAATCGCGGCGCAGGCAGCCAGGCCGCAGCAGGTTATTGGTCTGCACTACTTTAGCCCGGTGGATAAAATGCCGTTGGTGGAAGTGATCCCGCATGCCACTACCAGCGAACAAACCATTGCCACCACCGTTGCTCTGGCCCACAAGCAGGGTAAAACGGCGATAGTGGTCGCCGATCGCGCCGGTTTTTACGTCAACCGTATTCTCGCCCCTTATATTAATGAGGCGGCGCGCTGTCTGCTGGAAGGTGAGCCGATCGAATCGGTGGATAAGGCTTTGGTCGATTTTGGTTTCCCGGTGGGCCCCATCATGCTGTTGGATGAAGTGGGTATCGACGTCGGCACCAAGATTATCCCGATCCTGACGGCGGAACTGGGGCCACGCTTTGCCGCTCCGGCGGCGTTCGACGCAGTGCTGAAAGACGGCCGCAAAGGGCGCAAGAATGGCCGTGGTTTTTATCTGTATCCAGCCGAGGGCAGCAGGTCACGCCAGAAACGCAAGAGCGCAGACAGCAGCATCTATCCGCTGCTGGGTATCACCGCCAAGGCGCATATTCAACATGCGGTGATCGCCCAACGCTGCGTGATGATGATGCTCAACGAGGCGGCGCGTTGCCTGGATGAGGGCGTGATCCGCAGCGCACGTGACGGTGATATCGGTGCGGTGTTTGGCATTGGTTTCCCGCCGTTCCTTGGTGGCCCGTTCCGCTATATGGATGAGCTGGGCGCAGAGAAGGTGGTAAAAACCCTGCGCTATCTGCAACAGCAATACGGTGAATATTTTGCTCCTTGTGAACGCCTGCAGCGCATGGCTGAGCAGGGGGAACGCTTCTATCCGCAAGGCAGTTAACCAGCATAGCGGCCCGGTTTGCGCTACAGTTTGATCAGGGCCGCATTGTGATCGCCATCACTCCTTGCAATTAGGGCAATCCCGGATGCTGTACAGGGAGATTGTGGAGGGGTAACGTAGCGTTTTGGTGGGTGGCTCACTCAGCGCTACCAAAAATTTCATAGCAACAAGGTTAAAATTTAACCCGTTGAATTGGTTGTTATGTCAGCGATGAATTTGTGTAAGGGCGCAAATGTTGTAAAAAACAGCGTTTTCTTTACGCGAACTTTCAGGCAAAATGCCCGGCCGCCATAGAGAGACGGCGCGTTATCGTTTGAAGCAGGCCTGTGTTCTTGAGTGCAACTCGGCGATACAGCACGCTCGGCGTTTCTGTATAGCGTTATTTTGTCAACAACAGCGGTGCAATATGCAAGTTTTGATTATGCGTCACGGAGAGGCGGCACTCGATGCAGCCAGCGATGCGGTAAGACCTCTTACCGTTTGTGGCCGTGATGAGTCACGTCAGATGGCGGCCTGGTTGAATACCAAGTCTGTGGATATTGAACGAGTGCTGGTCAGCCCCTATTTGCGGGCCGAGCAGACGCTGGAAACGGTACGCGAAGCGTTAACGCTGCCGGAAGGTGAAGAAGTGCTGCCGGAGTTGACTCCAGGGGGCGATGCTGGGCTGGTGAGCTGCTATCTGCAGGCGCTGGCGAAAGAGGGCATCGGTGCGGTGCTGGTGGTTTCCCATCTACCGCTGGTGGGTTATCTGGTGGCCGAGCTGTGCCCTGGGGAATGCCCGCCAATGTTTGCTACCTCCGCCATCGCTAATGTCGAGCTGTCCGAGGATGGCAGCATTGGCAAGTTTGAATGGCAGGTTGGCCCGTCACAGGTGATGGCCAAAGTCTAAGCTGGTTCCCACCCTCAAAGGGCGATGATAAACATCGCCCTTTGTCATTAACGCCATCAAAATTGCCATTGCAACGTAAAGCCGAGGTTGACCGGGCTGGTGGCGAAATTATCGGGCTTGGACAGCGGCACCCCAACGAAGGCGTCATAACCGACCGCTTTTACCCTCCCGCGAATACCGGCAACGCTACCAAGCAAGTGACCATCGGCAAAGTCGTTACTACCGTCACCTTTCACCCGGCCATAATCCATACCCAAGTATAATTGCTGCCCCAATTTTGGCAGGTTCAGGTTCAGGTCATTGCGCAGGTAGTAGCCCTTATTGGCCATCATATTCATTTCACCGTCAAAACCACGTACGGTCCAGCGGTTACCGATACTGAATTGATCCTGAGTGGTCAGGCGGTCCGGACTATATTGCTGGCGAAAGCGGGATTGATAACTCATTGAGAGATCTTGTACCGTAAATGGCGTATAGGTGCTGATATCCAGGTTGACGATACGGCTTGACGGAGCGCTGTCCACCGGTCTTTCGGCACCAAACCAGGCGGTATCACGCTGATAGCTCAACATGGCATCGACAATGGACTGGCCGATGTAGTGGCGGTGATTGAGCTCAACGCTCCAGTTGGCCATATTACGCTTTTGCAACTGCAGTTCCGTATCGTTCAGGTAAAAATGCGAGTTACGCTTGAGGACTTGAAAGCTGAGCGTGTTTTTTTGGCTCGCGTTGCGATACAACAGGCGATTCACTTTTAAGCTAAGGTTGCGATACTTGCCGCGGTAGGAAAAGTCGGTATAGATGCCATGGATATTTTGTACATATTCGCTGCGGCTGGCGTATAAATCCAATGACCAGAAGCCGTAGGGCACCGAGTAGTACAACGAGCCGTTATTAGAATGACGGCTCGATTGGAACTGCAAGTCACGACCAGCAGAAACGTAGAACAGATCGTTCATCGAGGTCGGGTTATCAATATATAAAGCCAGGCCGCTTTGATAGCGGCCAGTTTGTTTACTGCCTGAATCATCCAGCCAACCGCCTAAACGCCAGAATGAGGGTTGTTCACGGGTTATTTCCAGGTTGGATTCACCCGGCTTACTGCCTGGGTGGAGTGAAATATTGGCAACGACATCAGGAATGCGCTGCATGTTTTCCAACCCCTGCTCAATAGCGCGCAGATCCAGCAGATCCCCTTGGCTGCCAGGGAAGGTGGTATGCAAGTTGACGTACTTATCGCTGTCGTCCGTTAGCCTGACGTTGCCAATGGTGCCGGGCAGGATATCCAGAGTGAGAAGCCCCTCTGCCAGGTTTTGCTGAGGGATCATTACCCTGGTAGTGATATAGCCATGCCCAATCAGGTTATTTTGTATGGCGGTTGCGAGCGCTTTCACCCCTTGGATCCCAAGGCAACGCCCCTGCGCCTGTTCTGTCAGTTTGCGCAAGGGTATCCAATGGGGGATCTTGTCGTCTTTGTTCAGTTCAACCCGTTGTAGGGTGAAGCAGGGTTGTTCTTCAGGAAAATCAATGCGGGTACTTAGACCACCGTTGTCAGAGGAGCGAACGTCTTTACCTACGGTTTCCAATTGGTTGTAGCGTGCTTTTTCCTGTTCCTGCTGGTGGCTCATTTGCTGCTCAATAAATTGGCCATTTTCAGCTGCCTGAACCAGTGGAGTGAGAATAAGCAATAGCCAAGCATTGGGAGAGCGAAAACGCATGTTAACTTCCTTATTAATATGATTTTTCTTAAATCAGACGCGGTGCGGATATAGGTAAAAAAAGAAAAACAGCTGATGGCCATTGTTAACATGGCTATCAGCTTGTTATTACCTATCTCGCGATGCTAATAGATGTGATAGGGGTTCAGCATGAGCACTGGATTAGCGCTTGCTATGGATTTCTACAGTATTGTCTGAGATCAGTTTGCCGTAATTACTGAATTTCCCATCAGTACTGACCTTGATCTTGTTTTTGCCAGCCAAGGTCCCTTGATTATAGAAGCTGCCATCGACCTGCTGACCACCGGAAAGCGGGCCGCGCTTCATGTTGATCTCTAAAGTATCACCGGCCTCAATGTTTCCAGCGGTGCTGGCCGATGAGCCATTATCTAAACGTGAGGCATTAACCACCAGATTTTCGGCAGCAATCATATTGCCATTGTGATTGCCAATGCTGGCCGCACTCAGCGTGATGTTTTTATCGCTCCGAATATGCCCATGCTTATTGGCTATGAGGTAGTTAGAGGTAATGGTGATATCACCATGAGAAGCGATGACACCATACTCATTATTGAGTGAGGAGCTTAAGTTTAGATTCATGTCACCACCGCTGAATACTCCGTATTCTTGGAGCGGATTGTTATAAGCACTATTAACCAGACGGGCGGCTTCGATATTCAAGGCTTCTTGAGCCATGATTTTACCTGAGTTGTTTTTAATCTCTGACGCTTTTATAGCGATGTTGCCTTCTGCCAGAATTTCACCCTGGGTGTTATTCAGCTCAGAGGATACGTTAATAATCACATCATCCCTGGTCTGGACGAGACCGTATTGACTGCTCATCTTGTAGGCATTCAGAGTCACGCAGCAGTTGGCCTCAATAATCCCCCTGTCGTTGAAGAGGGTGTTAGCGGTATTAATCGTCACGCCACCGGCATCTGATACAATTCTCCCCACGTAGTTATTCACACCATACTTGGCATCCAGGGTGACATCGTCCACGGCACTGATGATACCGCTGCTGTTCTTGATTGAGGAGCCTTTGGTGCTAATAGTGATACCCTTTCCTGCGCTAAGTTCACCATTATCATTATCGACCCCTACATTTGAAGATAAGGCTGCGGAACTGTCGATGTTGATATTGCCATCGGCCACCATGGTCCCCCTGATGTTTTTCACGTAAGAGCTTTTAATGTCAATATCATTGCCAGCTTCAAGATAACCACCCGGGCTGTTTATTACGTATGTGCTGTTGTTACTTGGGGTTAATACCACCCTGATATCTTTTTGGGCAGAAATAGTCCCCTTATTGGTGAGTGAACCATTCATGTTCATGACCACATCACCAACAGAAGCGGCGAGGGTGCCAGCGTTGTTCACACCCACGCCATTCCCGGTACCGATCAGCGTAATTTTGTTGGCGTACATGCCGCCCAGGTTGGAAACGTCAAGACCTATGCCAGACTGACGAGCGGCAGAGAGCAGGGTGGCTTTGGTGTTGTCGCTATTAACGCGGTTTTGGCCATAAGTGACCCGTAGATCCTGAGCCTGCACGTCGGCGTTAATGGCAACGGTGTGGGCAATTAAATCGGTATAGTTGGCGCTGGAACTCTGCAAGCCATCGCCAGTAATGGTAATTTTACCTTTGTTGACAACGTAATCGAGGACGCGGCCATTAGCCACCGTGGCCTTGCCCGTGGTCAAGGTTGCACGATTGGCGTTGATGAAACCGCAGCCGTTACAGGTAATCCCCGATGGGTTGGCAATAATAACCTGTGCATTCTGGCCTGCTACCTCAATCATACCGTTGAGTTGGCTGGCTTTAGCGGAGTTGACTTCATTGAGGATAACGTTAGCGGCACCTTTGGCCATATTCTTGTTGCCGTTAATGGCACCCGCCACTTGGGTCGTTGAATTTTGTGCGCTGTTATTTAGCACCACTCCACCACGGTCTACGTCAAACTGGTTATAGATATTGTGAGAAACGCCCCCTCTGCCGGGCTTATTAATGTCGATGACCGTACCGCCTTTGATGGAGCTGGCTCCGAGCGATGGGCCACCAGGGGCGGAGACGATAGCGGCTTGGGCAACGGTTACTCCCTGTAAGGCCAGCAGGCTAAAGAAACAAATTGGCGAAAGTTTGGCAAAAAACGGCTTCTGTTTGTTTTTTAGGGTCATAATATTACTTCCTATAATATTTGAGATGCAAAGGCTATCAATATTGATAGACGAGTTGGTGGGGAAAGGCTTTGCAGCCAACTTTATTTCTGTCAACCATGAGGGAGCACCCTCAAAATTGTGCAGGAGATATATGCTATTATTTTATTAACTCAAGGTGCTATATTTGCCATGCGGCTATTTGCAGCGGTTATTAACTGCGCATAACAATTCATACGCTTTATCTGCGTATAACAAAATGCGCATTCTACTTACAATATTCCCCTTGTCTACTTTTTGGTGTTAATACAGGATCTTTCTTGTAAATTTTAAATCACATCAATGATTTTTGTTTCAAGTATATTTAAAACAAATGTTTTATTTGAAACTCCAGCTTAAAAGGGGGGGGGTATTTAAGTGAGTATGGTATTTGGCAGGGAGCTTAAGTTTTTGCCAGGATGGGTAGGGGCTAGTTCGTCAAGGTCGTTCTCAACTCATTGCCCCTTTATTGGAACCGTCACTGCGGATTATTTGGCACCGCTAAGTGCCTTTTTATGTCGCTATTCTGCCAGTTCGATCAACAGCAGTATTGCTGCATTACCGCCCCATTCTTTGGGAGCCTGGTGAAAAGCCAGCACGTCCGGATGTTGCGCCAACCACAGCGGCGTTTGCTGCTTGAGGATGTGTTTGCCGTGGCCATGCATCACGCAGGCACAATGCACGTGCTCACGCTTGCAGGCGGCGATCATCGCCCCCAGTTCCTGCTTGGCCTGCATCTGCGTCAAGCCATGCAAATCCAGGAACAGATCCGGCACGTAATCCCCGCGGCGCAGTTTCTTCAACTCATAGTGGCTGTAGCCGGGACGCACATAGCGCGTTGGGCCTTCATCTTCCAACTGCGGCTGAAACTCATCGGAAAAGTAAAAGCTGGCATCCACCTGCTCTTGCAACAGGCGCTGCGGCGCGATCTGCTTGGTTTTCATTTTAGGTTTTGGGTGGACGATGGTGTCCTGCGGTAGCTTCTTTGCTCCAGCTACCGACTCTCTAAAGAGCAATAATTCATCTTTGCTCAGAGGGGGCTTATTCTTCATTATTCGCTCGTCGCCTATCATTTATCGCGCTAGTTTACCTGCTCGAAGGTTTCTGTCGACGCAAAACTGGCACTGAATGCCAACCAGAATGCTGCTACGCTGCTATTGCTGCTGATTTGTCGCAGGCTTCATGGCAAACTACGGGGCTAAATCATGAATCATCGTGCCTGCCGGAGGGCAAATTGGACAAAATTTTCGTCGAAGAAGCAGTGAATGAGCTGCACACCATTCAGGATATGCTGCGCTGGGCCGTAAGCCGTTTTAACGCCGCCAATATCTACTATGGCCACGGAACCGATAACCCGTGGGACGAAGCCGTGCAATTGGTCTTGCCCAGCCTGTTCCTGCCGTTGGATATTCCTGAAGATATGCGCACTGCGCGTTTGACCTCCAGCGAGCGTCACCGCATCGTTGAGCGAGTGATCCGCCGTGTCAACGAGCGCATCCCGGTTGCTTACCTGACCAATAAAGCCTGGTTCTGCGATCTGGAGTTCTATGTCGATGAGCGCGTGTTGGTACCGCGTTCACCGATTGGTGAGCTGATCAACGATCGCTTCAGCGCGCTGATCCCCCATCCGCCGCGTCATATCCTGGATATGTGTACCGGCAGTGGCTGTATCGCTATCGCCTGCGGCTATGCCTTCCCGGAAGCGGAAGTGGACGCGGTAGATATCTCCACCGACGTGCTGGCCGTGACCGAGCGTAATATTCAGGCGCACGGCGTGGAACATCAGGTGATCCCGATCCGCTCCGATCTGTTCCGTGACGTCCCCGCGATC
This sequence comes from Serratia fonticola, assembly GCF_001006005.1. NCBI lineage: Bacteria > Pseudomonadati > Pseudomonadota > Gammaproteobacteria > Enterobacterales > Yersiniaceae > Serratia > Serratia fonticola. Next base: position 5,883,138 of record NZ_CP011254.1, on the reverse strand, counting down.
CAATACGATCTGATCGTCACCAACCCGCCGTATGTCGATGCGGAAGATATGTCCGACCTGCCGCAAGAGTTCCGCTTTGAGCCGGAACTGGGCCTGGCCGCAGGCAGCGACGGCCTGAAGCTGGTACGCCGCATTCTGGCCTGTGCGCCAGACTTCCTGAGCGATGACGGCGTGCTGATTTGTGAAGTAGGCAACAGCATGGTACATCTGATGGAACAATATCCGGATATTCCGTTCACCTGGCTGGAGTTTGATAACGGCGGGGACGGCGTATTCATGCTGACCAAACAGCAGCTGATTGACTGCAAAGATCATTTCAGCCTCTACCGCAGCTAACCAACAACCTGGGCCCGCCACAGTGCGGGCCTGTATGCCCCGTTTGCACGCGAACGGGATGACAACCAACGGTAAGGAGCCGTGATGGCAGGGAACAGTATTGGGCAGTTTTTCCGCGTCACCACATTTGGTGAATCTCACGGTGTGGCGCTGGGATGTATCGTAGACGGTGTGCCGCCCGGCATTCCGCTGACAGAAGCCGATTTGCAGCACGATCTCGATCGCCGCCGCCCCGGCACTTCGCGCTATACCACCCAGCGCCGCGAGCCGGATCAGGTGCGCATCCTCTCCGGGGTTTTTGAAGGCGTCACTACCGGCACCAGCATCGGCCTGATGATCGAAAACACCGATCAGCGCTCGCAAGACTACGGCGCGATCAAAGACGTGTTCCGCCCTGGCCATGCAGATTACACCTACGAACAGAAATACGGCGTGCGTGATTATCGCGGTGGTGGCCGTTCTTCGGCGCGTGAAACCGCAATGCGCGTTGCCGCCGGTGCTATCGCCAAAAAATATCTGGCGCAGAAGTTTGGCGTACAGGTGCGCGGTTATCTGGCGCAGATTGGCGACGTGAGCTGCGAGCTGAAAGATTGGGATCAGGTAGAGCAGAACCCGTTCTTCTGCCCGGATCCGGACAAGCTGGAAGCTCTGGACGAACTGATGCGCGCGCTGAAAAAAGAGGGCGACTCCATCGGTGCCAAAGTGACCGTGGTGGCGGAAAACGTCCCGGTTGGGCTGGGCGAGCCGGTGTTCGATCGCCTGGATGCCGACTTGGCACATGCGCTGATGAGCATCAATGCGGTCAAAGGTGTAGAAATTGGCGACGGTTTTGCCGTGGTCACCAAGCGTGGCAGTGAAAACCGCGATGAAATCACCCCTGAAGGTTTCCAGAGCAACCATGCTGGCGGCATTCTTGGTGGTATCAGCAGCGGTCAGCCGGTGATTGCCCATCTGGCGCTGAAGCCGACCTCTAGCATCATGGTGCCGGGCCGTACGATCAACCGTCAGGGTGAAGCGGTAGAAATGGTCACCCGTGGCCGCCACGATCCGTGCGTCGGGATCCGTGCGGTGCCGATCGCCGAAGCGATGATGGCGATCGTGCTGATGGATCACCTGCTGCGCCAGCGTGCGCAAAACGGTGATGTGATTTCCGACGTACCACGCTGGTAAGGGATTACGATGAAAAAATGGCTGCTGGGCTTCGCTGCGTTGATCGCTTCCAGCTCTGCCTTGGCGTTAACGCCGTGGCAAAAGATTGACCACCCGGTCAGTGGCACTGCGCAGGCCGTTGGCGGTTTCGCCAATGGTTGTATCATCGGGGCGCACCCGTTGCCGCTTAACTCACCGGATTATCAGGTGATGCGTCCCGATCAGCGGCGCTATTTTGGCCACCCTGACCTGCTGGCGTTTATTCAACGCCTGAGCAGCCAGGCCAACCAGAAAACACTGGGCACGGTGTTGATCGGCGATATGGCAATGCCGGCCGGTGGGCGCTTCAGCAGCGGCCATGCCAGCCACCAATCCGGTTTGGACGTGGACATCTGGTTGCAGTTGCCGCACCAACGTTGGAGCGCTCAGCAACTGTTGAAACCGCAGCCGATCGATCTGGTCTCTGGTGACGGTAAGCAAGTGGTGGATCGCCAGTGGCAGCCGCAGATCGAATCCTTGATCAAGATGGCGGCGCAGGACAGCGAAGTGACGCGGATCTTCGTTAACCCGGCGATCAAACAGCGTCTGTGCCAGGATGCCGGTGCCGATCGCGCTTGGTTGCATAAGGTCCGCCCTTGGTTTGGGCATCGTGCACATATGCACGTACGCTTGCGTTGCCCGGCGGGTAGCCTGGAGTGTCTGGATCAGGATGCGCCGCCGGTGGGCGATGGCTGTGGTGCCGAGTTGGCCAGCTGGTTCAAACCGCATCAGCCAAATGCCAATCCGGTCAAGAAGGAGCCGCCACCGCTGCCACCAACCTGTCAGGCGCTGTTGGATAGCCACTTCGCCAACCGCTGATAGCGTAGGGGCGCTGCATGCTGCGCCCCTAAGATCGAACAGCTATTCAGCAATATTGCCGCTTTGTCATCAACGCCTCTTAATGAGGCGTTTTCGTTTTTAACTCCCCATATTTAAGCATCGCTTCAGTTATGCATAAAACGCATAGCGAATGACATTCTTGCATTTTTCCCGTTAATCCTCCCCGTGCTATGGTCAAAAACCTTACTGACAGGGCAGGTATTTTACTTCGAATAAAAACGACGCCTGGGCAGAAAGCTATTTTCTGCACCATGATAAAAACTTTTATTTAAGACGGGATAATAACTATGGCGCAGCAGGATACTGCATTAGCTGAAGCAGTGGGTGAACCCAAGGTCACTTGGACGGGCTATCTCTCCTTTTTTCTGACGATTTTGTTTTTCTCTGGGGTATTTGCCGGTAGCGAAGGCTGGTGGCGGGTATTTGATTTTACCGTATTAAACGGTTCTTTTGGCCACGTGAATAGCGTTGCTGGCCAAGCCAACCTGACGTTTCGCGGCACGGGGGGTAGCGGAGCCAAAGATGGTTTTCTGTTTGCACTGGAACTGACGCCTTCGGTGATCTTATCGTTGGGGATCATCGCGGTAACCGATGGCCTGGGGGGACTGCGAGCGGCACAACAGCTGATGACGCCGATCCTGCGGCCACTGCTGGGCATCCCCGGCATTTGTTCCCTGGCTCTGATTGCCAACCTGCAAAATACCGATGCGGCGGCAGGGATGACCAAAGAGTTGGGCCAGGAAGGGAAAATTACCGAGGGGGAAAAGGTGATATTTGCCGCTTATCAAACCAGCGGTAGCGCCATTATTACCAACTATTTTTCATCGGGAGTGGCGGTATTTGCCTTTCTTGGAACTTCGGTGATCTTACCTTTGGTGGTTATTCTGCTCTTCAAATTTGTCGGGGCCAATATGCTGCGGGTCTTTATTTCCGTTTCTGAACGTCGCACTGTTAATAAGGATAATTAATCATGGCAACTCAAGTCAGAAAAAATGTCATGGATCTGTTTATTGACGGTGCACGACGTGGATTCACTATTGCCACCACTAACCTGCTGCCTAACGTGGTTATGGCGTTTGTGATAATTCAGGCGCTCAAGATCACCGGCCTGTTGGATCTGGTGGGGCAGGTTTGCGAGCCGGTGATGGCCGTTTGGGGATTGCCAGGCGTTGCTGCTACGGTGTTGCTTGCTTCGTTGATGAGCATGGGGGGCGCGGTGGGGGTGGCGGCCAGCCTGGCGACGGCGGGAACGCTAAGTGGCCATGATGTTACCGTCCTGCTGCCTGCGATCTATCTGATGGGAAACCCGGTACAAAACGTCGGGCGCTGCCTGGGCACGGCGGAAGTGAATGCCAAATACTATCCCCATATCATCGGGGTCTGCATCCTCAACGCGTTGCTGTCGATTTGGGTAATGCAATTGTTGGTTAGATAAGGAATTGACGATGAATTTTTCAGCAGCGGAATTTAAGCTTTTGCGCGGTGCGCACCTTTATGCCCCGGCAGATCTGGGCGTTCAGGACGTATTGATTGCCAGAGGCAAGATCATTGCCATCGCGTCTGAGATAGCCAGCGATGTCGTACCGGATTGTGAAGTGATCGAGCTGCATGGCCAACTGCTTTGCCCTGGTTTGATCGACCAGCATATCCACCTGATTGGCGGCGGCGGTGAAGCCGGACCGACAACGCGTACGCCAGAGGTTGCTCTTTCACGCCTGGTTGAGGCGGGCATTACTACCGCGATTGGCCTGCTAGGCACCGATGCGGTTACCCGGCATCCGGAAAGCCTGCTGGCCAAGACTCGGGCCTTGAATGAAGAAGGGATCACCGCCTATATGCTGACCGGTGCTTATCGGCTCCCGTCGCCCACCATTACCGGCAGCGTCGAACGTGATGTTGCCTTGATCGACCGGGTGATTGGGGTGAAATGTGCCGTATCCGATCACCGTTCATCAGCCCCGAATGAAGGCATATTGGCCAATATGGCGGCGCAGGCACGCGTGGGTGGATTGCTGGGCGGCAAAGCCGGTGTCAGCGTATTCCATATGGGTAGCAGCAACAAGCTGCTGGAGCCGCTGTACCGGATCCTGGAAAACGGCGACGTACCGATTGGCAAACTGCTGCCCACCCATGTGAACCGCAGCGAAGCGCTATTTGAGGCTGCATTGGCCTTTGCGCGACAGGGTGGCCATATCGATATCACCAGCGGCATTATGGAGCCTATTGCCCCCGCTCAGGCCATCGATATGGCCCGCAAGGCAGGGGTGCCAATGTCGCAGCTGACGGTCAGCTCAGACGGTAACGGTAGCCAGCCGGTATTTGATGCCAAAGGTAACCTGAGTGGTATTGGTGTCGCAGGCTTTGCCAGCCTGCTGGAAACCTTGGCCACGCTGGTCAAGCGCTATGACTATTCGTTGGCAGAGGCGCTGGAGCCGTTTACCTGCAGCGTGGCGGCTTTCCTCAGCCTGGGGGATAAGGGGGAAATTGCCGTTGGCAAGGATGCGGACTTAATGGTGTTGACCCCTGAATTGACCCTGGAACGCGTTTATGCCCGTGGACATAGCATGGTGGTTGACGGCAAGGCCTGTGTAAAAGGTACTTTCGAATAGCTTTTCTGGCTGGGAGATAGCGGATCGTTAGCGCAGATTTGATGGTGGTTATTTTGCCTGCCTAGGTAGAATAACCCCATTAATGATGAGGTAATGAGATTCGCCATGCGTATTGTGCAGAATATAGAAACCAAATGGCTGTATGACTTTCTGACGCTAGAGGAATGCCGCAACTTTTCGCAGGCGGCGGTGCGGCGTAATGTCTCGCAACCGGCCTTTAGCCGCCGCATCATCGCGTTGGAACAGGCCGCCGGTGTCAAGCTGTTCAACCGTGCAGTCTCGCCGTTGCAGTTGACCGAACAGGGCAAAGTTTTCCACTCTCAGGTCAGGAATCTGTTGCAGCAACTGGAAAGCAATCTTACCGAACTGCGCGGCGGCAGCGATTTTATTCAGCATAAAATCAAGATTGCTGCCGCGCATTCACTTTCTCTGGGGTTGCTGCCTGCGTTGGTGCGCCAGATGTCGGATCATTTTACCTACGCGGTTGAAGCGATAGATGTGGATAGCGCGGTTCACAAATTGCGCGAAGGGCAGAGTGATTTTATCCTGTCATACCATGATGAAAATCTGTTGCAGCTGCCATTCGCCCATATACGGCTGTTCGAATCCTCGCTGTTTCCGGTGTGTGCTTGCGATGCACAGGGGCAGGCGCGTTATTCCCTGCAACAATCAAATTTCCCGCTGCTCAATTACAGCCAGGCATCCTATATGGGGCGTTTGGTCAACCGGACGCTGGCCAAATCTACCAGCCTGAGTTTCTCCACGGTGTTTGTTTCTTCGATGAGTGAACTGCTTAAGCAGGTAGCGCTGGACGGCTCGGGCGTTGCCTGGCTCCCGGCCTATGCGATAGCTCAGGAGTTGGAACAAGGGCGGCTGATCTGCCTGGATGATCACGAGTTGGTGATCCCGATTTATGCTTATGCCTATCGGATGGACACCCGCATGAGCCAAACTGCCGAACGCTTCTGGCGCGATCTGCGCCAGGTCTTTGAGTGGGAGCCAGCATCAGTCAATGGTTGACGTGGCCAGGTAAACCGCCGGTGGGGTAATCTCGCTTTGCTTGCCTTCATACCAGCGAATGGCTGCCCTAACCAGCGCAGCGGTGGAATCGATAAAACGGCAGTCAAACCGTGCGGTCTGACGGCCAATCACCAAGGGAATTTCAGTACATCCCATAATCAAGGTATCGGCCCCGGAAGCTATCAGGTAAGCAATCTGTGGAAATAACAGTGCCTGCGCCTTTGCTTCATCCCCACCTTTTAACGCATAAATTGCCTGCATAACGGCTTGTTGCCGCTCTCTATGCGGTGTCAGTAACGTTAAACCCCGCTGCTCAATCTTTTGCTGATATAGGCCAGTGGCCAGAGTGGCATCCGTGGCCAACAGGCCTACCGCCCTGCAGCCGCTCGGCAATTCACTCAGGGTGGCATCCAGAATGCTGATCATCTCGACGCTGGCGGCGGCATGCAGACGATCATACCAGTAGTGAGCCGTATTGCAGGGGATGACGATGCATTCGGCCCCGGCGTGCTCCAGCAGGTGCAAGTAGCGCTCCAGATAGTCATAAGGGGAAGGGCCACCGCTCAGCAGACAGGCGCTGCGATCGGGAATATCCGGGATCGAGCAGGCAATTACCGGAATATGTTGCTGATCGCGATGAGCATGGCGGAAATGGACAAATTTGCTGAGCATGTCGGCGGTGGCGGCGGGGCCCATGCCTCCTAATATGCCAATGGTGTGTTCCATCGTATTTTGCTCTCTTCACTTCGGGCTGCGGGTTCAATACCTCCAAGCTATCAATATGAAGTTAAAAGAAAAATGCCGTTTTCCTAGCGTCGATGCTTAAAATGCATAGTGGGCTCCTGGCGGGCAGGACGTTTATTTTTTTTGGTTTAAGGCGTACTGTGTGCGGCAAAGAAAAATCGATAGATCCGTGAGTACCAACCACCTAGGCAAATCCGCTAGCAATTGGTATCAGGTATGGCTCCACTTTTGCAGGCAGACGACTTATGGATGGGCTGGTGTTAGGTCCCGAATTGCTCGGGATACTGTTTTTGGTAGCAATGTTCGCCGGGTTTATCGATTCGATCGCCGGTGGCGGTGGGCTGTTGACCGTACCGGCTCTGCTGGCCGTTGGCGTCCCTCCCACGCAGGCGTTGGCGACCAATAAATTGCAGTCGGTTGGGGGATCGTTTTCCGCCAGCCTGTACTTTGTTCGCCGTCGGGCCGTCGATCTTAATACCCAGAAGCTGACCATCTTCCTGACGCTGGTGGGGTCAGTGATCGGGGCGATCCTGGTGCAGCATATGCGTGCCGATATACTGCGCCAGATGCTGCCGCTGTTGGTGATCGGCATCGGCGTCTATTTCTTGCTGACGCCAAGGTTGGGGGAAAGCGATCGCCAGCGTCGGCTGGGGGCGTTACCCTTTGGCCTGGTAGCTGGGGGTTGCGTAGGGTTCTACGACGGTTTCTTCGGGCCAGGAGCCGGTTCGTTCTATGCCTTGGCCTATGTGACGCTGTGCGGTTTTAACCTGGCCAAGGCGACCGCTCATGCCAAGGTGCTGAACTTCACCTCCAATCTGGGCAGCCTGGTGCTGTTTATTATCGGCGGCCAAGTGATCTGGAGCATTGGTCTGGTGATGCTGGTAGGGCAGGTGTTCGGAGCCCGTCTTGGCGCGCACATGGTGCTGACCAAGGGTCAGAAGCTGATCCGGCCGATGATCGTGATAGTATCTTTGATCATGAGCTGCAAATTGCTGTACGACAATCACGGGACGGAAATCCAACAGTGGTTGGCTTTGCATTTTTAGTGTGCCAATGATGCGTCTTAGTGAGATAATAACCTTCTTTAATCTATGGTTATACTCAATGAATTTCAAGTTACCGCTAGGCGGCCAGCTTGCTCATCCCCAGGAGCTTACTTTAGTAAGTGACAGGGGTGTGCAAGTGCAGCCAACAACGCTGTGGCTTGAAAGGCGAAGAGTATTTTTGAGTGTTCTTTATGCCAAACACACACCAGTATCCGCAACTGATTGAAATCTTTAATCAGTGTTTTAGCGATGAGTTCAATACCCGCCTGGTTAAAGGCGACGATGAGCCTATCTATCTGCCTGCCGATGATGATCTGCCTTATAACCGCATCGTCTTTGCACACGGCTACTATGCCAGCGGCATGCATGAAATCTCCCATTGGTGCATCGCCGGAGCCGAACGCCGCAAGCTGGTGGACTTCGGTTACTGGTATTGCCCGGATGGGCGCGATGCCCAGACGCAGAGTGAATTCGAAGCGGTCGAGATTAATCCGCAGGCTTTGGAGTGGATGTTCTGCGTGGCGGCCGGTTTCCCGTTCAACGTCAGCTGCGACAATCTCAGTGGAGATTGCGAGCCAGATCGCATAGGTTTCCAGCGTAAAGTCCGTACCCGGGTGCTGGAATTGTTGGAGCGGGGAATACCCACACGACCTGCGCGCTTTATTCAGGCGCTGCAATCGTTTTACAATACGCCTCCGCTGGCGGCCGAGCATTTTCCTTACCCGGAAGATCTCTGAGGCCAGAGTCTGTTTGTTAACGAGGAAATTTGATGATCGCAGAATTTGAAGCGCGCATTCTGGCGCTGATTGATGACATGGTAGAGCACGCCAGCGATGATGAACTGTTTGCCGGTGGCTACCTGCGCGGTCATCTGACTTTGGCGGTGGCGGAATCGGAAGAACATGCCGAACACAGCGCCGAGCAGCTCAAGGTGCGGGTGCAGAGCAGCCTGGACAAGGCCATCAAGGCCGGGGAACTTTCCCCGCCGGATCAGGTGTTGGTGCTGGGCATGTGGGAAAACCTGTATCAGACAGCGTTGCCGACTGAGTAATTGCTTTAAAGGGGACAGCATCACGCTGGCCCCTCAAATGAACTATACCTCGCGTCCCTTCAGTAGCTTCCTGACCCACATGCGGTTTGGGTTTAACGCTGCCAACATCTCGCTATCCCCCGGTAAGGGTTCCCCAAACAGCTGAGCCGCTAAAATCTCCGCGGCCAACGGCGCGGAGCACAGGCCGCGTGAGCCTAAGGCTCCGATCATAAACAACCCCGGATACATTGGCGCATTGGCAATTGCTTCGCCGCGCTGGCGCTGCTGCTGCAAATCGCCATACAGCGCCAGAGTGGCTTGATAGTCCGGCACGGCACCGACCATCGGCATATGGTCTCGCGTAGCGCTGCGCACGCCACAGCGTGCCTGCTGGCCACTGATATCCACCTCTTGCGTCCAGTTCTGTTCTGGCAGACAGCGCAGCAGGCGATCGCGGTTCTCTTCTTGCTCTGCCTGGCTATATTCAGTGTTTGATTCACCGCGCTGGTAGCTGGCACCAATGCAGTGCTGCTGATTGCCAGGATTCACCGGCGTCAGATAACCGTCGTAACACAGCACCTGCTTTAACTCACTCAAGATTGGCGTAGTGGGAATATGTGAAACCTGGCCACGTACCGCATATGCCGGTAGAGCGGCGCTAGGTTCCAGAGTGGTGAGTTGGTGCCCGTTAGCCAGGATCACCGTCGCATGTTGGTGAGTTTCACCCCCAGCAAAATGCAGCAGCCAACCTTCATCATTGCGGTTCAGATCGGAAAGCGTATGCAGATAGTGGCAAACCAATCCCTGCCGTTCGGCCAGGGCAATCGCGGCACGCGTCAGGTCAGCAGGGCACAGCCATCCCCCGAGTGAATAGTGAATGCCACCAAACCCCGTATCGATCCCACACAGGGCGCTAAGCGTGGCGCGATCGGCCGGTTGTGCCAGAGTGTGCGGCCAGGTAACGGCCAGGATCTTGGCGATCTTCCCCGCGCTTTTCTCGTCATAGGCCAATTGGCTGACGCCACACCACTGGTGATCGAACTCAACCTGTTGTTGCAGCAGGGCGTCATACTGGTGGCGGGCAAAGGGGAAGGCGGCGGAGAAGAAGTTTTCCAACGCATCGCCCCGGCCATTCAGCAATGGGTACAGCGCCCCCTGGCGATTGCCGGATGCGCCCTCTGCGGGCTGTGCATCGGCGCAATATAAGGTCACCCTGGCCCCACGGCGCAATAAGGCCAACGCGGTGAGTGCGCTGGCTACGCCGCCGCCAATAATGGCGACGTCGTCGGTATTCTCCGCTGCCGGGCGCAGGAACCACGGGCTTGGATTGACGCTTGTCGGGGTGTCGGCGGGTAGCTGACCTGTGAGCATCTCGCGTTTCTGGCCAAAGCCTTTGCATTTGCTGACCTCAAACCCGGCCTGTTGCAACCCACGGCGAACAAATCCTGCGGCAGTGAAGGTGGCAAAGCTACCGCCTGGGCGGGCAAAACGCGCCATGGTGGCAAACAGCGGTTCGCTCCACATATCGGGGTTTTTGGACGGCGCAAAGCCATCCAGGAACCAGGCGTCAATTTGATCGTTCATGCTGGCGTCAAAGTGCGGCAGCAGGGTATTGACGTCACCGAACCATAAATCGAGCGTGATCTGTCCTTCGGCAAGCAGCAGGCGGTGGCAGCCTGGCAGCGGCAAAGGCCACTGGGCGCGAAGTTCATCGGCAAAGGGGGCCAGTTCTGGCCATTGGGCATGGGCTGCCGCCAGGTCGTCCAACTGCAATGGGTATTTCTCAAAGCTGATAAAATGCAGGCGCTGCAAACTTGCTGCGGGTGCCTCCTGCCGAAAACGGGCAAAGGCCTGCCACAGGGTCAGAAAATTCAGCCCGGTACCGAAGCCGGTTTCTGCCACAATAAACAGTGAGCGTGGGTGATCGCTGAAGCGTTGTGGCAACCGGTTGCCCCCCAGAAAGACGTAGCGGGTTTCCTCCAGCCCATCCTGGTTGGAAAAATAGACGTCATCAAACTGTTTCGAAACAGGTGTACCTTGTTCATTCCAGCTTAACGCTGCGGTTTGGATGGGGGCATTGCTCACGGTAGGTTGCTCGTAACTCAAGGGATAGAGCGATTTTAACGGGGGTAGCCCCGAGGTGCAAACTGGGTAAAGATAATGCAAAATTATTCTGATCGGACTTGTTCGGCGTACATCTGTACGCTAAAGTGCGTTGCAAAATCCCGAATGTAAATTGTGGAAGAGGTACTTGAATGAAACGTGCAGTGATTACTGGCCTGGGAATCGTCTCCAGCATTGGTAACAACCAGCAGGAGGTCCTGGCAAGTCTGCAGGAAGGCCGCTCTGGGATCACCTTCTCTCAGGAGCTGAAAGATTCCGGCATGCGTAGTCACGTATGGGGTGATGTTAAACTCGACACTACCGGTCTGATTGACCGTAAAGTGATGCGCTTTATGAGCGACGCGTCGGTTTACGCCTATCTCTCCATGGAACAAGCGATTCAAGATTCCGGCCTGGCAGCCGATCAGGTTTCCAACGATCGCACCGGTCTGGTGGTCGGTTCCGGTGGTGGTTCTCCACGTAACCAGGTTGCGGGTTCTGACGGTATGCGCGCCAAAGGCCTGCGTGGCGTTGGCCCATACATGGTGACCAAGGCGATGGCATCAGGCGTTTCTGCCTGCCTGGCCACTCCATTCAAAATCCGCGGCGTGAACTACTCCATCAGCTCTGCCTGCGCAACTTCAGCACACTGTATCGGCCACGCCGTTGAGCTGATCCAACTGGGCAAACAAGACGTCGTCTTTGCTGGCGGTGGCGAAGAGCTGTGCTGGGAAATGGCCTGCGAATTCGACGCCATGGGCGCGCTGTCCACCAGCTACAACGACACGCCAGAAAAAGCTTCCCGTACCTATGACGCAGCGCGTGACGGTTTCGTTATCGCAGGCGGCGGCGGCATGGTAGTGGTTGAGGAGTTGGAGCACGCTCTGGCTCGCGGCGCACATATCTATGCGGAAATCATCGGTTACGGTGCCACTTCAGACGGTGCCGACATGGTGGCTCCATCGGGTGAAGGCGCGGTGCGTTGCATGAAGATGGCAATGCAGGGCGTAGACACACCAATCGACTACATGAACGTACACGGCACCTCCACGCCGGTCGGCGACGTGAAAGAACTGGGCGCGATCCGTGAAGTCTTTGGCGATAACACCCCGGCCATCTCTTCTACCAAAGCCATGACCGGCCACTCACTGGGTGCGGCGGGCGTGCAGGAAGCGATTTATAGCCTGCTGATGGTCGAGCACGGCTTCATTGCGCCAAGCATCAACATCGATAACCTCGATGAGAAGGCGGCTGGCATGAACATCGTGACCGAGCCAACCAAGCGTGAGCTGACCACGGTCATGTCCAACAGCTTCGGTTTCGGCGGCACCAACGCCACGCTGGTAATGCGTAAACTGCAGAAGTAAGCGCAGGGCGTCATATTATCAATCGGGCACCGTAATAGGTGCCCGATTTTTTTGTTTTTCTAGACGATGGAATACCTCAGTTCGATATTCTGCTTTCGTTCAATAAAGCGTCAGCTGAAGAAATAGAAACGGGCCACAATCAGCACCGTTAAAAGGGTTAGCGCAATGATGCTGCGCTTTAAGTTTTCCAAGGTTATTCTCCTCATTATCTACATTGCAGTATAGGCACTTTATTCAGGTCATTAATGGGGTAAATAGGATATTTAATCGACGTTGATAGAGTGAAAATACGCCTTGAAATGTCATTATGGGTCAGTATTTTTATATTTTTGTAAAATCAATAATAGGTGCCAGGGGCAGGGTCATTAATGGCGTTGCTTGTGGAATATGTCCGTATGAAATTCTAAATAACGCTTAAACCAAACTCCTGAAAGTACGATCCTCTAGCATATTATTTATCAAAAACAAAACAGCCATTATTAAATTAAACGAGGCGGCGTTTTTCGTTTAACTTAAAAAATTCTGTGATAACAATGTTTTTATTATGTTAATTTTTTGCTTTTCATATAAATGACGTATAAACAACATTTCCGTTTTTTATCTCTATCAGATAAAACCCGGCATAATGCCTGCGCTTTATCTAGCTTTACGATCTCGTTATGGCGAGGCTCCTATACGAACACAAGTTACCGCTCTAATGGCATCGAGAGAGGCCACCAAGGGTAAAACAAGCATTAGCCGAATCAAGGCATTGCTAAGGTAACTTCCCCCTGGGGATACGTTGTATAGTGCTAAACCCAAGACGTGGGGATCGGCTTTCGCTGTCCTGTCTTGTCGCCTCTATGAGACTCCATCTTTCAATCGGGAGTATCTAGAATGTCACATGTTGTATTGCAAGACCTTTACCAAAATGCCAACTTTGAAGACGACGCCGTTGCGCGTTATATGAACAAAAAAGTCTTTGTTCTGCATCAAGATCTTTACGTTGGCGAAGCCAGGAAAATATTCGTTAATCAACTTTCCAACGACGATATTCCCGCACAAATTTTTATTGAAGACGGCACCAAACTGGTGGGAGTTCTTTCTGTTAAACGCTTATTGCAGGAAGAACATAATGGCGAGCGTATCAAGGATATGATGGAAACCACCTTCTTCCATGTCAAACCCACGGACGAACGTGAACATATCGCCAAACTGGTGGACAATAATAATTTAGATATTGTGGCAGTGGTCGATAATGGCCGTTTGGTTGGCTGCTTAACGGAGCGCGAAATAGCGCAGATTATCGAGGATGAAAACACCGAGGATGCCCATATGCAAGGGGCAAGCCTGCCGCTGGATAAGCCTTACCTTGAAATGACCTCTTTCGAACTGTGGAAAAAACGCAGCGTGTGGCTGCTGTTGCTGTTCGTCGCCGAAGCTTATACCAGTACGGTTATTCAGCATTTTGAGGAGTCATTGGAAGCGGCGATTGCCCTGGCCTTCTTTATCCCGCTATTGGTGGGCACCGGGGGCAACAGCGGTACGCAAATCACCTCAACCATTGTGCGGGCCATGGCTTTGGGAGAGGTCCGTATGCGCGATGTGGGGAGCGTGCTGCGCAAGGAAATGACTACTTCGATCATGATCGCGTTAACGCTGGCCTGTGCTGGTGCGTTCCGTGGTTGGATGATGGGGATCGGCTATGAGATTACGCTCATCGTGAGCTTGACCCTGGTTTGTATTACGTTGTGGGCCGCGATTGTCTCTTCCGTGATCCCAATGGCTCTGAAACGCTTCGGTGTGGATCCTGCCGTAGTTTCCGCCCCGTTTATCACCACGCTGATAGATGGCACCGGCTTGATCATCTACTTCAAAATAGCCCAGTGGACCTTGGGGCTGAATTAATAATGGAAACCGGCGCAAGCCGGTTTTTGCTATGATTAACGGGCTTTTTAAGCCGTGTAGTTGACTGAAATCAAAGCATTTCCAGTTTGCAGGATGGTTCCGAGGCGGCTTTGTCAGCGGGTGTAAATTCCGTTCCTGTGAGGGTTTTCTGCCGATATACTCAGCGCAGTTTCTTACTCTGGAATTTTTGCATGTCGGCTTTGGCGTCCATCTCAATATCTATGCATCGGTTGCGCTTCGCCAAGAAGCGGGCCGCAGCATGGCTATTGGCCGTCTGCTGGCTACTGCTAAACAGCCAACTGGCGATCGCCAGCCATCACTGCAATCTGCAACTCACCACCGTTGCGCCAGCCGCACAGCATACGATGCATATGCAGGCCGCCGATCCGCTAGCCAATGAGATGATGCAGGCCGAAGGGCCACTGTGTGAAAAGCACTGCGTACCAGATTCTGCACAGCAAGATCACGGCAACCTGGCCTTGGCGGCGGTATTACCCGCCAGCAGTGAGCTGTTGGTTGCCGATCCTCAGCCCCAGGCACAGTTCTCACGCCTCGATTGGCAAACCCCTCCGATAGCAGGCCCGCCGGCAGAGATCGTCTTCTGCCGCTTCCGTGAATAGCCAAACCAACCGCTTTGCCGTCCAGCACGGCGACCTGAGTTGTTTTTGTCTATTTTATGGAGCTATCGTTATGCGTAATCTGATCACTGCCGTTTTCATCTCTCTGATGTTCTCTTCATTCGTCTCCGCTGCGGAGATGCAACATCACCAACATGCCAGCCAAGACGCCGCCGTCTATCACTCTAAAGGGACCATCAAGGCCTGGGGTGAGCAGAAAGTGTCGCTCGCCCATCCTGCCATCCCTGCCTTGAACTGGCCGCCGATGACCATGAATTTCCTGCAGCCCCAGCCGCCATTGCCTGCCTTGGCTGCCGGGACTGCGGTGGAGTTCAGCTTCCGTCAGGTTGACGGTGGCTATCAGCTGACCGCCATCAGCGCCAGCCAAGACTAACGGGGGCACCATGTCCAGACTACTTTCTCACCCATTGCGGGTGGGCTGGCTGCTGCTCGCCTGTTGGACGGCGAGTGCGCAGGCAACCGGCCTGACGTTGGAGCAATCGTTGGCGGCGGCGGAGCGCTATTCCGCCGAGCTTTCGGCCAACCAGCATCAGGTGAATGCGCTGCAAAACATGGCGGATTCGGCGATGGAGTTGCCCGATCCCAAGCTTACATTCGGCATTGAAAACGTGCCGGTACAGGGCGGTAACGCCCGGCGCTTGACCCGTGACGGGATGACCATGGAGCGGGTTGGCATCATGCAGGATTATGTCAGCAGCACTAAGCGCCAACGTAAGGCGGATACCCTACGGGCCGAGGCCAATAAAACCGAAGCCAGCAGTGCGACAATCCGTGCCCGTTTGCAGCAGCAGACGGCACAAGCCTGGTTGGAACTGGCGCTGAGCCAGCAGACGCTGAAGGATGCCACGGTCTTGCTCAAGGAGAGTGAACGCCAGATCGCCGCCCAACATGCCGGAGTGGCCAGCGGCAGTTCGCCCGCTGCTAACGTCATCGATGCTCGCTTGACGCTGTTGGCGATGCAGGACCGGCTCAGTGAGGCACAGCGTGACGTCACCATCGCCCAGGCTCGCTTAACCCAGTTGACCGGGCAGCAGGTTGAGGGGATCGGTGGCCCGTTGCCACGTTTCGAGCGCCTGCCCGCCGAGAGCAATCTGTTGCGACAAGCGATAAAACAGCATCCGGAAGTCGTGCAGGCCAGCCGTGAGGCCGATGTGGCCAAGGCGCGATCGGCGCAGTCCGAGGTGGCCGCCATTCCAGACGTGGGGATAGAGGTGTCGTATGGCAAACGGGCCGATGGCTATGAGGATATGGCGGGTGTGATGTTTACCGTCGATCTGCCCCTGTTCCGCTCCCAGCGGCAGGATAAGGACTATGCCGCTGACGTTTCCCGCTCGATGGAAGCCAACGACCAACTGACGTTATTGATCCGCGACCATCAGGCCCAGTTAGATACGCTGCTGGCGCAGTATCAGGCCGCGCAGGCGCAATGGCAGCGTCAACAGCAGCAAGCGATCCCGTTGCAACAACAGCGCGTGGCACTGCAACTGGCGCAATACCGCAGTGGTAAAAGCGATCTCTCCTCAGTGTTGGAAGCTCGTCGGGCCTTGCTCGACAGCCGTCTGAGCGCCGGTAAGGCCGCGCGTGAATTGGCTCAGCTGTGGGCCGCCATCCGTTATCTCACCGTGCAGGAGGCAAAGTCATGAAAATGCGTTTTAGCCTGACGCTGTTAGCCGCCTTATTGGGTGGTGCTATGGGCGGTTACTGGTTTGCCGGGGAAAAAACCGCGGCGCAACCCGCTAGCGGCGGTGCCGAACGGCAGGTGCTGTATTGGTACGATCCGATGGTGCCAGGCCAGCGTTTTGATAAGCCGGGCAAATCGCCGTTTATGGATATGGAACTGGTGCCACGCTATGCCGATGAGCAGCAGGATGACGGTGGTGTCACTATCAGCGCCCGCCAGCAGCAGAATCTGGGCGTCCGTACAGCGGCTGCACAACTGCGTGAATTGAATTTGCAGCTTGATGCCTATGGCAGCGTTGCCACCGATGAGCGCGGCGTGCAAGTGATTGCCGCTCGGGCCAACGGGCTGATAGACAAACTCTATGTGCGTGCCAGCCAGCAGCAGGTAAAGAAAGGACAAGCGCTGGCACAGCTGTGGATCCCGGACTGGAGTGCTGCACAGCAGGAATACCTGGCGATCCGCAAACTGGGCGATAGCGCACTGACCTCTGCCGCCCGCCAGCGCCTGGCATTGCAGTTTATGCCTGAAGCCATCATTCGCCAGGTTGAACGCAGCGGCCAACCCCAGACCCGCATTACCATTACCGCACCAGAGAGCGGGTTTATCAACAAGCTGGACGCACGGGAAGGGATGCAGGTTACCGCAACGCAGGGCCTGTTTGAGTTGGCCAGTCTCGATCCGGTGTGGATGGTGATTGATTACCCGCAGGCGCAGGCCGGGCTGTTGCAGGTTGGCGATGCGGTGGCAGCCAGCTCCGCCAGTTGGCCGGGGGAACGCTTCACCGGGGAGGTCAGCGAGCTGCTGCCTAACGTCGATCCGCTTACCCGCACCTTTAAAGCGCGTATCGTGCTGAAAAATCCTCAACAGCGTCTGAAGCCGGGCATGTATTTGCAGGTGCAACTGGCGCAAAACGCCGGGGCCAAGCCGGTGCTGGCTATCCCGCAGGAGGCTCTGATCGGCAGTGGCGATCGCAACCGGGTGCTGGTGGCGGAAGGGAACGGCCACTTTGCTCCGGTTGACGTGGTCGCCGGCCTGGCACAGGACGGCTGGGTAGAAATCAAACAGGGTCTGCAAGCCGGACAACAGGTGGTCACCTCAGGCCAGTTCCTGATTGATTCCGAAGCCAGCATGCGCAGCGCCTTGCCACAGATGGCCGGGCAGGCGGGGGTAAAACAGTATCAGACGTTGGGCGTGGTCGAGGCGGTGGATGGCGCTACCGTCACGCTGTCGCACGATCCGGTGGCAGAGTTGCAATGGCCCGCGATGACCATGGATTTCACCTTGCCAGCGGGTGGCTTACCCGCCGGGATTGGCATCGGCAGCAAGGTGATGTTCCACTTTAGCGTGGATGAAAACGGCTCGCACATCAGCCAGATCATGCCGCAAGGAGGCCTCCAATGATCGCCTCCGTGATCCGCTGGTCGATACGCAATCGCCTGTTGGTATTGCTGGCTTCGATATTGCTGGCCGGGTGGGGCGTATGGGCGTTGCAGAAGGCACCGCTGGATGCGCTGCCCGATCTCTCTGACGTGCAGGTGATCGTCCGGGCGACCTATCCGGGCAAAGCGCCGCAGGTGATCGAAGATCAGGTGACCTACCCGCTGACCACCACCATGCTGACGGTGCCGGGAGCCAGCACGGTGCGGGGTTTCTCCATGTTCGGCGATGCCTACGTCTACATTCTGTTTGAAGATGGTACCGATCCTTACTGGGCGCGTTCGCGGGTGTTGGAGTCACTCAGTCAGGTGCAGTCTTCGCTGCCGCCGCAGGTCAAAGTGGCGCTGGGGCCGGATGCTACCGGCGTTGGTTGGGTTTATGAGTATGCGCTAGTCGATCGTACAGGTAAACACAGCCTGGCGGATCTGCGCGCCTTGCAGGACTGGACGCTCAAGTTCGAACTGAAAACCGTGCCTAACGTCGCGGAAGTGGCCAGCGTTGGCGGCATGGTGCGGCAATATCAGGTGATATTAAATCCGCAAAGTATGCGGGCGCTGAATATTACCCATCAGCAGGTGGTGAGCGCCATTCAGGATGCCAACCAGGAAGGCGGCGGTGCGCTGCTGGAGATGGGGGAGGCTGAGTATATGGTGCGCACCTCCGGCTACCTGAAAAAACTCGCCGACTTTAATAACGTGGTGATCACTGCGCGCGACGGTGTGCCGATCCTGTTGTCACAGGTCGCAGAACTGCGTGAGGGGCCGGAAATCCGCCGTGGCGTGGCGGAGCTCAACGGTGAAGGTGAAGTGGCGGGTGGCATTGTGGTCATGCGCTACGGTAAGAATGCGCTGGAAACCATTAATGCGCTGAAGGTCAAGCTGCAACAGCTTCAGCACACTCTGCCGCCGGGCGTGGAGATCGTGCCGGTTTATGACCGATCGCAACTGATCGAGCATGCGATCGATACGCTGTCATTCAAGCTGTTGGAAGAGTTCCTGGTGGTTGCGGTGGTGTGCGCCTTGTTCCTGTCCCACTTCCGCTCGGCGCTGGTGGCGATGGTGACTCTACCGCTGGGGATCCTGGGCGCCTTTGTGGTGATGCATTATCAAGGGGTTAACGCCAACATCATGTCGCTGGGGGGAATAGCTATTGCTATCGGCGCGATGGTGGATGCGGCGATCGTAATGATCGAAAACATGCACAAAGTGCTCGAGCAGTGGCGGCAACGCCATCCCGGCCAGCAGCCCACCTCAAAAGATTACTGGCACATTTCTGAGCAAGCGGCGGTGGAGGTTGGCCCGGCGCTGTTCTGTAGTCTGTTGATCATTACCCTGTCGTTTATCCCGGTGTTTTCGCTACAGGCGCAGGAAGGGCGGATGTTTGCGCCATTGGCGTTCACCAAAACCTATGCGATGGCGGTATCCGCCGGGTTGGGCATCACGCTGGTGCCGGTGCTGATGGGCTATTTTATCCGGGGCCGCATTCCGGACGAACATGCCAACCCGATCAATCGCTGGTTGATCCGCATGTATCAGCCGTTGCTGGCAGCGGTGCTGGCACGGCCTAAAACCACTCTGGGGATTTCCGCTCTGCTGTTGGTGCTGACCCTATTCCCGCTCAGCCGCCTGGGCAGCGAGTTTATGCCCCCGCTGGACGAAGGGGATCTGCTGTATATGCCTTCGACCCTGCCGGGGATCTCGGCCCGCGAGGCGGCACGGCTGCTGCAATTGACCGACAGGTTGATCAAAACCGTGCCAGAAGTGGACACGGTCTTTGGCAAGGCTGGGCGAGCGGAGACGGCAACCGATCCGGCTCCGCTAACCATGTTGGAAACCACCATTCGCTTTAAGCCCCGCGACCAGTGGCGGCCCGGCATGACGATGGACAAGCTGGTGGCCGAACTGGACAGCGTGGTCAAGGTGCCCGGTATTGCCAACGTCTGGGTGCCGCCGATCCGTAACCGTCTGGATATGCTGGCGACCGGCATCAAAAGCCCGGTAGGTATCAAGGTCAACGGCAGCAATATTGCCGATATTGAGCAGGCGGCCAGCCAGATTGAGCAGGTGGTGAAGCAGGTTCCAGGTGTGACTTCCGCACTGGCGGAGCGCCTGGCTGGAGGGCGCTATGTGGATATCGATATCGATCGCCAGCGTGCGGCACGTTACGGCGTTTCGGTGAAAGAGCTGCAATCGGTGGTCTCTACGTTGGTGGGTGGGGAAAACATCGCTGAAACCATTGAAGGACGCGCGCGTTATCCGATCAACGTCCGTTATCCAAGGGAGATCCGTGATTCTCTGCAAAAGCTGCGTGAATTGCCGGTGGTGACGGCGACGGGTGGGCAAGTACCTTTGGCAGAACTGGCGGATATTCGCATCACCGAAGGGCCACCGATGCTGAAAAGCGATAACGCCCGGCTTTCGGATTGGATCTATGTCGATCTGCGCGGGCGCGATTTGAAATCGGCGGTGGAAGAGATGCAGCAGGTGGTGGCACAGCAGGTGAAGCTGCCTGCCGGGGTTTCCCTAAGTTGGTCCGGGCAGTTTGAGTATCTGGAACGCGCTAGCGCCCAGTTGAAGATTGTGCTGCCGGTAACGCTGGCGATCATCTTCGTGCTGCTGTTTGTCACCTTCAACAGCGTGAGCGATGCGCTGCTGATCATGGCGACGCTGCCGTTTGCGCTGATAGGCGGGGTCTGGCTGCTGTATCTGCTCGATTACAACCTGTCGGTGGCGGGGGCGGTAGGCTTTATTGCCCTGGCCGGGGTGGCGGCGGAGTTTGGCGTGATTATGGTGCTGTACCTTAATCAGGCGTTGGCGAAACATCGTCAGCCCGGTCAGCCGTTGAGTCATCAGCAACTGATGGTGGCGATTAGCGAAGGGGCGGTGTTGCGCGTCAGGCCGAAGGTGATGACGGTGGCGACCATTATGGCCGGTTTACTGCCGATTATGTGGGGCGGTGGTGCTGGCTCAGAGGTGATGCAGCGGATTGCCGCACCGATGATTGGCGGTATGGTGAGTGCGCCATTGTTATCGATGTTGGTGATCCCGGCGGTGTATTCGCTGCTGCACCGCAAGGATGAAAAACCCGGTGCTGAGGCAGAGTAGTCGGCCCCTCACCCCAACCCTTATGTCTTGATCTTCTCCGCCTTAGCGGAGAAGATCCCCGACTGATCATCGGGAGATAGCCGGTGAGCTCCCCCTAACCCTAGTGCCTATGAGCCCGTGGGAGAGATTGTGCCCCGGCTGTCTATTTCCCTGTCGCCTTCTAGACCGAACGGTATCCTGTGCCTATGAGCACCCACATATAAGGATGGTCCGGCGATAAATTTCAGACATGGTTATGGAGTGCCATAATGCGTAGAACCCCTGTCGGCGTTGATATCGCCAAACACAAATTTGATGTCGCCGTACTGCTGGACAATCAGAAGTATAAAACCAAAAAGTTTGCCAATACCCCTTCTGGATGCCGCGAGTTCGCAGCCTGGTTGAGCCGCTTTGGCGACTGTCATGTCTGTATGGAAGCCACCGGGAGCTACAGTACGGAACTGGCCACTTATCTGGCAGACAACAACTACCACGTCAGTCTGATGAACCCGGCGTGTATCCATTCCTTCGGCAATACAGAACTGGCCCGGAACAAAACGGACAAAAGCGATGCAGCGATGATAGCCCGCTACTGCGCACTGCATCAGCCTGACCCGTGGTTCCCAGCCCCGTTGAGCGAACGCCAGTTGACCGCGTTGGTCAGGCATCTTAAGAACCTGGAAGAGATGCGTCAGATGGAAGAAAATCGCCTGGAGGTGGCCGAAGCAGTCATCGTCCCTTCACTCAATGAGCACATCGCCACGTTGGATGAACTGATACGAGAAACGAAGAAGAAAATCAGTCAGCACATCGATGATAACCCTGACCTGAAACGGGACAGCGAGTTGCTAAAAAGTATCCCTGGAGTGGGAGAGATGCTGAGCTCCAGCCTGCTGGCCTTCGCAGGAAACCTGCGTCGGTTCACCAGCAGCAAGGCCCTGGTAGCGTACGCAGGACTGAATCCACAGCGATGTGAGTCGGGGATGTTTAAAGGGAAAAGCCGGTTATCGAAAGTGGGACACGGTGAGCTACGAAGCGCGTTATACATGCCCGCGGTGGTGGCAAGCCAATACAATGTTGTGGTTAAAGACTTAACAGAAAGACTGAAGTTGCGTGGGAAATCGGGCAAAGAGAGAGTGTGTGCGGCGATGCGAAAACTGCTGCAACTGGCCTATGGTGTGGTGAAATCAGGAAAGACATTTAATGCGGAAATACCGCTTGCCGGATAGCCGACAAGACGGTATCTCTCCCACAGGGAGAGGGAGCTGGTACAGTGTTGTGGCAAGGTGCCGTGATCAATCTGTTAGCAGGGTAAAAGGCAGTTGATTTAGTGCCATGGTCAGGTAAGTTTCTGTAACGAATAGCGAACTCGATCGGTCCCCTCTCCCTGTGGGAGAGGGTTAGGGTGAGGGGACAACATGGGAATCAAAACCCTTTACTGCACCAAAAACGCCTTAAACTGCGGCGTCATCGTCGCGCTGAAACCGTCATCGGTTTTGCTGATCAGATACACCGCCAGTCCTTTCTCTTCGGCCAGTTTCAGCGCTTTTTCCGTGCCCAGCACCATCAACCCGGTATCCCAACCATCGGCTTCCAACGCCGTAGGGGCAATCACCGTAACGGAAACCAGCTTATGGGTGATAGGCCGCCCAGTGACGGGATCGATCACGTGGGAATAGCGCTGACCGTCCTGCTCGAAGTAGTTACGATAACTCCCCGCAGTGCTGATGCCGTAGCCTTGCAAATCCACCAGCGCTTGCACCGCATTTTCCCGGTCGGTGGGCTTTTGGATTGCCACCCTCCAAGGCTTGTTCTGGCCATTCACGCCGCGTGATGAAACGGCTCCACCCACCGATACCAGATAGTTGGTGATGCCTTTGCGCGCCATCAACTGGACCAACTGATCCACGCCGTAACCTTCGCCTAGCGTGGAGAGATCGACATACATCTCCGGGAGATCTTTTTGCAGCCATTCACCCCGGCTGTCGCTCAGCAGCTTCAGATGTTGCAAACCAATATGCTGGCGAGCCACGTCGATCTGCTGCTGGCTGGGGACTTTGACGGCCCGCTTATCCGGGCCGAAGCCCCACAGGTTAACCAAAGGGCCGACGGTGATATCCATAGCACCTCCGGTATCACGGCCAATGCGCTGAGCGGTGAGGATGATATCGGCCATTCCACGGGGGATGGGCTGCGGCTCGGCAGTGGTGTTCTGGTTGAAGCGGGATAACACCGAATCGGGGCGGTAGGTGGAAATATCGTCGTTAGCCTGCTCCAGCAGCGCATCGATCTCCTGCTGCAATTGTTGTTTGCTCTCGGTGATAGTGCCGCTGACCTTTACGCTATAGAACGTCCCCATGGTTTTGCCTTCGATGTCGATCTGGGGGCGGGTGTTGGCATCGTTACAGGCGGCTAGCAGCATCAGCGCCGCGCTGAGCAGCAGCCTTTTGGCAATGGAATTGGCCATAGAAAATCCTAAAAGCAGGGAAAGACGACGGGTATAAAACAAAATACGATAAATGGAAAGGGCAACGTGCTTTTTTACTGGCGTAATTCAAGAGCTTCGGCTAACGTCGTTTTCCAGCCTTCGCTTGAAAAATAAGAGTAAATCCATGAGTTCAAATGCGCTGACCAGTTTGTTGAGGCCATTTTTGCATGACCGCTTCCTGCATGCGTTGTTGCTGATGGGGATGCTGCTGTACGCCATTGGGCCACAGCCGCTGAGGGCACTCTCTGGCTTTATCGATTGGCGCACCATTATGACCCTGCTGGGGTTGATGCTGCTGACCAAAGGCGTTGAGGTTAGTGGCTATTTCGATTTTATCGGCCGCCAGATTGTGAACACCCTGCAAAGTGAACGTTCACTGGCACTGTTTCTGGTGTGTGCTGCTGCGGTGCTGTCGTCGTTTCTCACCAACGATGTGGCGCTGTTTATCGTTATCCCGTTGACCATTACGCTGAAAAAGCTTTCTTCACTGCCGATAAGCCGCCTGATCATCTTCCAGGCACTGGCGGTTAACGCCGGGTCGTTGCTGACACCGATTGGCAATCCGCAGAATATTTTGCTGTGGAGCAAGTCTTCGCTGACCTTTATGGAGTTTATCGGGCGCATGGCACCGTTCGGCATTATCATGATGCTGAGCCTGCTGGTGGTCACCTGGTTCAGTTTCCCGGCGCGGAAAATTGTCAAAGCCCCTAACACCCAACCCTATCCTTATCAAATGCGCCTGTTGCTGGCCAGTGTCGCGCTGTATGTGGCCTTTCTGATCTGCTTGGATTTGGACGTGCCGTTGTATGGCATGTTACTGGTGTTTGCCGGTTTTCTGCTGTTGGCTCGCCAGGTGCTGCTGCAGATTGACTGGAGCCTGATCTTCGTATTTCTCGCCATGTTTATCAATATTGGCTTGCTGACCCAACTGCCAGCGCTGCAGCCGCTGTTTGACCAGATTGCCTCGCTGGCGGACGGCAGCGTATATGTGTTGGGGATCGCTTTATCCCAAGTGATCAGCAACGTCCCGGCGACCATTTTGTTGCTGAACTATGTGCCGTCCAGCGCCTTGGTGGCCTATGCGGTAAACGCCGGGGGATTTGGCCTGGCGATCGGCTCACTGGCGAACCTGATCGCCCTGCGGATGGCGGGGGAACGCCAGATCTGGCTGCGGTTCCATTACTATTCGATACCCTTCCTGGCATGGGCTACGTTGGTGGGTTGGCTGTTACTGGGTTAATTCGGCTCAGCCGCTCCACGGCCAGGGTAATCTCCCCTGGCGTGAGGGCCGAGAACCCCAGTAACCAGCCGTCGCGTCTGGCTCTGGCGTTCTGATACTGGGTGGACAGGCCGGGAGTAATGACGCCTAGCTGTTGCGCCTGCCGGGTCAGTTCTGCCTCTTGGCCCACCGGTAGCCAAACGCCGAGCTGAAGCCCGCCGCCCGCGTGCTGTGGCGTGGCAAAATGCCCCAGGTGCTGTGCTAGCTGCGTTAGTAGCCAATCACGGCGGCTGCGATAGAGTTGGCGCATATAACGGATGTGGGCAGCAAAATGCCCTTGCAGAATAAACTCTGCCGTGACGGCCTGTGCCAACTGAGCGCAATGGCCGTCATATACCGAACGTGCGGTGGTGAACGCTGCCACCAACGCGGGGGGCACAATCAGATAGGCCAGCCGTAGCGAGGGGAACAGCGCTTTGGAGAAGGTGCCGACATACAGCACCGTGCCGTGGCGATCCAGACCCTGCATGGCGGGCATCGGTTGGCCGTCATAGTGAAACTCGCTGTCGTAGTCATCCTCAATAATCCAACTTTGCGATCGCCGGGCCTGTTCCAATAGGGCCAATCGCCGTTCCAGGCTGAGTGCCACGCCGGTGGGGTACTGATGCGAAGGCGTCAGATAGATCAGGCGAGGGGGAGGCAACGAGCCGTCTGGCTGCAGCCCGGCCTCATCCACTGCCACCGGTACCAGATTGGCTCCCGCGCTGGTAAATGCGTTCTTGGCCCCGTTGTAACCAGGCTCCTCGACCCACACCACATCTCCATTATCGATCAGCAAGGTGGCAATCAGCTGCAATGCCTGTTGGGAGCTGGTCAGGACGATCACCTGTTCCGCGTCGCAGTTCACGCCCCGGGTTTGGCCGACGTAACCGGCAATGGCTTCACGCAGCGGCAAGTAGCCTTGGGGATCGCCATAACGCAGCAGCTTTTCCCCCTGTAGCCGCAGCCGTTGGGCGGTGAGCTGTTGCCACAGCTTCAACGGGAAGGCGCGCAGATCCGGTGAACCGGCAGCAAACGGTAGTGGCTGTTGTGGATCGCGGCAGCCACCGGTTTGCACAATCGCCAAACCGCGCTGTGAGAGCCGCAGTTGGCCGCTGGATTTGCGTATTGGCGCAGGCTTGGCGATCTGGATAGCGACAGAGGTGCCTTGGCCCACCCGGCGATGTAGATATCCCTCGGCTTCCAGCTGCGCATAGGCGGCTTCGGCGGTAACCCGTGAGATGCTCAGATCGGCCGCCAGAACCCGCGAGGAGGGCAGGCGCTGGCCCGCGCTTAACGTGCCGCTATGGATCGCCGTGCGCAACGTATTACACACTCGCTCACGTAGTGTGCCCGTCGCGTTATCCGCCTGTTGAAATAGCGTCAGCAATACCTGAGACATAATCGGTCTTATCACCTTGGCAAAATGGGTCTCAAACATAAGACCAAAATCAGGCACTATTGTCATCAACCTTAAGGCACTGGAGTTGCACTATGAACGTCTCTTCACTGGTATTGGCTTTTCCCCCGGCAGCGGCAGCACAAAGCCTGGACTATCTGGCGGCTAAGCTCAGCTTTTACGCCGACTCGGCGGACGTGGCGGAAGATTTGCGCAATGGCGTCAGCGAGATTGTGGTGATCGATACCCGTGCCAGCGCGCTCTACTCCGCCGGGCATATTCCTGGAGCGCTGAGCTTTCCCCATCGCTTAATGGATGAAAGCAGTACCTCATCTCTCGATCGTGACAAGGTCTATGTCACCTACTGCGACGGTATCGGCTGTAACGGTTCCACCCAGGGGGCATACAAGTTGGCCAAGCTCGGTTTTCGGGTCAAAGAGCTGATTGGTGGGCTGGATTTCTGGCTACGCGATGGCCATCCGGTGGCCATCGGTGTTGAGCAGGGGACGATGCAGGGGCGGGATAAAGCACCGGAGTGCGGCTGTTAAAACAGCGCCCACAGTACCAATGCCAATACGATAACGCCGACAACCAGCGCCAAAGGCTTACTGAATAGCGACTGTAAAGGCTGCGGCAGGGCAGCGATTAGCGGGTTAAGTAATGGCTGTGGCTGTTGGACGTCACTGTGTAGCGACGGAGCGTGGCCAGCCTTGTCCAGACGGCGGGTAAACAGTTGCTGGATCACGTCGTTTAGCTGCGCGTGGGTCAACGGCGTATTGAGGTTGCCGTTAAAGCGGTGCTGGCAATAGTCATTGAGCTGTTGCTGCTCCTGTTGGTCTGCTGGCTGTTTCAATACCGCCAGCAGGTTTTGCAGCGTCGGCGCCGTTTGTGGGCTGAGCGCCAATTTCACCTGCATAAACTGACTGAGCAGTTGGAAGTGGCGTGCGGGCAACGGATCGTTGATTTTTACCCCGACCAGATCGAACAGTGCCTGCCAGAGTTTGGCCGTTGTCTCGCCGGTAGCCGCGCTGAGCTTGGTGACTTGCAGCTGCAAGTGCTGATGTTCCGCAGGCAGCAGCGAACGATCGCTGGTGGCCGTTTGTTGCGGATGAGGGATTGTCAGTTCGCCGGTTTGCAGCAGGTTCAACACTTGCTGGAGCTGTGGGTGGCTCAACTGGCTTAACACCGTATGGCCAAACTGCTGGCGGATAAAGTCGCTGACCGCCTGGCGGTTATTGCCTTGTGGCAACAGTTCAGTGAGCTGTTGCAGCAGTTGGCGGCTGGCATGGCTCTGTTGTGCCACGCCAAGGCGGTTTTGCAGTAGCTGCTCGGCCGGTTGGAAATGGCGCGCCAACAGTTCGCTGTGGTTATCCGCCCCTAATTCATGACGCAGCGTGGCCCAGATCTCGGCGGATTTGGCCGGGCTGAGGGCCATGATCTTGACGATCAGTTTTTCCAACTGGGTGCGTTGGGCTGGGGAGAGCGGTTGATCGTCGGCAGGGGGGATTTTGCCTGCGGTCGGAGGGTGATCGGCTGCGCCAGGAGCGCCAGGTCCACTTAATGGTTGCATATCACCAGTCCTTCGCAGTGTATAAAGTCGACATACCCGGCGAAAAGCACAGGCTTAATCGCTTATGATACCTGTAATTTCGTGCCATCAATACCGCCGCCAGACATTTCTTTACAGGCTAATCGTTGCTTATCCTATTTGCGCCGCTAAGATAGGCGCAGATACGGCATTGAGGGCGTGATGATAAATCGGCAGCGGATTGCAAAATGGTTTTTAACCCTGGCTTGCCTGGTGGTACTGACGTGCCTCACCCAGCGCATGGCGGGTTTGCATACCTTGCAATTAGCTCTTGGCCTGCCCACTGTCAGCGTTAGCCAATCTTCGGCCAGCGGTGATGAAGAGGCCACCACCACGACCCCTTGTGAGCTGAGTGCTAAATCGCTGTTGGCCTCTCCACCGGTGATGTTTGAAAACGTGCTGTTTGGCCTGGGGATGTTGCTGGTCCTGCTGGCTCCGATCATCGCTCCACGCCTGCCGTACCCTCCTGTACGCGTTATTTCCCCCCCCACCCTCAGGGTGCATCTGCGATTATGCGTGTTCCGTGAATGAGTTAATCCCTCGTTAAACCGAGTGACTAATTTATTTATGGAGAACAATTATGTGGAATATCATCAGGCTGGCGTTGGCTTGCCTGTTAGTGCTTTGGCTACCTGCAACACAGGCAGCGGATAGCGGCTGGCTGCAAAGCCCGCAGAACGATCATGCGCAAGTCAGGCTGCGTGCCGACACCAGCAACGGGGACGAAACCCGTGTGCTGCTCGCTGTTGAGCTGGAAAAAGGATGGAAAACCTACTGGCGCTCACCAGGGGAAGGCGGCATTGCGCCAGCAATCACCTGGCAGGGTAACCCACCACCGGCAACCTGGTTCTGGCCAACCCCGCAGCGCTTTGACGTGGCGGGGATTTCGACGCAGGGCTATCAGCAGCGGGTAACGCTGCCCATCGTGTTCAAGGGGGCTGTGCCACAGCAACTGGAGGGAAGGCTTACCTTATCCACCTGTAGCAACGTTTGCATCTTGACCGATTATCCGTTCAAACTGGATCTCACCACTCCGGCTGACCCAAAATTCAATCACGACTTTGCTCAGGCGATGGGGCAGGTGCCGATTGCCAGCGGGTTGGTGGACAGCCTGCGTGCCGGTTATCGCAACGGTGAGTTGCAGATTAGCGCCGAACGCACTGCGGGCTGGCAACAACCTGAGCTGTTCTTTGATACCTTAGCAGGAGCCGATCTGGGCAAGCCAACGGTCAGCAGTGATGGCGAGAGTCTGCAAGCGCGAGTTCCCGTGAGTGATGGTTGGGGAGACGCAGCACCGGATCTGCTCGGTAAACAGCTGCGGCTGGTTATCAGCGATGGTGGAATCGCTCAGGAGGCTACGCTGACCATTGGCGGGCCGCTTGCTTTACCTTCCACCGTGGCTTTCCCCTTATGGCAAGCGGTGTTGATGGCGCTAGCGGGCGGTTTCATTCTTAACCTGATGCCTTGTGTGCTGCCGGTGCTAGGGATGAAGCTAGGCTCCATCTTGCAGGTCGAACAGCGCGATCGGCGTAGCGTGCGTTGGCAATTTCTGGCCTCTTCCTTGGGGATCGTGGTGTCCTTTATGGCGCTGGCCTTGCTGATGACGCTGTTGCGCCTGAGCAATCACGCGCTGGGCTGGGGTATCCAATTCCAAAACCCGTGGTTTATCGGCTTTATGGTGCTGGTGACGCTGCTATTCAGTGCCAATCTGTTCGGCCTGTTCCACCTGCAACTCTCTTCCTCGTTGAATACCAAGCTGGCCACCCATAACGGGCGTGGCTTGAGCGGTCATTTCTGGCAGGGAGCGTTTGCCACGCTGCTGGCAACGCCTTGCTCTGCACCTTTCCTGGGAACTGCGGTAGCCTTTGCATTGGCGGCTCCGTTGCCGGTGCTTTGGGGTATGTTTGTGGCGCTGGGAATTGGCATGAGCCTGCCTTGGTTGTTGATTGCCGCCTGGCCTGCGCTGGCGTTACGCCTACCACGTCCTGGCCGCTGGATGAACGGGATGAGGCTGGCGCTGGGCTTGCTAATGCTGGTTTCTTCGCTCTGGCTGCTTAGCCTGATGACCAACCATATCGGCGTGAAGCCGACTCTGATTGTCGGTGCCATCTTGCTGCTCGGTTTATTGCTGGCGGTGTGGCAACGGTTAGGTGCCCGGTCAGCGGGGATCGCGACGGCCAGCGTGCTGGTGGTAGGCGGTTTGGCATTGCTGGTGGGATCGTTGACGGCCAACCAATGGCGACAGCCATTGCACGACAACATCGCCTGGCAACCGCTTTCTGAGCAGGCGATCGCACAGGCGCTGGCCGACAACAAACGGGTGTTTGTCGATGTGACCGCCGACTGGTGTGTAACCTGCAAGGCTAATAAATACAACGTGTTGTTGCGCGACGAGGTGCAAAAAGCACTCAGCGCCGAGGATGTGGTAGCGTTGCGCGGTGACTGGAGCCGCCCGTCGGAAAGCATCTCGACCTTCCTGCAACAGCGCGGCAGCGTTGCCGTTCCCTTTAACCAAATCTATGGCCCCGGCTCGCCAGACGGCGAAGTGTTGTCACCGCTGCTCACTCGCGAAGCCGTTCTGCAAGCCCTGTCTACTGCCAAAGGAAACCAAAAATGAACAAGTTACTGATGTTACTGCTGCTGATTGTCACCCCGGTCTGGGCTGCGGCCCCTTTCACCGCCGAGCAGGAAGTGCGGATCAAAGAGCTGATCCGTGAAACGCTGGTCTCTAACCCAGATATTCTGGCGGAAGCGGTTAACGCCTGGCAGCAGCAAACCAACGACCAGCAAATCGGCCAGGCTATTGAGAAAAATAGCAAAATCTTGTTCGACGATCCCGCCAGCCCACGATTGGGGGCCAAGAATGCCAAGCTGACGCTGGTGGCTTTCACTGATTACAACTGCCCGTACTGTAAGCAGTTTGATCCGATGTTGGAGAAGATCGTCAACAAATATCCCGATGTGGCGCTGGTGGTGAAGCTGCTGCCGTTCAAAGGGGAAAGCTCGATCGCCTCGTCGCGGGTGGCGTTAACGGCTTGGGAACAGCATCCAGAACAGTTCTGGCCGTTGCATCAACGCCTGATGGCGAAAAAAGGCTTTCATGACAACGCCAGCATCGCCGCTGCCCAAGATAAAATCGGGGTTAAGCAGGTTGCACCGACTGAACAGAGTATGACCACGCTACGCACCAATATGCAGTTGGCGGAACAGTTTGGTGTGCAGGGAACGC
This sequence comes from Serratia fonticola, assembly GCF_001006005.1. Classification (NCBI taxonomy): domain Bacteria; kingdom Pseudomonadati; phylum Pseudomonadota; class Gammaproteobacteria; order Enterobacterales; family Yersiniaceae; genus Serratia; species Serratia fonticola. Next base: position 5,852,167 of record NZ_CP011254.1, on the reverse strand, counting down.
CAGCCACCTTGATTGGCGATCAGATGCTGCCGGGCGCGGTGTCTTATGAGGATCTGGAAGCGTTAGTGAAGCAGCAATTGGCGAAGGTAAAAAATGGCTAGGTTGCGGCGCTGGGCGCGCGAACTGCTGATTTTGCTGTTGCTCGTGCTGGGCGTGACGTTCGCCATGGACTGGTGGCGGGCCCCGCAGGCTCCCTTGACCTTTGACCAACAAATGCTCGAAACCCTGGATGGAGAGCAGGTGTCGTTGGCGCAGCTCAGCCAGGATAAACCTTTGTTGGTCTATTTCTGGGCCAGCTGGTGTGGGGTTTGCCGCTTTACCACGCCTTACGTGGCCAAGCTGGTGGCAAACGGCGGTAACGTCATGACCGTGGCGCTGCGTTCGGGCAATGACCAGCAGGTTGAGCAGTGGTTGGCGGCTAAAAAGTTGCAACTGCCGGTGGTGAACGATGAGCAGGGCAAGCTATCGGCGCAGTGGCAGATTGGCGTAACGCCGACCATTGTGGTGATCTCTCAAGGCAAGGTGGTGCAGAGCACCACCGGCTGGACCAGCTATTGGGGCATGAAACTGCGGCTCTGGTGGGCCAGTATTTAGTCTCAATGGTTAAATAACATACCCGACCGTAGGGGCGCTGCATGCTGCGCCCTATTTTGCGGTAGTGACATTTAATTCCCCATAACCTCAACAATCGCCCGGCAAAGCCGGGCGATCCCTTCGGTAATCAGCTCCGGCGTATTGGCGGCAAAATTCAGCCGCAAGCCATGTGCGCCGTGCTGCTCCTCAACATAAAAGCATTCGCCACGGGCAAAGGTGACACCCTGTTGCCAGGCTATTGGCATCAACGTGGTGGTGCTTACGGCAGGTGGTAATTCCAGCCAGATAAACAGCCCTCCCGCGGGGATGTCAAACCGACAGCCCGGCGGCAGGTGCTCGCTTAATGCAGCCACCATCGCATCACGGTGCTGGCGGTACATCCTTCCCGCCCGGCGCAGCTGCTTGTCGTAGCTGCCAACGGTGACAAAGGCGTCCAGCGCGCGCTGGATCAGGTTGGAGCTGGTAAAGCTGTCGACGTGTTTGAGCCGTGAGAATTGCAGATACTGTTCGCTGTCTGCCACCAGATAACCGATGCGCATGCTGGGTAGCAGCATTTTGGAGAAGGTACTGACATAGATCACCGTGCCAGCGGGAGCCATGGCGCGCAGTGACGGCAGGCTTTTACCGTTGTAACGCAGATCGCCAACAAAATCGTCCTCCAGGATCACTATCCCGGCCTGCTGAGCCAACGCCAGCAAGCGGCTGCGGCGGGCTTCGCTCATACAACGCCCGGTGGGGTTATTGAAATTGGGGATGGTGTAGATCATTTTGGGCTGATGCCGGGCGATCAGCTCCGGTAGTTGCTCAACGCACATGCCATGACGATCGCTGGGCACTGGAACAATGTTGATCTGATGCAGGCGCAGTAATCCCAGAGCTTCGGCATAGGTGGGCTCTTCGACAATCACCGTATCTCCTGGGCGTAATAGCGTCTGGAAAATCAGGCTGATGGCATGTTGCGAGCCGTTGGTGATCAGCACCTGTTCGGCACGGGTGGGGATACCTTGCGCGGTCAGGATCCGGCTCAGCGTGTCGCGCAGCGGGTAGTAACCACAATAATCACCATAGCTGAAAGCCTCTTCCGCATGACGGCTGAGGATCGACAGCAGGATCTTGCGGAACGCCTCAAGCGGGAACACCTTGGGGCTACCGACGCCAGCGGCAAAGTTGATGATGTGCTCCGGCAAAGGAATATCCGGATAACCGTCCAGTCGCGACGTCGTGGTGGTGAAGCGATCCGCAGGGAATAGCTCGCTGGATGCTGGCCGTTGCTGCATGGGGGCCGGTTGCAGGTGGCGCACATAGGCACCGCTGCCACGTCGCTGTTGTAACAATCCTTTGGCCGTCAGTTCGGCGTAGGCACTTTCCACCGTCAGGCGGCTGACCGAAAGCTCGGCGGCCAGGCTGCGCGTTGACGGCAATTTATCGCCATCGGCAAAGGTGCCGCCAAGAATGGCGCGACGCAGCGCTTCTTCGATCTGTAGATACAGCGGAATGTCCTGCTGACGATCCAGTGGAATGTGCATGAAATTGGCCCGGTCATAAAAGTCTACTTTCACTATATCCCAGAGTAACAAGGCTTGGCTCCGATAAAAGTGGCCTGCATAACATCGTAGTAAAGTGGCTATGGTGGCAAAATCTGGCCGCGTTAAAATCTCCGCCAGGTGATTAAGCGGTGGAATTTTGAGGGTGTTATGTCGTTACCGTCGGGTGTTGTTGCAGAACCAGTTGTGGTCAGTGGAGGGATCCTGCGGGGAACCAACCAGGGTTACGTGATCGCCATAATCAGTGCCATGCTGCTGGCCTTTACCGCCATCATCATCCGCGCGCTGACCGAGTATTACCATCTACCGACGTTTGTGCTGGCCTTCTGGCGTGCGGCTCTGGTGGCCCTGGTGTTGTTACCGTTATTGCTGCTGTTCAAACCGCAATGGGCCTATCTGCGTCGTGAACAGGTGCCGTTCTACGCGGGTTACGGTTTGCTGTTGGCGTTGTTTAACAGCTTATGGACGCTGTCGGTGGCGCTCAATGGCGCCTCGGTGGCGACTATTTTGACCTATTGCTCGGTCGGTTTTACCGTGTTCCTGGGCTGGATGATGTACAACGAACGCCTCAGCCTGCGCGAGTTGTTGGTGATTGTGGTCAGCCTGGGCGGCTGCTTCCTGGTCAGCAACGGCGACAGCATGGGCAACAGCCGTTTTGATCTGTTGGGGCTGATGGTCGGCATGCTGTCCGGCATTGGTTACACCCTGTATACCCTCGGCGGGCGTATCGCCAGCGAGCGGCGTTACCCGGTGTGGAATACCATCCTGTACGTATTTGGTTTTTCCGCCGTGTACCAATGGTTGTTCAACACCTTGCTGACGTTGTTCCCCTTGGCGGCATTTCACGGTATGGCGGGGGACCTGTGGTTTCTGTCCCAGGGAGCTCAAGGCATTCAGTGGAGTGGCTGGCTGTTGCTGCTCACGCTGGCCGCCGGGCCAACGCTGCTGGGATTTGGCCTGTACAATATCAGCCTGAAAACCCTGCCGCTGGCGGTGGCCAACCTGATCCTGTCGCTGGAGCTGGTATTTACCGCGGTCATTGCCTATTTCCTGTTGGGGGAAAACATGAACCAGTTACAGCTACTGGGTAGCGCGTTGGTGATGGGCGGGGTGTTGATGCTGAGAAAAGCCAAGTAGGCTTGGTTTTCTGCGCCAGTTTGTTACCATTGGCCGCGAAACAACAGGGTGCACACAGCAAATGATGATTAATCCAAGGTTAAAACGAGCGCTTATCGCTTGATTGGGCAGTGTTTTATGAACGAAAGACACTGCCACAGACACTACGTTCCGTGGCTCTTGCAATTGATATACCCGTCGTCTTTCAAGCTGTAGCGTTGTTACCTGCACTTACACACCCCAGTCACTTACGAAAAAGTAAGCTCCTGGGGATGAGTAAGCTTGTCGCCTAGCTACAACTTGAAATCCATAGGGTATAAGAAGGAGACGCCATGTCTGAGAAACACTGGTCACAAGTAGAATTACTCCACCAGACGGTAACCAACCCCAATATCCTGATCAAGGGAACCCACAGTTATTACAGCCATTGCTGGGATGACAGCTTTGAACGTTCCGTGGTGCGCTATTTGCACGGCGATGCGGTCAGCCAACAGTGGGAGCCCCTGGGGCAGCTAGACAGGTTGCACATTGGCGATTATGTCTGTATTGGCGCCGAAGCGGTGATCCTGATGGGCGGGAATCATACCCATCGTATTGATTGGCTGAGCCTGTATCCCTTTATGGAAACCATCCAGGCGTCTTATTTGCCTAAAGGTGATACCAGCCTTGGCGATGGCTGCTGGATCGGGATGCGGGCCATGCTGATGCCTGGCGTGACGATTGGCGAAGGGGCGATAGTTGCCGCCGGTAGCGTGGTGACTGCGGATGTAGAACCCTACGCTATCGTTGGCGGTAATCCGGCCCGGATGATTAAACGGCGGTTCTCTGCGGAGACAATCGAGCGTTTACTCGCGTTGCAGATTTACGATTTGCCCGCCGAGGCGTTCGCCAGCATCCAGCCCTTGTTGGCCAGCGATGATATTGCGGCCTTGGAGCAGGCTGTTGAGGCTATACGCCAATAATAAGTCGGGCGGGTTAACCCCGCCCGATGTTCAACCAGCTCACAATATCGGGGCGCTGCATGCAGCGCCCTTTGTGCATTACTCAACTTCTGTCGCTTCCCCAGTGATACGGCGGTGCTTGCGGAGTTTGCGCAGCAGTGGGGGTAACACCAACACCGCGACGGCCAGCACCAACAGGCATTGGGCAATGGCACTGCTCCACAGAATGTCAAAGTTCCCGTTGCTGATGGACAACGCTCGGCGCAGGTTTTGCTCCAGCATTTCCCCCAACACAAACCCCAGGATCAGCGGCGACATCGGGAAGTGCATTTTGCGCAGGATATAGCCGAACACGCCTAGCCCCACCATTAGTAGCAAATCGAAGGTGGTGCTGTGCACCGCATAGACCCCAACGGCGGAAACGGCAGCGATCGCCGGTACCAGGAACCACAGCGGCACGGTCAGCATACGGGTGAACAGGCCAATCAGCGGGATGTTCATGATCAACAGCATGACGTTGGCGATCAGCAGCGCGGCGATCAGCCCCCAAACGATATCCGGCTGTTCGGTGAACATTGCCGGGCCAGGGGTGATATTATACAGCGTCAGTGCCCCCATCATGACCGCCGTAGTGCCTGAACCCGGTACGCCCAGGGTCAGCATCGGGATAAATGAACCGCAGGCGGAAGCGTTATTGGCGGCCTCCGGCGCGGCGACGCCACGAATATCCCCTTTGCCAAACGACTCGCTGTTACCGCTGATGCGCTTCTCCGTCATATAAGTAAGCGCACTGGCAATGGTCGCTCCGGCACCTGGCAGAATACCGACGAAGAAACCGACAAAGGAGGATCGCAGGGTAGGGCCAACGCACTCGGCAGCTTCTTTACGGTTAAACAGCATACGGCCGGTTTTGCGGATCAGCTTCTGGCCCGTGCTGGTGCTTTCCAGCATCAGCAAGATCTCGCTGACCGAGAACAGCCCGATCACCACCACAATAAACTGAATGCCGTCGGAGAGGTGTACGCTGTCGAAGGTGAAGCGATACACGCCGGTATTGGCGTCCACCCCCACCGTGGCCAGCCCCAGACCAATCAGGGCCGCCAGCAGGGATTTCAACGGGTTCTGGCTCATCATGCTGCCAAGGCAGGCAATGGCAAAGACCATCAGGGCAAAGTATTCTGCCGGGCCAAACGCCAGCGACCAGCGGGCCAGCATCGGGGCGAACAGAATAATGCCGATAATGGCGACCAGCGAGCCGGTGAAAGAGCTGACGGCGGAGATCGACAGGGCAACCCCTGCACGGCCTTGTTGGGCCATCGGGTAGCCATCCAGCGCGGTCATGATTGCGGCGGCATCCCCCGGGACGTTGAGCAGGATCGAAGAGATCCGCCCGCCGTATTCACAACCGATATACACCGTGGCAAGCAGGATCAGGGCCGACTCGGCGGGCAACTTCAAGGCGAAAGCCAGCGGTAAGAGGATCGCCACGCCGTTGATCGGGCCAAGGCCCGGCAGCAGCCCGACGATGGTGCCCACGAAGCAGCCGATCAGGGCAATCATCAGGTTCTGGGGCAGCAGTGCCACTTCGAACCCTTGTGATAAATACATCCAGGTTTCCATTATCGCTCCCGTTAGCTCAGCCAAACGCCGAGTGGCAGTGTGACATCCAGTAAATAATCAAAGGCGTAGAACAGCGCAACGCCCATCACGGTGCCGGAAATCAATGCGGCCTTGATGCTGGCCTGGAACAACAGACCAATGCTGAACGTCAGCAGGGCTGTTGCCAGCGGGAAGCCGAGCCACTCGAATCCCCAGGCGTACAGCACCAGCGTGATCACCAGTACCAGCAGACGTTGCAGCACTTTGTGATGCGGCCACTCGACTAACTGTGGCCGACGTAACAGCAGCAAGGCGGCACACAGGGCCATCAGGCTCAGGATGGCCAAAGGGAAGGGGCGTGGCCCCAAAGGTTCGTAGCTGTATTCGCTCTGGATGCCCCAACCGAGAAACAGGCCGCCGCCGCACAGCAGTAACCACAGAGCAGCAAAAATACGATCGCTCATGCCAATTCCCCCGGTTATTTGGCCAGCCCGAACGCTTTGGCCTGTTCACGATACTGGGTAACCTGATTTTTCACGTAGGTATCCAGCTCCTTGCCGGTCAGGTTGAATTCAAACAGGCCGCGTAGATCGCGCTGTTGTTTGAACTCCTCGGTTGCCGTCATGGTTTTGAAGGTGTCAATCCACCACTGATACTCGGCCTCGCTGACCTTTGGGCCAAGGTAGAAACCGCGGATGATCGGCCACACCAGATTGAACCCCTGCTCCTTGGCGGTAGGGACATTTGCCAGCTCTCCCGGCAGGCGCTCTTCGGCATATACCGCCAGCACACGCAGCTTATCTCCCTTCAGGTAAGGCACCATCTCGCTCAAATCGCCGGAGACCGCCTGAATGTGATTACCCAGCAGCGCGGTCACCGGCTCGCCGCCCCCTTCAAATGCCACATAGCGCATCTTGTGGGGATCTACGCCAACTTCACGGGCCAGCAGGGCGGTTTTCATCCAGTCCTGGCTGCCAATGGAGGCTCCAGCACCAAATACCACGCTGTTCGGGTCTTTTTGGAAGGCTGTCATCAAGTCTTTCAGCGTTTTGTAAGGCGAGTCGGCGCGTACGGCGATCATGCCGTAATCGGTGCCCACTGCCGCCAGCCACTTCACATCATCCACGTTGTAGCGGCCAAACTTGCCTTGCGACAGGTTCAGCAGGGAACCGCCAGAGAACGCCACCACGGTGCCAAATTCGGCTGGCCGCTGGGCAACGATGGCGTTATAGGCAACGGCTCCCACACCGCCGGGCATATAGGTGACGCGCATCGGCTTATCGATAGCCTTGGTTTCTTGCAACGAGACCTGAATCAGTTTGCAGGTGAGATCGAAGCCTCCGCCGGGTTTGGCCGGGGCGATACATTCGGTGCGTTTTGGCGCTTCCACGGCGAACGCCTGGTTGGCGGCGAACAGCAGAACAGTGGCGGTAAGCGTACGGGTAATTATTGTTTTCATGACGTTTCCCCATCGGTTTTGTTTCAGTTTGTGAGAATCCCCGCTGACACGGGGTTGCCAAATTGTTAAAACATAAACCTTTCATTTACCTTTCAGCGACCGGGAAAGTTTACAGGATGTGATATGCGTCTCTTGTTAGTGGAAGATCACCCCGAGCTGGCTCATTGGTTGCAGAAAGCCCTTACCGGCCTTGGGTTTGCGGTGGATGTGGCGATAGACGGCGTGGCGGCAGACCATCTGTTATTGCATGAAAGCTATGCGCTGGTGGTGCTCGATGTTGCACTGCCCCGGCTCAACGGGCTGGAGCTGTTGGCACGGTTGCGTAAGCGTGGGCAGACTCTGCCAGTATTGCTATTGACGGCCCGCACCGAGGTGGCCGATCGGGTTAAAGGGTTGAATCTTGGGGCTGACGATTACCTCACCAAGCCCTTTGAACTGGATGAATTGGAGGCACGCATCCGGGCGTTGCTGCGCCGCAGCGTTGGCGTGACGCAACAGGCATTGCAATACGGTTTATTGACCTATCACGACGAGGGCTACTTCTTGTTGGCGGAGAAACCTCTGTCGTTAACTCCCCGTGAGCTGGCGGTGTTGACCACCTTGATGCATCGCCGTGGCCGCCCGGTCGCCAAGCAGCAATTGTTTGAGCAGGTGTTTACGCTGTCAGACGAGGCTAATCCCGAAAGCATCGAACTTTACGTCCATCGCGTGCGTAAGAAACTCCAGGGGAGCAACGTGGCGATCGTGACGTTGCGGGGCCTGGGCTACAGCCTGGAGCTGTGCGATGAGGTGGTTTAAAGCACCGCGTTCGTTGTTCTATCAGTTGCTGCTGTTCTTTGGTTTGCCGCTGCTGGTATTGGGTGGGATCTCAATCTATACCCACTATTTCAGCGCGATGAGTGCGGCGACGATGGCCTACGATCGCACCTTATTGGCGTCGGCCCGCACGGTGGCGGAGCGGCTGGTGGTACGTAATCAGCGCTTGGAGGTAGATGTGCCTTATGTGGTGCTGGACAGCTTCGAGCGCAATATGAACGACCGGCTGTACTATCAGGTAATTTCCCCCGAGGGACGGAATATTTCGGGTTATAACGATTTGCCCAAGATGCCACCTTATATTCCCCGCTCCAACCTCTATCCGGCCCTGGTGCATTTTTACGATGCGCACTATCGCGGGCAGCCAATCCGCGTGGCGGCGCTGTTCCAGCCGGTGAATGAGGGCGGGGTGATGGGGATGGCGACCATTCTGGTGGCGGAGACGTTAGAGTCGCGGCGCTATCTGGCGCGGCAGATGCTGCTGGCGGCGCTACTCAGCCAGGGGACAGTGGTGGTATTGACGCTCACTCTGGCTTACATCCTGCTGAAAAAGCTGCTGCAACCGTTACGCAAGCTGTCCAGCATGATGCTGCGGCGCGATCCGGGGGAACTGACGCCTTTGCCGATGGTGCTGCCCTGGTCGGAAATGCAGCCGCTGCTGCTGGCATTCAACCGCTATATTGAGCGGCTGCGGTTGATGGTGGCGCGTCAGGAACGCTTTAGTGCCGATGCCTCCCACCAGCTACGTACGCCGCTCACGGTTTTGAAAACCCAGGTGGGGGTGGCATTGGCCAGCGAACGGCCCGAGCAATGGCGTGAGAGTCTGGAAGGGATGAGCGCCACCCTGGACAGTACCGTTGCGTTGACCGATCGCCTGCTATACCTCTCGCGGCTGAAGGCGCACGAGCATCAGGCCGAGCGTAAGTTGCAGCCGGTTAATCTGGCGCAGGTGTTACGCGACGCCTGTTTTTCGCGCCTGCCGCAGGCTCGCAGCAAGCGGATCGATCTTGGCTACGAAGGGGCGGGAGTGTGTTGGGTGGGCGGTGAGGCGTTGCTGTTGGCGGAGCTTTGCGCCAACCTGCTGGATAACGCACTGAAATACACGCCAGCCAAGGGGATTGTGACCGCCCGTTTATTGATGGTGGATGGGCAGGGGTTGCTAGAGATAGAAGACAGCGGGCCAGGCATTGCGCAGGATCAGACGGTCGCTGCGCTGCAACCGTTTCGTCGGTTGGATAACGTTGGCGATCAGCCTGGGGCTGGGTTGGGACTGGCATTGGTTAAAGATATTACCGCTTATCACGGCACCCGCCCGGAACTGCTGAGTTCTGACGCACTAGGCGGTCTGTTGGTGCGGGTACGTTTTAAGCTGTTGGGGTGAAAGGGGGCGTATTTCCCCCTCAGTCTTATGGTGTTACGGTGCTTTTTCTACGCCCTAACGGCGTGCGCAGGCGCTGTGACAGGATCACCCCCAGCAGAGCGACACCGCCACCAATCAGATGGTAGCTATGCAACTGTTCATGCAGGAACAGGACCGCAATTATCGCGGTGAACACCGGTGCCAGGTTCATAAAGATCGACGCCTTGTTGGCCCCCAGGCGCATTACCCCCTGGATCCACAGGAACGGCGCGGCAATCGACGCGGGGATACCGGCAAACAGCACCAGTGGGATGTTCTGGCTGGTAAGCTGCACGTCTTGTGCCATCAGGAAGTTCGGCAACAGCAGTACCACGCCAAACACGATCTGCACATACAACGACTGCCAGTTGGGCAACGGGATCGCCCAGCGTTTGGTCAACACGCCGTATAGCGCGTAGGAGGCCGAAGCTGCGAACATCATCAGTTCACCTTTGCCGATGCCGTGTTGCAGCAGCAGCCCGGGTTGCCCCGCGCTAACCAGCCACACCAGCCCGCCCAGAGACAGGATACTGCCCAGTGCGATACCCACGGTGGGGGCAACGCGCAGGACAAAGATACCGATTAACACCGTCAACAGCGGGATCAGGGAGTTGAGGATACCCATAAACAGCGCGCTGACGCTATGCGCGGCGTAATAGGCCAGGCTTTGATACAGGACCATCCCTAGCAGACCGAGGATCATCAGTTTCCACCAGTTGGCGCGAATGGCTGGCCAATTGCGGAGCGCTCCCGGCAGCACGAAAGGGGTGAGCACGATCAGCGCCAATGCCCAACGATAGAAGGAAATGGCCGCTGGATCGATGGCGGTTGCCGATACTTTACTGACTACGGCGTTAATCGACCAGATCAGCACCGCCAGCAGGGGAAAGAGCACGTTCATGATAATAATTCTCAACAACGAATAACATGCTGGCTAGTCTACCCGTGTCCGGTTTATTATATATAGTCAAAATCAGACAGCATTTCGCGAAATCAAGACAACTTCACCATGGCCGAAACCCGTAATTATCCCACCGCAGACGTCGCTGCTCCGCGCACGCTGTTTTTCCGCTGCGAAGAAACCAATGCGGACACCGAATATCTGCCGCACAGCCATGACTGGGGGCAGCTGATCTGCGTCAAAACCGGGGTGATCGCGCTGAATATTGCCGGGCAGCGTTTTTTGGCCCCACCGGAGTTTGCCGTCTGGCTGCCGCCGGGGATGGAGCATTCCAGCCATAACCGCAAACCGGTGCTGTTCCGCACCATCAATATCGCCAAATCCTTGTGCGCCGGGTTGCCGGAAGAGGCCTGTTTGATCAACGTATCGCCGGTGTTCAGCGCCATTGTAGAAGATTGCCTTGGGCGCAAAATGTTGGAGCCCACTAGCGAGGAGGATCTGCGTCTTTGCCGGGTGCTGATCGACCAACTGCGGATTTCCCCGGTTCAACAGACCTATCTGCCGACCTCACAAGATAAGTTTTTGGGGCCAGTGTTACAGGCGCTGGAGCGTTGTCCTGCGGATAACACCTCATTGGCGGTGTGGGCCAGCAAGGTGTATACCACCGAACGGACACTTTCGCGCCGTTGCCAGCAGGAACTGGGCATGTCGTTTAGCGAGTGGCGGCAGCGCCTGCGCTTTTTACATGCGCTCTCCCTGCTGGAGCAGGGGAAAACCGTGCAGGATGTGGCTTTAGATGTGGGCTACAGCTCGGCTTCCGCGTTTATTGTGATGTTCCAGCAGATCGCCGGCACCACGCCAGAACGTTTCCGCCGGGCATGATAATCCCGACACGACATCAACTGGCCCAGGTTACGTCGAACCGAACGTTCACATCACCACTCCAGGTGCCCGCCGGTAAGGTGCTGAAGTCGGTCACCGGGGTCGTGCCATCAGCCGTCGCACCGATGATATTGAAATCGAAGTGGTCTTGCGCACTGCGGCGACCAGGCTGCTTGTCAGCGTTGGCAAGTTTACTCAGGTTACCGCCTGACATACCGGCAGAAGTATCAATCAGGGTGGTTTGAGCGGTTTTTGTTATCGCAGCGCCGTGATGTTTAACTCCCACTTCCAGGGTAGACCCGGAGGTGCCCAACTGAGTCAGGGTATTGGAAACCAGTTTGGCGGTCAGTTTAATTGCGGTTCCTTCGCCTTCGAGAGCCACGTCGAACACGCCTTGCTGGCTGTTGAAGCGCTTGACGCCTTCAGCATATTGGAAATACAGGTTGCCAATGGGCGTAACGACCAATTGGCTGGCGGAGTCTTTCACCGCTATCGCAGGCCAGGTGGCTAATGCTTGTGTAGTCACGTTTTCAGCCTGAGCGCTACCAACGGCTGTGAGTGTTGCAACGATCGCCAGAACAAGTGTCGCTTTTTTCATGGATAACGCCCTTGATTTTCGATTTGTTTCTGCCCGTTAGCCGGTCGCTAACGTGAAGGTTCGCCTCCTTGCGTGATAATTATCGGAAAGAACTCAATAAAGCTTAGAAGAAAAACATCGTTATTTCACCGGACATAACAAGCTTGGGTTTCCAAGCCATTCGGTGGCACACTATTTTGTAGTTACTGCTTACCTATACCCGTCGGAGAGTGACGTGAAGATACTGGTTGATGAAAATATGCCCTATGCGGTGGATCTATTTAGCCGTTTGGGGGAAGTACAGGCCGTGCCTGGTCGCCCGATCCCAACCGATGCGCTGGCCGGAGCCGACGCCTTGATGGTGCGCTCGGTGACCAAAGTGAATCAGGAGCTGTTGGCTGGCACCAAGATCGGTTTTGTTGGCACCGCTACGGCGGGGACCGACCATGTGGACGAGGCGTGGTTGCAACAGGCGGGGATTGGTTTCTCGGCCGCGCCTGGTTGTAATGCCATTGCGGTGGTGGAGTATGTGCTTTCGTCATTAATGCTGTTGGCGGAGCGCGATGGCTTCTCTTTGCGTGATAAAACCGTTGGGATAGTGGGTGTCGGCAATGTTGGCTCCCGGCTGGATGCTCGCCTGAAAGCCATGGGCGTGCGTACGCTGTTGTGCGATCCACCACGCGCCGATCGTGGGGACAGCGGCGAATTCTGGCCGTTGGAAAAGCTGGTGGCAGAGGCCGACGTGCTGACGTTCCATACCCCGTTGAACAAGACTGGCCCGTATAAATCGTTGCATCTGGCCAACGCGGATCTGCTGGATGCTTTGCCCGACGATCGCATTCTGATCAACGCCTGCCGGGGTGCCGTGGTACATAACGCCGCGTTGCTTAACGTGTTGGAGCGGGGTAAGCGATTGAGTACGGTACTGGACGTGTGGGAGCCAGAGCCGGATCTCAGCGTGCCATTGCTGGATCGGGTGGATATCGGCACCGCCCATATCGCCGGTTACACGCTGGAAGGTAAGGCGCGCGGCACCACGCAGGTGTTTGAAGCCTTTGCCCAGCATCTGGGGCAGCCGCAAGCTATCGAGCTGGCCTCTCTGCTGCCGGTGCCAGAGTTCAGCGAAATCCGCCTCAATGGGCCGCTGGACGAAGGCAAGTTAAAACGATTGATGCACTTGGTGTATGATGTGCGCCGCGATGATGCGCCGCTGCGGCAAGTTGCCGGGCTGCCGGGTGAGTTCGATCGCTTGCGCAAGCATTATCAGGAACGCCGGGAATGGTCTTCACTGCGGGTGCAGTGCGATGACAGCGCCAGTGCGGAACTGCTGCACAAACTGGGCTTCGGCGTCCTGTAAAGGACAACGCGTAAGGTTGCCTTAAGCAATAAGCGGTAAAGTTTATCGGGCGGTGACTGCATCGCCCGTTTGCATTTGAATCAAATACTCTGGAGAAACCCAATGTCTGACGGCTGGAATATCGCTGTGCTCGGTGCCACTGGCGCAGTAGGTGAAGCGTTGCTGGAATTGCTACAGGAACGCCAGTTCCCGGTGGGTGAACTCTTTCCTTTAGCCAGCGAACGCAGTGCTGGTGCGACGGTGCGTTTCAACGGCAAATCTTTGCTGGTGGAAAACGTAGAAGAATTCGACTGGTCGCAGGCACAACTGGCGTTTTTTGTGGCCGGTAGCGAAGCTGCGGCCCGTTACGCTGATGATGCGGGCAACATGGGCTGCCTGGTGATCGACACCAGCGGCCATTTTGCACTTGAGCCGGACGTGCCGTTGGTGGTGCCAGGCGTTAACCCACAGGTGCTGGCGGATTACCGCAATCGCAATATCGTAGCGGTGGCCGACAGTATGGTGAGCCAGCTGTTGACGGCGATTAAGCCGCTGACCGAACAGGCCGGGCTTTCCCGCTTGCACGTCACCACGCTGATGTCGGTTTCGGCACGCGGCAAGGTTGCCGTGGACGATCTGGCTGGCCAGAGTGCGCGTCTGCTGAACGGCATCCCCGCAGAGCCGGGCGTGTTCGCCAAGCAGTTGGCGTTTAACCTGCTGCCATTGATGACCGATGAGCAGGGCAGCGTGCGCGAAGAGCGTCTGATCGTCGATCAGGTGCGTAAAGTGTTGCAAGATGAAGGGCTGCCGATTTCGGTAAGCTGCGTTCAGTCGCCGGTGTTCTACGGCCACGCGCAAGTGGTGCATCTGGAAGCGTTGCGCCCAATCGCGGCAGAAGAAGCTCGCCACGAGCTGGAGCAGGCTGAAGATATCCAACTGAGCGAAGAAGACGATTATCCGACTCAGGTTACCGAAGCTTCCGGCAGCGATATGCTGAGCATTGGCTGTCTGCGCAATGATTACGGTATCCCCGAGATGCTGCAGTTCTGGTCGGTGGCCGATAACGTGCGCTTTGGCGGCGCGTTGATGGCGATCGAAACCGCAGAACGGCTGTTGCAGGAGCAGATGTACTGATGTCCGAGGTGGAGTTGCCAACCCAGCCAATGCTGAAAATTGCGCTGGGGATTGAGTATGACGGCAGCCGTTATTACGGCTGGCAGCGTCAGCAAGAGGTTACCAGCGTCCAGGCCTGCCTGGAAAAAGCGTTAAGCAAGGTGGCGGATGCGCCGATCGGCGTATTCTGCGCCGGGCGAACCGATGCCGGGGTGCATGCCACTGGGCAGGTGGTGCATTTCGAAACCGCCGCACAGCGTAAAGACGCCGCCTGGACGATGGGGGTGAATAGCCACTTGCCGCCGGATATCGCGGTACGCTGGGTCAAAGAGGTCAGCAGCGATTTTCATGCTCGCTTCAGCGCCACCGCGCGGCGTTATCGCTACATTATTTATAATCACCGCTATCGCCCTGCGGTCTTGCAGCAGGGGGTGACGCACTTTTATCATCCGCTGGACGCCGATCGCATGCATCGTGCCGCGCAGGCTTTGCTGGGGGAAAACGACTTTACCTCATTCCGGGCGGTGCAATGCCAGTCACGCACGCCGTGGCGAAACGTAAAACACGTTAAGGTTTCGCGCTATGGCGAATATATCGTGGTAGATATAAAGGCCAACGCCTTTGTCCATCATATGGTGCGCAACATTGTTGGCAGCCTGATGGAGATTGGCTGTGGCAATCAGGATGAGAACTGGATGGGCGAGCTGTTGGCGCTCAAAGATCGCAGCCTGGCGGCCGCAACCGCACGGGCTGAAGGTCTGTATCTGGTCGCGGTTGATTATCCAGAGTCGTTTGCCTTACCCCGGCCACCGATGGGGCCGCTGTTTTTAGCCGACGATTAACTGGCAGGCTGGCAGATTAATACGTTATTTATGGGTGCCAACGCCGGGTGAGAGAGACACCCGGTCAATTGAGAGTGTTTATGGACATCATCAAGTTTCTGATTGATTTTATTTTGCATATTGATGTGCACCTGGCAGAACTGGTCGCGCAATACGGTATGTGGGTTTACGGTATTCTGTTCCTGATCCTGTTTTGTGAAACCGGGCTGGTGGTTACGCCGTTCCTGCCGGGGGATTCTCTGCTGTTTGTCGCCGGTGCGCTGGCCGCGTTGCCTTCCAACGATCTCAACGTGCATACCATGGTGGCGTTGATGGTGATTGCGGCGGTGATTGGTGATGCCGTCAACTACACTATTGGTCGGCTGTTCGGCGAAAAGCTGTTCAGCAACCCGAACTCGAAAATTTTCCGTCGTAGCTATCTGGACAAGACCCACCAGTTCTACGAGAAACACGGCGGAAAAACCATTATTCTGGCGCGATTTGTGCCGATCGTGCGCACCTTTGCGCCGTTCGTGGCCGGTATGGGGCATATGTCCTATCGCCACTTTGCTGCCTATAACGTGATTGGTGCGCTACTTTGGGTGCTGCTGTTCACTTATGCTGGCTACCTGTTTGGCGACTTGCCGATCGTGCAGGAAAACTTGAAGTTGTTGATTGTTGGCATCATCCTGGTTTCAATTCTGCCGGGCATTATTGAAATCTGGCGCCATAAACGCGCGGCTGCCCGCCAACAAAAACAGTAAAAACACCGCTTAACCCGTCGGTTCGACCAGTTTTTTGTCCACACAATCGGGCCGATATGGTTTAATGAGCGACATTTATGGTCTGTTCCCGCGAACGACCCTGAAGCCAATGCCCTGGTAGCGTACCTGTTGCGCTTAGCTCGGCATTTTTGCATTGGGTGTGTTTCGGGAGGATTGTTAAGGCATGAACAGCGGACGGGTGTCTGCCAGGTTCAAACAGAAAGGTCATCGATGAGCTGGATTGAACGAATTCTCAACAAAAGCAATGTTACGCAAACCCGTAAGGTGAGCATTCCTGAAGGGGTCTGGACCAAATGCGATAGCTGTGGTCAGGTCCTTTACCGTGCCGAATTGGAGCGTAACCTTGAGGTCTGCCCCAAGTGCGACCACCACATGCGCATGTCAGCCCGTATGCGTCTGCATACCTTGCTGGATGAAGGCAGTGAAGTGGAACTGGGCAGCGAACTGGAGCCGAAAGACGTTCTGAAGTTCAAGGATTCCAAAAAGTACAAAGATCGTCTGGTTGCCGCACAGAAAGCAACCGGCGAGAAAGACGCGCTGGTGGTGATGAAGGGCACGCTGTATGGCATGCCGATCGTTGCAGCCTCCTTCGAATTCGCCTTTATCGGTGGTTCGATGTCTTCTGTAGTCGGTGCGCGCTTTGTGCGTGCGGTTGAACAGGCGTTGGAAGATAACTGCCCGCTGGTGTGCTTCTCTGCCAGTGGCGGTGCGCGTATGCAGGAAGCGCTGATGTCGCTGATGCAGATGGCGAAAACCAGCGCCGCGTTGGCCAAGCTGCAAGAGCGTGGCCTGCCGTATATTTCGGTACTGACCGATCCGACCATGGGTGGCGTGTCCGCCAGCCTGGCGATGCTGGGCGATATCAACATTGCCGAGCCAAAAGCGCTGATCGGCTTTGCCGGGCCACGGGTTATCGAACAAACCGTACGTGAAAAACTGCCGCCGGGCTTCCAGCGCAGCGAGTTCCTGATTGAAAAGGGCGCTATCGACATGATCGTGCGCCGTCCGGTGATGCGTCAGACCCTGGCCAGCATTCTGTCCAAGCTGACCAACCAGCCGCAGCCGCATTTCGATGAGGCCGCGCCGGTCATCGCTCAGGAAAATCAGGCCGACGCCTGAGGAGCAGACAAAGACCCGGTATAGGTGCAAGCCTGCGCCGGGTTCCGCCGCCATTTTGTGGCTAAGTTGCGGCGGGAAACGAAGAGCATCGCTTTTGACGTCGTCAGGGCGATGCGTCTTACGGATTTATGAACCCAAAGTCAGTGATGGGACTCATGCAAAACCACCAAATTCCCCAAGCCACGTCGCCATTGAGCTCGTGGCTTTACTATCTGGAACGTCTGCATAGCCAGGCGATCGAACTCGGCCTGGAGCGTGTGCAACACGTTGCGGCGCACCTTGACCTTCTCACTCCTGCTCCTACGGTATTTACCGTTGCCGGTACTAACGGCAAAGGCACCACCTGCCGCACGTTAGAGGCCATTTTGCTGGCTGCCGGGCTGCGGGTAGGGGTTTACAGTTCACCGCATCTGGTGCGTTACACCGAACGGGTGCGCATACAGGGTGAAGAGCTGAGTGAGACTGAACACAGCCGCTCCTTTGCCGCGATTGAAGCTGGCCGGGGGGAAACCTCGCTGACCTATTTCGAATTTGGCACCCTTTCGGCGTTACAGCTGTTTAAGCAGGCCAGGCTCGACGTAGTGATCCTGGAAGTGGGCCTGGGGGGGCGTCTGGACGCGACCAATATCGTTGAGCCAAGCGTCGCCGTGGTGACCAGCATTGCCTTGGATCACACCGATTGGCTAGGCCACGATCGTGAAAGCATCGGCCGCGAGAAGGCGGGGATATTCCGTGGCGGCAAGCCTGCCGTAGTGGGTGAGCCGGATATGCCACATAGCATCCAGCAGGTAGCGGAAGATCTCAACGCTCAACTGTACCGCCGTGATGAAGCCTGGTCGTTCAGCGAACAGGGCGAACGCTGGCAATGGGAAGGGGGAGGTACACGCCTGACAGATCTCCCTATGCCTAACGTCCCCTTGGCGAACGCGGCGACGGCATTGGCTGCGCTGCACTATTCGGCGCTGGAAATTGACGAGAAGGCGATTTTTGCCGGTCTACAGCAGGCCGCTTTGCCAGGGCGTTTTCAGATCGTGCAGCAGAACCCGCAGTTGATCCTGGACGTTGCCCACAACCCTCATGCTGCGGCCTATCTGGCTGGGCGATTGGCGAAACTCCCCTGCAATGGCGGTGTGGTTCGCGCGGTGGTGGGGATGCTGTCGGACAAAGACATTGCCGGTACGTTGGCCTGCCTGAGCGAACAGGTGGACGAGTGGTACTGCGCGCCGCTGGAAGGCCCGCGCGGGGCCAGCGTTGAGCTGCTGGCACAGTATTTAACGGAACCACGCAAGTTTGCCGATGTCGAAACTGCCTGGCGTCAGGCTATGCAGGACGCGGATATTCAGGATATTGTGATCGTCTGTGGGTCTTTCCACACTGTTGCCCACGTGATGGCGGCGTTAGACGAGAGGCGGGGAGTGTGAGTGGCAAGTAAATTTCAGAATCGACTGGTTGGAACCGTGATTTTGGTTGCCCTGGGGGTGATTGTCCTGCCGGGGCTGCTTGACGGCAAAAAGAAGCATTATGAGGATGAGTTTGCGGCGATCCCGTTGGTGCCCAAACCGGGGGATGCTCATGAAATCGACGTGATCCCACCGGCCAATCAGGCGCTACCTTCGGTTCCACCGGAGGGGGCTGGTGCTTTGGTTGAGCAGCAGCAGGCCGCCGCCGAGGCTTCCGCCCAGCAGGCGGCTAATCAAACGACTCAACCGCAGCAGCCTGCGGTTGTTGCTCCGCCACCTATCGAAACCAAACCGGTTCAGCCAACCAAACCCAAGCCTGTGGAATCTAAACCGGTAGAAGTGAAGCCGGTGGAAGTGAAACCTAAGCCAGTGCCAACACCGCCAAAGGTAGAGCCAAAGCCGGAAGTGAAACCAGAGCCGAAGGCTGAAACCAAACCTGCGGTTGAAGAAAAGGCACCGGCTGGTCAAGCCTATGTGGTGCAGTTGGGGGCGTTGAAGAATGCTGCCAAGGTCAATGAGATCGTCGCTTCGCTGCGCCTGTCTGGGCACCGGGCTTATACCGTGCCATCCACGCCGGTGCAGGGTGAGATCACCCGCATCTACGTTGGCCCAGATGCCTCGAAGCAGAAGCTGCAGGCTTCGCTGGCGGAGCTGAATGGGATCAGTGGGTTGAGCGGGCAGGTGAAGGCGTATAGCGCGCGTTGATATACCCGTCGTCTTTCAAGCTGCAGCGTTGTTACCTGCACTATCTCACCCCAGTCACTTACTAAAGTAAGCTTCTGGGGATGAGATAGCTGGGCGCCTAGCTACAACTCGAAATCCATAGGGTATAAGCCAGTAGTTTTTCCTATGCCCTTGTAAAATATCAAGAGGGAACTGGAGTAGTGTCACAACCGCTAGCCGTGACTTGGACGATCCCCTCCCTGTTGGAGAAGGTACGGGAAAGTCGGAATTGTGTCACAACCGCTAGCCGTGACTTGGAAGATCCCCTCCCTGTTGGAGAAGGTACGGGAAAGTCGGAATTGTGTCACAACCGTTAACCGCGACTCGGACGATCCCCTCTCCCTGTGGGAGAGGGTTAGGGTGAGGGGCCACAGTGCTCAAGGAGGAGGATTGCTAAATCACCACTAAAATTGTGCCTTTCAGGGGCCGGATATCCTAAGTAGGCGCGGCGATTAGCAATTTTAATACCCGTCGTCTTTCAAGCTGCAGCGTTGTTACCTGCGCTATCTCACCCTAGTCACTTACTAAACGTAAGCTCCTGAGGATGAGATAGCTTGTCGCCTAGCTGCAGCTTGAAATCCATAGGGTAACATCGCCGTTTTTTATTTGTTACGTGGTGGGAAATCCGCTACGCAAACGTTTTCTTTTTCTGTTAGAATTCGCCGCGATTGGATGCAGGGGCGATTCATCATTGGAATAGTTCATGGTCTGGATTGATTACGTCATTATAGCGTTGATTGGATTTTCGGCTCTGGTGAGCCTGATCCGAGGTTTTGTTCGCGAAGCATTGTCACTTGTGACATGGGGATGTGCGTTCTTTGTTGCCAGCCATTTCTACCCATACCTTGCAGCCTACTTCACCCGTTTTGAAGATGAGCTGGTACGTAACGGCATTGCGATTGCCATTTTGTTTATCGCAACGCTGATTGTGGGCGCTATCGTTAACTATGTGATTGGGTCATTGGTAGAGAAAACCGGGTTATCGGGCACCGATCGGGTGCTGGGCGTGTGTTTCGGCGCACTGCGCGGCGTGTTGATCGTAGCGGCGATACTGTTCTTCCTGGATACCTTTACCACCCTGTCGCAAAGTGCGGACTGGAAACAGTCACAGCTGATCCCCCAGTTCAGTTACATCATCAGATGGTTCTTTGACTATCTGCAAAGCACGTCGAGTTTCTTACCAACCCAATTACCGGGGCGGTAGCGGCTTAGAGGAAAAGACAACATGTGCGGTATTGTCGGTATCGCCGGTTTTATGCCGGTAAACCAGTCGATTTATGATGCATTGATGGTGCTCCAGCATCGTGGACAGGATGCCGCTGGCATCGTCACTATTGATGCCCATAATGGGTTCCGCCTGCGCAAGGCAAATGGTCTGGTGAAAGATGTATTTGAAGCCCGCCATATGCTGCGCCTGCAGGGCAACATGGGCATTGGCCATGTGCGTTACCCAACGGCTGGCAGCTCCAGCGCTTCAGAAGCTCAACCTTTCTATGTCAACTCGCCGTTCGGCATTACGCTGGCACACAACGGCAACCTGACCAACGCCCACGAACTGCGCCAACAGCTGTTTGAGCGTGGCCGCCGTCATGTCAACACCACTTCCGATTCCGAGATCCTGCTGAACGTGCTGGCTACCGAGCTAGACCGATTCCCGCATTATCCACTGGAGTCCGACAACATTTTTACCGCCGTTGCCGCGATGCATCAGCAACTGCGTGGCGCTTATGCCTGCGTAGCCATGATTATCGGCCACGGTCTGGTGGCGTTCCGCGATCCTAACGGCATTCGCCCGCTGGTGATTGGCAAACGTGAGCTGGAAGATGGCCGCTGTGAGTACATGGTGGCTTCTGAGAGTGTGGCGTTGGATACCTTGGGCTTCGACTTCCTGCGCGATGTGGCACCGGGCGAAGCGGTGTACATCACCGAAAAAGGCCAGCTGTTCACTCGCCAGTGTGCGGAGAACCCAAAAACCAATCCATGCCTGTTCGAGTATGTCTATTTTGCCCGTCCTGACTCCTTTATGGACAAGATCTCCGTCTACAGCGCCCGCGTGCGTATGGGGCAGAAATTGGGTGAGAAGATTGCGCGCGAATGGGAAGATCTGGATATCGACGTGGTGATCCCGATCCCGGAAACCTCTTGCGATATCGCGCTGGAGATTGCCCGTATTCTGGATAAGCCGTATCGCCAGGGCTTCGTCAAGAATCGCTATGTTGGCCGCACCTTCATCATGCCGGGTCAGCAGGCTCGCCGTAAGTCGGTACGCCGCAAGCTGAACGCCAATCGTGCCGAATTCCGCGATAAGAACGTGCTGCTGGTTGATGACTCCATCGTCCGCGGTACCACTTCTGAGCAGATCGTAGAGATGGCGCGTGACGCCGGGGCCAAACGGGTTTATCTGGCTTCTGCCGCCCCGGAGATCCGCTTCCCTAACGTGTACGGTATCGATATGCCGAGCGCAACGGAGCTGATTGCCCATGGGCGTGAAGTGGACGAAATCCGCCAGATTATTGGTGCCGATGGCCTGATTTTCCAGGATCTGGACGACCTGATCGCCGCAGTACGCGAAGAGAACCCGGATATCGCCCAGTTCGAATGCTCGGTGTTTAACGGCATTTACGTGACCAAAGACGTTGACCAGAGCTATCTGGAATATCTGGAAACGCTGCGTAATGATGATGCCAAAGCGTTGCGCGGCCAGACGGAAGCAGAAAATCTGGAAATGCATAACGAGGGCTAACGCGCCCGCGTAGCTCACCAAAACGGTGCACCGTAGCGTTGGTTACGGTGCATTGTCTTATTCCCACCTCGAATCTACGAAGGTTGCTGCCAAACCTACCCCTCTTCGGCTATCCTTACGGCATATTTCCCGACAAAGGCCAGCTTGATGAAAAGACTCATTATCGGTATTTCCGGCGCCAGCGGCGCTATCTACGGCGTGCGCTTATTGCAGGTGCTGCGTGGTGTAGAAGAGGTGGAAACCCACTTGGTAATGAGCAACGCGGCACGCCAGACGCTGGCGTTGGAAACCTCTCTGAGCCTGCGTGACGTGCAGGTCTTGGCCGATGTAGTGCATGATGCGCGTGATATTGCCGCCAGTATTTCCTCCGGATCGTTCAAAACCATGGGGATGGTGATTTTGCCATGCTCAATCAAAACGTTATCTGGCATCGTCAACAGTTACAGCGATGGGCTGCTGACTCGTGCCGCCGATGTGGTGCTCAAAGAGCGTCGGCCACTGGTGCTCTGCGTGCGTGAAACGCCGTTGCACCTGGGCCATCTGCGGCTGATGACCCAGGCAGCGGAGATGGGGGCGGTGATTATGCCGCCGGTACCGGCCTTCTATCATCGTCCGCAAACCGTTGATGATATTATCGATCAGACCGTTAATCGGGTTATCGACCAGTTTGATATCGAACTGCCGCAAGATCTCTTCACGCGTTGGCAAGGCGTTAATTAACTAATTCACCCTCAAATTTATACATTTGTGCAACATCGCACTGATTTAGTGCGATTGATGCATCATAATGATCCTGCTTCCCCATGCACTCTGTTTCAGTAACTTGTAGGTTAACCATGGCGAAGCCCGAGTTTGCCGTTCATTTTGTCGTTCATTGTCTCTGGGAAGAGGTTTGAACAGAGCGTGGCCGTTCCCCGCGCTCGCTAATGACAAAGTGGCATGATTACTGCAGATCCTGTGTGTGATGAAAGTAATGCCCGTAGTGGCATCGGCAAAAATATCCATTTGAGGGTAATTATGAAAAAGCTTGTTAAAGTTCTCCCTTTAGTTTTGGCTTTGAGCGCGGTTAGCAGTGCATTCGCCGCATTACCTTCCACGCTGAAAATCGGTACCGACCCTACCTATGCGCCGTTTGAGTCGAAAAATGCGCAGGGCCAACTGGTTGGCTTCGATATCGATCTGGCCACCGAGCTGTGCAAACGCATAAACACCAAGTGTATCTTTGTGGAAAGCGATTTTGATGCGCTGATCCCCTCCCTGAAAGCGAAGAAAATCGACGCTATCATCTCTTCTCTGTCCATTACCGAAAAACGCCAGCAGGAAATTGCCTTTACCGACAAGCTGTTTGCGGCCAACTCACGCCTGATCGCACCAAAAGGCTCCAAGATCCTGCCAACCGTCGATGCGCTGAAGGGCAAAAGCATCGGCGTATTGCAGGGTACTACCCAGGAAGCCTTCGCTAATGCCAATTGGCAGCCAAAAGGCGTGACCGTGGTGCCTTACCAGAATCAGGATCTGGTGTATGCGGATTTGGCTTCTGGGCGTATTGACGCAGCGTTTCAAGATGAAGTCGCCGCGAGCGAAGGCTTCCTGAAACAGCCTCCAGGCAAAGAGTACGAGTTTGCCGGTGAGTCGGTGAAGGACGATAAATTCTTTGGTGTCGGCACCGGTATGGGCCTGCGCAAGGATGAAACCGAGCTGAAAGCGGCGCTGGACAAAGCCTTTGCCGAAATGCGCAAAGACGGCACCTACGATAAGTTCGCGAAAAAATACTTCGACTTTGACGTTTACGGCGGCTAATTCCTGTCGGGTACTCTCTATGACAACAGGCCCGGTTTTCCGGGCCTGTTCTGGCTGGAGTGTCATGACGTGCTCAATGACGACAGGGTGACGTAAATGCTACAAGGTTACTCCCAACTGATATTTGAGGGGGCTCTGGTGACGCTGGAGCTGGCCCTCAGCTCCGTATTGCTGGCGGTGGTGATTGGTTTGATCGGCGCTGGCGGTAAACTTTCGCAAAACCCTGTTATTTCCACGATCTTTGGTGCCTATACCACCTTGATCCGTGGCGTGCCGGACCTGGTGTTGATGTTGTTGATCTTCTACGGTCTGCAAATTGCCCTCAACAGCGTGACGGAGTTTATTGGCTTCTCACAGATTAATATCGATCCGCTGGGGGCGGGCATCATTACCCTGGGCTTTATTTACGGAGCCTATTTTACTGAAACCTTCCGGGGAGCCTACCTGGCGGTGCCTCGTGGTCAGATCGAGGCGGCTACCGCCTTCGGTTTTTCCAACGCGCAGATTTTCCGCCGCATTCTGTTTCCGGCCATGATGCGCTTCGCGTTACCTGGCATCGGCAACAACTGGCAGGTGATCCTCAAGGCGACGGCCTTGGTCTCCATTCTTGGACTCAACGATCTGGTAAAGGCCACGCAGCTGGCAGGAAAGGGCACCTATCAGCCTTTCTTCTATGCCATTGTCGCAGGCTTGGTGTATCTGTTGTTCACCACGATTTCCAACGGCGTATTGCTGTGGCTTGAGCGGCGTTATTCACTGGGCGTCAAAAGGGCCGAACTATGATCGATATCCTGCATCAGTATTGGCAGCAACTGCTGTGGACCGATGGCTATCGCTATACCGGTGTGGCGGTGACGCTGTGGCTGCTGATCTCCTCGGTGGTCATGGGCGGGCTGTTGGCCATCCCGATGGCGGTAGCTCGGGTTTCTTCCACCCGTTGGGTACGCTACCCGGTGTGGCTGTATACCTATGTTTTCCGCGGTACGCCGCTGTACGTACAACTGTTGGTGTTTTATTCCGGTATGTACAGCCTGGAAATCGTGCGGGGTACGGAGCTGCTCAATGCGTTTTTCCGCAGCGGATTAAACTGCACCATTTTGGCGCTAACGCTGAATACCTGTGCCTATACCACGGAGATTTTCGCCGGGGCCATTCGTTCGGTGCCGCATGGGGAAATTGAAGCGGCCAGGGCCTATGGGTTTTCCAGCTTTAAACTGTATCGCTGCATTATTTTGCCTTCGGCGCTGCGCTCGGCATTACCGGCGTACAGCAATGAAGTTATTCTGATGCTGCATTCGACCGCACTGGCCTTTACCGCCACGGTGCCGGACCTGTTGAAAGTGGCCCGCGATATCAACGCGGCGACCTACCAGCCGTTTTATGCCTTTGGCATTGCGGCCGTGCTGTATCTGATTATCTCCTATACGTTGATCAGCCTGTTCCGCAGGGCAGAAAAACGCTGGATGGCACACGTAACTCATCGATGAATGACGGGGATCCACCATGCCTGAACAAAAATTAGCCGTCACCGAACTGCACAAGCGTTATGGTGACCATGAAGTACTGAAAGGGGTCTCCCTGGCGGCCAATGCGGGCGATGTGATTAGCATTATCGGTTCTTCCGGCTCCGGTAAAAGTACCTTTCTGCGTTGCATCAACTTCCTGGAGAAGCCCAGCGAAGGCACCATCAGCCTGAATAATGAAAATATTCGTATGGTGCGCGACAAGGATGGCCAGCTTAGAGTCTTTGACAAGAAACAGCTGCAGTTGCTGCGTACCCGCCTGACCATGGTGTTCCAGCACTTCAACCTGTGGAGCCACATGACGGTGTTGGAGAACGTGATGGAAGCTCCAATCCAGGTATTGGGGCTGAGCAAGGCTGAGGCGCGCGAACGGGCGGTGCGCTATCTGGATAAGGTCGGCATTGACGCGCGGGCGCAAATCAAATACCCGGTGCACCTCTCCGGCGGGCAACAGCAACGCGTTTCTATTGCCAGGGCGTTGGCAATGGAGCCGGAAGTGCTGCTGTTCGACGAGCCGACTTCGGCGCTGGATCCTGAACTGGTGGGCGAAGTGCTGCGCATTATGCAGAAATTGGCGGAAGAGGGGAAAACCATGGTGGTGGTGACGCACGAAATGGAGTTTGCGCGCCATGTCTCCAGCCACGTCATTTTCCTGCATCAGGGGCTGATTGAAGAGCAGGGGCCGCCTGCGGAGTTGTTTGGTAACCCTAAGAGCCCGCGTTTACAACAGTTCCTTTCTGGTGCTCTGAAGTAAGAATTTTACTCTTGCCCCCTCAAGCGTGAAGAGGGGGCAATCCTGTTCTCTTTTCTAATATGACCCATTTCTTTATTTTAATCATATAGATGCCATGCTATCTATCCTTTAAGGATAAGGCGTGATTACGTGAAAAATGGTGGATTTTATTTAGCGTGAAATATTAATAAAATTAATTTAATTCATCTAATTAAAAAGAGTTGTGAATTTTTTTTGTAGAATTCCATTTGTTACTCATATTATTTTAACGGTAAACAAGTGGTTAATGTGAAATAGCAAGTTATTTGTTAACTACTTTTTTACCTTTCCTTGCAGATAATTCTCGATCGGCTAATTTTTTTTAATCGGTTGATTTTAAATGTTTTTATAATGTTTGTAGATGACTGGTCTGTTATTTGTAAATTTAAAGTCTATTATGCTAACAAACGTAGCGGAGTATATTCTATATAAATAACTGCTTGAGGGTTATTTGTTGGGTTTATACTTTTACTTTGTTGTTATATTTGGTTTTAAGTTCTGTTTTGTGTTCTTTTTACGTTTAAATGTTATTGCTTCAAATAGGTTGCTATGAAGGGGGTTGATTATATAATGATATCGACAACCGGGAGTTGTTATTACTATATGCTATGGGATCTACCTGGTAATTATTTCAATCTTTGGTGCGGTATTTAATCAATTGCCAAACCCTCTGGTTAGATAACAACAGAAGATTTTCATGTTCAATGTGGTGATGTTATTTAATAAGGATGTCTTTTGAATATTGAAAATAAAAAGATACTAGATATTGTCAACACTCACCAATAGGTTGGGATCGAGCACCTTATATGCGCATAACGCAAGACCAAGGAGTACGGTGAGTGACTACATGCGTTTTGGTCTATACTAATGCCTACGGCCACAGAACATATATAGGTCTGACCTCGCCAATGACTTTTCTGGTCGGTAGGACCTACTAGAAAAGGGAGATTAATATCATGGAATTATCGATAAAAAAAATTTTGATATTGCTCGGCGGCGGATTGTTAACAACATTTAGCTACAGTGGATGGGCCGTACAATCCTGTGCGTTTGATCAGGGGTCAAGCACCGTATCACTTATCGTGCCACTGAACCCAGGGGTAATTTCAGTTGGCGCAGATATTCCGGTAGGAACTATTATTTATCAGGGCGCTTGGACGAATACTCCCTCATATATGCTGTGTTTGATCGATCAACCCCCAGCTTACTATAACTGGGCTGTCAGTATTGTTCATGCCCCTCTTGGACTCAGTGGGTTAAATACTGGGCCATTTGCCGGGGCCGTGTATAACACTAATATTCCTGGGATTGGCGTTGCCATATCGCGCTACAACGATCGTTCTGCAGCAGTAATGGGGACCCCGGGATATCGTGATGAGGATATCGAGATCGGTGATGGTGGGAGTTTCGCCACGTTAAGTAGTTCAACACGCTACGTTTCACTGATCAAAATCGGTCCGCTGACGCCAGGAAGTTACACGATTGAAGCATCGAGTTTCCCCACCGCCAGTGATGATATATTGAATTCACGTTTCGCCAGCCCTATCCAAGGATTACCCCTTCGGCTCAATAACGTCACGTTTCAGGGAAACTTGACCGTCTCGACACAGACCTGCGCTACCCCTAATGTTGCTGTTACTTTGGGGTCTTACGAAATACATGACTATTTTACAATGATAAACTCCACCACTCCTTGGGTTGATGCTTCAATTACCCTGACTAATTGCCCGATATTCCACGGTTTTTATAATCAGAGCAACCCTGCGAAGATGATAAATTTCAATACAGGCTTAACTCCTGATACATCATCAACCAATAAC
Source organism: Serratia fonticola (assembly GCF_001006005.1). NCBI lineage: Bacteria > Pseudomonadati > Pseudomonadota > Gammaproteobacteria > Enterobacterales > Yersiniaceae > Serratia > Serratia fonticola. The sequence goes on along the minus strand of NZ_CP011254.1, from coordinate 5,824,324 downwards.
AGTATTGGTGTGCGTCTGACACCGACCACCGAAGTGCTGGATGCCGCCAATGGTGTTATGGCTATCGACCCAACGATCGCTGGGGCAGCCTCAGGCGTAGGGATCCAATTAGGTTGGGGGGAGAGCAGCCAAACGCCGACGCTGTTTAACCTTGCGGCGGAACAATCAATGATGCTACCAAAAGACGGCAACTCGGCAATTCGCGTTCCCCTGGCTGCCCGTTATATTCAAACGACTGCGACTCCTACGCCGGGCAAAGCAAATGGCAAAGTGGTGTTTACGATCAACTATTACTAATCCATCAAGTTTGCTGACATAACCTCTTTTACTTCCAACAGAGCAGGGGGCTAAAAGCTCCCTCTCCCTGTGGGAGAGGATTGGGGTGAGGGGTCAAGCCTGCTGATTGATCACATCATCCAGCGCCTGTTCCAGCTCAAAGAAACGGAAAACAAATCCCGCCTCTTCCAACCGCCTCGGCACCGCCCGTTGCCCACCTAATACCAACACCGCCGCTTCACCCATCAGTAACCGCATGGCAAAGGCTGGCGCACGAAGAAACGCTGGGCGATCCAGCACCTTGGCCAGGGTGGCGGTGAACTGTTCATTATGCACCGGATAAGGTGCCACCATATTGAAGGGCCCACGCAGCGGAGGGTTGTCCAACAGGTAAATGATGGCATTGACCATATCGTCGATATGGATCCAGGGCAGATATTGGCGGCCATTGCCGATCGGCCCGCCTAACCCCATACGGAATGGCGGCAGCATCTTCGCCAGCGCTCCACCTTTAGGCGACAACACAACGCCGGTACGCAGCAGACAAACGCGCGTGTAGCTACTTTGTGCCCGTAAGGCCAGAGCCTCCCAGCGTTGGCACAACTGGTGGGTAAATTCATCGTGCGGAGGTTCTTCTTCCGTTACCACCGCCTGGCCCTGATCGCCGTAATAACCGACCGCCGAGCCGGAAATCAGTACCGAAGGTGGCGTATTGCTGGCGGCGATGAGCGTGGCTAGTCGTTCGGTCAAATCCCAACGGCTGCGGCATAGCAGTTCTTTCTGCGCCTTGCTCCAGCGTTTGTCGGCAATCGGCTCACCCGCCAGGTTGATCACGGCATCAAAGCCGTCCAGAGAGCGTTGTTCATCAAGCGAAGCCCAGTAGCTGAGCCGATCGCCGAACTTATCCCGTGCCTTGGCGACGTTGCGCGTCAACAGGGTGAGTTCATGCGAAAGGTGCAGCAGTTGCCTGGTCAGGCTACTGCCGATCAACCCAGTTGCGCCGGTAATCAGTATCTTCATGGTCGGCCTCCCTGGTAGGGTGAGTGCTAAGCGGTTTCCCGTCGGTAACTCATGGTCATGGAAACCGAGTCTGCATAACGTAGGGCCAGCAATTTATCTATCTCTACTTCAGCATAGGTTACCCATGGATGTTGTTTCACTATGTCGAGCACATCCTGAGTTAATTTTTCCAACAGCGCGAAGCGGTTGTCTTCAATATGGCGAATGATCGCCTTGGTGATGGTGCGATAGTTGAGGGCGTCACTAATGTCTTCGCTGTTACGCGCCTTGTCTGCCGGGTAGTGGATCGCCACGTTGATCAGAACGTCCTGACGGTTGTTGATTTCTTCTTCCTTGATACCGATGAAGGTGCGTAACCGCAGGTTTTTAATACGGATAATGGCATCGGGTTGCTGGCATGGCATCAGAGATTCTCCGGAGGTCTGATTGTTTGTACTCAGAATACACGGAAAGTGAAGAAAAGATAATGTAGCCAGACGCTTAAAGAGAGCAACGCGGGGGAGATCACACCGGTTTCCCCCCTCCGATGTGTACCCGATGCAAGAGAGGGGGAGGGCAGCGTTAGGCTTGATCTGCCAATTTGTAGGCGCGTTCCGTTGCCGGGCGGTTGCGGATGCGTTCAAACCAGTTGCGTACCGCCGGATAATCCGCCAGATCGATGCGCTGACGTGGATGAGACACTACCCAGGGATAAGTCGCAATATCGGCAATGCTGTAGTTGTCGCCGCCCAGGTATGGGTGCCGTTGCAACTCGGTTTCCAGTACGCCATACAGGCGTTTGGTTTCCTGCTGGTAGCGTTCTATAGCGTAGGGGACAGGTTGCGGTGCATAGTGGTTGAAGTGATGATTTTGCCCGAGCATCGGCCCAAATCCGGCAACCTGCCAAAATAACCATTGCAGCGTTGCTGCCCGTTCGCGAACCCCTTTGCTGAGTAGTTTACCGGTTTTCTCTGCCAGATAGAGCAGGATCTCGCCCGATTCAAACAGGCTTATGGGGGCCCCACCGTCAACGGGTTGTTGATCGACGATGGCCGGGATTTTGTTGTTGGGAGAAATGGCCAGAAACGCTGGTGCGAATTGATCGCCAGCACTGATATTTACGCGATGGATACGATAAGGTAAACCAACCTCCTCCAAAAGCAGGGTAATTTTGTGCCCATTGGGAGTCGGTGCGTAATACAGATCAATCATATGATAATACTCCTTATAAAACATCAAGATAAGATGAGCATAGATCGGTTGGTTCGTTTGAGGCTATGCGAGCATCCGCATGGGATTTATCAATCCGGCCCTATTGCGGATGCAGAGGGTACCGTTACAGCTTATACGATAGCGTGATGTTCGATCCAGGCTTTGGTCATGCGGAGTATCGCAGATGGAGAGGGCGTATGAAGGAAAATGCTTTACCGTAGCCAGCAGAGTTAACCACGCTGGACTGGTTCAACAACCGCTGATGACGGGAGCGTGCCTCTGCTTGAAGCCACTATAGTGTTGTTCAATGCCTCCTCCCATTTGTGAAGAAACCAAAGCCCAACTACTCTAACTGATATCCCATTAGAGTTTTCCTACGTGGCATTCAAACCTCTTGTTGTGTGGATTAATATTACCTTGCAACTGTTATTTCCGTTGAGCCTTTCCTTTGCCCCAGTAATAGCAAAAATGCTTGCCCCGGCTCCCCTAACCAAGCCTGTTACCCTGTATGAAACCGAGCCATATACCTTATCGTTAGGTGAGACAGTCTATAGTGTTGCCAAAAAACAGCATATTACGCTGGATGAGTTAAAAAAGGCTAATCAGTTTCGCTCATTTTCAAAACCGTTCAATCAACTGGGGAGCGGCGATGAAATTGATATCCCGACTGCAGCATCATTGCGCTTAAAAAACCAGCAAACGGAAGCTTCCCCAGTGGTACCCCTTTCTCAACATAATGAGAGGCTGGCACATGGCCTGTTAAAGGGGACCACACTGTTAGCCGATGATAACACTCCGTTGGCAGCGGCAGGCATGGCGCGTTCGATGGTGGTGGGTGAAATCAATGATTCGGCACAACATTGGCTGAGTTCGTATGGTACGGCGCGCGTTCAACTTAATCTTAATGATGACTTCAGCCTGGAAGGGAGCTCGGTAGATCTTCTGGTACCGCTTTATGATGACAAGAAATCGCTTTTATTCAGCCAGTTAGGGATGAGAAACAAAGACAGCCGCAACACCGTGAATCTCGGGGCGGGCGTTCGGACTGTGCAAGATAATTGGATGTATGGGGTTAACGCCTTTTATGATCGTGACATGACGGGTAAGAACGACCGTGTCGGTTTTGGGGTTGAAGCCTGGACGGATTACCTGAAGCTATCGGCTAACAGCTATCTGGCTCTCACCGATTGGCATCAATCCCGGGATTTTGCCGATTACAATGAGCGCCCTGCCAACGGCTATGATCTGCGGGCAGAGGCTTATTTGCCCGCTTATCCTCAGTTGGGTGGAAAGTTGATGTTTGAGCAGTACCGGGGTGACGAAGTGGCATTGTTTGGCAAGGATGACCGGCAGAAAAATCCCTATGCGGTCACCGCGGGGATCAACTATACACCGATCCCCCTGATCACTATTGGAGCAGAGCACCGTGCAGGTAAAGGTAGCCGTAACGATAGCAGCATCAGTATGCAACTGAACTACCGTCTGGGGGAATCCTGGCAGGCGCAAATTGATCCCTCTGCGGTGGCTGCAAGCCGTACTCTGGCCGGTAGCCGTTATGATCTGGTGGAGCGTAATAACCAGATTGTGCTGGAGTACCAGAAACAAACGTTAATCCAATTGGCATTGCCCGATCAAATGACCGGAAGTGCTTTTGAAACGATCAAAGTGGATGCACAGGTGACGGCGAAATATGGGCTTGAACGCATCGATTGGGATAGCGCATCGCTGGTGGCTGCCGGGGGGATGGTAATACAAACATCCTCACAAAGCATTTCGCTAAAATTACCCCCTTTTATGGCTGGCAATAATAACTACACCTTAGCTGCCGTGGCTTATGATAATCAGGGCAATGCTTCAAACCGCAGTACCACGCAGATCGTTGTCACGCAACAAAATGTCAGCATAGTCAATTCCAGCACTCAGGCTTCCCCAGTCGAAATACCTGCTGATGGCGTTACCAAAAGCATGGTTACCTTGACTTTAAAAGACCTTAACAACTTGCCGGTTCAGGGAATGGGGGACCAACTGATAGCGGAATTGCATTTTACACCGAATACGGGGACAACCCAGCCTATCAGTAACCCGCTGTTGAGTACCGTTACCGAGACCGCACCGGGGGTCTACACCTATCAGTTAACGGCAGGTTTCTCCCAGGGAGAAGCTATTATTGCTCCAACAATTAATGATATCTCTCTGGCTTCAGCTAAAGTTAATTTAATCGCGAGTAGTCAGGTACTGAGCCCGGAAAACTCCCTTTTTAGCGTAGAACCGGCAGAAATTATTGCTGATGGTTTACAGACCAGTATGTTGGACTTTACTGCCCTGGATAACAATCACCAGCCGATTAACGGGTTAACGGTGGCCTTTGAGGTTACGGGCATTCCCGAAGTGACTCTGAGCGCGGTAACGGAAAATAACGGCGTGTACAGCGCCAAACTGAGTGGAACAGTCGCAGGCACGGTAACCGTAGTTCCTACAGTAAATGGTGCCGCCGTGGAGATGAAGTCACACGACGTGGTGCTCACCGCCGATCGCAGCGCTGCCACCATTGAGCTGATGGTGATTAGCGATCATGCATACGCTAATGGCGTCGATGTGAATAAGGTTGAAGCAAGGGTAACCGATAGCCATGGCAATCCTATCGATGCTACCGCAGTGGAGTTTGAGGTAGACAATGGTGCGACGGTCCTGTCCCCTATGGCCAGAACAGATAATGAGGGGCTGGTGACGGTGGAGCTAGCCAATGTTAATGCCGGAGTCGTCACAGTTACTGCCTCTATTGGTGACTACTTGGCGAGTACAGAGATCTCTTTTGTACCAGAAACACCGGTCAAATTGTTGATATACAGCAACGGCACCGAGCTGACTGGGCATCCTGTCGTTGGGGATAACCTCCTGGCCGTTGCAATGTGTTCAATTGCTTTGTGTAACGGAATACCTATGAATTATCAGTGGGAAGTGGAGTCATCTGCAGGTTCGGGGGTCTTTGTCGCTATTCCTGGCGCAACCTCAGAAACATTGACGGTGACGGCAAACTTACAGAAACGGGCTGTTCGAGTGGTATCGCATTAAGACCGGGGTTTTATCATTCTTCCAGGCAGGTCTGGAAGGTGATTCAAACATTGATTTTGAGTACAGCAGAGGAAAGAAAACAATGAACAACAAGATTGGCTCACGCAGAGGGCTGGTTCCTTTGCTATCGGGAATGTTGCTCAGCATGCTGATAGTCGGTTCTGCCTGGTCGGCGGTGACCTCCAGCCCGACTTCTACCGTAAGAGGGCGGGCCCCGGTAGTGACGCAGAGCACCATCGTTTCTGACAATGCCAGTGGCAACGGTTTGATCGATATCGGAGATACCTTGAGTGTCGGTACCGCAGGGGCGTTCAGCGATGCGGATGGTGATACGGCGATACCGGAAACCTACCAATGGCAGGCTGATGGTGCAGATATTGCAGGAGCGACCAATAATACCTACACCATTGTTGCCGGAGACTTGGGCAAAGCTATTACCGTGTTAGTGACTCCGCACACCGACCCGGCCATTACCGATCCGGCCGTGGGTTTAGTGGTTCCCTCTAATACCTTGACAGTTATTGCGGGTGGGACAGTCACCGGCGTGACGGTTACCGGTGAAGTTGGTGGCTATCCACAGGTTGACTCTACTCTGACTGCGACAGCAACCTGTGCGGGTGGTACCTGTAATGGCGTGACCTACCAGTGGCAGCTTGAAACTGGCCAGGGAACAAATACTTACAGCAACATAAGCGGGGCAACAAGCAGCACATACACCCCTGTACGGACAGACCAGAGACTGAGAGTTCAGGTAGTTGTCAGCAACCCTGCAGCTCAGTAATCAAGAGTCAGCCCAGGCATGCTTAAGGTGTGCCTGGGCCAGTTGGTTTAACAAATCAGTATGATGGATACGCTGGATGTTGCATCGCAATAATATCTTTAAGGTTTTTGTATTCAGGATATTACTGGTTCTGATCGTCGTGATGAGCCAGGTGGTGCAGGCTGTCCATCAATCTACCCAGCCAGTCCACGGGCGGCCACCGACCACTACGCTCTCGGTAGACAACGTCAAGCCGCGGGCCGGGGAGGTGATTACCGTGACATCCTCCTTCAATGATGTGGATGGCGATGCGGAACAGGGAACGACCTACCAGTGGACGCTGGACGGTGCTGCCATTAATGGGGCAACCAGCCCCAGTTATACTCTGGAGCTCAGCAACATCCTGGCGGGCAGTGCGTTGAACGTGATCGTAACCCCTCAAACCAATCCCGATATTACCATTCCAAGTGAAGGACTGCCGGTTCAGCTACCCAGCCCTATCAATATCAAGTGGCAGCGGATGCTTTCCAACCTGGTATGGGCTGAGTCTCCTCTGGGGGCGGTTGCCGATGGGTTGGAGGTGAACACCGTACACGCTACCGTTCAGTATCTGGACGGTACACCTGTTGTGGGCGCAACGGTGCTTTTCGATGCCGATAATATGGGCGCGATTTCGGCCAGTGCGCAAACTGGAATTGGGGGCGAGGCAACGGCTTATGTGACGAATGTGATCGCCGGTACCACTCAGGTAACGGCCAGGATTGATGATGATGCTCAGTCGGTCAATACGCTGTTTGTTGCTGGCCCAGTGGAGGTTGTGCATGCGGAAGTCACCCAGGACAATGCGCTGGCCAATGGTATCGACGATAATAATGTGCAGGTCTATGTCGAAGACCGCCATGGCAACAGTATTGAGGGTGAAACGGTAAACTTCACCGCGACCAACGGCGTAACGCTGCTGGCTGCCAGTGGCGTGACGGACAGCAACGGTGAGGTAAAAATAGCTCTGACCAGTGACACTGCCGTCAATAGTGATGTCACCGCCACCACCGCCAATGGCGTTTCAGCTACCGTCAACGTTGCGTTTTTTGCTGATGTGCAGATGACGCATATCTTGGCCAACGGCGCCTCTTTCTCGGCTGATGACGGCTTCCCTAAAACAGGCTTTACCGGTGCGGAATTTCAGTTGGTGGTTGGCGAGGATCCTGCCGGGAACAGCTCCTATAGCTGGAGTAGCGATCAGAGCTGGGCCAGCGTGGATGGCAGCGGTAATGTGAGATTTAATCAAGAACCTACATCGGCTAATAATAGGGTCACCATTACGGCCGAACATACAGGCAATGGCTCAACGTTAACCTATCAATTTACCGTCAACCGCTGGTTCAGAAATAATAGCTACTTCCTTATAGGGGTTAGTGAGGCTGCCGCTTGGTGCAGTTCCCAAGGGGGCGGCTACGCGGTGCCGAGCTATAGTGAGCTGACAGACCGAACTCCCATAGCCCAGACAGGGGCCAACCGGGATGCCAATGCCAGATTGTGGAATGAATGGGGCAGCATGAGCCGATACTCTAACGGTTGGTTTGCGGGTAACTATTGGGTGAGGGAGCTTACCGCTGCCGGTAACGAACGGCATTATGTTTACCTGGGGAACGGTAGTTTATTCAGTTTCCCGCTAGACGGCGTAACTTATGTGACTTGCTCAACCTCTCTATAGGCGAATGTGGTAAAGGCAGCCAGAACCTTATAGGAAGCTTAAAAAGGGTAGGGCAGTCATCGATAGCTATGATAGCGTGTACTTTTGAACTAGCTAGAGAGTACGTAAATGCATTTTTCTTCTATCGAAGACGTGAGAAAGGCCATAGATGGTATCGACTCCCAACTTGTTTCACTCATTGCCGAACGTGGCCGGTTGGTGAAAGCAGCCGCTGGATTCAAAAAAGATCAGGATGCTGTTCGTGCGCCTGACAGGGTTCAGAGGGTCATTGATAAGGTGAGGGCAGAAGCCGCTGTGGTTGGACTCCCCGAAGACATTATTGAAAAAGTTTACCGTGCGATGATTAACGCATTTATTGATTATGAGCTGGAACAGCACCGAAGTCTGGTACAAAATTTTTAACACCACCTGAGGCTGAGTAGGACAGCGTTAATCTGGCATAACAGGGAAGTTTATAAATCTTGTACCCTGAGAAAATCGATCAATTCTCTCATGGCTGGGCTCAGTGAATCCTGTGTTTTATAGCAAATGCAGATTCGCCGTCGTGCCCATTGATCGGTTAGCGGTAATATATGGTAATGAAATTTTTTACTGAAGCGTTCAGCTACTGATACAGGAAGAACCCCTACGCCAATACTGCTACTGACCATCTCACCAATCCCTTCAAAACTGCTCATTCTGACGCGATAAGTCAGTGGGCGGCCAAGGTCTTCGGCATGCTCATTGATGTAGTCCTGCAGCGCATTACCGGGGTATAAACCAATGAAAGGCTCTGTGATCACATCAGAGAAAGAGATTTTATCTCTGCGTTCAAACGGGTGAGAGGGTGGGACGATAAGCGCAAGCCTGTCATCTGTCATTGGTTCAAGCATGAGTTCCCGGGCGTCTACCGCATCTGAAACGAGTCCTGCTTCAGCTATACCATTACTTATACTGTTAATGATATCCGCACTTGTTCTCTCTTCCAGCTCAATGCTCACATCCGGGTGCTCTGAAAGCCACTTTGCAAGCCTGCCGGGCAGATACTCAGCCATCGCTGAGGTATTGGCATATAACTTTATTTTTCCTCTGACTCCTTTTGCATAAGCGCCGAGCTCAGCTTTAAGCCGCTCCTGCTGGGACAGTATTTCCCGGGCATGGCGTACGAGGACCTCACCGGCTTCTGTAAGGCTGACGCCCCTCGGATGTCGTGAAAACAGCTTCACCCCGGTATCGTCCTCTATGTTTTTAAGTCTCTCACTGGCCGAACCAACGGCCAGGTTGGCACATCGTGCACCATGGGTAATGCTTCCGGCATCAGCGATACAGACGACAAGTTTCAAATCATAAAGATCCAGTTTCATAGGGATATTGACCTCATCCTTCGGGTTATCCGAAGCATGACCCGCTTAAACCAGATTGTCTACTAACAGGTGAGATGATTGAATCACTGAAAATCCTATGTCAGGGCAAACTTTGTGAGCGAACAGTTGTATATCTACCTTTCATTAGTATTTATCCTTGCCGGTTTTGTAAAAGGCGTGACCGGAATGGGACTGCCAACAGTAGCAATGGGGCTGCTTGGCATGTTTATACCACTTCCGATCGCGGTGGCATTGCTGGTAATTCCTTCTTTCGTGACGAATATGCTGCAGCTTTTTACCGGCCCCTCAGTGAGGCTGATTATCAGCCGTCTGTGGCTGATGATGCTGCTTATTGTAGCTGGTACAGTGTCAGCATCTTCGCTTCTTATCACCATTAATCCGGCCTGGTCAGCATTCGCTCTGGGCGTGGCTTTAATCGTTTATGCTGCTTTTGCGCTGGTTTCACCGTCGTTTACGGTTTCTCAAGCCAGGGAGAAATGGCTTTCCCCGGTTATTGGCGGCGTGACAGGTATAATCACCGGTGCAACAGGCGTATTCGTTATGCCAGCCGTTCCCTTTCTTCAGTCGCTTCGTTTCAGTAAAGATGAACTCGTTCAGGCCCTGGGGCTGTCATTCACAGTTTCTACCGTGGCGCTGGCCGTGGGGCTTTATCTGCATGATGCTTTCAGGGTAGAGCAGTTTTCACTGTCCTTTTTATCTATATTGCCTGCTTTGGTTGGGATGTGGCTGGGGCAGAAAGTGCGGGCGCGCATTAGTGCCAAACGTTTCAGGCAGTGTTTTCTCCTGTTTCTGATTGTGCTCGGAATGGAGTTGATTTCACGCCCCTTTGTTTGATTCATCAGACCTGTAGGACAGGATACAGAGGATGCCAATGCAGCTTATACGATAGAGTGATGTTGACTCCCGACTTTGGTCGCGCGGAGTACCCAGACGAGAACTATGGGGACAACCCTCTTGAAGCAACTTCTGACCAAGGTGAAACCGCCACCGATGAAGGGGGAGCCAACCTGGCGAACAGGCCGTTAAGCGTATACATCCAACGTTCTTTTACTGCAGATCTTTTTCATCGCCCGGTTTTTATAGCAGTTGATGGTTTTTAGCCTGAGCTTGAGTTTTTTGGCGATCTCATAAGGCTGCGCACCGCTGTAGATTTCATTGATGACGATCAGCTCTCGGCCGGTCAGATACTGCCGACTCATGGCTTCCTCTACATCGGCATCAAACTCATCCTGTACCGTTTGGCGAGGGAAAATCGCTAGCAAGATATCCTCCACACAGGCATTTTTATCTAGAGTGATAAAGTGGTTGTACATATCCGGGTTGGTCAGGCACAGGCTGTTTTCATACATCAAGATGATCCTGGCCGCCAGCGTGCCCTGCTCCAGGGCGGCATAGAGCGCGGAACAGGCGCCGTAATAATTAATAAAGCCGCAGCTGCAATCCAAAATCAGAAAATCACAGGCGCTATTTTTCAGTTCCGATAGGGTCTGAACCTCAAATGTCTCTTTCTCGAAGGGCAATTCATGCAACGCAATTTTATTGTGGGGTAAGGTTTCACCGTGCCTGAGCAGCGCATGCAAACCAGCAGAGAAATAGCGGTCATTACTCACCGTGTAGATATGAATATCAGGCATAGTTGATCGTCCTAATCAGTAATAATCCTAGCTGGTTCGCAGGTTGGCGGATGAGCCGCAATCTTGTCGATGGCGTGCACGGTTTTTTGCCGACTTTCTGAAAATCAGGATGAGTTTCTTACTGCACATCCAGCAACTACCCGCCCCCTCAACGTAGGGGGGAACGTTCCCTGTCAACTCGATGGAAATATCACAATGTGGGCAATAGGCGACATACTCGCAGTAAGCCATGAAATTTACTCATTCCATTGATTTATATTGAAAATTTATATTACATAGGATAGCAGAGTTGTTTTTAATGATCAATAAAATAGATCGATATGATAAAAACAATTGATTTTATCGATAAGTTACCAATTATTTCAATAAAATCAAAAGATAAGAACTGTCCCTTAACTTGCTGGTCAATAACTGATAATTACTCGTATGTATTCACAGTGTGTATGTATTTAAATTTAATTATTTGAAATATGAATTATTGATATTTCTCGTCTGTGGTCGGTTTGGCGGCAGGCATATTGATAGGGGTAGGCAAGGGGAACAGGGTAATTTTACGCAAGAGGAGAGGGGGGAGTTGCTACAGCTTATTGGGTGCCAAATGCTCCCGGTATGATGGCCGGGAGCACATGAGGTTACTTCAAGAAATCTTCACGCTGTGGAGTGAAGGTATCCAGTAAGGTTCCGGCCTCCAGGCAGACGCAGCCATGTACCACGTCGGGCTTTTTGTACAAGGTATCTCCGGCAGCCACTTCCTTGGTGACGCCATCGATGGTAAAGCTGAAGCGGCCGGAAAGTACGTAGGTCAGTTGTTCGTGCGGGTGGCTATGCAACGGGCCGACAGCACCTTGGCTAAAGTTGACCTCCACCGCCATCATGGTGCCGCCATGGGCGAGAATGCGGCGTGTCACGCCGTTCCCTAAATCTTCTAACGCACAATCCTGTTTGTAGATAAACATGGCTGTTCCTCAATAAAATAGACTCGTGCAGATTGCTGACAAAGTCGCAATGATGCTGAATTGTTCTGGGCTAACCCACTGATTATCAATACGGGCGTAGCATGCAGCGCCCCTACGGTTTGAGCCTGTAGGGGCTGCCAGCGCCATCAAGCAAAGAGATCTTCCGGCAAGCGGGCTAGATACAGCGCAGGTTCACCCTCAAAATCTGAGGTGAAGAGCACTTGCCGGTTGTCCGGGGTAAAGGATGGGTGCGGATGCGTTACCTGACGGTCGCCATTCAGCACGCGCCATGAGCTGTTATGCGCGGCTAGGCGTGCCTGACGTTTTTGTTTGGCATCGAACACGTAAAGCCACGGGTCGTTCTCAATGGTGTAGCCTTGAGAATCCTTGATATCGACTGGCGTAGCCGAACCGTCACCCACTAACAGGCTGCCGTCGTAGTTGCTCATCAGGTGCGAACAGGCTGGCATGGTCATCACGATTTCGTCCTGCCCGGTTTGTGGATCGTAACGGCAGATGTTGCGCTCTTGCTGGCCTTTCAAATAAGAGACGTACATCAGGGCTGAACCATCCGGCACCCAGAATTCATGCGTACAGCTCTCGCCTGGGGCATGAGTTTTTACCTTACGCATATTGCTGCCGTCTTCGTTGATCAGCCACATGCGGGCATCAACCAGATCGTGTGGCCCTTCGTGGCAGAAGGCGACGCAATCGCTATGGTATGGGCGATAGATTGGGTGGCCTAACCAGAGGCGATCCTCATAGATCACACGTGATTCACCGCTGGCCAAATCGACACGCAGTAGGCGGCAATGCGGGTTTTTGGTGAAGAAGCTGTGGAAAATTTTCCAGTCGGTCAGAGGTTGCCAATCTTCACGATCGATTTCGATGCCCACCAGGCTGGTGCATTCACTGTTGGCAACCCAGGTGCCGTAGCCAACCCACTCTTCAGGCACGCGATACACGGTTTGTTCATTGCAGTTGCTCAGCTCTACCCGGCGCAACTCACGCTCATTCTTCACGTAATACAGGAAACGATCGTCCGGGGATAAAAAACCGCCGAAGGTATTATCGCCCGGGCCTTCGGTCAACTGCACCGCTTGTTGCAGTTGCAGATCCAACAGGTAATAGTTGCGGTTACCGTCAAATTCGCCAGCAAACAACAGCTTACTGCCGTCGTTGGTGAAACATTTCTGGTAGAAGTAGTTGCGGTGGCACAGCACTTCAGGCGGTGTCAGGCGGGTGAGTTGTGCGCCGGTACCGGCATCGGTTGTACGATGGAAATTGAACTGGTGGATTGAACCTTTAGCCACGATGGCCTCCCTTAACCTTATCGATAAACCGCCGCTGTTCAGGCGATCCCTTAATTAAATAAAACATTGTTTCATAAATTTAGAAAAATGATATCAAAGTGACGGATTAGGCCAACCCGAACGGGTGATTTATGAGAGCTACATCGCATAAATCGTTGCGCTTTGCCCAATTGATAGCAGATCGCGGTTTTGCTCATAGCCAACCAGCATGACGCCGTTGCATGCTCGCCATTATAGAAAGATCACGTATGGGCAATCCCTGATGCGGGGACTGCGGCCAGATGCTGCCCGCGTTTTAAAGCGGGCTAAATGAGATCCCCTTATTTTTTATGTGACTTTCATCACAACATTATAACTCGCCTAAAAGTATAAAACGTTATTCCTGTAAAAATGAAATTGCAGTTCATTATTTTTGTTTGCGAGAAGAAACGATGACAACTAATGGTATTAACGCTCTGGGTAAGGGAAGAACGGTCAGGCTAGGGCATCAGCTGGCTTATGGCGGGGGTAACCTCTTGGGCAGCGGTGCGCTGGCGATCAGCGGTGCCTGGCTGCTCTATTTTTACACCACGTTTTGTGGGCTGACGCTGTTGGAGGCGTCATTTATCTTCTCGGTTGCGAGCGTCATCGATGCTATCAGTAACCCGGTGATGGGTTATCTGACTGATAACTTTGGCAATACCTGGCTCGGTAAGCGCTTTGGTCGGCGGCGTTTCTTCTTGCTGATTGGCGCGCCACTGATGGTCTTTTACCCGCTGCTGTGGGTTGAGGGTTTCGGTTTTTGGTACTACCTCGCCACCTACGTCATTTTCGAACTGATTTATACCTCGGTGATGGTGCCTTACGAGACGCTGGCGACCGAAATGACCGATGATTTTGCCATGCGCTCCAAGCTGACCGGCTATAAAGCGATTTTTGGCAAGATGGCCAACTTCCTGGCGGCGTTTATCCCAGGGCAATTTATTCTGCTCTACGGTAAAGAGTCGGCTCAGCCCTTTCTGTATACCGGCATCACCTACGGCGTGATCCTGTTTATTGCCATCACTGTGCTGTATCTGTTCTCCTGGGAGCGCAAGGATGAAGCAATAGCGGAGGTTAAGCATAAGAAATCGCTGCTCAAAACGTTGGCTTCATTGGCGCGGGATATGCAATCGACTTTCTACCTGCGGGTATTTCGCAAGCATCTGGGTATGTATCTGTTCGGCTTCGGTGCGGAATGGCTGTTTGCCTCGGTATTCACCTATTTCGTGATCTTCGTGCTGCAATACGATCCCGCCATTCTGGCCGGATTGAACAGCCTGAATGCCATCTTACAGTTGATATCGACCGCCATCTTTATTGGCCTGTGCGTGAAAAAAGGCTTCAGTAAACCTTATTCCTGGGCGCTCGGTATCGTGATGTTTGCGGTCTGTTGCTACTCCCTGCTGCACTTCTTTAACCTGCCTGCGCATATTGCCACTGCTGCCATCATTGGTATCACCGTAATCTTCGGCCTGGGCACCGGCGGCGTGTATTACATTCCCTGGACGGTGTATACCTTCCTGGCGGACGTAGACGAAGTCTTTACCGGCCGCCGTCGCGAAGGGATCTATGCTGGGGCGATGACCTTCTCCGGCAAGATTATGCGTTCGATAATCGTCTTCACCATGGGGGCGATCCTCAGTTACTACGGCTTCCAGTCCAAGTCTCACACTCAGCCGGAAACTGCCATTACTGCGATCTCCTGGGTGTTCTTTGCTGGCGTGATCTTGTTGGCGCTGATGGCGATTGTCTTCAGCAGCCAGATGACGCTTAACCGCCAGACCCATCAGGTGGTGCTATACGAAGTGGCCCGCATCAAGGCTGGCGGCAAGATCGGCGATATCAAACCCGAAGTTCGTCTGGTGATTGAGAAGCTGGTAGGGCTGCCCTACGAACAATGCTGGGGCAACAGCAAGATCTGCCAGAAGATGAACATCACCCCTGAAGTCGCTACCCCTGTGTATAAACCGGCCTAACGGGCCAGATCTCCCCAAAACCCAGTAATAGGATCTTCTCGCCAACACGGCGGGGGGATCCCTACCTATTAAAAACAAGGAAAGGGAAATGAAGATCGTACCTCTGTCGTTATTAATTGCTCTGGCCAGCGTGTGTCATCACGGTGTCGCCGCACCGCTGCCTGCCGCTAATGAACTGGTTTGGCAGGCCATCGCTTTCGGCCAGTCAACGGATGTCAACTTTGCCACCAACGTGCTGCCGGAAAAAGTGGGCACCAATCAGGTGACGATGGCCAATGGCAAGCCGATGCAGGCCGGGCCGCTGAAAATGCCGTTCCACGTCGAAAGCCGGGGGGGCAAAATCGGCAATAGCCATGATGGCCTGACCTTCTACTACACGCGCGTTCCCGCCAATGCCAATGTGGTTCTGGAGGCGGAAGTGACGGTCGATCAGTTTGGCCCGGAAAATATGGCTCTGCCCGCCGGGCAGGAGGGGGCGGGATTGCTGATCCGCGATATCCTCGGCAAACCAAGGTTGGAAAAGGTCCAGCAGGGTTATGAGGAGTTTCCGGCGGCATCCAATATGGTGATGAATGCCATCATGACGCAGGATAAAAAAGACCATCAGCGGGTCAAAATGACGCTGATTTCCCGCAACGGCGTGCTCAATTCCTGGGGTAACGCGGGCGTCGAGATCAAACGTGAGGGTTATCAACCTGAGGTCGATCTGCAGAAAACGCCAACCTTCCGGCTGCGTTTGGCTCGTACGGATCAGGGGTTTACCGCAGCCTATGCCCCGCTGGGCAGCGACAACTGGGTCAGTAAAACCACCAACGATCCGCACCGCGTCACCAAGTTGGATCCTGAAGGTTACTACGTGGGCTTCTTTGCATCACGTAACGCACGCATTACCGTCAACCAGGCCAGCCTGACGCTCAGCGAAAGCCAGCTTCCGGCGGCACAAGAGTTTGCGGTTAAAGCAATGCCGCTGCAGATCGAGATCGGTTCTGCGCCAATATCCGCCACGGATGATTACGTATTCCAACTACGCAGCAATGAGAGTGGCACTCTGTCGCTAAGCCAGGACGGCGTGGTCATTGCCGCAGAGCGTAAGGTACAGGCCGGAGAGATGCTGGCGGTGAAGGTTGCGCTGAAGAAGGCGGAAACTGCGCTGGATTACCGTTTCACCACGGCAAAAGGCAACGCTCAGAATGACAAGTTGCTAGTGCGCAAAGCGCGTTATGCCGACGCCGCTAATCTGTATGCTGCGCCACAGGGCAAAGCCGAAAATGATGGCAGCCAGCAGCATCCGCTGGATTTTGCCACCGCCGTGCAATCCTTAACGCCGGGTGGCACGCTTTGGCTGGCAGCGGGAGATTACCCCTTGGCTGTCATACCAGCCGTAGCCAGTGGCACCGCCACGCATGCCAAAAAGCTCCGGCCGCTTGGGGAGGGTGTGGTGCTGCGCGGGATGGAGCTGGAAGCCAGCTATTGGGATATTCAGGGCATCACGGTAACGGAAAAAAGCCTACATATCGCGGGCAGCCATAACCACCTTGACCGGGTGGTGGCACACCATGCGGATGATACCGGGATTGTCATTTCCTCCCCGGCCAACGCCGATCGGCCATTGTGGGCCAGCCACAACTTGATCAGCCATTCCGAATCATACGCCAACAAGGACCCAGGCCTGATCAATGCGGATGGCTTTGCCGTCAAAATGCGTGTGGGTGAGGGAAATCGGCTGGTCGCCTGCTTCTCGCATGACAACGTGGATGACGGCTTTGATCTGTTTAACAAGATCGAGGATGGCCCGAACGGTAAGGTGATCATTGAGAACAGCGTCGCACTGCGCAATGTCAATAATGGTTTCAAACTGGGGGGAGAAGGGTTACCAGTGGCCCATCAGGTGACTAACAGCCTCGCCATTGAAAACGGCATGGATGGGTTTACCGATAACTTCAACCCTGGCGCCCTGCAAGTCACCAACAATATGGCGATTGATAACCAGAGGTTTAACTACATTTTCCGCCCGGGCCCCTATACCACGCAGGATAAGCAGGGCGTATTCAGCGGCAACGTCTCGTTGCGTAGCAAGCCGGGAGAATATGCCGATGCGGTGGTGGGGAACATTGCCGACAACAATGCTTTCATGTTCTCAGCAGTGAAATGAGACTCCGTAGGGGCGCCGCATGCTGCGCCCGACCTGTATGCTGCGCTCGGCCTGTATGCTGCGCCCGAACTGTACTGCGCCCGGTAAGCTGCATGCGATACCGATTTAGATAAACCCACCGGTTATGCCGTTTTTGCCCCGGTGAAAACGGCATACATCACACAATCAAAAATTACTTTCACATAAAATAAAACATTGTTTCAATTTTATTGATTGCGTCGGGGATAAGCGTTAGACTTGCGCCATCATGATGACAGGGGCGGGCAATATCGTTCCCCCTGTATGGCAGCAAGCTGCGGACACTGGCGGGATTGCAACGCTATCCCCACTTTTGACAAGGGCCGCTGATGCCCTGAGTACTAAGGACAAGAGCATGATTCTCGATAATTTTTCATTGCAGGGTAAAGTGGCGATTGTGACCGGTTGTGACACCGGGCTGGGACAGGGGATGGCCATAGGGCTGGCTCAAGCGGGTTGTGATATCGTTGGCGTTAACGTGGTTGAGCCGGACGAAACCATTGCCAAAGTCACCGCACTGGGGCGTCGTTTCCTGAGCCTGAAAGCCGACCTGAGCAAGCTGGAAGTGCTGCCTGAGCTGCTGGAGCGCGCGGTGGCCGAATTCGGTCATATCGATATTCTGGTCAATAACGCCGGCATCATTCGCCGCCAGGATGCGCTGCAGTTTAGCGAAAAAGATTGGGATGACGTGATGAACCTGAACATCAAGACGGTGTTCTTCATGTCTCAGGCGGTGGCCCGTCAGTTTATTGCCCAAGGCACCGGCGGCAAGATCATTAATATCGCCTCCATGCTGTCTTACCAAGGGGGCATCCGTGTGCCGTCTTACACCGCGTCCAAGAGCGCTGTGATGGGTGTTACCCGTCTGTTGGCCAACGAATGGGCCAGCCACGGTATCAACGTGAACGCGTTGGCTCCAGGCTATATGGCGACGAACAATACTCGCCAACTGCGCGACGATCAGGCTCGCAGCGAGGAAATCCTCGAGCGTATCCCGGCTGGCCGTTGGGGCCTGCCAGAAGATCTGATGGGGCCGGTGGTATTCCTGGCTTCACCGGCTTCGGATTACATCAATGGCTACACCGTAGCGGTAGATGGCGGCTGGTTGGCTCGCTAACTAGACAAAGAATAACCGATTGATTTTATTTGCGGAGAGCGAAAGATGAATATTGCACTGATGATGGAAAACAGCCAGGCGGGTAAAAATGCGCTGGTTCTCGAACAATTGCAGGCGGTTGCGGCTGGCAATCATGATGCGGTGTTCAACGTGGGTATGAGCGATGAGCAGGATCACCATCTGACCTATATCCACTTAGGGATTATGGCCAGCATTCTGTTGAACGCCGAAGCGGTCGACTTTGTGGTCACTGGCTGCGGTACCGGGCAGGGCGCCTTGATGTCACTTAACATCCATCCTGGCGTAGTGTGCGGTTACTGTATCGATCCTGCGGATGCTTTCCTGTTCGCTCAGATCAACAACGGTAATGCGCTGTCCCTGCCGTTTGCCAAAGGTTTTGGCTGGGGTGCAGAGTTGAACGTGCGCTATATCTTTGAGAAGGCCTTTACCGGGCGTAAAGGTGAAGGTTATCCGGTAGAGCGTAAGGAACCTCAGGTTCGTAACGCCGGTATCCTCAATCAGGTTAAGCAGGCGGTGATCAAAGACAACTACCTTGATACGCTGCGTGCCATCGATCCAGAGCTGGTGAAGACCGCCGTTAGCGGCCCTCGCTTCCAGGAATGCCTGTTCTCCAACGGCAAAAAGCCGGAGATTGTGGCGTTTGTCAAAGAACTGCTGGCCCGCGCCTGATGTTCTTCAGGTGGCCGAATATCGGCCACCTGTTTTCCCCACCGCTTGTTGTCTAACCCAGCTACGTTAAAATGGTTTCATATTCCGTATTAAAGGAAAGATTATGAAGCTGATGTTCGCCTCGGACCTGCATGGTTCACTCTCCGCCACCGACAAAATCCTCGAACTGTTTGCTCAAAGCCAGGCTGACTGGTTGATACTGTTGGGTGATTTGCTCAATCACGGCCCGCGCAACGCCTTGCCAGATAACTATCAGCCCGCGCAGGTAGCCGAACGATTGAATCACGTTAGTGACAAAATCGTTGCCGTTCGCGGTAATTGCGACAGTGAAGTCGATCAGATGCTGCTCACCTTCCCGATGATGGCCCCTTACCAGCAGGTGCTATTAGCCAAAAGACGATTGTTTTTAACCCACGGGCACCTTTATCATCCCAACACATTACCGCCTTTAACGGGCGGAGACGTGCTGGTGTATGGCCATACGCATTTGCCCCAGGCACAAAGGCAAGGGGAGATCTACTGTTTTAATCCAGGCTCGGTCAGCATCCCGAAAGGGGGTTTTCCTGCCAGCTATGGCATACTGACAGACGACGTCTTGAGCGTGCTCGAGTTGCACAACGGCAAGGTTGTTGCAGAGGTGGCGTTAACGCACTAATTTTATAGTCCCGATAGCTTGAAAGTGGCAGCCATGGTTGTGGCTTGGCAGAGCAGGGGCACATACCAAAAATAATTGAAGCATAACCCGTGCGCGGCATGCATCGCGCCCAAAAAAGAAGGTTTTACAGGATGGCGGAACAGGATCAGGCTGCAGATACCGAGTGGGTTGATATCGTCAACGAGCAAAACGAAGTGATTGCTCAGTCCAGTCGTCAACAGATGCGTGCCCAACGGCTGCGTCATCGTGCGACCTATATTGTGGTGCATGATGGCATGGGGAAAATTTTGGTGCAGCGGCGCACTGACACCAAAGATTTTTACCCGGGTTGGATGGATGCCACCGCAGGGGGAGTGGTACAAAGCGGGGAAAACGTGTTGGACTCTGCCCGCCGTGAGGCGGAAGAAGAGCTGGGTATCGCCGGGATCCCGTTTGCCGAACATGGCCTGTTCTACTTTGAAGAGGAACAGTGCCGTATTTGGGGGGCGTTGTTTAGCTGCGTCGCCAATGGCCCGTTCGCTCTGCAGGAAGAAGAAGTGGCTGAAGTGAGCTGGTTGACGCCAGAGGAGATCACCGCCCGCTGCGACGAGTTCACCCCCGATTCGCTGAAGGCATTATCGCTGTGGCTAACGCGTAATAACGGCCAGGACTACGGTAAGCCGCTGCCGCGCGAAAGCAGAGCCAGCTCTGGCGAGGAAGACGCCTGATTTAACGCACGGCCTTGCTGCTCATAGAGTAGCAAGGCCGTCTATTCTTCTCCCCAATTAGACCCTCCCCACTTGCCAACCATCTGAAATCACAAATGTTACCATCAATGACGGCATTCATACTTTCCCTCTCGGCCCAAATCAGCTGATTTCATCTACCTACAATTAGTTAACCCACCTCATCAAAATTTCTATCCTTGGCGCTACAAATGCGCATAGAAAAAATATATTTATTTATCATGACATTACATGTCATTTTTGGTTTGGTTTTGATAATTTTTGTTTTTAAACAAAAAAATCAAAACAACGTTTCTACTTTGGTCACACTTTTGCCATCCACTGAATGACGTTGGAAAAATTTCAGATATAATAATTTGAAATAGTGTTTCAGTTTGTTGGTTGGTAGATGTCGGAATCATCTGGGAGACCGAAAAATGGACTTAGCCTTCTGTAGCAAGCAACCCGACAGCATAGTGACAACGCGAGCATTGGCCGCTGATCACTGGCTGAGATTGGCCAGCGAACGCCTGAAAAAATTTATTGATTTATCACTACGGGGGGGATGCTGAACCTGGGCAGACTGCCCGGCTTTTCATTTCTATTGTTTAATCTTACTTAAATTTTACTTAACTAATTTCATTTCTTTTTCTATTTAAATGGCTATGGGTAACAACCATGAATGAAAACAGAATGCTGGGGTTAGCCTATATATCACCTTATATAATAGGGTTGATCATATTTACGGCGTTCCCCTTTGTGTCATCATTCTTGCTGAGCTTTACGGAATATGACCTGATGAATCCCCCGGTGTTTAACGGGGTGGAAAACTATCGTTATATGCTGATGGAAGACCATCTTTTTTGGAAATCGATGGGCGTCACCTTTGCATATGTGTTTCTGACCATCCCGTTAAAATTGGCATTTGCGTTAGGTATCGCTTTTGTCCTTAATTTTAAACTGCGCGGCATCGGCTTTTTCCGTACGGCGTATTACGTTCCTTCTATCCTGGGCAGCAGCGTGGCTATCGCCGTGTTGTGGCGTGCTCTGTTTGCCATCGACGGGCTGCTAAACAGCTTTATCGGTGTCTTTGGGATGGATCCGATCAACTGGTTGGGCGAGCCTTCTCTGGCATTAATGTCGGTTACGTTGCTGCGTGTATGGCAGTTCGGCTCTGCGATGGTGATCTTCCTGGCGGCGCTGCAAAACGTGCCACAGTCACAATATGAAGCGGCCATGATTGATGGTGCTTCCAAGTGGCAGATGTTTATGAAGGTCACGGTACCGCTGATCACGCCGGTGATTTTCTTCAACTTTATTATGCAGACCACGCAGGCGTTCCAAGAGTTTACTGCCCCGTATGTCATTACCGGGGGCGGGCCAACCCATTACACCTATCTGTTCTCACTGTATATCTACGATACCGCCTTTAAATATTTTGATATGGGTTACGGTGCCGCATTGGCGTGGATCCTGTTCCTGGTTGTGGCCCTGTTCGCCTCAATCGCCTTTAAATCATCGAAGTATTGGGTCTTCTACTCGGCAGACAAGGGTGGCAAAAATGGCTGACATGCAACAGAACCAATTACCCATGTCCAGTGCGCAGGAAATCGCTGAGCGTGAAGTTCAGCGCACATTGCGCCGGGAAAAAATCAGCGCCGCTATTCGTTACGTCGTGCTGCTGCTGGTGGGATTGTTGATGCTTTATCCGCTGGTGTGGATGTTCTCAGCCTCGTTTAAACCCAACCAGGAGATCTTCACCACCCTAGGCCTGTGGCCAGATAATGCGACCTCGGACGGTTTCGTTAACGGTTGGAAAACCGGCACGGAATATAACTTTGGTCATTACATGCTTAACACCTTTAAATTTGTGATCCCCAAGGTGTTATTAACCATTATCTCTTCGACCATTGTGGCCTACGGTTTTGCCCGCTTTGAGATCCCGTGGAAGAAATTCTGGTTTGCCACGCTGATCACCACCATGTTGCTGCCGAGCACGGTGTTACTGATCCCGCAATACATCATGTTCCGTGAAATGGGCATGCTGGACAGCTATCTGCCGCTCTATTTGCCGTTGGCATTTGCGACCCAAGGGTTCTTCGTCTTTATGTTGATCCAGTTCCTGCGCGGTGTACCACGGGATATGGAAGAGGCGGCCCAGATTGATGGTTGCAACTCGTTCCAGGTGCTGTGGTATGTGGTGGTGCCGATCCTGAAACCGGCGATTATCTCCGTCGCTCTGTTCCAGTTTATGTGGTCGATGAATGACTTTATTGGCCCGTTGATCTACGTCTACAGCGTCGATAAGTACCCGATTGCGCTGGCGTTGAAAATGTCTATCGACGTGACAGAAGGTGCGCCGTGGAACGAAATCCTGGCTATGGCAAGCATCTCTATTCTGCCGTCCATCATCGTGTTCTTCCTGGCCCAACGCTACTTTGTGCAGGGCGTTACCAGCAGCGGAATTAAAGGTTAATTGAGGATCTATCATGGCTGAAGTCATTTTTAACAATCTGCAGAAAGTGTACAGCAACGGTTATAAGGCGGTACATGGCATCAATCTGACCATTGCCGATGGCGAGTTTATGGTGATTGTCGGCCCTTCCGGCTGTGCCAAATCGACCACGCTGCGGATGCTGGCAGGGCTGGAAACCATTAGCGGCGGTGAAGTGCGCATTGGCGACCGCGTGGTGAATAACCTGGCCCCTAAATCCCGTGGTATTGCCATGGTGTTCCAGAACTATGCGCTGTATCCGCATATGACGGTAAAAGATAACCTGGCGTTTGGTTTGAAGCTGAGCAAGCTGCCTAAAGAGCAGATTGAAGAGCAGGTCAACGAAGCCGCCAAGATCCTGGAGCTGGAAGAGCTGTTGGATCGTTTGCCACGCCAACTCTCTGGTGGGCAGGCGCAGCGTGTGGCCGTGGGCCGCGCAATTGTGAAAAAACCAGACGTGTTCCTGTTCGATGAACCGTTGTCTAACCTGGATGCCAAGCTGCGTGCTTCGATGCGTATCCGTATTTCCGATTTGCACAAGCAGCTGAAAAAGAGCGGCAAACCGGCGACCACCGTCTATGTTACCCACGATCAGACCGAAGCCATGACCATGGGCGACCGTATCTGCGTGATGAAGCTGGGCCATATCATGCAGGTGGATACGCCAGACAACCTGTACCACTACCCGAAAAACATGTTTGTCGCCGGCTTTATCGGGGCGCCAGAAATGAACATCAAGCCGAGCAAACTGGTAGAGAAGGACGGCAAAATCGGCCTTACCGTCGGTAACTACACCTTGACCCTCAGCCAGCATCAGCAGGATAAGGTCGCCAGCTTTGTCGGGCAGGACGTGTTCTTTGGCGTGCGGCCCGAGTTTGTGTCGATTTCAGAGTCGCCGTTTGAGGGCAACCACTCCGAAGGGGAATTGGTCCGCGTCGAGAATATGGGCCATGAGTTCTTTGTTTACCTGAAGGTGAATGATTTTGAACTGACCTGCCGTATTCCTTCCGATGACGTCAAACCGATCCTGAAAAATGGGCTGCATCGTCCGGTTTACTTCAAATTCGATATGGATAAATGCCACATTTTTGATGCGAAAACAGAAAAGAATATTTCTCTTTAACAGGAGTGGTCAATAATGAAAAAAATAGTCTTACGTACTCTGGTAGCCTCGTCCATGGCGATATTTGCCCATCAGGCCTTTGCCGCGGAACAGGTTGACTTACGTATGTCCTGGTGGGGAGGCAATGGCCGCCATCAGGTTACGTTGAAAGCGATTGAAGCATTCGAGAAGCAGAACCCGAATATCAAGGTGAAATCGGAATATACCGGCTGGGACGGTCACCTTTCACGCCTGACCACCCAAATCGCCGGGGGCACCGAGCCGGACGTGATGCAAACCAACTGGAACTGGCTGCCGATCTTTTCAAAAACTGGCACCGGATTCTATGACCTGAACAAGGTGAGTGAGTATCTGGATCTGACTCAGTTTGATCCCAAAGAGCTGCAAACCACCACTATTGACGGCAAGCTGAACGGCATCCCGATCTCAGTGACCGCACGCGTTTTCTATTATAACGATGTCACCTGGAAAGACGCGGGCGTGCAATATCCCAATAATTGGGATGAATTGCTCGCCGCCGGTAAAACCTTCAACGAAAAACTGGGCGACAAATATTATCCGGTGGTGTTGGAGCACCAGGATACTTTTGCGTTGTTACGCTCGTATATGATCCAGAAACATAACGTCGATATTATCGACGAGTCAAAGAAAAAGTTTGCTTACACCGAAGCGCAATGGGTCGATTTCTTCCAGATGTATAAAGACATGGTGGATAGCCACGTCATGCCGTCATCGAAATACTATGCCTCGTTCGGCAAAAGCAATATGTATGAGATGAAACCCTGGATTGCGGGGGAATGGGGTGGAACCTATATGTGGAACTCCACCATCAACAAATATTCCGACAACCTGAAGGCACCGGCCAAGCTTGAACTGGGGCCATACCCGATGTTGCCTGGGGCCAAGGATGCCGGATTGTTCTTCAAACCGTCGCAAATGTTCTCGATTGGTAAAAGCAGCAAGCATCCAAAAGAAGCGGCAATGTTGATTAACTTCCTGTTAAACAGCAAGGAAGGCGTTGAGGCGCTGAAGCTGGAGCGTGGCGTACCGTTAAGCAAAGTGGCCGTCAGCCAGTTGCGCGAAAGTGGAGCGATCCAGGATAGCGATCCGGCGGTTTCCGGGTTGAAACTGGCGTTGTCACTGCCGCATGCCATCAGCGCTTCACCGTATTTTGACGACCCGCAGATCGTAGTGCTGTTCCAGGATGCCATTCAGAATATCGATTATGGTAAGAAAACGGTGCAGGAAGTGGCGGCAGATTTCCAGCGCCAGGGCGACCGTATTCTGAAACGCGCCATGAGATAAGGCTTATTTAAATAGCTGTTGGTCATAGTGATACAACTGGGAGCTATGCAGAACGCCGACACGCCGTGAACCCGTCCCTGGGGGCTCGTATCGCGCATCCATGCGCTCAACGGTCGGCTAACCTGCATAGCACCCATCTGTCAGAGGCTTAAGGTGGCGCGGTATTACAAACGGCTATTTATGTTGGGTAATCTTTATTCATCAAAAAAGATAAAGTTTGTTTTAAGTTATATGTTCGCTATTTCCGTTTTTGAGTAATAAGTATTTCAAAAAACACTATAACCCCCTTAATTAGAGCGGGGATGTCTTTTCTATAATTAAATGATAAGGGTAGTAATAATGAAATTTAAATTATTGACTCTGGTGTTAGCCTCTGTAGCAAACTTTAGTGCAATGGCCATGTCGCTTGATTTGCGCCATGAATGGCAGGATACTGGCAAAGGCGACCATAAAGATCGTATGTTGGTCTCTCATCGTTTTGACAACGGGCTGGGATTCTCTCTGGAAGCAAAATGGCGTCAGGACTCTTCAGACTCGACGCCTGATAAACCTTTCCACGAGCAGGTCAGTAATGGCACAGAAGCCGTCGTCAGCTATCAGCATAAATTTGATGCGATCACCCTGCAGCCTGGGTTCTCGCTAGAGTCCAATAGTAATAATAACGGTTATCGTCCTTATCTGCGTGCGCAGTATAACTTTACCAAAGACATTTATGTGGCGGGCAGATATCGCTACGAATATAAGCGCACCACCTCAAAAGGATCAGAGGGGGATGAGAAAACCAACCGTGGCGATTTTTGGTTAGGTTATAACTTCTACAAAGACTGGTCGGCCGAATATAACTACGTGTATAAGAGCAGCAACAAGGTTATTTTTGATGACGGCAAAACCGATTACGAACATAACGTCAAGCTGGCTTACAAGTGGGATAAAAACTGGAAGCCTTATGTTGAAGTGGGGAACGTGAAGCAAGATAGCCAACACGATAACCGCCAGACGCGCTACCGTGTTGGGATAAACTATAGCTGGTAAGTGTAGTTGAGTTACCGGGAACGCCGTCTTTTCTGCGGGTTCCCGGTATTATCGCGATTAACAGCTGCTACGACGACACAAGGTTGAAGGGATCGACCCTTCGGGCTGCCAGGGCTGATCGTTCAAACGCGCTAACAATGCCTTGCCTGCCTGAATACCAATCTCCTTATGCGGCACGGTCATGGTCGTCAGCGGTGGCTGGCAGACCTGGCTGACCTCGCTGTTGCCAAACCCCACGATAGCCAACTGCTCCGGCACCTTGATCCGCCGCCGCTGGCATTCATACAGTGCGCCACAGGCCAGTTCATCAGACGCACAGACCAAGGCATCCAACTCTGGCCAAGCCAGTAAAAACTCCGGCAATTGCTGGGCGCCGAGGCTGAAGCTGGCGGGTTGTGCGGCATTAATCACCCGATGAGGGGACATGTGGTTTTGCAGTAGCGCTTTGTGCCAGCCTTGCAGATGCTGTTGGAAAATCCACTGTTCCTGATTGGCGCACAGCAGGCCAACATTCTGATACCCGCTGGCAATCACGGTTTGAGTGAGCTGATACATGGCGGCGACATAATCGATGCCGATATTGATGTCGATCGGGTCGGTGCGGATTGCTCCAATTTCCACTACCGGAATATTGGCTGCGGTTAATGCCTGACGGGTATTTTCAGAATGCTCAATGCTTAACAGCACCGCCGCAGCCAGGTTGTAAGAGAGCAGGGTTTCCAGCAACGTTTCTTCACGCTCGATATGATGTTGGGACTCGGCTAGCATGATCTGGTAACCCGCCGGTTGCAGTACCCGCTGTAACCCTGCAAACATATCCGCACAGCCGGACTCGGAAAAACTCGGCACCACCATGGCGATGGTATAAGAAGACGCCGAGGCTAACGAACTGGCCGCCAGGTTGGGGAGATAACCTAACTCACTGACCGCCGACTCAATTTTTTCTCTCAGCTTATCTGAAACCTGTTCCGGCGTGCGTAGCGCCCGCGAGACGGTCATGGTGCCCACGCCTGCCAATTGGGCTACGTCGGCCAGGGTAACCCGGCCGGTACTGCGTCGTTTTCTACCGATCGACATTGCTGATCCTGACTGAAATGCGCGCATAACGCATAAATGAGCTCATGGGGTGAAGTCCATCTGAGACTGCTGACAAACCCTCTCCGGGCTCACAACGTAGGGGCGCTGCATGCTGCGCCCATCTATACCACCCGTCGTCTTTCAAGCTTGTCGCCTAGCTGCAATGGGTTCAACATTCCCGCTTCTGCGCCCATTCTACCCCGTTCCTTTGGCGATCGATAAAAAAACTGAGCCGCCGGGTTTCATCCCCGATAGTTTTGATAGCGCTATCACAGATCTGGATGATGGATTTTTGGTAGCGCTATCTTTGTGCGATAAGTCACAGTTTAACCCCTGCACGTTGATTAAAGTTTTACCGTCGCCGGGCTTTTCCATGACGGCTACGTGCCATCAAACGATCCATAGCCAACAGATTTCGTCCCGTTTCGGTTCGGAAACTCTGGCGGTTTAAGGGAAAAACCCCATAAGGAGGAGATGTGCTCAACGACTGGTTGAACGCCGACCACATTCAACTGTGCGATCAGGTTACCGACTGGCAGGAGGCGGTCACGCTGAGTGCTCAGCCGCTACTGCAGCGTGGTGTGATCACCGCCGATTACCTGACGGCCATATTTCAGCAACATCAGGCGCTGGGGCCCTATTACGTGTTGGCACCCGGTATCGCGATGCCCCATGCCAGGCCGGAGGAGGGCGCCAAAGCGCTTGGTCTTTCACTGTTAAAGATCAATCAGGGCGTGCATTTTCAGTCCGAAGATAACGATCCGGTCTTCATCGTGGTGATGCTTTCCGCTCCAGATAGCAGTAGCCACATTGAAATGATCTCGCAGCTGGGCGAGTTATTTTCTGATAGCGAAGCCATGGAGAAACTGTTCCTGGCGCAAACCAAACGGCAAATTGAGGAAGTTATCGCCAATTATTAATCTCTAACCGGTTATACCCGCAGCTTTTGATAATACTCAGCATCCGATAGATATCGGGTGACGCTATCCTACACATAAAATTTGGCAGGTAAGAATAATGAAAATCATGGCTATTTGTGGCTCAGGATTGGGCAGCAGTTTTATGGTGGAAATGAACATCAAGAAAGTGCTGAAAAAAATGAATATTGAGGCGGAGGTTGAACATTCCGATCTTTCCTCGGCAACGCCGGGCGCGGCAGATATCTTCGTGATGGCGAAAGATATTGCTGCTAGCGCCAGTGTGCCAGCCGACCAGTTAGTGGTGATCAGCAATATCATTGATATTAATGAGCTTGAAACCAAACTGCATGCTTACTTCACAGCACACTCCATTATTTAATCTAACCCATTGGCGAGGTGGATATGTTTATCCAGGAAACGCTCAGGTTTGTGGTTGATATATTAAAGGTCCCGGCGGTATTGGTCGGGGTGATTGCCTTGATTGGTCTATTGGCACAAAAGAAATCTTTTTCTGACGTGGTCAAAGGTACGGTTAAAACCATTCTGGGCTTTATTGTGTTGGGCGGTGGGGCGACGGTATTAGTCGGCTCACTGAATCCATTGGGCGGCATGTTTGAGCATGCGTTCAATATTCAGGGAATTATTCCCAATAACGAAGCCATTGTTTCTATCTCACTAGAGAAATACGGGGCTTCCACCGCGCTGATTATGGCGTTTGGCATGGTGGCCAACATCATCGTGGCCCGCTTTACCCGCTTGAAATACATCTTCCTGACCGGGCACCACACCTTCTACATGGCCTGTATGATCGGCATCATCCTTACCGTGGCCGGTTTTGAGGGCGTACAGCTGGTGTTCACCGGAGCGCTGACTCTGGGATTGGTGATGGCGTTCTTCCCGGCGATTGCCCAGCGCTATATGCGCCGCATTACTGGCAACGACGACATTGCCTTTGGCCATTTCGGCACCTTGGGCTATGTCCTTTCCGGCTGGCTCGGTTCCAAGGTGGGGAAAAACTCGCGTTCCACCGAGGAGATGAACTTACCTAAAAACCTCAGCTTCCTGCGTGACAGCTCGATTTCCATCTCGATGACCATGATCGTGATCTACCTGATCCTGGCTATCTGCGCGGGCCAGGATTACGTCGAAAGCCAATTGAGTGGCGGGCAGAACTACCTGGTGTACTCGATTATTCAGGCGATCACTTTTGCCGCCGGGGTATTCATCATTCTGCAAGGGGTGCGTCTGATCCTGGCCGAGATCGTCCCGGCCTTTACCGGCTTCTCGGAAAAACTGGTCCCTAATGCCCGCCCGGCGCTGGACTGCCCGGTGGTCTATCCCTATGCCCCGAATGCGGTGTTGATTGGTTTCCTGTTCAGCTTCCTGGGTGGCCTGGCCGGTCTGTTCTTGCTCGGCCAAATGAAGATGGTGCTGATCCTACCGGGCGTGGTGCCGCACTTCTTCACCGGGGCCACTGCCGGGGTGTTCGGCAATGCGACCGGCGGGCGGCGCGGTGCCATGCTGGGGGCATTTGCCAACGGCCTGTTGATTACCTTCCTGCCGGTGCTGTTGTTACCGGTACTGGGCGCGCTGGGTTTTGCCAACACTACCTTCTCCGATACGGACTTCGGCGTAGTGGGGATCGTGTTGGGCAATATGGCGCGCTTCCTGACCAAAGAAATGATCATGGTCGCGATTGTTGCCATCTTTGGCCTGCTGGTCGCGCATAACTTCTTGGGGAAACGCAAAGATGCCCCAGCCAGAAATAAGGAGGAAAGTTCATGAGCAACACCGTGACTGATTTGACGAAATTGGCCGGGGCGATCCGTCTGGAAACGCTGAAGGCACTCACTGGGCTGGGGTTTGGCCATTACGGCGGCTGTATGTCGGTGGTTGAAACGCTGGCGGTGTTATACGGCGAAGTGATGCGTATCGATCCGGGTGACCCGGATTGGCCAGAGCGCGATTATTTCGTGCTGTCGAAAGGCCATGCTGGTCCGGCGCTGTATAGCGTGCTGGCGCTTAAGGGCTATTTCCCGTTGGAGCAGTTGCAAACGCTCAACCAGAATGGCACCCGGTTGCCGAGCCACCCAGATCGCTTGCTAACCCGTGGGGTGGATGCCACCACCGGATCGCTTGGGCAAGGGGTCTCTATCGCTGCCGGTATGGCGCTTTCACACCAACTGGCAAAGCGCAGCAACCGGGTATTCTGCATCCTGGGGGATGGTGAACTGAACGAAGGCCAATGTTGGGAAGCGTTCCAGTTTATCGCCCACCACAATCTGCATAATCTGACGCTGTTTATTGATTACAACAAACAGCAGCTGGACGGCACGCTGGATGAGGTGATCAAACCCTTCGATCTGGCCGGTAAATTCCGCGCCTTTGGTTTTGAGGTACAGACCGTTCGTGGGGATGACATTGCGGCGATCCGTGATGCCGTATTGCCGGAGCGCAGTGGAGAGCAACGGCCATTGGTGGTGATCCTCGATAGCCTCAAGGGGCAGGGCGTGGCGTATCTGGAGAACCTGAAAAACTCACATCATCTGCGTTTAACGCCAGATGTTCGTAGCGAAATCGAAAAGGCCATTGCCGAATTGGAGGCCGCCCATGTTTAACCAGGAAATGCCGTTGGAAAAAGACGCCGTAGAAATGCGCAAGGTGTACGCCAGCGTGATCCGCCAACAGGCCGAAGCCGATACGCCGGTGATTGCACTGGAAGCAGATCTGATGAGTTCGATGGCTATGGATGGCGTACATAAGGATCACCCTGAGCGGGTCATCAACTGCGGTATCATGGAGGCCAATGTGATTGGCGTGGCCGCCGGTTTATCACTGACCGGACGAGTGCCATTTGTCCACACCTTCACCGCTTTTGCCAGCCGCCGCTGTTTCGATCAGCTGTTTATGTCGTTGGACTATCAGCGCAACAACGTCAAGGTGATCGCTTCCGATGCCGGGGTTAGCGCCTGCCATAACGGCGGCACGCATATGTCGTTTGAAGACATGGGGATCGTGCGCGGCCTGGCGCATTCGGTGGTATTGGAGGTGACCGATGCCACCATGTTCCAGGATATTTTGCAGCAACTGGTGAAGTTGCAAGGCTTCTACTGGGTACGAACCATTCGTAAGCAGGCGACACGCATTTATCCCGCAGGTTATCGTTTCACCATCGGCAAGGCTAATCTATTGCGTGACGGCAGCGATATTACGTTGATCGCCAACGGCATTATGGTCGCCGAAGCGTTGCATGCGGCGCAGGAACTGCAAAAGCGTGGCATCAGCGCGGCGGTGATAGACATGTTTACGCTCAAGCCTATCGATCGTGAAATCATCAAAACCTTTGCGGCGAAAACCGGCAGGATCGTCACCTGCGAGAACCACAGCATTCATAACGGGCTTGGTTCGGCGGTAGCGGAGGTGCTGGTGGAAGAGTGCCCGGTACCGATGCGGCGGGTGGGGGTGAAAGGCCGCTATGGGCAAGTGGGCACGCAGGAGTTCTTGCAGCAGGAGTATGGCCTGACGGCGGCGCATATTGTGGCGGCGGCGGATGAGTTGTTGACCCCTCACCCCAACCCTCTCCCACAGGGAGAGGGAGCTGATAGCCCGAGCTCTGTTGGAAGTAAATAGGTCATCTCAGCAAACTAGCCCCCAACTACCCGATAGGGAAAAGGGAGCTGATAGCGGGTGCTCTGCTGGAAGTAAATAGGTCATCTCAGCAAACTTGCTTCAACACTTTCCCTGTACAGACCGGGGACAGGGTAGACAGGTGTTCAAGGACATGGTGAACACTTTTTCATATCCTTTAGCCATGACGATCGGCCTATTTCTCAGGCCGATCGTCACCTTATCCAAGGCGTGTCACCGAATTTTCAGATCCACTCGATCGGTCCCCTCGCTCTGTGTATAGACCGGGGACAGGGTAGACAGGTGTTCAAGGAGATGGTGAACACTTTTCATATCCTTTAGCCATGACGATCGGCCTATTTCTCCGGCCGATCGTCATCTTATCCAAAGTGTGTCACCGAATTTTCAGATCCACTCGATCGGTCCCCTCGCCCTGTGGGAGAGGGTTAGGGTGAGGGCATCAGGCGGTGTATTGCTCGGTGTTTTGTTCCCCCAACCGAGCCTGCTCCTGCAATATCTGCATTGCTTGCTGATAGTTCATCTCTTTGCGGAACAACCCGGCGGTGCCCAGGATGAACATATCCACATCTGCGGCCAATGCTTTGACGATGTCAGGCGAGATAGCGCCATCAATGGCGATCTTTGCTGCGCTGTGATGCTCTCTCAGCATCTGGCGCAACCGCCGGGTTTTATCGATGGCATGGTGGATAAATGGCTGGCCAGCAAAGCCAGGATTGACCGACATCACCAGAACCACATCAACCACATCAAGCACTTCGCTCAGGCAGCTCAAGGGTGTACCAGGATTGATCGCCACGCCAGCTTTGACGCCGCGCTGGCGGATATTGCTCAGGGTACGGTGCAGATGCGTTGGGGCTTCGGCGTGTACATAGATAATATTGCAGCCCAGATCGGCAAACTTGTCGATATACGCGTCCGGGTTGCTCATCATCAGATGGGCGTCATAAGGGATCTTCGCCAGCTTGGCGACAGCTTTGATATCTTCCGGCCCTAGCGCCAGATTGGGGACAAAATGACCGTCCATGATATCGATATGGAACATGGCTGCTCCAGCGGCTTCCAGTTCGGCAAGCTCTTCGGCCAAGCGGGAGAAATCTACGCACATCAATGAAGGGCAGAATGCGTTGTTCATGGTTGGGTCTCCAGTGCAGCAATCATTTCCACACGCTTCTGGTGGCGATCTCCTTCGAACCGGGCGTTAAGCCACTCGTCGACGATCATTTTCGCCAATTCGGCGCCGATGACCCGTGAGCCGAAGGCCAGAATATTGGTGTTATTGTGCTGGCGGGACAGTTTGGCTGAGTAAGGCTCGCTGCATACCACGGCGCGGATGCCGTTGACCTTGTTGGCGGCAATCGAGATGCCGATACCCGAACCACAGATTAGGATGCCAAGATCGGCCTCTTGCGAAACCACCGCATCGGCAACGGCTTTGGCATACAGCGGGTAGTCGGTGCGTTGTTCCCCATGGGCACCTTTATCGATCACGTTAATCCCTTTTGCCTTGAGGTGCTCGATAATGGTCGGTTTTAAAATGATCCCTACGTGGTCACAGCCAATGGCAATTTTCATCTTTTATCCTCTGTTATCGCTGCCGCGCTGGCAGCGATAAATTCACAGTAATGCATTGATAATGGGTAATTTGAGTAGTTAAACGCCTTGCAGGCAGTCTTCCAGATTCGACTTAATCAGCGTGACGTGTGGGCCATAAATCACCTGTATCCCTTGGCCTCTGCGGATCACG
Source organism: Serratia fonticola (assembly GCF_001006005.1). Taxonomy (NCBI): domain Bacteria; kingdom Pseudomonadati; phylum Pseudomonadota; class Gammaproteobacteria; order Enterobacterales; family Yersiniaceae; genus Serratia; species Serratia fonticola. The sequence continues at coordinate 5,790,348 of NZ_CP011254.1, read as the reverse complement.
CCTCGCGCTCCTGAGCTTTTCAGCAGGTTATCGTCAACCAGATTTTCATCGGCGACGGTGATGCGTAGCCGCGTGGCACAGCAGTCGATATTAGTGATGTTGGCTTTGCCACCGAGGCCCGCCACAATCAGCTCGGACACCTGATCGGTTTTCTGGTCGTGCGCTTGCGGAGCACTGCCTTTGGCGGCCTCCACGTCTTTACGGGTATAGAGTTTGGTTTCCTGACCTTCGTCCTCACGTCCTGGCGTTTTGAAATTGAAGCGCAGGATCAGGAAGCGGAAACTGAAGTAGTAAATCGGGAACAGGGGGATGCCGATCAGGATGGCATTGACCCAATGACTTTTGGCGTTGCCTTGCAGCACCCCGAACAGCACGAAGTCGATCAGGCTGCCGGAGAAGGTTTGCCCCACGCCGACGTTGAAGATGTGGCACAGCATGAACGACAGACCTGCCAGCACGCAGTGCAGTACATACAGCAATGGGGCAGCGAACAGGAATGAGAACTCGATAGGTTCGGTGATCCCGGTCAATACGGCGGTCAGCGTGGCGGACAGCAGCAGGCCTAGCACCAGTTTGCGGTGTTCGGGCTTGGCACAGTGGTAGATAGCCAAGGCGGCCCCGGGGATGCCAAACAGATAGAATGGGAATTTACCGGCCATAAAACGGGTGGCTTCTACCGAAAACTCCTTGGTGTTCGGGCTGGCCAGTTCGGCAAAGAAGATGTTCTGCGCGCCAGAGACTGAGATCCCGTCAATAATTTCGGTGCCGCCCAATCCGGTTTGCCAGAATGGCATGTAGAACACGTGGTGGAGGCCGAACGGGATCAGCGCTCGTTCGATAAAGCCGTAGATAAAGGTGCCGGCATAGCCTGCGCGGTTGACCAACCCGCCGAGGTGCATGATCCCGTCCTGAATGGTTGGCCAGATATAAAACATCAGGATACCCACGCCCACATAGGTCAACGCGGTAACGATAGGGACAAATCGGGTGCCGCCGAAGAATGAAAACGTTGCTGGTAACTCGATCCGGTAGAAACGGTTGTGCAGCGCGGCAACGCCCAGGCCAACCAGCACCCCGCCGAATACGCCCATTTGTAGTGAATTAATCCCCACGCTCATGCCCAGCGATCCGTTGGGCAAGGCTCCAGGGGCCAATAATCCGTTCAGTTGTAGCATGGCGTTGATGGTGGCGTGCATGGCAAAGAAACCGACGGCACCGGAGATGGCGGCGACCTGTTTCTCCTTGGTGGCCATTCCCATTGCTACGCCGATGGCAAACAGCATCGGCAGGTTGGAAAAGACGACGCTACCGGCACTTTTCATTACGGTTAGTAATGCGTGAAGTACCGTACCGTCACCCAACAGGGATTGCAGGCCATAAGATTCGATGGTGGTGGCGTTGGTGAATGATGCGCCAATGCCCAGCAGCAACCCGGCGACGGGGAGCAGGGCGATGGGCAGCATAAAAGAGTGCCCTATACGCTGAAGAATACCGAAGAATGACGATTTCATAGTGTTCCCTCAAATCAGATCTGGTATCGCTTAGTGGTTTTTTGCCCGGAGCAAACTAACTTCATCCTGAACCGGAATATTATTAACTTCACACAATCCATTATTGGTGTGAAGTTATCGCTATTGCAATAGCCTAAAGAGATCGACTTCACAAAAATGAATATTATTGTGAATAAATGGCGTTTGTCAGTATTGGTGGGTTGTGGGGGCGGGTAGTGGTAACGGGGTTAAACGAAAGTTGCTAATGCTGATATCTTTGTAGGATAACGAGAATTTTACGATATGAAGGTTGGTTGTGAATTTATTGCTGTGAAAGCGTGGGTGGGGATTCATGTTCCTTGAGGGACTGTGGTAAACTACTGGCAAATATCGACAAATGCTGCGGCGGGGATAAATGGCAAATCAGCGTGAAGCGTTACCAGATACCGAAAATGCACTGGCCATCGGTGCCAAAATCAAGATGTCGCTCTCTTCGCTGAATCCGACTGAGCGCAGTATCGTTGAGTGGTTGATCACCAAAGGAAACATCACGAAAGACACCGGGTTGCGTGAAGTGGCGGGGTGTCTCGACGTATCGGAACCTTTGATCGTCAAGGTTGCCAAGAAAATTGGTTACTCCGGTTTTCGCGAACTGCGTAGCGCGTTGGTGAGCTATTTCAACTTCCTGCCCTACGAGAAAGAGGAAGAGATCACCGCCGATGACAATTTGAATACCGTGCTGGATAAGGTGTTCAGCAACAGCATCCAGGTGCTTAAGGAAGCGCAGTCGGTCGCGGACACTCAGGTGATTGGGCAGGCCGCCAGCCTGATTTATCGTGCTCGGCGGGTAGTTATTTTGGGCGTTGGCGGCTCGGCGTCGGTATGTCTGGATTTTGAACACAAGCTGCTGCGCATCGGCATCATCAGCCATAGCTATAGCGACTTCCACTTGATGTTGATGGTGGCCAGCCAGTTGGATGAACAGGATGTGGTGATCGTGATTTCTCAATCAGGGGAGACACGGGAACTGTTGAAAGCGGTAGAGATAGCCAATGCGCGCCAGGCCAGGGTGATTTGCATCACCAACGATAATGCCTCGCCGCTGTCGCAGTGTGCGGATTTGTCGATTTTCAGCCCGGCAATGAGTGGGCCGTTGCTGGGGCAGAATGCGGTCGCGAGGATTATCCAACTTAACCTGCTGGATACGCTGTTTATTGCTATCTTGCTGCAGGATTATCAAGGGAACAAGCAGCGGTTGGAGCGGGGGATCCAGGTAGTGGAGCCGTTACACGGCAAGAAAAGCTAGCTGGTGACGCCAAAAATAAAGCGGCCCGGTGATGATCACCGAGCCGTTATGGGTATTACCAGAGGCTAAAGGTGCCGTAGTGGCACCTTTGTCTCATCAGGCTTTAGCTGCCTGTGCATCAGCCTGAGCCGACTGGATCGCCGTCAGGGCTACGGTATAGACGATATCGTCAACCAGAGCACCACGGGACAGGTCGTTCACCGGCTTGCGCATGCCTTGCAGCATTGGCCCGATAGATACCAGGTCAGCAGAACGCTGCACCGCTTTATAAGTGGTGTTACCGGTGTTCAGATCCGGGAAGATGAACACGGTCGCCTGACCGGCCACTGGCGAATTAGGCGCTTTGGATTTGGCCACGTCGGCCATGATCGCTGCGTCATACTGCAGTGGGCCATCGATGATCAGATCCGGGCGTTTTTCCTGTGCCAGACGAGTCGCTTCACGCACTTTCTCAACGTCGCTACCCGCACCGGAATTGCCGGTAGAGTAAGAGATCATCGCTACGCGCGGTTCGATACCGAATGCGGCTGCGGAATCTGCGGACTGAATAGCGATTTCAGACAGCTGTTCAGCGGTTGGATCCGGGTTGATCGCGCAGTCACCGTAGACCAGAACCTGGTCAGGCAGCAGCATGAAGAACACGGAAGAAACCAGCGAGCTGCCCGGTGCGGTTTTGATCAACTGCAACGGTGGGCGGATGGTATTGGCGGTGGTGTGAACGGCACCGGAAACCAGGCCGTCAACTTCGCCTTTCTCCAGCATCAGGGTGCCGAGAACCACGTTGTCTTCCAACTGCTCACGTGCAACCACTTCGGTCATGCCCTTGCTCTTACGCAGCTCAACCAGACGCGGCACATAGAGTTCACGCACGGCAACCGGATCGACGATCTCGATGCCTTTACCCAGCTCAACGCCCTGCGCGGCGGCAACGCGTTTGATCTCTTCCGGGTTACCCAGCAGCACACATTCCGCGATACCACGTTCGGCACAGATGGCCGCCGCTTTCACGGTACGTGGTTCGTCGCCTTCCGGCAGCACGATACGTTTACCCGCTTTGCGCGCCAGCTCGGTCAGCTCATAACGGAACGCCGGTGGGGACAGACGACGTGAACGCTCAGAAGTGGCGGTCAGGGACTCGATCCATTCGGCGTTGATGTGGCTGGCCACGTAGTTCTGTACTTTCTCAATACGCTGATGGTCGTCTGAAGGCACTTCAAGGTTGAAGCTTTGCAGGCTCAGAGAGGTCTGCCAAGTGTTGGTGTCAACCATGAATACCGGCAGGCCGGTTTCAAAGGCGCGCTCACACAGCTTGTTAATGGAGGCATCGATCTCGTAGCCGCCGGTCAGCAGGATGGCACCAATTTCCACGCCGTTCATCGCGGCCAGGCAGGCTGAAACCAGCACGTCTGGACGGTCGGCAGAGGTTACCAGCAGGGAACCCGGGCGGAAGTGTTCCAGCATGTGCGGAATGCTGCGCGCACAGAAGGTCACAGATTTCACCCGGCGGGTCATGATGTCGCCTTCGTTGATCACTCGCGCCTTCAGGTGGCGGGCCATATCAATGGCACGGGTAGCGATCAGTTCGAAGCTCCACGGTACGCAACCCAATACCGGCAGCGGGCTGTTGGCGAACAGCTGTGCAGGATCGACGTTGGCTACGCTGGCCTTGGTGGAATCGTCAAAGATTTCGGACAGGTCTGGGCGAGTACGGCCCTGATCGTCCACCGGAGCGTTCAGCTTGTTGATGATCACGCCGGTAATGTTTTTGTTCTTGCTGCCGCCGAAGCTGGAGCGAGCCAGTTCGATGCGCTCGGTCAACTGGGCTGGAGAATCGTTGCCCAGTGCCAGCACAAAGACGATCTCTGCGTTCAGCGTTTTGGCGATCTCGTAGTTCAGCGAGTTGGCGAACTGATGCTTACGGGTAGGCACCAGGCCTTCGATCAGCACCACTTCTGCGTCTTTGGTGTTTTCGTGGTAACGAGCCACGATCTCTTCCATCAGCACGTCCTGCTGGTTGGAGCTCAGCAGGCTCTCAACGTAGCTCATACGCAGGGGTTCGGCCGCTGGAATGGTCGAGTTGCTGCGGATGATGGTGGTGGTCTGGTCGAGGGAATCGCCGCCGGTACGCGGTTGGGCAATAGGTTTGAACACGCTCAGGCGAACGCCTTTTTGCTCCATGGAGCGGATGACACCCAGGCTGACGCTGGTCAGACCGACGCTGGTGCCTGTGGGGATCAACATAATTGTACGTGACACAGAATAGTCCTCTTCACGGTTTTCTGCCTGCAACGGGGGCGCAGACAAAGATGACAGGCTCAAAACAACACCGCCAGCCTGAGCTGACGGTGTGGAGAGCATTAAGCGGTCAGACGGGAAGCGTCTTGCGCGATGACCAATTCTTCGTTGGTCGGGATCACCAGTGCCGGACGGCTGCCGTCTTTGGTGATGTTGCCTGATTTGCCGAAGCGGGCAGCCAGGTTGCGTTCATGATCGATTTCAAAGCCCAGCAGGCCCAGTTTGTCCAGGGTCAGCTCACGTACCATAGCGGCGTTCTCACCGATACCACCGGTGAAGATCACGGCATCCAGACGGCCTTCCATCAGGGCGCTATAGGCACCGATATACTTGGCCAGACGGTGGCAGAAGACGTCCATGGCACGCTTGGCATCGGCCTTGGTCTCATAGTTGTCTTCAACGTAGCGGCAGTCGCTGGTGACTTCGGTCAGGCCCAGCAGGCCAGACTCTTTGGTCAGCATCTTGTTGATCTGGTCAACGCTCATGCCCATGGCGTCGTGCAGGTGGAAGATGATGGCTGGATCGATGTCACCACTGCGGGTACCCATTACCAGACCTTCCAGCGGGGTCAGACCCATGGAAGTATCAACACACTTACCGTTGCGTACTGCGGTTACGGAACCGCCGTTGCCCAGATGGCAGGTGATGATGTTAACTTCTTCAACCGGCTTGTTCAGCGCCTTCGCGGCTTCTTGAGTCACGTAGAAGTGGCTGGTGCCATGTGCGCCGTAGCGACGAACGCCATGGTCGCGGTACAGGCTGTACGGCAGGGCATACAGGTAGGACTCTTCCGGCATGGTCTGATGGAACGCGGTGTCAAACACGGCAACGTTTTTATCAGCCAGATTAGGGAAGGATTTCAACGCTTCAGCAATACCGATCAGGTGAGCCGGGTTATGCAGTGGTGCAAAAGGTACCGAATCTTTGATACCCTGCAGGACTTCGTCGTTGATGACGGCTGAAGCCGTGAACTTCTCGCCGCCGTGCACGATGCGGTGGCCGATAGCGGTCAACTGGGCGGAAAGCTCTGGTTTTTGTGCCAGAATAGTATTAACAATGAAGTTCAGCGCTTCGCTGTGCGCTGCGCCGGCACCCAGTGCCGCTTCTTGTTTACCGCCATCCATTTTCCATTTGATACGGGCTTCAGGAAGATGGAAGCACTCGGCCAGGCCAGAGAGGTATTCTTCACCGTTGGCTGCATCGATGATGGCGAATTTCAGGGAAGAACTGCCGCAGTTAAGGACCAGTACTAGCTTACTCGACATGGAAGTACCTACTTATAGTTCGTGTTGGTATTAAGGAAGACCCAAAAACACGTGGTGAATAAAACGTCAATCAGACAACAAGCGTAGCGCATAATGCCGTTGACATTTATGATTAACATCATGTCAGTGATACAAAGGACACAATGATGAAAAAACCGATGATTTCTCTGCGGTTTAAGCGATCCTGATTTTTACCGCTTCCTAGCCCCACATGGCCGCCAACGGCAGGATTAGGGAGATAGGGCTAAAAGTTGACAAATCTTCTGTCATCTTCTACCGGCACATGGCCGGCTTAGGATACCGATAGCCCGCCACAAACACAAAATAAATTTAAAGCTTCAACTTTTTTGTTAGTGTGTTTGCAAGAATATTTTATTTTTTATACGTGAAGTTGAGGTGCGCAATGACAAGCAGACCATCCGGTTCCGTCAGCTGGTTTCAGATATTCCAGCGCGGGCAGCATTACATGAAAACCTGGCCAGCAGACAAACGGCTGGCACCGCTTTTCCCTGAGAACCGCGTGGCGCGCGCTACCCGCTTTGCCGTTCGCTTTATGCCACCGTTGGCGATTTTTACTCTGACCTGGCAGATTGCGCTCGGCGGTCAGCTTGGCCCGGCGATTGCTACCGCGCTGTTTGCCTGTAGCCTGCCGATGCAGGGGCTGTGGTGGTTGGGCCGACGTTCCGTGACGCCGTTGCCGCCAACCTTACTGCAATGGTTCCATGAGGTCCGTAACAAGCTGGCGGAAGCCGGGCAGGCGATTGCCCCCGTTGAAGGGACGCCAACCTACCAGGCGCTGGCGGACGTGCTAAAACGCGCCTTCAAGCAGTTGGACAAAACCTTCCTCGACGATCTCTGAGTATCAATCGGCCGGATCTTTCCGGCCTGCCATTACCTCATTAATTTTCTCCCTATTGATCTTGTCATCACTTGGAACCAATTGATTAGCACAGTTATACCCTATGAATTTCAAGTTGTAGCTAGGCGCCAAGCTTACTCATCCCCAGGAGCTTACGTTTAGTAAGTGACTGGGGTGAGTAAGTGCAGGTAACAACGCTACAACTTGAAAGGCGACGGGTATAAACCCGGTTCAAATCAAAGAAAGGTTTAGTTGTGATTCCACGCCATACTGAAGTCATGCGATGCTCTGGTTAATTTGCAGAACTGAGGACAATGAAATGGAAATGACTCACGCCCAACGGCTGATTTTGTCGAATCAATACAAGATGATGACCATGCTCGATCCGGACAATGCAGAGCGTTACCGCCGCTTGCAGACGATCATCGAACGCGGTTTTGGTTTGCAAATGCGCGAGCTGGATCGTGATTTTGGTGAGATGAGCGAAGAAGTGTGCCGCACCATCATCAATATCATGGAAATGCACCATGCGCTCCAGGTTTCCTGGGAGAACCTCAAGGATCGCCAGGGGCTGGACGCGCGTCGCCTGGCATTCCTTGGTTTTGATGCAGCAACCGAAGCGCGTTACCTGAGCTATGTGCGTTTCCTGGTGAACACGGAAGGGCGGTATACTCATTTCGATTCTGGCAGCCACGGGTTTAACGCCCAAACCAAAATGTGGGAAAAATACCAGCGCATGCTGAGTATCTGGCTATCCTGCCCACGCCAGTATCATCTGAGCGCCGTCGAGATTGCGCAAATCATCAATGCCTGATTAAACGTAGAGGGGTTTCCCGTGGAGTGTAAGGGTTTTCTGTTCGATCTTGATGGAACGTTAGTAGATTCATTACCGGTGGTAGAGCGAGCCTGGACGCAATGGGCAGAACGCCATGGCATCAGCCCGCAACAGGTGCTGGACTTTATCCACGGAAAACAGGCGATCACCTCGCTGCGTCATTTTATGCCGAATGCCACCGAGGCTGAGCTACAGCATGAGTTCACACTGCTTGAACAGGTGGAAGCAGAGGATACCGACGGCGTCCACGCCCTGCCAGGTGCATTGGCCCTGCTTGAGCGGATCAATGCGTTGGGGATACCTTGGGCAATCGTCACCTCGGGTTCCGTGCCAGTGGCTAACGCACGCCGTCTTGCCGGTGGGGTGCCGCTTCCTGAGGTGTTTATCACCAGTGAGCGTGTTAAACAGGGTAAACCGCAGCCAGACGCCTACCTGTTAGGGGCACAAGGTCTTGGGTTGGCACCACAGGATTGTGTGGTGGTGGAAGATGCTCCTGCCGGGATCCTTTCCGGCTTGGCTGCCGGTTGCCAGGTGATTGCGGTAAATGCGCCGGCAGACTCGCCGAAACTGGACCAGGTGGATCTGATCCTTTCCTCCTTGGAACAGCTCAAGATCGCCAAGTCCGAACAGGGTGTTGTCATCGAACTTATTGCTTAATCTGCACATTCTTACCTCAATTTGATTAGACCCCGCATCGTCGGGGTTTTTTTATGCTAATTTCTTAAGCCGGGATCACTGCAGAATGAGGCCGTTTTGAACAGCGAATTACTTTGGGTTTTGAGTTTACTGTTAATAGCCATTGTGCTGTTTACCACCAACAAGCTGCGCATGGATGTGGTGGCACTGTTGGTGATCATTGCGTTTGTGCTCAGCGGAACTTTGAGCTTGCAAGAGGCAACGGCTGGCTTCAGCGATCCTAACGTCATTTTGATTGCCGCTCTGTTCGTCATTGGCGAAGGGCTGGTGCGCACCGGGGTGGCCTATCAGGTTGGCGACTGGCTGGTGAGAGTGGCGGGCAGCAGTGAAACCAAGATGATGATGTTGCTGATGTTCACCGTTGCCGGGCTGGGGGCATTCATGAGCTCAACCGGGGTGGTAGCCATCTTTATCCCCGTGGTACTCAGCGTCGCGGTGCGCATGAAAATCTCCCCAGGGCGGCTGATGATGCCGCTGAGCTTTGCCGGTTTGATCAGTGGCATGATGACGCTGGTCGCCACGCCGCCGAATATGGTGGTCAACAGCGAACTGGTGCGTGAAGGCATCGACGGTTTCGGCTTCTTTGGCGTCACGCCAATTGGCCTGGTGGTGTTGCTGTTGGGCGTGGGGTACATGCTGGTTGCAAGACGCTGGCTCGGCGACAGCGGCGGCACCAAGACCAAGTCGGCCTGGGAGCGCCGGACTTTCCGCGATTTGATCCGCGACTATAAGCTCACCGGGCGGGCGCGTCGTTTGGCGGTGCGTAGTGGTTCGCCATTGATTGGCCGCTCGCTGGATGAACTGCATTTGCGTGCCCGCTACAGCGCCAACGTTATCGGCATCGAGCGCTGGAAGCGTTTTCGCCGGGTGATGATCAGCGCCTTTGGCAGCACGGAACTGCGAGAAGGGGACGTACTGCTGATCGACATGACGGATTGCGATATCGATCTGCGTCAGTTTTGTAGTGAGCAACAGCTCGAACCCATGGTGCTGCGGGGAGAATATTTCTCCGAACAGTCACGCAACGTGGGGATGGCCGAAGTTTCGCTAATCCCTGAGTCGGCCCTGCTGGGGAAAAGCGTGCGCGATGCCGCTTTCCGTAGCCGTTACGATCTCAACGTAGTCGGCATCCGCCGCAACGGTGAAACCCTGCAAGGCAAGCTGGTGGATGAGCCTCTGGGCCTGGGGGACATTCTGTTGGTGATCGGCGACTGGAAAGCAATCCGTCAGTTGCAGGCCAAAACCCATGATTTTATCGTCTTGAACCTACCCGCCGAAGTGGACGAAGTGGCACCCGCTATCACCCAGGCACCCCATGCGCTGTTCTGCCTTGCGCTGATGGTAGCTATGATGCTGACCGACGAGATCCCGAATCCGATCGCCGCGCTGATCGCTTGCCTGTTGATGGGGCGTTTTCGCTGTATCGATATGGAAAGTGCCTATAAGGCGATCCATTGGCCGAGCATCATTTTGATCGTCGGTATGATGCCCTTTGCCCAAGCGTTGCAGAAAACGGGCGGGGTAGATCTGATCGTCCGTGGGTTGATGGACGTTGCCGGTGACGCCGGGCCGCACGTCATGCTGGCCTGTCTGTTTGTCCTTTGCGCCACCATTGGGCTGTTTATCTCCAACACCGCCACGGCGGTATTGATGGCCCCAATAGCCATCGCCGCGGCTCGTGAAATGGGTGTTTCGCCTTATCCGTTTGCCATGATTATTGCGATTGCCGCCTCCGCCGCCTTTATGACGCCGGTGTCATCGCCGGTCAATACGCTGGTGTTGGGGCCGGGGAACTACAAGTTTGGCGATTTTCTGAAAATTGGGGTGCCGTTCACCGTGTTGGTGATGATTGTCAGCGTGATCCTGGTGCCTTGGTTGTATGCGTTTTAAGCATACAGTTTGCGTTTTACGTCAGGATTAAGAACAGGCGCTTTATCTTTTTTGAGAATACGATGAACTAGCTAACGACCGAAACCCTAAAGCGTTTTGGTATTTTATCGGCTCATGCTGCAGCTCGTTGAGGCTTTAGGGCGACCGGTGTCGCCCTGGCTTAGTTTAGCGCTCCTTCTGGAGTTGCCATGAAAATGAAACCTGGATTTATAACCCTTACTTTAGCTTCTCTGTAGTTACTGCGTGGTTGTGCGAGATACATGAGTGACTCCCTCAAAGCCCACAGGATAAAAATTACCGCATCCTGGTCACGCAAACCTTCCAGCATATCGATTTACGACCTGTGGCTAAGGTGTCTTAGATTGCCAGGCGCACAAGCATCTGGCTCTACTCTTACATGGGGGAGTCGCTGCTGATTTCATCCAGCGAAAGGCTGAAGCTTGGGATGAATACCTGCATAAAATAATCCATTTCTGGGCTGTGACGTAGCTGCAACGTCTTCTCCAAGCGTGCCTTAGCCAACTTGAATTCATTATTCCCCGCCGACAGCTCCTCCAAACATTTCAGATACGCGCATAGCGCATCGGCCTGCTTCACGATCAGCTTTTCGTCCTCGCTGTGATGGTGCTCGTCCAGGATAGAGCGGAAATCGTTCTGTAACTCTTCCGGCAGCATCTCCAGCAGCTTTTGTTGGGCAATCTTCTCGATTTTTTTGTATTCGTGGGCAATCTGCGGATTGTAATACTTGATGGGAGTAGGCATATCGCCGGTCAGCACTTCGCTGGCATCGTGATACATCGCTAACAACGCCACGCGTTCGGCATTCAGGTTGCCGTTAAACTTGCGGTTTTTGATCGCGGCCAGCGCATGGGCGACAAAGGCGACCTGCAAGCTGTGTTCGGAAACGTTTTCGGTACGCACATTGCGCATCAGCGGCCAGCGGCTAATCAGTTTCAAACGGGACAGGTGGGCAAAGAAGTGGCTCTGGCTCATGGTGCTCTCTCTACAGCGGCAAGTGAGTGCATTATACGCTATGGAGCTAGGCACATCCCTTGGAATTGTAGGGGGCGTAAATTGTGCTTATACCGATAGAGGCGAAACCGGGCGCAGCATGCGGGGCCCCTACGAAGTCAGTGCCAATCAGAGACATGGGCGCAGCGAACCGCGCCCGGCAAAATTACTGGTGATAGGTTTCCAGGAAGCGGCCCAGTTTGCCCACCGCCATTTCCAATTCATCTACGCGGGGCAGAGTAACGATGCGGACGTGATCTGGGTAAGGCCAGTTAAACGCGCTGCCCTGTACCAGTAACACCTTCTCTTGTAACAGCAGATCCAGCACCAGCTTCTGGTCGTCGCGGATGTTAAAGCGCTTGGCGTCGATGCGTGGGAACATATAGAGCGCCCCCTGAGGTTTCACGCAGGAAACGCCAGGGATCTCGTTTAGCAGCTCCCAGGTACGGTCGCGTTGTTCATACAGGCGGCCACCAGGCTGAATAAATTCGCTGATGCTCTGGTAACCGCCCAGCGCCGTCTGGATCGCATGCTGCATTGGCACGTTGGCGCAAAGACGCATGGAAGCCAGCATCTCAAGCCCTTCGATATAGCCTTTGGCATGCTTCTTCGGCCCGTTGAGCACCATCCAGCCTTGACGGAAACCGGCAACGCGGTAGGTTTTGGACAAGCCGTTAAAGGTGACGGTCAGCAGATCTGGGGCCAATGCGGCGATGGAGTGATGCTCTGCCTCATCGTAGAGGATCTTGTCGTAGATTTCGTCGGCAAAGATGATCAGGTCGTGCTGGCGGGCGATCTCGACGATCTGTTCCAGCAGTTCTTTGCTGTAGACCGCGCCGGTGGGGTTGTTAGGGTTGATGATCACGATGCCACGGGTACGTGGAGTGATTTTGCTGCGAATATCGTCCAGATCCGGGAACCAGCCAGATTCTTCGTCGCACATATAGTGCACGGCCTTGCCGCTGGAAAGCGATACGGCGGCGGTCCACAACGGGTAGTCTGGCGCAGGCACCAGCATTTCATCACCGATGTTCAGCAGCGCTTGCATGGATTGCACGATTAGCTCAGAAACGCCATTGCCAATGTAGATATCCTCAACGGTCACATCACGCATGTTACGTGCCTGATAGTGCTGCATGATCGCCTTGCGCGCCGAGTAGAGCCCTTTGGAGTCGCAGTAGCCTTGTGCCGTTGGCAGATTGCGGATCACGTCGACCAGAATTTCATCGGGGGCATCAAAGCCGAACGGGGCAGGGTTGCCAATGTTCAGCTTGAGGACTTTATTGCCTTCTTCTTCAAGACGTTTAGCTTCTTTGAGTACCGGGCCACGAATGTCATAACAGACGTTGTCCAGTTTGCTGGATTTCTCAATGGGGGACATAGAAAGTTGAGCCTTTTGCTAAGATAGGGTCGTTCCTACCGTGGAACACCGCAATCCGTCCAATGTACTCCTGGAGGCCAGGCTTTTGAAGGGTTATGCACTGCTTTGGTGAAAACGATCGGCAAAAATCGCTTTTTAAGATAATAACCGTCTGTATTGGTCATGTTTTTAGTGTTTAAATCTTAAATTGTCGCTATTTTAAGGTTTATATGCCGATGAAAGTGCATGTCACGTAAAGGGTTTTTATCAGTTAACCGCAGAAATGCGTGTGCCAAGCGCCAGAAAAACGCCAAAGCTGCTTAAAGATAGTAATATGGGATTAATCTGGTTTCATGTCTGCACTGACAATACCACACTGAGTTGAAGTAGAATTACATTAGGTCCACTTCAGTAATTAACTTAAATTTTATTTAAGTAATGGTCAGGGTCTTTTAATAATCAAAAGACTTACTGCTTGAATTTATTAAAATCCCTAATCGATGTGTCTTTCGATATACGGGGAGGTTGTTAATATTTTGTACAGAAAACAACAATGCTGTCATGGTCTCTGGCGGCCAGGGATCGAGGTAACCGGGAGGAAAGGGGGGGTTTTGCCCGCATAGGATTATCAATGCTTATAAGGGTAAGCACTTTTCGTCGTAACTTTCACCACTATCAATAAGCCGTTGCGATAGATCATGGATAAAAAGCGATGCAGATAACGAAATATAAGTAATTTTTTTGCCCTCTTCTAATGAGTGGGGTACTGTCATAAGTGGCGCATGCCCTTTTCAGCTGCGTCTTAGAAATACACCAGGGTAGTTTGTAAATTAGAATTTAAAAAGTGAAGAAAACACTATGACAAGTGCAAATCGTCCGATACTTAATCTCGACCTCGATCTGCTAAGAACTTTTGTTGCTGTTGCTGATTTGAATACGTTTGCGGCGGCTGCCGTTGCCGTGTGTCGTACTCAGTCCGCAGTCAGTCAACAAATGCAGCGGTTAGAGCAATTGGTTGGCAAAGAATTGTTCGCCCGTCATGGGCGCAATAAATTGTTAACCGAACACGGTATCCAGCTTCTCGGCTACGCCAGGAAAATCCTGCGCTTCAACGACGAAGCCTGTGCCTCCTTGATGTACAACAATATCAAGGGTGTCCTGACTATCGGTGCTTCTGATGATACCGCCGATACCATTTTGCCTTTCTTGCTAAACCGCGTGACGTCGGTCTATCCCAAGCTGGCGATTGATGTGCGGGTGAAGCGTAGCCCGTTCATGATCGACATGCTGAAGAACGGCGAAGTGGATCTGGCCATCACCACCGTGGATACCGAAGGGCATCCGCACATCATTCTGCGTACGTCTCCAACGCTGTGGTACTGCTCGGCAGATTACCATTACCAGGCGGGGGAACCGATCCCTCTGGTGGTAATGGATGAGCCAAGTCCGTTCCGTGCGATGGCGATCAAGCACCTTGAAGCTGCCGGTATTCCTTGGCGTATTGCCTACGTGGCCTCAACGCTTTCTGCGGTGCGCGCGGCGTGCCGGGCAGGTTTGGGGATCACCGTGCGGCCAATCGAAATGATGAGCCCAGATCTGCGAGTTCTGGGCGCTGCGGAAGGTTTACCGCATCTTCCTGATACGCAGTATGCGCTGTGCAAAGATATGAAGTGCGAAAATGAACTGGCCATGGCGATCTTCAGTGCTGTGCAAAACGGCAGTGAGATTTACCACTTCGGTGGCGACGAATCTTCGGTGATCGATGAAGGTTCCAGCGTGGCGGATAGCGAAGAGTAGAGTTTTACCCTAAGCTAGTCGTATTGAAAGTTACAAACCTCTGCCACGGCGGAGGTTTTTTTTACCTCAAAACAAGGGAATCAAGCATTTTGGCCGGTTGAAGGTAAATTCGATGCTAAATGAGTATTTCTGCATGACTTCTAGTAGGTGAAACCCTCATATCTTCGGGTTGCTCGTTTTTTATGCAGTGATAACAACGAGTAAATACCTGGAGTTGATAGGGTTATTTTGCTATTTTACGCTGACGTTTTTTTACCTGAAATTGACAAAAATTGTTAAACTGCCACACTTTTTTTGAGGATTTCTGCCTGAAACGTGTCCTGGATCAAAAAAATACCCCTAGGTAGTGAGTGGAACAACAGGGAATTCCTGAGAGAATGGTATAGTAAAAGTGAAATGTGCCTGTGCGGTTATATCTATCTGTTTCCGTTGAGCAATCAACTGACACGATTTAGCCTAAGCCAAGCGCATCATATGTTAATTAAATGCTTCGTATGTAAATTAGTGTGTAGATACTTTTGTCAAAGTTGACAGAAGGTTATAGAAAGGAGTAAAAAGCCCACAGTAAAACACTGCCTAACTCTCTGTAAAAGCAGCTTGTTTGTGTGGTTATTTATCCTTCCCTTAAATCGATGTGGTGCACTAACTGCCAGTTACAAGAGCAGAACGATCGACGCCACTTTTGATGAGTAAGCATAGAGTATGTCAACAACCATTGAAGTCATCGCTCATCACTGGGCGTTCGCCGTATTTCTTATCATGGCTATCGGGCTCTGCGGCTTCATGCTGCTGGGTGCGTTCTTCTTGGGTGGGAGAGCCCAGGCTCGCGCCAAAAACACCCCTTATGAATCCGGGGTCGACTCGGTCGGTACGGCGCGTTTGCGTCTGTCCGCCAAGTTCTACCTGGTGGCCATGTTCTTCGTCATTTTCGATGTTGAAGCCTTATACCTGTACGCCTGGTCGGTCTCGATTCGTGAGAGCGGTTGGGTAGGCTTTATCGAAGCCGCCATTTTCATTTTGGTGTTATTGGCTGGTTTGGTTTATCTGGTGCGTATCGGCGCATTGGATTGGACTCCGACGCGCTCCAAGCGTTTGAGTAAGCCAACTATCATCAAGAACGCTAGCAACAGTCATCCGCAGTAACAGCGAGGCATTAAGATGGACTATACGCTCACCCGCATAGACCCGAACGGTGAGAACGACCGTTATCCCCTGCAAAAACAGGAGATCGTAGGCGATCCCCTTGAGCAGCAGGTTCACCGTACGGTTTACATGGGTAAACTCGAACATGCTTTGCATGACATGGTGAACTGGGGGCGTAAAAACTCTCTTTGGCCGTATAACTTCGGCCTTTCGTGCTGTTATGTGGAAATGGTGACCTCGTTTACCGCCGTTCACGACGTGGCGCGTTTTGGTGCGGAAGTATTGCGTGCCTCCCCACGCCAGGCCGACTTTATGGTCGTTGCCGGCACCTGCTTTACCAAGATGGCCCCGGTCATTCAGCGTTTGTACGAGCAAATGCTGGAACCTAAATGGGTGATCTCGATGGGCTCCTGCGCCAACTCCGGCGGCATGTACGATATCTACTCGGTCGTCCAGGGCGTGGATAAATTCCTGCCGGTCGACGTGTATATCCCAGGCTGCCCACCGCGCCCGGAAGCTTACATGCAGGCACTGCTGCTGCTGCAAGAATCCATTGGCAAAGAACGTCGCCCGCTGTCGTGGGTCGTTGGCGATCAGGGCGTGTACCGCGCCAATATGCCATCAGAAAAAGAACGTAAGCACGCCGAGCGTATTGCGGTAACCAACCTTCGGTCGCCTGACGAGATTTAAAATTGCGGGAATCGGCTAGTTACGTTGCCTTTTTGTGGTAACAACGAATAGTTAAGCTTGCAATAAAAATGGCCATTTAATGTGGTGAAAAAAATTATGACAGATTTAACGACGCACGAAGCCCCGCCTGCACGGCCTATATGGGAAACCAGCGATCATCTTAATGATCCGGTGATCGGCGAACTGCGCAACCGTTTTGGGCCGGAAGCCTTTACTGTTCAGCCTACCCGTACCGGAATGCCCGTGGTATGGGTCAAGGTTGAGCAGCTGCTGGAAGTAATGACGTTTTTAAGAAAACAACCGAAGCCGTACGTCATGCTGTTCGATCTGCATGGCATGGACGAGCGTCTTCGTACTCACCGTGAAGGCTTGCCTGCCGCGGATTTCTCTGTTTTCTACCATCTGATCTCTGTCGAACGTAACCGCGACATCATGCTGAAAGTGGCGCTGTCTGAAAAAGACCTGCACGTGCCCACAGTGACCAAGATTTTCCCGAATGCCAACTGGTATGAGCGCGAAACCTGGGAAATGTTCGGTATTACCTTCGACGGCCACCCGCACCTGACGCGCATCATGATGCCGCAGAGTTGGGAAGGCCATCCACTGCGTAAAGACTACCCGGCGCGCGCCACCGAATTCGATCCCTTTGTGTTGACCAAACAGAAAGAAGATCTGGAGATGGAGTCGCTGAAATTCAAGCCGGAAGAGTGGGGCATGAAGCGCGGCACCGAGAACGAGGACTTCATGTTCCTTAACCTCGGCCCGAACCACCCGTCTTCACACGGTGCATTCCGTATCATTCTGCAGCTGGACGGTGAAGACATCGTCGACTGTGTGCCGGACGTGGGTTACCACCACCGTGGCGCAGAGAAGATGGGCGAACGCCAGTCCTGGCACAGCTTTATCCCGTATACCGACCGTATCGAATACCTTGGCGGCTGTGTAAACGAAATGCCTTACGTACTGGCGGTGGAAAAACTGGCCGGGATCGTGGTGCCGGATCGTGTCAACACCATCCGCGTCATGCTGTCTGAGCTGTTCCGCATCAACAGCCACCTGCTGTACATCAGTACCTTTATCCAGGACGTGGGCGCCATGACCCCGGTGTTCTTTGCCTTTACCGACCGTCAGAAAGTTTATGATGTCGTTGAAGCGATTACCGGCTTCCGTATGCACCCGGCCTGGTTCCGTATTGGTGGCGTGGCGCACGACCTGCCACGTGGCTGGGATCGCCTGCTGCGTGACTTCCTGGACTGGATGCCGAAGCGCCTCGATTCCTATGTGAAAGCGGCACTGCATAACTCCGTTCTGAAAGGGCGTTCTGTCGGCGTGGCTTCTTACAACGCCAAAGAAGCGTTGGAATGGGGTGTGACCGGTGCTGGCCTGCGCGCTACTGGCGTTGAGTTTGACGTGCGTAAATGGCGTCCATACTCCGGCTATGAAAACTTCGATTTCGAAGTTCCGGTCGGCGACGGCAACAGCGACTGCTATACCCGCGTGATGTTGAAAGTGGAAGAGCTGCGCCAGAGCCTGCGTATTCTGGAGCAGTGCCTGAACAACATGCCGGAAGGCCCGTTCAAGGCCGATCATCCGCTGACCACGCCGCCGCCGAAAGAGCGCACGCTGCAACATATTGAAACGCTGATCACCCACTTCCTGCAGGTTTCCTGGGGCCCGGTGATGCCAGCCAACGAATCATTCCAGATGGTTGAAGCCACGAAAGGGATCAACAGCTACTACCTGACCAGCGACGGCAGCACCATGAGCTATCGCACCAGGATCCGTACGCCAAGCTATGCTCACCTGCAGCAAATCCCTGCGGTGATCCGTGGCAGCCTGGTCTCTGACCTGATCGTCTATCTGGGTAGTATCGATTTTGTAATGTCAGATGTGGACCGCTAACTATGCATGATCTTAAAGACACTCACGTGAGTCACGATGCGCTTGAGGCCACCAATGCAGCCGCTCCCCAGAGCGGCGCTGATGCATTTGTGCTGAGCGCGGAAGAACGTGATGCGATCGAGCACGAAAAGCACCATTACGAGGATCCACGCGCCGCCTCCATTGAAGCACTGAAGATCGTGCAGAAGCAGCGTGGCTGGGTTCCTGATGGGGCGATTTATGCCATCGCTGAAGTGCTGGGCATCCCAGCCAGCGACGTAGAAGGCGTGGCCACGTTCTACAGCCAGATTTTCCGCCAGCCAGTAGGACGCCACGTGATCCGTTACTGTGACAGCGTGGTTTGTCACATCAACGGCTACCAGGGCATTCAGGCCGCGCTGGAAAAGAAACTCAACATCAAGCCGGGCCAGACTACCTTCGATGGTCGTTTCACCCTGCTGCCGACCTGCTGCCTGGGTAACTGCGACAAAGGTCCGAACATGATGATCGATGAAGATACTCATGCTCACCTGACGCCAGAGAACGCGGTCGAACTGTTGGAGCGGTATAAATGATGATTGATATCAAACGTACTGCCGAAATGCATCCGCTGACCTGGCGCCTGCGCGATGACCAACAGCCGGTATGGCTGGATGAATATCGCAGCAAGAACGGTTACCAGGGCGCGGAAAAAGCGCTGAAAGGCATGGCCGCCGACGACATCGTCACCCTGGTGAAAGATGCCGGGCTGAAAGGCCGTGGTGGTGCAGGTTTCTCCACCGGTTTGAAGTGGAGCCTGATGCCGAAAGACGAATCCATGAACATCCGTTACCTGCTGTGTAACGCCGATGAAATGGAGCCGGGCACCTATAAAGACCGTCTGCTGATGGAGCAACTGCCACACCTGTTGGTGGAAGGCATGCTGATTTCGGCATTCGCGCTGAAAGCCTACCGGGGTTACATCTTCCTGCGTGGCGAATACGTCGAGGCCGCAGTGCATCTGCGCCGTGCGATTGCGGAAGCTACCGAAGCAGGCCTGCTGGGCAAAAATATCATGGGCAGCGGCTTTGACTTCGAGCTGTTCGTCCACACCGGCGCTGGCCGCTACATCTGTGGTGAAGAAACGGCGCTGATCAACTCGCTGGAAGGCCGCCGCGCCAACCCGCGCTCCAAGCCGCCATTCCCAGCTTCCGTGGGCGTATGGGGCAAACCGACCTGCGTGAACAACGTCGAGACCCTGTGTAACGTGCCTGCCATCCTCGAGCATGGCGTGGACTGGTACAAAGGGATCTCCGCCGGTAAGAGTAACGACGCCGGTACCAAACTGATGGGCTTCTCTGGCCGGGTGAAAAACCCAGGCGTCTGGGAGCTGCCGTTTGGGACTACCGCGCGTGAAATTCTGGAAGATTACGCCGGTGGCATGCGCGATGGCCTGAAATTTAAAGCCTGGCAGCCGGGCGGGGCGGGTACCGACTTCCTGACCGCCGATCACCTGGATCTGCCAATGGATTTCGAAAGCATCGGTAAAGCGGGCAGCCGTTTAGGTACGGCGCTGGCGATGGCGGTGGATCACGAAATCGGCATGGTTCCCCTGGTGCGTAACCTGGAAGAGTTCTTTGCCCGTGAGTCCTGTGGCTGGTGTACACCGTGCCGTGACGGCTTGCCGTGGAGCGTGAAGATCCTGCGTGCTTTGGAAAGAGGCGAAGGCCAGCCGGGGGATATCGAAACCCTCGAGCAGCTGTGCCGCTCCCTTGGCCCAGGTAAAACCTTCTGCGCCCATGCGCCAGGTGCCGTAGAGCCACTGCAAAGCGCGATTAAATATTTCCGTGAAGAGTTTGAAGCTGGGATTTCCCCACAGTACTTGGGCAATCTTCAGGCGGTTGGCGGCATTCAGCCAAACAACTTGTTGAAGCAACGCTGGTAATCCCGCTTTGCCTGGGTGCGGTGAGCGCGCCCCGAAACACGGCCAGAATTTTTGATTAACGCCTGCCTTATGGGCAGGCCACTTGGAAGCATGCTGACTATGGCTACGATTCATGTAGACGGCAAAGAATACGACGTAGATGGAGCCGACAACCTGTTGCAGGCGTGTCTCTCCCTCGGCCTCGATATTCCTTACTTTTGCTGGCATCCGGCGCTTGGAAGCGTCGGCGCTTGCCGCCAATGTGCGGTAAAGCAATACCAAAACGCGGACGATACGCGTGGCCGTTTGGTGATGTCCTGTATGACACCGGCATCCGATGGAACCTTTATTTCCATCGATGACGCAGAAGCCAAACAGTTCCGTGAGAGCGTGGTCGAGTGGTTGATGACCAACCACCCGCACGACTGTCCGGTATGTGAAGAGGGCGGTAACTGTCACCTGCAGGATATGACAGTAATGACCGGCCACAGCTTCCGTAAATATCGCTTCAGTAAGCGCACCCACAACAACCAGGAGCTGGGGCCATTTATCTCGCACGAGATGAACCGCTGCATCGCCTGTTACCGTTGTGTGCGTTACTACAAAGACTACGCGGATGGCACCGATTTCGGGGTGTACGGCGCGCACGACAACGTCTATTTCGGTCGTCCGGAAAGCGGCACGCTGGAAAGCGAGTTCTCCGGTAACCTGGTAGAAGTGTGCCCAACCGGCGTATTCACCGACAAAACCCACTCCGAGCGTTACAACCGTAAGTGGGACATGCAGTTTGCCCCGAGCATCTGCCAGCAGTGCAGCATCGGCTGTAACACCAGCCCGGGTGAGCGCTATGGCGAACTGCGTCGTATCGAGAACCGTTACAACGGCAGCGTAAACCACTATTTCCTGTGTGACCGCGGCCGCTTTGGTTATGGCTATGTGAACCAGAAAGATCGCCCTCGTCAGCCTCAGCAACTGCGTGGCAACGACTGGATCACCCTGAACGCCGAGCAGGCGATGCAGGGTGCGGCAGATATTCTGCGTCAGGCCAACAAAACCATCGGTATCGGTTCACCGCGTGCCAGCCTGGAAAGCAACTTTGCGTTGCGTGAACTGGTCGGCGCCGAGAACTTCTATACCGGCATCAATCAGGCTGAACAACAGCGCCTGAACCTGATGCTCAACGTGTTGAAAAACAGCGGCGTTTATACGCCTAACCTGCGTGAAATCGAAAGCTACGACGCGGTGTTGGTACTGGGTGAAGATCTGACCCAAACCGGCGCTCGTATCGCGCTGTCGGTGCGTCAGGCAGTGAAAGGTAAAGCCCGCGCGATGGCTGCGGCACACCGCGTTGCCGATTGGCAGATCGCGGCGGTGCAAACCATCGGCCAGCACGCCAAACACCCGCTGTTCGTCACTAACGTTGATAACACTCGTTTGGACGACATCGCCGCCTGGAACTACCGTGCGCCGGTGGATGAGCAAGCCCGTTTAGGCTTCGCCATCGCCCACGCGCTGGATGAGTCAGCACCGGCGGTGACCGATCTGGCCGAAGACCTGAACAAGAAAATTGACGTGATCGTACAGGCCCTGGCCGGTGCGCAGAAACCCTTGATCATCACCGGCAGCAATGCGGGTAGCACAGCTATCATTGAAGCTGCGGCCAACATTGCCAAGGCGTTGAAAGGTCGCGGTGCCGATGTTGGCATCACCTTCGTTGCCGCCGCTGCCAACAGCATGGGTCTGGCGATGATTGGTGGTGGCTCGCTGGACGAGGCACTGGTGCAACTGGAAAGTGGTTCTGCTGATACCGCCATCGTGATGGAGAACGATCTTTATCGTCACGCCCCGGCAGCCAAAGTGGATGCCGCATTGGCCAAGGTCAGCAACCTGATCGTTGCCGATCACCAGCGCACCTCCATCATGGATAAAGCCAACCTGATCCTGTCTGCGGCCAGTTTTGCAGAGAGCGATGGGACCTTGGTCAGCCAGGAAGGCCGCGCACAGCGCTTCTTCCAGGTCTACGACCCGGCTTATTACGATGATGCCAAGAAAAATATCTACAGCGTGATGTTGGAAAGCTGGCGTTGGATGCACTCGCTGCACTCCACCTACACCAGCCGCCAGGTTGACTGGACCCAGCTCGATGACGTGATTGCCGCCTGCGTGAGCGCATTGCCGCAGTTGCAAGGTATTGTCGAAGCTGCCCCAGATGCGACCTTCCGCATCCGTGGTCAGAAACTGGCCCGTTCACCGCACCGCTACAGCGGCCGCACCGCGATGCGTGCCGATATCAGCGTGCATGAACCGCGCCAGCCGCAGGATAAAGACACCATGTTCGCCTTCTCGATGGAAGGGAACAACAGCCCGCTGGCTGACCGTCAGCAGATCCCATTTGCCTGGGCACCAGGTTGGAACTCACCGCAGGCATGGAACAAATTCCAGGCTGAAGTGGGTGGCAAACTGCGCCATGGCGATCCGGGTATCCGCCTGATCGAAGCAGGGGAGGGCAACCTCGGTTACTTCACCGCTATCCCTACGGCGTTCAAAGCCGAAGGCTGGCGTGTTGCGCCGTATTACCACCTGTTTGGCAGTGACGAAATGTCGCAGCGCTCCGCAGTGATCCAGCAGCGTATGCCTCAGGCCTACGTGATGATCAACGTTGCCGATGCCGCACAGCTTGGTGTCAATGCCGGTGCCTGGGTCGAGTTCAGCTGTGCAGGTCAAACGCTGCGTTTGCCGGTACGCCTGAGTGAAACCCTGAGCCAAGGCCAGGTTGGTTTGCCGCTCGGCTTGCCAGGGATCCCGCCGGTACTGGTGGGTGCGAAGGTTGAAAATCTGCGGGAGGCGGCACTATGAGCTGGTTGACACCTGAGGTGATCGACATCCTGATCGCCGTGTTGAAAGCGGTGGTGATCCTGTTGGTCGTGGTCACCTGCGGGGCGTTTATGAGCTTCGGCGAACGCCGTCTGCTGGGCCTGTTCCAGAACCGTTACGGGCCAAACCGTGTCGGCTGGGGCGGCTCGCTGCAGCTGGTCGCCGACATGATCAAAATGTTCTTCAAAGAAGACTGGGTTCCGACCTTTGCCGACCGCATGATCTTTACGCTGGCCCCGGTGATCGCGTTTACCTCGCTGCTGTTGGCCTTTGCCATCGTGCCGGTCAGCCCGACCTGGTCGGTGGCCGATCTCAACATCGGTATTCTGTTCTTCCTGATGATGGCTGGCCTGGCGGTGTATGCCGTGCTGTTTGCCGGTTGGTCCAGTAACAACAAATACTCGCTGTTAGGGGCGATGCGTGCTTCGGCACAAACCCTGAGCTACGAAGTGTTCCTCGGCCTGTCCGTGCTGGGCGTGGTGGCGCAAGCCGACTCGTTCAACATGCAGGCGATTGTTGAATCACAGGCGCACATCTGGAACGTCATTCCGCAATTCTTTGGTTTCATTACCTTTGCGATTGCCGGTGTGGCGGTATGTCACCGCCACCCATTTGACCAGCCGGAAGCCGAGCAGGAACTGGCCGACGGTTACCACATTGAATATTCCGGCATGAAATTCGGTCTGTTCTTCGTGGGGGAATACATCGGTATCGTGACCGTGTCCGCCCTGATTGTGACGTTGTTCTTCGGCGGTTGGCAGGGTCCATTCCTGCCGCCATTCATCTGGTTCGCACTGAAAACGGCCTTCTTCATGGTGATGTTCATTCTGATCCGTGCTTCGTTGCCGCGTCCGCGTTATGACCAGGTGATGTCTTTCGGCTGGAAAATTTGCCTGCCGTTGACGCTGCTGAACCTGCTGGCAACCGCCGCGGTCATTTTGTACAACGCTCAATAAGGGGTGAATAAACCATGACATTGAAAGAGTTAGTGGTTGGTTTCGGCACCCAGGTGCGCAGCCTTTGGATGATTGGCCTACACGCCTTCGCCAAACGCGAAACCCAGATGTATCCGGAAGAACCGGTTTACCTGCCGCCGCGCTACCGTGGCCGCATCGTGCTGACGCGCGATCCGGACGGTGAAGAGCGCTGCGTGGCCTGTAACCTGTGTGCGGTTGCCTGTCCGGTTGGCTGTATCTCCCTGCAAAAAGCAGAGCAGAAAGATGGCCGCTGGTATCCGGAGTTTTTCCGCATCAACTTCTCACGCTGCATTTTCTGCGGTCTGTGCGAAGAGGCTTGCCCAACCACCGCGATCCAGCTGACGCCGGATTTCGAAATGGGTGAGTTCAAGCGCCAGGATCTGGTGTACGAAAAAGAAGATCTGTTGATCTCGGGGCCGGGTAAATATCCGGAATATAACTTCTACCGGATGGCCGGTATGGCGATTGACGGCAAAGCCAAAGGCGAAGCCGAAAACGAAGCCAAACCGATCGACGTCAAAGGTCTGTTGCCTTAAGGAGCCAGCAAGCATGGAAATTGCCTTTTATCTGGCAGGGTTCATTGCGATTATCGCGACCATTCGCGTCATCTCGCATACCAATCCTGTGCATGCGCTGCTGTATCTGATCGTCTCTTTACTGGCGATCTCGGCAGTCTTTTTCTCACTGGGTGCCTACTTTGCGGGTGCTCTGGAAATCATCGTCTACGCCGGTGCCATTATGGTGCTGTTCGTGTTCGTGGTCATGATGCTCAACCTCGGCAACGCGGTGCAGCAGCAAGAACGCGACTGGCTGAAGCCTGCCGTCTGGATTGGCCCTGGTCTGTTGTCACTGATCTTGCTGGTGGTGCTGATTGTGGCGATCCGCAGCGTGTCCGATCAGGGCATCACCGGTGAGATGGTGGACGCCAAAGCGGTCGGGATCAGCCTGTTTGGTCCTTACGTGCTGGCGGTTGAGCTGGCTTCAATGCTGCTGTTGGCGGGCCTGGTCGTTGCCTTCCACATTGGTCGTGAGCACAAACCGGGTGAAGTGTTCAGCAATACCCCGGCAAGCAGCGAAATGGCGAAAAGAAAATCGGAGGACCAAGCATGATCCCTCTTCAACATGGGCTGATCCTGGCGGCGATCCTGTTCGTCCTGGGGCTGACTGGCTTGATGTTACGCCGTAACCTGCTGTTTATGCTGATCAGTCTGGAAGTGATGATCAACGCTGCGGCGTTGGCGTTTATCGTGGCGGGTAGCTATTGGGGCCAGACCGACGGGCAGGTGATGTACATCCTGGCCATCAGTCTGGCGGCAGCCGAGGCCAGTATCGGCCTGGCGTTGCTGCTACAGCTCTACCGTCGTCGGCATACCCTGGATATTGACACTGTCAGTGAGATGCGCGGATGAACCTATTATATTTAACTATTCTGCTACCGCTGATCGGGTTCCTGCTGTTGGCATTTTCCCGTGGTCGCTGGTCTGAAAACACCGCGGCTACCGTTGGCGTAGGGTCGATTGGCCTGGCGGCACTGGTCACGGTGTATGTGGCGATTGATTTCCTGGGCCAAAAGGCCGCTGGCGTGCAGCTGTATGAGCAAAGCCTGTGGAACTGGATGAGCGTTGGCGACTTTAACGTCGGCGTTACCCTGGTGCTGGACGGCCTGTCGCTGACCATGTTGTCAGTGGTCACCGGCGTTGGCTTCCTGATCCACATGTATGCTTCCTGGTACATGCGTGGTGAAGAGGGCTACTCCCGCTTCTTCGCTTACACCAACCTGTTTATCGCCAGCATGGTGGTATTGGTACTGGCAGACAACCTGCTGCTGATGTACCTGGGTTGGGAAGGCGTGGGCCTGTGCAGCTACCTGTTGATCGGTTTCTACTACAAAGATCCGGCCAACGGCGCGGCGGCAATGAAAGCCTTTATCGTTACCCGCGTGGGCGACGTGTTCCTGGCCATTGCGCTGTTCATTCTGTACCACGAGCTGGGTACGCTGAACATCCGTGAACTGATGGTGCTGGCACCGCAGAAACTGGCGGTTGGCGATACGGCGTTAACCTGGGCAACCCTGATGTTACTGGGTGGCGCAGTCGGTAAATCGGCTCAGCTGCCGTTGCAAACCTGGCTGGCAGATGCGATGGCGGGTCCAACCCCGGTATCTGCATTGATCCACGCGGCAACCATGGTTACCGCAGGTGTCTACCTGATTGCCCGTATGCATGGCCTGTTCCTGATGACGCCGGAAGTGCTGAATCTGGTCGGTATCATTGGTGGCGTTACGCTGCTGCTGGCGGGCTTTGCCGCGCTGGTGCAGACCGACATCAAACGCGTACTTGCCTATTCCACCATGAGCCAGATTGGCTACATGTTCCTGGCGCTGGGCGTGCAAGCATGGGATGCGGCCATCTTCCACCTGATGACTCACGCATTCTTCAAGGCGCTGCTGTTCCTGTCCTCCGGTTCGGTGATCCTGGCCTGTCATCATGAGCAGAACATCTTCAAGATGGGTGGCCTGCGCAAGAGCATTCCGCTGGTGTATGTGTGCTTCCTGGTGGGGGGCGCGGCGCTGTCTGCTCTGCCTATCGTCACCGCTGGCTTCTTCAGTAAGGATGAAATCCTGGCGGGCGCCATGGCGAACGGCCACTTCAACCTGATGATAGCCGGTCTGATTGGTGCATTCATGACCTCACTGTATACCTTCCGCATGATCTTCATCGTGTTCCACGGCGAAGAGAAAATCAAAGCGCATGCGGGCAAAGGTATTACTCACCACCTGCCACTGTTGGTTCTGATGGTGCTGTCCACCTTCGTCGGCGCGATGATTGTGCCGCCGTTGCAGGGTGTACTGCCGGAAACCACCGAACTGACACACGGTAGCGTTCTGACGTTGGAGATCGCCTCTGGCGTGGTCGCTATCGTCGGGATCCTGCTGGCAGCTGCGCTGTGGCTGGGCCAACGTCGCCTGGTCAACAGCATCGCGAACAGCGCTCCGGGTCGTTTCTTCTCGACCTGGTGGTTCCATGCCTGGGGCTTCGACTGGCTGTATGACAAAGTGTTCGTCAAGCCATACCTGGGTATCGCCAAGCTGCTGCAAAGCGATCCGCTGAACTCACTGATGAACCTGCCTGCGCTGTTCTCCCGCTGGGGGAACCGTGGCCTGACGGTGAGTGAGAACGGTCAGATCCGCTGGTATATCGCGTCTATGGGTGTGGGTGCAGTGCTGGTACTGGCTCTGTTGATTTTGGTTTAACTGAATAATTTAAACAGACGCATTTTGGGTTCGGCCCTTGTCGAACAAGGGCCCGATACAAGTTTTTTAGATTATTCATATAAGGGACACAAAACGCCATGCTATTACCTTGGCTAATTCTTATCCCCTTTATCGGCGGTCTGCTGTGCTGGCAGTGCGAGCGTTTCGGTACTAAGGCGCCGCGCTGGATAGCGTTGATCGCAATGGGGCTGACGTTGGCGCTTTCTCTGCAACTGTGGTTGCAGGGGGGCTATTCGTTGATAAAACCGCAGGGCGTGCCGCAGTGGCAGTCTGAGTTTATGTTGCCGTGGATCCCGCGCTTTGGCATCAGCATTCACCTGGCGCTGGACGGTCTGTCACTGCTGATGGTAGTGCTGACCGGTTTCCTGGGCGTGTTGGCGATCCTCTGTTCCTGGCGTGAAATCCAGAAGTATCAGGGCTTCTTCCACCTGAACCTGTTGTGGATCCTGGGCGGCGTGATCGGTGTGTTCCTCGCCATCGACCTGTTCCTGTTCTTCTTCTTCTGGGAAATGATGCTGGTGCCGATGTACTTCCTGATCGCCTTGTGGGGTCATAAAGCATCGGATGGTAAAACCCGTATCACCGCAGCAACCAAGTTCTTCATCTATACCCAGGCCAGCGGTCTGGTGATGCTGATTGCGATCATGGGCCTGGTATTCGTGCACTACAATGCGACCGGCGTGTGGACCTTCAACTACGAAGATCTGCTGAAAACCCCGATGTCGCACAACGTTGAATACCTGTTGATGCTGGGCTTCTTCATCGCGTTTGCGGTGAAAATGCCGGTGGTGCCATTACACGGTTGGTTGCCTGATGCGCATAGCCAGGCACCAACGGCGGGTTCTGTCGACCTGGCGGGGATCTTGCTGAAGACGGCGGCCTACGGCCTGCTGCGTTTCAGCCTGCCGCTGTTCCCGAACGCGTCCGCCGAGTTTGCCCCTATCGCCATGTGGCTGGGTGTGATTGGTATCTTCTACGGTGCATGGATGGCGTTCGCACAGACCGATATCAAACGTCTGATTGCCTATACCTCCGTTTCCCATATGGGCTTTGTGCTGATCGCCATCTACACCGGTAGCCAGCTGGCTTACCAGGGTGCGGTGATCCAGATGATCGCTCACGGCTTGTCTGCCGCTGGTATGTTCATCATCTGTGGCCAGCTGTACGAACGTCTGCACACTCGCGATATGCGTCAGATGGGCGGCCTGTGGGGACGTATCAAGTACCTTCCTGCGCTGTCACTGTTCTTCGCGGTGGCAACTCTGGGGATGCCGGGTACCGGTAACTTCGTCGGTGAATTCATGATCCTGTTCGGCAGCTTCCAGGTTGTACCAGTGATCACCGTGATTTCTACCTTCGGTCTGGTGTTTGCTTCGGTTTACTCGTTGATCATGATGCAGCGTGCCTACTACGGCACCCCGAAATCTGATCAACCGTTGCCGGGCATGACCGCACGTGAACTGTTTATCATTCTGCTGTTGGTGGTACTGCTGGTGCTGCTGGGTGTCTATCCTCAGCCAATCCTCGATACCTCAAGTGCGGCGATGAGCAACGTGCAACACTGGTTTGGTCCGTCAGTTTCAGCAATTTCAACAACAAGGCCGTAATTCGCCATGACAATAACTCCTCAACAACTGATCGCACTGTTACCGCTGTTGATCGTCGGATTGACGGTGGTGGTTGTGATGCTGTGCATTGCGTGGCGACGCGACCACTTTATCAACGCCACCCTGACAGTGATCGGTCTTAACCTGGCGCTGCTTTCACTCTACTTTGTTGGCCAGGTAGGCCCAATGGACGTCACCCCGCTGGTGCGGGTTGACGGTTACTCGATGTTCTATACCGGGCTGGTGGTGCTGGCTAGTCTGGCAACCTGTACCTTCGCCTATCCATGGCTGGTGGGTTACCCGGATAACCGCGAAGAGTTCTACCTGCTGGTGCTGATTGCTACCATGGGTGGCATTCTGCTGGCGAGCGCCAACCACCTGGCTTCTCTGTTCCTGGGTATTGAGCTGATCTCGCTGCCGCTGTTTGGTCTGATAGGGTATGCCTATCGCCAGAAGCGTTCGCTGGAAGCGGCCATCAAGTACATGGTGCTGTCTGCGGCGGCCTCCAGCTTCCTGCTGTTCGGCATGGCGCTGCTGTACGCCGAATCCGGTGACCTGTCACTGGCAGGCCTGGGCAAGAGCATGCAGGAGAACATGATGCATCAGCCGCTGATCCTGGCAGGCATGGGCATGATGATCGTCGGTCTGGGCTTCAAACTCTCCCTGGTACCTTTCCAGCTGTGGACGCCGGATGTGTATCAAGGGGCGCCAGCGCCGGTTTCAACCTTCCTGGCTACTGCCAGCAAGATTGCGATCTTCGCCGTCGTGATGCGTTTGTTCCTGTATGCACCGGCTGCCGACAACGAAGCGCTGCGGATGGTGTTGTCGATCATCGCCGTCTGCTCGATCCTGTTCGGTAACCTGATGGCGATCAGCCAGACCAACATCAAGCGACTGCTGGGTTACTCCTCGATCGCTCACCTGGGTTATCTGCTGGTGGCACTGGTTGCGGTGCAAACCCACCAGCTGTCGCTGGAAACCGCCGGGGTTTATCTGGCCGGTTATCTGTTCAGCAGCTTGGGTGCCTTCGGTGTGGTTAGCCTGATGTCCAGCCCGTACCGTGGCCCGGACGCCGACTCGCTGTTCTCCTATCGCGGCCTGTTCTGGCACAAGCCAATCCTGTCAGCGGTTATGACTGTGATGATGCTGTCCCTGGCCGGTATCCCGATGACGCTGGGCTTTATCGGTAAGTTCTTCGTGATTGCGATGGGCGTCAGTGCTCACCTGTGGTGGTTGACCGGTGCCGTGGTGCTGGGTAGTGCGATCGGTTTGTACTACTACCTGCGTGTGACCGTCAGCCTGTTCCTCAGTGCGCCGGAAACGCTGGTTCGTGATACACCAAACAACTGGGCATTGACTGCCGGTGGTGTGGTGGTGCTGATCTCTGCCGCGTTGGTGCTGTTGCTGGGTATCTACCCGCAGCCGCTGATCACGCTGGTGCAGATGGCACAGCCGATGTTCTGATTGAACTCGAGCTAGACAACAAGGGTCGCCAAATGGCGGCCCTTGTTTATTTGTGGGTTAGAGCGAGCAGTTGTTAAACGAGATTTCCAGTTCTTGAACTACCGCACGTATTCTTGCCGTGTGTTGCAGATCCGGATGTAACACCAGCCAGATATCGACCCAGTCCTGATTCTCCGGGAGGATACGCACCAGATCGGGATCGCTATCGGCCAGGAAGCAAGAGAGCAGGCCGATGCCCAACCCGTTGCGCGTTGCCGAACGTAGTAACAGCTGTGAGTTGCATTGCAGCACCACGTTTGGCTCATTCAACGCCTCTCCGCCGAAGTTGTCCCAGTGGCGCGGCACCAGTTCGCGCGGGAACATCAGCAAATCGTGGCCGCGTAGATGGTCGCCTTTACTCGGCGTTCCGTGTTGGTCCAGGTAGCCCTGCGTGGCATATAACCCCATCTCAATGGTTGCCAGACGTTTGATGACCAGTTCATCAGATTCAGGGCGAGCACCACGGATAGCCAGATCGGCTCCGCGATAGGAGATGTCGGAGATATTGAGTGCCGTCAGTAGCGTGACGGTGATATGCGGGTATTTCTCGCGCAGCCGTTTCAGCGCCGGGATCACAAAGGCCTCGGCCAAGGTATCGGTGGTGGCGATGCGCACTTCACCCGCCAGGCTTTGATCGCCGCTGCTGGCTTTACGGGCGATAGCCTGTACCGCATTTTCCATCGCCAGCACTTCTGCCAGCATGGCTTCACCCAGCGGGCTGAGCGAGAAGGATTTTGGCGTTCGGATAAACAGTTTTGAACCCAACGCCTGTTCGAAAGCGGTGATCCGTCGCCCAACGGTAGCTTGATCGACGTGAAGTTCATGGGCAGCCTTGCGTAACGTACCGCAGCGTGCCACCGCCAGGAAGAAGCGTGCATCATCCCAATTCATCGTGCAGTGTCCTTGGTGGCATCCGATCTATTTTGACCGCCAGCGGCGGCAGAGAGAGTTATTATCTGGTAAGCGATAAGTAAATGCATCTGCGTGACGTTATAGAGCAAGCTTATTTGTAGCAGGCAATCCATTTTGCGCAAGAATGCTGGTATTCTTGGGCGGTGCCGCTAACACATTTCCGACGGTGAAAACCGCCGAGCAAGAGATTATTTGCAGCCCGGCTGGGCCGCATTCTGGGGAAATCATGGTTGCTTTATGGATGGTCGCTGCCAGCGTGTTCTTCGCGCTGATGGGGGCCTGCATCAAACTGGCTTCGGCCAAGGTCGGTTTCTTCGATATTATTTTTTACCGTTCATTGATCAACGTGGCCATCGTGGCGGTGCTGATAAAAATCAAAAATATCGGTTTTCGTACCCGCCATCTTGGCTTGCACATGAAGCGCGCCGCAATTGGCAATGCGGCCATGTATTGCGGCTTCTATGCGCTGATCCATCTGCCTATTGCCACCGCAACCACGCTGGGCTATACCAATCCGATTTTCCAATCGGTGATCACCTTCGTCACGGCCAGAGGCCAACTGACCGGCAGGTTGCTGTTCTCGGTGCTGCTGGGCTTTGTGGGCATCCTGATCTTGTTGCGTCCAGATGTACCGAACGGGGAATATACCGCCACCTTGATTGGCCTGCTGTCTGGATTGCTGACGGCGCTGGCCTATTTCAACGTCGGCAAACTGGTGCGTACCGGGGAGCCTGAACTGCGTGTAGTGTTTTACTTCTCGCTGGTCGGTACCTTGTTCGGCGTGGTGATGAGTTCGATTGTCGGATTCGCGGCGTTGGATGCGACCAGCCTGCTGTACGTCTGCGCTATCGGCGTATTCGGCAGCCTGGGGCAGATCACCATGACCCGCGCCTATGGCGGTGGCAATGCGGTCACCGTCGGCATTCTTTCCTACAGCACGATCATTTTCTCTACGCTGCTCGGCTACCTGATTTTTGCCCAGACCCTGTCGTTTATCGCCGCGGCGGGTATGGTGCTGATCATCCTTTCTGGAGCGTTGGCCATTTTGCGCCGTGCACCCGCGAAAAAGGTAGCAACGGCTTCGGTGTGATTTTGCCGCTCTGGCCACCTGCAACAATGCATCATAGTGCTGCATTGTTGGTGGTTTTGGCGGTCTGCTCTGAACGCTATGATGAGCGCCTGATATTTTGCGGGTGAGGTGATTTGCCTGCGTATTTAGGGAGAAAATCATGTCCGACGGTGTAGCCGTTGATAAAACCGCGCGAGCCAATACGACCTCCTCGCCTGGTGCCATTGTGCTGTTTCTGGCTCTGGCATTGATGTCGGCACTGCTCAACAGCAGTGCGCCAACGCCGCTTTATCCCTTGTACCAACAGCAGCTGGCACTGACCTCGGTCAGCCTGACTCTGATCTACGGGGCTTATGCCGCGGGCGTACTGATTTCCCTGTTCGCCGTGGGCAACCTGGCTGGCAAGGTGAAAGATTTACGCAGCATGATCGTCCCGGCGCTGCTGGTGGTGTTGCTGGGGGCATTGCTTTTTGCCCTGGCCGATTCATTTTCCCTGATGCTGATGGCCCGCTTGCTGGCCGGGGTAGGCACGGGGGCGTTGACCGGTGCGGCAAATATTGCGTTGGTTCGTTTTGGCCCTGCGGACGGCGGCAAGCAGGCGGCGCTAATTGCTACTCTGTCCTTTACTGCCGGGTTGGCATTGGGGCCGATTTTTAGTGGTATAGCGTTGCAGACCGGTTTTCATACCACCTCGATGCCGTTTGTGATCATCATGGCGGTGGCAACGATTGCCGCTTTGGGGATTATGCTGAGCTGGCCTGCGCGTGTGATGGTCAAAGCTAGCGTCAGTTTGGCTGAGGGGACTGGGGCAGGGGAAAATACCTTGGCCGCGGGCCTGCGCGCGACCGGGAGCCGGTTTTTCGTGTGTGCCGGCGCGCTGTTTGTCTGTTGGGCGCTGGCTGCCAGTATCCTGGCGATCGGCCCCAACGTGGCGGAAACGCTGCTGGGTATGCAAAACCGCAGCAGTTTCGGCTATGTGATTGCGGTCTACCTGCTGATTGCCGGGGCCAGCCAGATCCTGAGCCGTCAAATTAATGCGCGCCATTCGCTGATGTTTGGCTGCCTGGCACAGGCGTTGGCGGTGGTGGTATTTGCCGAAGCCATTCAGATCCATTCACTGGGGCTGGCCGCTGCTGGGATGGTCATTGCCGGTTATGCTTACGGAGCCATCTTTGTCGGCAGTGCGACGCTGGTTAACCTGATTTCACCCCAAGCCAGCCATGCACGCTTGATCTCACTGTTTTATGTGATTGCTTATGTTGCCAACTGGGTGCCCATTTTGCTTGGCAGCATCATCGACCATGCCAGTCTGCAACTGGCGGTCAACCTGCTATTCCTGATCAGCGCCATGGTGTGTGTTGGTTTGGGGATATGGGTTACGCGAGTGGGCTTCCCGCGCTGATCCTGGTTGTTTTTTTAACGTTGCTGGCCGGTGGTAGTTCTGTATCACCGTCTTAACTCAACAACGTGGCTACCGGTACTCAGTATCTCATGATGAAAAAACGCGCTATTTTTGTGATTAAAGTCTCATTTTTGTGATTTAAATCTATCAAATTGCATTGTTAATGTGATTTTTATCACATGTAGCGGTCTGGTTTCGCGTAAACTAGGTGGATTATTTTTAGCGGATCAGGATTATGAACGTCATTTTTGCCATTGCGGTAACTACCGGTATTCTCTCCGGCGTATGGGGCTGGGTTGCCATCAGCCTTGGGCTAATCAGCTGGGCGGGCTTTCTTGGCTGCACGGCCTATTTTGCCTGCCCGCAAGGTGGCCTCAAAGGCCTGGCGATCAGCACACTGACCTGTTTGAGCGGCGTGTTCTGGGCGATGGTCATTATTCACGGCAGCGCGTTGGAACCCGCCTGGAGCATTCTGGGTTACCTGCTGACCGGCGTTGTCGCCTTTCTGATGTGCATTCAGGCCAAACAACAATGGCTTGGTTTTGTACCCGGGACTTTTATCGGTGCCTGCGCCACCTTCGCCGGTGACGGCAACTGGCCATTGATCACGGCCTCACTGCTGGTTGGGCTATTGTTTGGCTACGCCATGAAAAACAGTGGCTTGTGGCTGGCCGCACGCCGTAAATCCCCCTCTGTAGCGCTGGCTGAACAAGCCTCCACCGACGCCTGAAAGGGCGTCAGTATCTTGCCTTGCCTCTTTTTTAATCAACATTCTGATGGCGTGTATCCAGGTCGTGTCCTACCATGGGACTACGACCAAGGGTTGTTGATGGTTAAGCAACGTTGCATTTGTTAATAACGGAGAGCTTAAAGATGGCGATAAATCGAAACGAGAACCAAACGACGCTGGATGACGATCTGAGAATGCTGAGTGACACGCTGCAAGAAGTGTTGGATTACTCTGGCGATCGAGCCGATCAGGCTTATACGGATATCAAAGCCCATGCCGAGCGGGCGCTAAAAGACATCAAGTCGCGTCTGGCAAATAGCTCAGAATGTTATTACGTGCGGGCGAAAGAGGTGGCATGTCGCGCCGATGACTATGTCCGTGATAAGCCTTGGCACAGCGTAGGCATTGGTGCCACGGTAGGTTTGGTGCTTGGGCTATTGCTGGCCCGCAAGTAACACCAATGAGCGTGATAGCTGCCGAATAGTGTCACAGGAAGGAGTCATGCAGATCACAGACACGCCGTAACCCGTCCCTGGGGGCTCGCAATCGCGCATCCATGCGCTCAACGGTCGGCTAACCTGCAATGACTCCCTCCTGTCTCAAGCTTCGGGTGTAGCGGTATTAAACACAACTATTTAGCTACTGCGTCCCTTATTGCTTTCCCAGAATTACCTCCACCTGGTAGGTTTTACCCTCATCAGCCAAGGTAATCACCGCTTCCTGCTGCAACACACCATCAATGAACACCTGAGTTTCTCCTTCCCCCTGGCGTAGGGTGAAGTGATATTCGCTCTCCCCTTCACGGTAGGTTAGGGTGACCGGTGGCCAATCTGCCGGTAAGCGGGTGTGGATGGAAAGCGTATTGCCGTGGCGTTTTAGCCCCAGCAACGACTCGACGATTAACCGATACATCCAGCCCGCCGAGCCGGTATACCAACTCCATCCTCCTCGCCCAACGTGTGGGGCGACCGCGTAAATATCCGCCGTGGCGACATAAGGTTCGACCTTGTAGCGCTCCGCCGCAGTACTATCCAGGCTGTGGTTGATGGGGTTAATCAGCGCCATCAGTTCCCAGGCGCGCTCGATATTGCCCATCTCGGCGAACGCCATCACCGCCCATACCGCCCCGTGAGTGTATTGACCGCCGTTTTCCCGCACACCGGGCAGGTAACCCCGGATGTAGCCAGGATTCGGGCCGTTGCCGTCAAAGGGTGGGGTCAGCAGTTTGATGATGCCGGCCTGGTCGTCTACCAGGTGCTTATCCAGAGATTGCATTGCCTGTGCGCTGCGATCTTTGTCACCCGCGCCAGAAAGGATCGACCAACTCTGGGCTATGGCATCAATGCGGCATTCTGCCGCTTGGTGTGAACCCAGCGGTTCTCCGCTATCGAAGTAACCACGGCGATACCATTCGCCATCCCAGGCGTTGTTGTGCAGGTTGGCACGCAGTTTTTCTGCTTCCTCGCGGCACAGTTCTGCCAGCTCCAGATCGCCGCGGTGGGTGGCCAGTTTGCCGTAACGTTGCAGAATATAGAACAGGAAGAAGCCCAGCCAAACGCTCTCACCCCGGCCTTCCAACCCCACCATGTTCATGCCGTCGTTCCAGTCACCGGCACCCATTAGCGGCAAGCCATGCTCGCCAAAGGTCAGGCCATGCTTCAGCGCTCTGGCCCCGTGCAGATAAAGGCTTTCCTGTTCCGGGCTGATACCAGGCTGTTCATAGGAAGACTCCTCACCCGGTGCCAGTATACGGGCCTCCAGATAACCCACCTGTTCTTCGAGAATCGATGAATCATCGGTCGCGTCTAGGTAGTGGCATATCGCCAATGGCAACCACAGGTAATCATCGGAGCAGCGGGTACGCACCCCGTTGCCCTGTGGTGGATGCCACCAGTGCTGAACGTCGCCCTCAACAAACTGGCGCGAAGCACACAGCAGGATCTGCTCACGCATCCGCTCAGGCAAGGCATGCGTCAGGGCCAAGGTATCCTGGAGCTGATCGCGGAAGCCAAATGCGCCGCCGGACTGGTAATAACCACTGCGTGCGTGAATGCGGCAGGAGAGGGTTTGATACAGCAACCAGCCGTTGGCCAGCAGGTTAACCGCTGGATGAGGCGTCCCGATCTGCACCTTGTTGAGGATCTTGTCCCAATGAGCATCGACCTGCTGCAATTCGTGTTGCAATGCCTCCTCGTTGAGATACTGGCGCAGCAGGGATTCGGCTTCGTCGGCATCTTGTCCCAGACCAAGCGCAAACACAAAGCTGCGCTGATCGCCATCGATCATGCTGATGGCCGATTGCACCGCGCCACAGGGATCCAACCCGGCACCGGTCTTGCCGGATAACCGCCGCAGCTTAAGTACGGCTGGAGCGGCCAACGAACCGTTTCGGCCAATGAACTCCCGCCGATCGCCGGTGACCGAGCAATGGACACCAGTGACGCCGAAGAACGCGGTACGTGGCGATCCGCTGCTGGTGTAATGGTTGGTGGCGAAGATGCCACAGCCGCCAGGCGGTGTGGCTACGCGGGTGACCACGTGCATCGCCGATTTCTGGCGTAAATCACCGAGGATCAGTTCGGCATAGCCGGTAGTCGAAAGCTTACGCGTGCGGCCAGAAGTGTTGGTGAGCGTCAGCAGGAACAGTTTCACCGGGGCGTCTTTGGCAACCAGCATCGTCAACTGGCTGTCGATGCCGCCTTCCCGGTGTTCAAACACGCTGTAACCAAAGCCGTGGCGCGTCAGGTAATGACCGCGCCCACGGGCGGGCAGCGGCGTTGGTGACCAGACGTGACCACTCTCTTCATCGCGCAGATAGAAAGCCTCGCCGCTGCGATCGCTGACCGGATCGTTATCCCAAGGCGTCAGGCGGTATTCATGCGCATTCTCATACCAGGTGTAGGCTTGGCCGCTTTCAGAGATCACCGAACCGAACATCGGGTTGGCGATAACGTTTGACCACGGAGCCGGCGTCACCTTGCTTTCGTTCATGGCGATCACATATTCGCTGCCATCCTCCGAGAATCCGCCAAACCCGTTGTAGAACTGGAGTTTGTCGATGATTGGCAACTGTGGCGAATGCAGATTACGCGGCAAATTGGCCATGGTAGCCAGTTTGGAGGAGGCGGTGGGCGGCCCCAATGGCTGTTGTAGCGTTTGTGGCAACTGCAACCGTTGGTTGAGCTGTTCCGTCAGGCCACCACGGCGGTCATCCAGATAGATCCGCGCCACGCTCAGCAGCAATGTGTGATCCTCCGGTGACATATGTTCACTGGAGCGAACGAAGATCCCTCCAGGTTTGTCCGTTAGGGAAGACTCCATCCCGGCGGCGATCAGCCCCATGATCTGATTTTGCAGATCTTGCCGGTAACCGCCGGAATCCTCATTGAGGATCACCAGGTCGACCAGCAATCCTTTGAGGCGCCAGTAGTTGTGTGCCTGAATGAGCTGTTGCACCAGCCCGATATTCTCACTGTCGGTGACGGACAGCAGCACGATTGGCAGATCGCCGGAAATCGAATAGCCCCATAGGCCTGACTGCCCGCGGCGGTTATTGATGATTTCATTGCTGGCGGCACGCATCTCCTGCACCGGGAACACCACCGCGCTGGCCAGGCGGTTAAACAGATTGGCATCTTCTTCGTTAGCGTTCAACTGGCGCAATACCACCTGGCTGTGCGACCAGGCGAGTTCGAAAATACGATCGGCCATATGGCGGTCGCGGTACTTCTCCAACATCGCCAGGCTGGTGGCGCGGTCTTCACACACGCCGTAGAAGATATCCAGCGTCAGCGGCACGTTGGGTTCCAGCCGGATCCGCTGACGGATGGCGATGATCGGATCGATCACCGGCCCGGCGCTATTGGTCAGGGGTTCATTCTGAAATAGCGCCTGCGGGTTGGCTGCCGTGCGGCCACGGCCGATAAACTTGGCCCGGTCGGTTTCAAAGGACGTTTTGCTGCTGGCACCCTGGACCGACATCATATGCAGCAACCACGGCGATTTTTCTTTCGGCTCACGCGGACGGCGATGGCACAGAATGGCATCCTGTTCCTGCAACAGCTCGGTTTGTACAAACAGATTGCTGAACGCAGGGTGGGCCAAATCGTTGCTGGCTGGGGCCAGCACCACTTCGGCATAGCTGGTGATCTCAATGGTCCGCGACTGTTTTCCCCGATTCACCAAGGTTAAGCGCCGTAGTTCGATGTCGTCCTCAGGGGAGATCACCACCTGGGTTTTCACCGACAGCAGCCCCTGCTTGCGTTGGAATTCCGCCCCGGCATCGTTGAAGACCGCGCGATAGCCGCCTTTCTCGGTTTCGCCGGTGGGGTGCCAGGTATTGCTCCACACCTCACCGGTTTGCGGATCGCGCAGATAGCAGAATGCGCCCCAGTTATCGCAGGTGGCATCCTCACGCCAGCGGGTCAACGCCAGATTCTGCCAGCGGCTGTAGCTGCCGCCGGTTTGGGTGATCATCAGGTGGTAGTTGGCATTCGACAGCAACTGGACTTCCGGGATCGGTGTATCCACACGGGTGAACTCACGTGCAGCGAAGCTGGCCGGTTTAATCGCGCCTTCATGGGTTTCGAAGTGGCGGCGGGTGCTGTACAGCTCAACCGCATCAGGCACCCGTTCCTGCAACAGCAAACGGGTCGACTGGAAGGCGGGGTAACTGGCGAAGCGTTTCACCATCGGCGCATCCAACAGCAGGTGTGACAACGCCAGGAAACTCATGCCTTGGTGGTGGGCCATATAGGAACGAACAATCACATACAACTGCCCCCGGCTGAGGCGTGAAGTGGTGTAGTCCAGCGCTTCATAGAAGCCATAACGGCCCTTGGCACCGTTTTTTTCCAGTTCCACCAGGTTGCTACAGGCACTGTCCGGGTCGACAATCAGCGCCATCATGGTAGCGTATGGGGCGATCACCATGTCGTCACTCAACCCACGCCGCAGCCCTAACCCCGGCACGCCAAAGGCGTGATACTGGTAGTTTTGCAAAGCGTCAAAGCCGAAGTAGCCGGACTCGGAAATCCCCCACGGTACACCGCGCTCCTTGCCCCAGGCAATTTGCCGCTCGACTGCAGAGCGGCACATTTGCACCAGCAGCGTATCGGGATAGGCAGGCATCACCAGTTGCGGCATCAGGTATTCAAACATTGAGCCGCTCCAGGACATCAGCGCTGGCTCCTTGTCGATCACCGTAAACAGCCGGCCTAACGCAAACCAGCTACGCTGCGGAATTTGATTGGTGGCAATCGCCACATAGTTGGTCAGGCGGATTTCCGAGGCCAGCAGATCGTATTTACCACTGTCGGCACGGTTTTGATCGCAGTTGAAACCGACGGTCAGCAAATGGGTGGCTTCGTCATACAGGAAGCTGAAGTCCATTTGCGCCATTGCGGTCAGGCGCCGTGCCAATTGCGCCAACTGTTCGAGGCGCTCCGCTGCCAACTGCTGCACGGCATCCAACTGCGTTTGCTGTTCAGTCGACAGCGTCAGCCGTTCAGGTGGGTTGGCCAGCCAATGCAAGCTAGGGATTTGTTCCAGCTCTGGCATGCTGTCGCTCAGCCAGCTAAACCATAATGCCCATTCGGCGCACAGCTCGTTGAGCTGCTGGTGTAGGTTGCCAGCCCAGCGTTTGACCTCGTCGCCCTGTTGCAGAGCGGGTTCCTGCAACCCATTACAGTGGTTACGCATTTCATTGAGTTCAGCCTGTAGTGCCGCCGGATGGGCGTTCTGCGCCTGTTCCCAGTGTTTGCGCAGTTTGGTTAATCCTTTCGGTGCGGCGTTACCCCAGTGCTGCTCCAGTATCAGCAACGTATCTTCCACTCCGGCCAGAATGCGGACTGGCTCGATAACTGGCTGTGTAGCCAACGCTGGCAGGCCTGAGCTCAGGGTCAACAGGTGGCCTGCGAAATTACCGCTGTCCACGCTGGAAACATAACGTGGATTCAGAGGCTCCAGGGTACGCGTGTCGTACCAGTTGTACAGGTGACCGCGATAATGCTCCATGCGATCGAGCGTATTCAACGTTAGGGTAATACGCTGCAAGGCTGCACTGAGGGTGATATAGCCGAAGTCATAGGCGGTAAGATCGGCCAACAGCGCCAACCCGATATTGGTGGGTGACGTGCGGTGCGCCACTACCGGCTCTGGAATTTCCTGGTAGTTATCCGGCGGCAGCCAGTTTTCCTGCTGGTTGACAAAGGTGGCGAAAAACTCCCAGGTTTCGCGACTGCTCTGGCGCAGGAAACGGCGCTGGCGATCGTCGATGGCCGTTTTGCTGCGCTGTGGTTCCAGGCTGAGTGAATAAAGCAGGTACGGCGACAGGATCCACAAGGCGGCTAACGGGATAGCAGCTAATAGCGCTATCGGATTGGAAAAGGCGGCTATCAGCAACAACAGGACGCCAGCACACGGGGTGATCCACAGGTTGCGATAAAAATTCGCCAGCGTGACGGTCAGGTGGTGTTTGGATTGGTCGAAGCTGGTCCACTCTTGCAGATGACGTTTGCTGATCAGCAAACGCCACAGGGTGATGCCAATGGCTTTCAGGCTGTACCAGGCTTCATGAGGTAGCTCGGCCAGACGCAGGCCAATCTGACACAACCGATGCAGTGAGCCCTTCAGTGCCAGCTGCAAGTGCTGAATAACAGGCCGACGCGGGGGCTTGCGCACCACATCCTGCAACAGCGCCAGCAGCGTGGGCAGCAGCAGAATAATGGCGAATACGGCCAACCAGTATGGGGTATCCGGTAGCCAGGTTAAGCCAAAGAACAGCAGCAACAGGAAGCAGGGCGCTACCAGGCTGCGGCGTAGGTTATCGAACAGTTTCCAGCGCGACAGGG
This sequence comes from Serratia fonticola, assembly GCF_001006005.1. Lineage (NCBI taxonomy): Bacteria > Pseudomonadati > Pseudomonadota > Gammaproteobacteria > Enterobacterales > Yersiniaceae > Serratia > Serratia fonticola. Next base: position 5,748,728 of record NZ_CP011254.1, on the reverse strand, counting down.
GGCTTAATGGGTTAGCGGCCCGTGAACCGTCTTCGGTGGTGACTCGGGGCAACAGCCAGTTCAATAGCTGCCAATCGCCGCGGATCCAGCGGGTGCGGCGGGCAACATCGACCAGATAGTTGCTTGGATACTGTTCATAGAGCAAGACGTCGCTCAATAAACCGGAACGGGCATAGCAACCTTCCAGCAGATCGTGGCTTAACACCAGATTTTCCGGGCAGGTGCCCTTCAGGCTGTGGGAGAAGACGTCAACATCATAAATCCCTTTGCCGATAAATGAGCCTTCGCCGAACAGATCCTGATAGATATCTGAAGCCATCTGGGTATAAGGATCGTTGCCGGGCGTACTGCTGCAAAGGGCAGCATAACGGCTCTGGCCATAATCGGGGATCTCTTCGGCCATGCGGGGTTGCAGGATGGCATAACCCTCCACCACCCGCTGCAGTTTGGCATCATACTGGGGTTGATTCAGGGGATGGGCCATGGCGGCGATCAGCCGGTGTGCGGTTTCACGCGGTAGCACGGTATCGCTGTCCAGGGTGATCACGTATTTGACGTTTTTCAGCACCTCCAGCCCTTGGCCAACCTGAGTGGTAAACGCATTGCCACGGTTACGCAGCCAATCGTTCAGCGCGTTCAACTTGCCACGTTTACGCTCCAACCCCATCCAGCTCTGTTGTTTTTCATTCCACTGACGATCGCGATGGAACAGGAAAAAGTGGCTTGGCCCTTCGCAGGCATATTGCGCATTAAGCTCGTTCATCTTTTGGCTGGCATAGGCCAGCAGTTCGACATCGTCGGGGTGTTGTTGCCGAGGTGAGTCATTAAAGTCAGTGAGCAGGGCAAAATGCAGGTGCTTGATGGCATTGCCCAGATAACAAACTTCCAGCGTGTTGATCAACTGGTCAATGCCGGGCTTGCTGCTTATCAGCGTGGGAATGGCAACCAGCGTGCGGAACTCGGCCGGGATACCACAGGAAAAGTCCAACCTTGGCAGCGGCTGCGGAGAACGGCTGCGGGTGGTGATCTCACTGAGCAGACTAATGACGAACTGAGCGAGCACCATCCCCAAGGGGAACAGCAAGATCAACAGTCCCCAGGTAAGCCCGGTTTGGTGGGCATGGCGTAACAGCAAGGCCCAGCAGGCCGTCGTGAGTAGGCTGATGCTGCCCAGCCAGGAAAGCAGTGGGGATTGGCTGAGCGCCTGACGGATGCGCGTAATACGGCTAAGCCGAACGTCGAGCTGTTGCTCTAACTGCGCGCGGCCATGGTCAATCAGGTAATAACCGATGTGATGAGTACGTGGATCGTTGCGGGGATCTTCGGCGGCGATCCGTGCCATATTCAGAGCGTGTTGTGCGACCTCAACCTCGTTGTGAGAACAGTGACGAGCCAGCCTCTCGATCACATGACGATAGTTGTCTCGGGTATCGAAATGCATTAGTGGATAAACCCCGGTAGGGTCTTCGCGCAGCGTCTGATCGACCTTGCTCATGGTCTCAACAAATTCCGCCCAATCCATTTCACTCAGTTGCCGCAGGCCAGCGATACTGTTGCTGACGGAAAGCTGGCTCACGGCCAGTTGTTGGTTGAAACGATGGATAAGCTCATCGGAGGTCAGGCTGACTTCGGCCAGGCGTTGCTCAACCCAGGTCAGCGGTAGTGCCAGCATGGTGCCGTGCCCTTGCAGACGACGCACCAGTTCCGCCACGAAGGCGCTGGTGCGGGGCGGGTTGGAGCGGGCCATATCGGCAATCACAATGATCAGGTTGGCCGGATCGTTCTCCGCCGACTCCAGCATTTTGGTCACCCAACTATCGGCCAGGCTGCGTTCTTCCTGTGCCTGGGCCACTTCTACCGCCACGCGGCGCAGGTTTTCAATGAGTGCCAGCCTCAACATGCCCGGCAGCGCCCAAAGCTCGCCCAGGGTCAGATTAGCCTCTTTTTGGTAAGCGGCAATATAGCGCGTCAGGCTCTCGGCATCCCATCGTCCGTCGCCGTGAGCAATGGCTTCGGTAGCGATATCGAAAATGCGTGGGCAATTGTGCGGGGCGGTTAACTGTGGCAGCCCACGGCCGAAGGTTTTCGGCAGGTGGTGCCTAACGACGCGGATCTGCTCCTCGATAAGATAAAAGTTATCCAGCAGCCAGTCGCCCGCCGGAGTCATGGTGTTTTTCTTATCGTTGCTTAACCTGCGGCAACTATCCGTTAATACCTGCTCGTTGTTATCGAGGCGTTTTAGCAAATAGTAGGGCGTTTTATGGGTTGCCAGCTTATGGGAGCGTGCCAGGCGCTGGCCGTAGCGTTCCATTTGATCGACCGAAAACAGCTCTGCCTTGATGTTGCTGGCGGGAGGGGTTTCGGCAGTAGCCCGATTATGCCGTAAGGGCAACCGGGCTACTTTGGGACGGCGGCGCTGCTTCTTTAACCAATTGATAAGTATTTCTTTCACGCAAAAAGCTCCTTACATCTGACCCAAAGGACAGCGGGTTAATACCGTTGGGAGGCTGTGAACATCTTGATTTAACTATCGATTTGATATGACAAGATTTCACTGCGGCAGGAACATGACTTCTAAGTATAGTTCCGCCGCGCGCGTGTGGTTGTTTTTTAATCTTAAACTTCAGTTTTAATAAATAATTAGCGACGGAAGATATGGGTTAATTGACGCTATTTTTCCGCCCGTAAGGGTTGATTTACCGTATAATTCCCCACATAGCGTTTGGTTAATGAGGTGGTAGTGGAACAACTTTCGGGATTGCTGCGGCGGCTACGTCAGCAGCTTGGGCACGATTTTCCCCGTGAAGCCGGATTTCGGCAGCTAACGCTGGTGGTTCCCGGCCATCTGAGCGATTTGCTGCTGGAGTGGCTGGCGGCGCAGGTGCTGTTCCCTCAATTCTACTGGCGTCATCGCGAAGGGCGGCAGGAGGCGGCAGTGTGCGGCGCTTTGCGGCAGTTTTCACAGCCTTCAATGGCGCAGGCATTCGTGAATGCCTATCCAGCAGCCCGTTTATGGGGGCTGACTGCCTTTGACGGTGACGCCCAGCTGTTTTTGCCGCGCCTGGAAATTCTCAACCGCCAAGGTAAGTGTGAACTGACGCTAAACCTGTTTTCTGAAGAGGCATTGAGTGATGACGCCCAAGCGGCGCTTGCCTGGCTTGAAAATCTGCTGGTGATCAAACCGATCGAGAATTTACAGGTGAAAGTGCTGTCGGTGCAGCATCAGCCGGAACGTTCCGGGTGGGAAATCATACTGCGCGATGCGCTGAAGGCGATAAATCGGCAGCAGATGGATAAGGTGGTCTTGGCGCGCAGCTCGGTGTTGACGCTGGAGAGTCCATTGTTTGCCCCTGCGATGATGGCCGCCAGCCGCAGGGTGAATCACCAATGCTACCACTTTATGCTGCGCTTTGATGCACATTCCGCATTTCTTGGCTCCAGCCCGGAAAGATTGTACCTGCGTGAGGGAAAACATTTGCTGACCGAAGCGTTGGCGGGGACGGTTGCCAACCATCCTGATGAGCCGCAAGCCCAGGCACTGGCCGAGTGGTTACTGCAAGACAGCAAGAACCAACAGGAAAACCTGCTGGTGGTCGATGATATCTGCCAGCGTTTGCAAGGCGGTGCCAGAGCGGTCGATGTGTTGCCACCAGAAGTGGTGCGGTTGCGCAAGGTACAGCATCTGCGGCGGCGTATTGAAGGGCAACTGAACCAGGGTGATGATGCCGATTGCCTGCAACGGCTGCAACCGACGGCTGCGGTGGCTGGGCTGCCGCGCCAGGCCTCGCTTGAGTTTATCCGCCAGCATGAGCCTTTTTCTCGCGGTTGGTATGCCGGCTCTGCGGGTTATCTTTCTGCGGCACGGGCTGAGTTCTGCGTTGCGCTACGTTCCTGCCAGATCGAGGATGCTCGGGTTGAGCTGTATGCCGGGGCGGGGATTGTGGCCGGTTCCGATCCGGCACAGGAGTGGCAAGAAATCGAAAATAAGGCGGCGGGCTTACGCACTCTGTTGCAGCCAGAACATTCTGGGCAGGCGCATTGAGCAGGCCGATCTTCGTGTGTAAACTTGTTGTGTTTTATATGTTTCTTTTTTGTTCTCTTTCGGGGCGCTATTTGGCATAGGTGGGGCGAAATTGATTTATTGCAGGCCACCTGCCACAGGGAAATACGGCGTTTTTGCGCTGGCGCAAAAGCCGTAAAGATAATTACTTATATAATTCAGAGTTATGATCTCCGGTTCGCTACCTCGTTTGGGTAGGCTTCGGCGCGTAACCTCTGTTTACTACTGATGAGCGAAATATGTCGACAAGTGTTTTTAATCGCCGGTGGGCGGCGTTGTTGCTGGAAACGCTGGTCCGCCATGGAGTGCGGCATGTCTGTATCGCTCCGGGATCGCGCTCCACGCCTCTTACGTTGGCCGCTGCCGCGAACCGCGCTTTTGTCTGTCATACTCATTTCGATGAGCGGGGCCTGGGCCATTTAGCGCTCGGCCTGGCAAAGGCCACGTGTGAGCCGGTGGCGGTGATCGTCACCTCGGGTACCGCGGCAGCAAATCTTTATCCTGCCCTGATCGAAGCCGGGCTAACCGGGGAGCGGTTGGTGTTTCTCACCGCCGATCGTCCGCCGGAGTTGATTAACTGCGGTGCCAATCAGGCGATCCGTCAAAACGGCCTCTACTCGAGCCACCCCACCTTGAACATCGATTTGCCACGCCCAAGCCCGGATATTCCGGCTCGCTGGCTGGTGTCTACCCTGGATAGCGCGATGGCGCGCCTACGGCAGGGTGCCCTGCATATCAACTGCCCGTTTGCCGAGCCGTTATATGGCGGAGATGAACAGCTGTATGAGCAGTGGTCGGCAGAGTTAGGGGACTGGTGGCAGGATACGCACCCTTGGCTGCGTGAAATGGATCCCCATCAGGTTATTAAGCAGCCGGACTGGTTTTTCTGGCGGCAGAAGCGCGGCGTGATTATCGCTGGCAGGATGGGAGCGGAAGAGGGCGTGCAACTGGCTGAATGGGCGGGCATGCTCGGTTGGCCGCTGATCGGCGATGCCCTTTCGCAAACGGGACAACCGCTGCCCTGTGCCGACTTATGGTTGGCGAATCCACAGGCTCGCGATCTGTTGGCTAGTGCGCAGTTGGTGGTGCAGTTTGGCAGCAGCCTGACGGGCAAACGCCTGCTTCAATGGCAGGAGCGCTGCCAGCCGGAGGAATTCTGGCTGATCGACGATCTGCCTGGGCGTCTCGATCCCGCGCATCATCGTGGCCGCCGTATTCGTTCTACCGTCGGCGAGTGGCTCGATCTGCATCCGGCGCAACCTCGCTCACCTTGGGCTGGCGATCTGTCCGCGTTGGCGGATGATGCCCTTGATGCGACGTCGCAATACCTGGTTAACCGGTTTGGTGAGGCCCAACTGGCCCATCGCCTACCTGAGCTGTTGCCGGAGAACGGCCAGCTGTTTCTCGGCAATAGCCTGATTGTGCGCCTGATCGATGCCTTAACCCAGTTGCCTGCCGGTTATCCGGTGTTCAGTAACCGCGGGGCCAGCGGTATCGACGGCTTAATTTCCACCGCGGCTGGGGTTCAGCGCGCCACAGCCAAGCCGACGTTGGCCGTGGTAGGCGATCTCTCCGCGCTATACGATTTGAACGCCCTGGCACTGTTGCGCCAATGTTCGGCGCCCACGGTGCTGATCGTGGTGAATAACAATGGCGGGCAGATTTTCTCACTCTTGCCAACGCCAGAACCTGAGCGTCAGCGGTTTTACTGTATGCCGCAGGACGTGGAGTTCAGCCAGGCGGCAGCCATGTTCCAGCTTGATTATGCTTGCCCGGAAAACTGGGGGCAATTGCAGCAGGCAGTGGAAAAAGCCTGGCGCCACAGAGGAGCCACGCTGATTGAGTTGCAGGTGCCGCCAAGCGATGGCGCAGAAACCTTGCAACATCTGGTACAAAAAATGGGGGCAAACTGATGCTGGCTTCCCGCGTGCTACAACAAGGCGAAAGCCAACGCCCATGGTTGATCTGGCTGCATGGTCTGCTAGGGAACAACAATGAGTGGCGGGTGATCGCCTCGCGTTGCGAACAGTGGCCCTCGCTGGCTATTGATTTACCCGGCCATGGCGATTCTGCCGATCAATCCTGCCTGGACTTTGCCGACGTCAGCAGGCAAATCACTGCCACGCTGCAGCAGCATAATATTGAGCGATACTGGCTGGTGGGTTATTCACTCGGTGGGCGCATCGCCATGTACCATGCTTGCTGCGGAGAAGCGCAGGGGCTACAAGGTATTGTGATCGAAGGCGGTAATCCAGGGTTGGAGAATGAGGATTTACGTGCCCAGCGGCGTGCCCATGATGCCACTTGGGCGAAGCGTTTCCGTACCGAACGGATCAAAACGGTATTGGCCGATTGGTATCTCCAACCGGTCTTTGCCAACCTCAGCCCGGTACACCGCGAGGCGCTGATCGCTGCCCGTGCAGATAATCATGGCCCGGCCATTGCCGATATGCTGGAGGCGACGTCTCTCGGGCGGCAACCTTGGCTGGTGCCACAGTTACAACAGTTGGCACTGCCAGTGATGGTGTTATGCGGTGCCGACGATCACAAATTTCAGGCGTTGGCGCGTGATGCCGGTTTGCCATTGCAAACCGTGCCAGAAGCGGGTCATAACGCTCATCTGGCCAATCCGGCAGATTTTGCCGCCGCGCTCGATGCATTTCTTGCTAAAAAAGGAACCAAACATGCTGTATCCCAATGAAGAACAACTGTACGCCGCGATCGACTGGCAGGACTGCTCGGGTGATTTCGAAGACATCCTGTACCACAAGTCCAGCGATGGCATTGCCAAAATCACCATCAACCGCCCACAGGTGCGTAATGCCTTCCGCCCGCACACGGTGAAGGAAATGATCGAGGCGATGTCGAACGCGCGCTATGACGACGGCATCGGCACCATCATTCTTACCGGTGCCGGGGATAAAGCCTTCTGCTCCGGTGGCGATCAGAAAGTGCGCGGTGATTACGGCGGCTATCGTGATGACAGCGGTGTACACCACCTGAACGTGCTGGACTTCCAACGCCAGATCCGCACCTGCCCTAAACCAGTGGTAGCGATGGTGGCCGGGTATTCCATCGGCGGCGGCCACGTGCTGCATATGATGTGCGATCTGACCATTGCGGCCGATAACGCCATCTTTGGCCAGACGGGGCCGAAAGTCGGTTCCTTTGACGGCGGCTGGGGGGCTTCCTACATGGCGCGTATCGTCGGCCAGAAGAAGGCCCGTGAGATCTGGTTCCTGTGCCGCCAATACGACGCTGCTGCGGCGCTGGATATGGGCCTGGTGAATACCGTGGTGCCGTTGGCCGATCTGGAAAAAGAAACCGTGCGCTGGTGCCGTGAGATGTTGCAGAACAGCCCAATGGCCCTACGCTGCCTGAAAGCCGCACTGAACGCCGACTGTGATGGACAGGCCGGGCTGCAAGAGCTGGCGGGTAACGCCACCATGTTGTTCTATATGACCGATGAAGGTCAGGAAGGGCGCAACGCATTTATCGAAAAACGCCAGCCTGACTTCAGCAAATTCAAGCGTAACCCGTAATGACGGCACTAACCCGTGTTGCTGCGATCTATCGCTATAGCCTGCCGATGGAGGCGGGCGTGGTGCTGCGCAACCAGCGGCTGAAAACCCGAGATGGCTTGCTGATCCACCTGCAACAGGATGGGCTGCAGGGATGGGGGGAAATTGCCCCCTTACCGGAGTTCAGCCAGGAAACGCTCGACCAGGCGCAGCAGGCTACCTTGGCCTGGGTGCAGGCTTGGGCTGCGGGTGAACTGCCTGCGGAAAGCGAGTTGCCGTCGGTGGCTTTCGGCACCAGCTGTGCCCTCGCAGAACTGGCTGGGCAATTGCCAACGCAGGCCGATTACCGCAAGGCACCTCTGTGCACTGGCGATCCGGACGAGCTGTTTGACCTGTTGGCCGCGCTGCCGGGGGAGAAAGTGGCCAAGGTGAAGGTGGGGATGTATGAGGCGGTGCGGGATGGCATGGTCGTCAATGTCTTGTTGGAAGCCTTGCCTGACCTCAAGCTACGCCTGGATGCCAACCGCAGTTGGAGCCGGGCCAAAGCGGACGGTTTTGCCAAATACGTTAACCCAGCGTGGCGCGATCGCATTGCGTTTCTGGAAGAGCCCTGCAAAACCCGTGATGAATCCCGTGAGTTTGCCTTGGCAACCGGGATTGCCATCGCCTGGGATGAAAGCGTGCGTGAAGCCGATTTTGTCGTGCAGGCGGAGCCGGGCGTGGCAGCGATTGTGATCAAGCCGACCTTGGTGGGTAGCCTGGCACGCTGCCGTGAACTGGTCATGCAGGCGCATCAGGCCGGATTGGTGGCGGTGATCAGTTCCAGCATTGAGTCCAGCCTGGGGTTGACGCAGCTGGCGCGCATCGCGCATTGGCTGACGCCGCAAACGGTGCCAGGTTTGGATACGTTGAACCTGATGCAGGCCCAGTTGATACGCAACTGGCCAGAGAGCACCTTGCCGCTATTGGGCATTGATACCTTGGAGTGTGTATGGCGCAGTTGAGTGATTGGCCGTGGCGGCATTGGGCCAAACAGCGCCCGCAGGCGACCGCGGTGATCTTTGAACAACAGCCGGTCAGTTGGCTGATGTTACAGCGGCAGGTAGAAGTGCTGGCTGCCGACTTTCAGCGCCAGGGCGTGTTACCTGGTAGCGGCGTGCTGCTGTGTGGGAAAAACAGCTATCCGTTGCTGTTGGCCTATCTGGCGCTGTTGCAGTGTGGTGCGCGCCTGCTGCCGCTCAATCCGACGCTGCCTGCGCCGATGCTGGCGGCTTTGCTGCCGGATCTGGATATCGACTTTGCTTTCAGCCCGGATGGCTTGCCTGAGTTGCCCCCTGGCGCGATCGTCTTGTCGCCGCCGGGCGTTGATGAGTGCCACTTGCAACTGTTGCCGTGGGATGAACAAAGACTGGCGACGTTGACGCTGACTTCCGGCTCCAGCGGCCTGCCAAAAGCTGCCGCCCATAGCTATGCCGGCCACCTTGCCAGTGCCGATGGCGTGTTGCAACTGCTGGAGTTTCAGCCGCAGGACAGCTGGCTGCTCTCGTTGCCGCTGTTTCACGTGTCTGGTCAGGGCATTATTTGGCGCTGGCTGGCGGTGGGGGCACAGCTTGTGGTGCGTGAAATGCAACCCTTGGCCGATGCGCTGGCGGGATGCACCCATGCTTCGCTGGTGCCAACTCAACTTTGGCGTTTGCTGTCTGAACCGATGGCCAAGCATGCGCTAAAAGAAGTGTTGCTCGGTGGAGCGATGATCCCGGTGTCACTCACCCAGCAGGCCGAGGCGGTAGGGATCCACTGTTGGTGCGGCTATGGTTTGACGGAGCTGGCTTCAACGGTTTGCGCCAAGCGTGCCGACGAGCTGCCTGGCGTTGGGGCACCTTTATCAGGCCGTGAAATACGCCTGGTGGATCAGGAAGTCTGGATCCGCTCCACCAGCCTGGCGCTGGGTTATTGGCTGCGGGGCCAGCTAGTACCCATTACCGACGATCAAGGATGGTTCCATACCCGCGATCGTGGCGCGATGGAGCAGGGTGAACTGCGTATTATTGGCCGGCTGGATAACCTGTTCTTCAGCGGCGGGGAAGGCGTTCAGCCGGAAGATGTGGAACGTGTTTTTGCCGCGCATCCTCAGGTGCTACAGGTGTTTATCGTGCCGATTGACGATGAGGAGTTTGGCCAACGGCCGGTAGCGGTGGTCGATCTGGAAGGCGAGTTGACGCTGGAAGGGTTAATGCTCTGGGCGCAGGACCGGCTGGCGAACTTCCAGCGGCCGATTGCCGCATTGGCGTTGCCCGACGAGCTAAAAAACGGCGGCATCAAGATTTCGCGCCGTCGTCTACAACAGTGGGCGAGTAGCCAACTGCAAGCATAACCTGTTGCGTTGCGAAAAAGGCCGCCCGAGGGCGGCCTTGCTATTGGTGTAAAAAATTATTTCAGGCCCAAGGCCTTGGCTACGCCGTTACCGTAATCGGGATGTACTTTGGTGAACAACTCAACCTGACGACGTTGGATCTGTTCTGGCACCTGCGACAACTCACCGGCGATACGGGTGAACATACGTTGGTGCTCCTCGGCACTCAGCAGATTGAACAGCGCGCGCGGTTGGCTGTAGTAATCGTCGTCTTCACGATGATTCCAGTGATCGGCGGCACCTTCGATGCTCAATGGCGGTTCGCTGAAATCTGGCTGCTCCTGGAACACCCCAAAGCTGTTTGGCTCATAGGTTGCGCCGTTGCCGCTGTTACCATCCACTCGCATAGCCCCATCGCGATGATAGTTATGGAACGGACATTTGGCACCGTTGACCGGGATTTGGTGATGGTTGACGCCCAGGCGGTAGCGGTGTGCATCGCCATAGGAGAACAGACGGCCCTGCAACATTTTATCCGGGGAGAAGCTGACGCCAGGCACCACGTTAGCCGGGTTCATGGCCACTTGTTCTACTTCGGAGAAGTAGTTATCCGGGTTGCGGTTCAGTTCGAAGAAGCCGACATCGATCAGCGGGTAGTCGCCGTGCGGCCAGACTTTGGTCAGGTCAAACGGGTTATACGGGGTTTGTGACGCTTCATGCTCTGGCATGATCTGGATTTGCAGTTTCCAGCGCGGGAAGTCACCGTTCTTGATGGAATCGAACAGATCGCGCTGCGAACTTTCACGATCTTTGGCGATGATGGCTTCTGCTTCATCGTCCATCAGGTTTTCGATGCCTTGCTCACAGCGGAAGTGGAATTTGACCCAGAAACGCTCGTTATTGGCGTTGATAAAACTGAAGGTATGGCTGCCGAAACCGTGCATATGACGGTAGGATTTAGGCAGGCCGCGGTCGCTGAAGTCGATGGTCAACTGGTGCAGTGATTCAGGCAGATGGGAGAAGAAGTCCCATTTGTACACCGGATTGCGCAGGTTGGTGTGCGGATCGCGTTTTACTACGTGGTTCAGGTCAGGGAATTTCAGCGGATCGCGCAGGTAGAACACCGGGGTATCGTTACCGACCAGATCCCAGTTACCTTCTTCGGTATAGAACTTCATGGCAAAGCCGCGGATATCACGTTCGGCGTCGGCAGCCCCGCGCTCACCGGCAACGGTAGAGAAGCGGACGAACATCTCGGTTTGCTTACCAATCTCAGAGAAGATTTTTGCGCGGGTGTACTTGGTTATATCGTGGGTGACGGTAAAGGTGCCGTAAGCTCCGGACCCCTTGGCGTGCATACGACGCTCTGGGATCACTTCGCGGTCAAAGTGGGCCAGTTTTTCCAGGAACCAAACGTCTTGAAGTAGCATCGGGCCGCGCTTGCCGGCGGTGATCACGTTATTATTATCAACAACGGGCGCGCCAGCCGCGGTAGTTAATCCTTTCTTGCTCATCAATTGCTCCTTACTGTGTTGCAGTTAAGTTGATAGCTTAGTTTCGGGTGCTGCAGATCTTCATCATATTAACTAATGAAAAGGCCAGCTCTGCTGACCTCCATCAAAGACACTACTAGTTGTAGACTTATTCTCAGTCCTCGGCAAATAGGCAGCGCTTATCGTTGTAATTTTGGGGTAACTGATTGGCATTTGTTTACAGTTTATTGAAAAATTAACGGCTTATTGCTTTAAATTAGCCGGGAATTGATGACAATTCAGTTACACTTACCGCGGATTTTTTCCGGTGCCAGACATCATCACTCCTTGATGATGAAGAATGAAAAGGATCAATAATGAACAAAACTTTAGTCGCGTGCGCAGCAGGTTTGCTGTTTGTGGCTGGCTCTGCCAATGCGATCAGCGTGAGCGGTGAGGCAGGGGAACATTACACCAACCTGGGCGTCGGCTTGGGGGGCACAACAGCGGGCCTGGGGATCAGCGGCAACTGGATCCGTAGCGATCATGATGGTGACATCGGGAGCCTGGGGCTGAGCTTCGGCCTGCCGGTTGGGCCTTTAACGGCCACCGTGGGCGGCAAGGCCATTTATCTTAGCCCGAAAGATGGCAAAGATGGTGGGGCATTGGCATTAGGAGGCGGTCTGCAATGGGACCTCAACCGCTATCTCAGCCTGTATGGCGAAGGCTATTTTGCGCCGGAGTCTTTGACCAGCGGGGCAAAAGCCTACAACGAAGCTAATGGCGGGGTGCGCTTAAACGTGCGTCCGTTCAATGTGGATGTCGGTTATCGTTACATCAACATCGAAGGTAAAGACGGCAACCGCGACAACGCGATAGCCGATGGCCCTTATATCGGTGTGGGCGTGGGTTTCTAATCCTGCCTGTTATTAAACGGGCGCCGCATATGCGGCGCCCATTTTTTCTGTCAGCCAATGGCTGGTAACAGGCCGCTGGCGATGCTGATCTGAATGGCAATCACTGCCACCCCACAGACAAACACCAACGCCAATGCTGGCGTTCCGCCCCAGACTCGATAGCTGGCCTGATGCCGCCGACGAGTTTTCCAGACCAACAATGAAGGTAGCAGCAGGGCGAGTACGGACAGCGCAATTGCCGCAAACCCAAGTGCCAGCACAAAACCGCGTGGATAGAACAGTGCGAATGCCAATGGCGGCAGGAAGGTGATGGCCCCGGTCTGCAAACGACCCCGCACGTTATCCTGGCGTTTGAACAGATCGGCCAGGAAGTCGAACAACCCGAGTGAAACCCCCAGGAACGAGGTTGCCAGTGCCAAATCGGCAAACAGGTGCACCGCCAGCTCGACATGAGGCGACGCAACCACGTCACGCACCGCTTGCAGTAAACCGTTCAGCCCGGCCTGTTGTGCCAGAATGCCGACAAAGGTGGTGGAACTGATGCTGCCCAGCGTCGCCAACTGCCAGAAGATATAAGCCACTAACGGGATGGCACTGCCGATGATAAAGATCCAACGCAGCTTGCGGATGTTACCGCCCATATAGTTGACGATGCTGGGTACGCTGCCGTGGAAACCAAACGAAGTGAAGATCACCGGGATGGCCGAGAGCGCCAGCCCTTGCTCCAGCGGGAGCGTCAGCAGGTTGGTTTGCTGGATGTGCGGCATCATCAGGCCAAGCATGACGATCAGGAAAATCGACTTGGCGGTAAACAGAATACGGTTGAACAGATCCACCGAATGGGTGCCGATGCAGACGATCCCCCCTGCGACCAGGGTGAATAGCAGTACGCCGAGGTAAGTCGGGAAGTCCTGAGAAGTCCACTGGCTGATGCTGACAGCCAGCAGTTCGCCAGCGCCGCTGATATAGGCTGCGGTCAGCGCATACATCAAGAACATCATGCTGAAACTGGTAAGCCACTGGCCGCCGCCGCCCAGATAACGTTTGGCCAGCGTTCCCAGACCGGTGTCCGCCTGCTCATGCTGATAAACTTCGACCAGCAACAGCGCGGTATAGCACATTAATAACCACAGCCCAACCAGCAGTGCCAGCGTTACGCCAAAACCTACGCCCGCTGCTGCCAGGGGCATAGCCAGCATCCCTGCACCAATGGTGGTGCCTGCCACGATAAAAACACTGCCCAGCGTGCGATTCTTCACGTTTTTCTCTGCTATTGGATGATTTAGGGGCGTTTTCGGGACCCTATTTTTAGTGCGGCAGAATAGTTGATTGCCGATTTTGTGTCAAACCGGCGTTACGTATGGTGTACGCTTAAATTTACAGTCAGGGGTAAGGGCAGAGGGATAATAAAAAATGCCTTTAAACAACAATATCGTTCCGTACGTAGTGAAAAGTTGTTAACAGGCTTCTATAGTGGAGGGATCTGAACATAAGGGAGAGATCAATGTTAAGAGTGGAGATGCTCAGCACCGGTGATGAAGTGCTACATGGGCAAATTATTGATACCAACGCCGCCTGGCTGGCTGATTACCTGTTCCAGCAAGGTTTACCGATGAGTGGGCGTGAAACGGTGGGGGATAGCCTCTCCTCTCTGATCGAAATCCTGCAGGAGCGTAGCCACATTGCCGACGTACTGATCGTCAATGGCGGTCTGGGGCCAACCAGTGACGATCTCAGCGCGTTGGCGGCAGCAAAGGCTTGCGATACCGAGCTGGTCGAACATCCCGAATGGATCGCCCGTATGGAAGCCTACTTTGCGGAGCGCGGCCGTCCGATGGCGGCTTCCAACCGTAAACAGGCACAGATCCCGGCTAATGCGGAAATGCTGGATAACCGTGTAGGTACCGCCTGCGGCTTTGCCTTAACGCTGAATAAGTGCCGGATGTTCTTTACACCGGGTGTGCCTTCCGAATTTAAAGTGATGGTAGAAGAGCAGATCCTGCCACGCCTGCGCCAAGGCTTTACTCTACCTGAGCCGCCGCTTTGTCTTCGCCTTACCACCTTCGGGACTTCGGAAAGCGACTTGGCTGCTGAACTGGACGGCATGCCTTTGCCGCCGGGCGTCGTACTGGGCTATCGCTCTTCCAGCCCGATTATTGAACTGAAGTTGACTGGCCCACAGGCTCAGCGTGCCGCGATGGAACAAGCCTGGCAGCGAGTGCGGCAGGTTGCGGGTGACAATACGATTTTTGAAGGTACGGCAGGGCTACCGGCAGAGCTAACGCAACGCTTACAGCAGCAGAACTTGACGTTGGCGCTGAGCGAGCAATTTACCGCCGGGCTAATCAACCTGCAGTTGCAGAGCGAAGCGGCCCCGCTGGCCGGAGGCGAACTGTTACCCGCACATTGCTCCGAGACGCTGGCAACAGTGCTGGCGCGTGCTCAGTCTTTGGCTCAGCTCACCGGCGCGCAGTTAGCGTTGGCCGTTAGCGCCATGGCAGGGGATCGTGTCAGCGTTGCCTTGCATACGCCAAAAGGCGGTATTGGTCAGACGGTGAGCTATCGTGCATCACGTCATAGCCTGCGTTTACGCCAGGAGTCGGTCGCGATGCTGGCGCTGGATATGCTGCGCCGCTGGTTGAATGGCGGCCAGGTTTGCGGCAAAAACGGCTGGTTGGAAATTGTGGAAATTATCGAGTAGAACATTCCTCAGCAGGTTCAAAACCTAGGGGGCCTCATGCAGTCAAGCGGGCGGTCCCCTACGGTCGAACATGTGCGATCCCTTCCATTTCTGCAAATCTTCACTGGTATCCTCTATCGCCGAGCAACGGCTAGCTGGAAATAGTTGCTATTACCGGAGAGAAACGGGTTGATAGCGCTGATATTTCCCTGATTCATTGTTGCTTTTTTGTTTTATTATTGTGCGCGTGTTTTTTGACATGTACACGGGTAACTTGTTGATTATCAATATTAATTAAAAATTATAAGTTAATTATTTACGTTTTTTTATTAACTTTTTATTATTTATAGTTATTGCCTATCAAACGACAGAAATTTACTTGGATTCATGTCTTCCAAAAGCCAGTGTTGGTGATTTACCATTCCGCCCCTCATTTTTCCTCTCAGTTTTTTATTTCAAAAAAATCAAAAAATTCGGAATTAGATGTTTGTTTGTTGTTTTTTCATGGAAGAAGTATCCGGGATAGGGATGGTCAAGGTTAGTTGATCTTAAGAATGGTATTTAAATGAAATTGTTTAAACTTACAACGCTGCCCCTTATTCTGGCTACTTCTGCCGTTTCCCTTCCTGTGATGGCAGCGGAAACGGCCCAAATTATGGTGAAAGGGTCCATCGTTCCTACCGCATGTTCCATCTCTGTTGCTGGCTCGGCAGACTTCGGCAATTTGACCGAAAATGAACTGAAAGAAAAAAGCAAAGTCCTCAATGCTTACCAGTTAGGCTATAAGCCCGTTAATTTTGATATTCAATGTAACTCTGCAGCAAAAGTGGCGTTATCTACACAGGCTGATATTCCGCCCTCTGGTCCGAGCACGGTAGGTGTTGTGAGCTACGTTAATGAGACTGAAAAAACGTCTCATACCAAAACCGAACACTTGGGCAATCTGGGAGTGATTGAGGGGCATGACATCGGCTATTTTACCACTGCGTTGGTAAGTGCAAATTTGGATGACAAAAATTCCGAGCTGATTTTTTCCCAAGATAATGGCAATGATTGGCAAGCGGTCTCTGGTGCAGATGAGCATGTGATGTATCAGGATGGCTCTGCATTTTATAGTTGGGGGAAAGACAACACACCACAGGAAGCAACCAATATCTCTGGTGTTATCAATATCTCTGCTGCCATTGATGCTCGTTTTATCGATGACATGAAAGAAGTCCTCAACTTTAACAGCAGCACAACCCTAAGCCTACAGTACCTGTAAACCCTCGGTGTCTTGTCTGGCAGTTGCCTGCCAGACAATGTTTACCCGCTGTTATTTTATCAATACTGTTTTCTGTAAGGTGTGTTTGTCATGCGCTGTCAATTTTCCGCTTATTTTACTTCCGTCAAGCGAATAATCTCCAATACGTTATTACTGGTTGCTCAGTCTTATTATGGGGATCGAAATTTAAAATCAGATTGGGTGCTGTGCAGTTTATTACTGGTCGCGTTATCCATTTTTTCTACTCAGTCTCACGCCTCTGGCGTATTACCTGAATCTTCGGCGGTCATTATTGACGAGGCACAGAAGGGCGGCAGCATTAATGTTAAAAATACGGAAAAAGTTCCGGTGCTGTTGTATACCAGAATCGTTGAATTACCTGACGATCCCACTCCTCGCCTGATTGTGACCCAGCCAGTAGCTCGTTTGGAGCCAGGCCAGTCCCAACGCGTCCGCTTTGTGTTGAATACCGATACTCCGTTGCAGAGCGAACATATCAAGCGCGTATATTTTGAAGGCGTGACTGAACGGACTACGGATAACAGCCAAGTGTCCGTTAGCGTGCGTCAGGATCTGCCGGTGATTATTGTACCAAAGGGGTTGAGTGCTAAACGCGATATGTGGACCGATTTGGACTGGTCCGTTAGCGCAAACAGCCTGAAAGTCACCAACACGGGTCGCCATGTGGTGCGCCTGACCCCGCAGGTCAAACTACAACCCGCAGGTAATGTGCTGTCCCTGAACAAGAGTTATATCCTGCCTGGCGAAACCCTGGTGGTCACCGCACCTGCCAGTACCCGTCTCAGTAGCCAGCAGCGAGTGGAGTTCTCCCCTGTGACTCGTTACGGGTTTGGTGTAGGTGTACAGACTGCTCCTCTGAGCGGCAAATAATTACTCATACCATGAAGACAACCCGCCATTCATTACTGATCTCAGCCATTTTACTGGTTTGCTGGGGGGGCCCCGTACCAGCAGAAGGGGCCAAATTGACCAACTTCAGTGAAAGTCGGCTGAAGGCGTTGGGTATCGATCCGTCTACTGCTGCCTACTTTGCACAAGGGGCGCGCTTTACGCCTGGTATTACCGATGTGGAGCTAGAGGTCAATGGCGCCAGCCGAGGCATGCAGAGACTGGCATTTGGTCACAGTGGTGAAGTGTGTGCGGATGAAGCCTTTTTTGCGTCTGCCGGTATCCGATTGGATCCGCCACTGCGGCAGGATAGGGCGGACGCAGATACTTGCCCGCAACTTACCGACGTCTGGCCGACCGCTACGGTCTCCCTACTTCCCGCCACTCAAGAAGTGCATATTGTGGTGCCACCGGAAGCGGTGGAGAAGGCAAATGACCTGGCGCATTTCCAGCAAGGTGGCACGGCTGGCTTGCTGAACTATTCCGCTTACCGTTCCTATTTTTCCTCGTACGGTAACCATTCAAGCAACAGCTACCTGAATCTGGAAAGCGGTTTTAATGCGGGTGACTGGATGGTGCGCGGTGCGCATAACCTGCGCCAGAGCAGCGCGGGTGGCTTTACCTTCGACAATGCGTATGTATACGCACAGAAAACCCTGGTGGATAGAAAGCAATTGTTGCAGGCCGGGCAAATCAACTTTTCCAATAATCTCCTGTCTGGTGCGTCCATCGATGGGATGCAACTGATCCCACAGTCTGCGCTGAGCAGCCAGGGAGAGGGGGCACAGGTGCGCGGTATTGCCCGGGCAGACCAGTCAAGGGTGGAGGTCCGTCAAAGCGGGATCCTGATTTATTCCACGCTGGTGCCGGCCGGTCCCTTTACGCTGACGGAGCTCCCTGTATTGAACTCCACCAGTGACCTGCAACTCAGGGTGATAACCCCGGGCGGGCAGGAAGAGGCTTACACCATCACTGCGGCATCATTTCGCAGTTTGGTACCAAAGGCACCGGAAACCTGGTCGTTGGCGTTGGGACGCCTACGTGCGGACAGCGTCAGCCAGAACTATGAGCGGCCCTGGGTGGCCAGCCTGTCTGATGGGCGGGCGCTTTCCCAGCGGATATTGCTGGAGGGCGGGTCAATTATCGCCTCTGGTTATCTGGGCAGCGGTGTGGGGCTCACCGTCAGTCCGCGTCAAGAAGTCTCTCTAGGCCTGTCCGCCGCGCTGAGCCAGGATCGCAACCATAACCGACAGGGGGCAAAGAGCACGGCTTCGGTGAACTGGCAAGCGCCACTGAATCTCGGATTTGGTGGTGATATCACCCTATATTCTCCCGGCTATCGGGAACTGACGGACTCGGTTTCCCTCACTGATAGCCCTTACAGCCGCACCAGTGCAGGTCTGCGGATGAATTGGTACCAAACGACACTGGGCCATATTTCGCTCTCTGCCAGCCAGACCCGTCAGGGGGATAATGGCGGTGATACTCGGCGCCTGATGGCCACCTGGAACCGCAATTTTGGTTTTGTAAACGCCTCAGTGAACTGGCAGCGCCAGAGCCGAAGTGTACGAAACTGCCATGCATCTTATCGGTGCCGCAATACCGACCGCGACAGCCTGTTTGTAAACCTCAGTTTTCCACTGGGTGGACAGGTAATCGGTAGCCATTATCGACATACCCCAGATTCAGCGGCTGTAGGCATGCAAACGAGCGGTGTCCTGACGGATAACAGCAACTGGTCATTGGCGACAGAGCACAGTATGAAACAGCAACGCGATACCAGCCTGTCAGGCAGCCTGAACGGCAACCTGCACTACACCACTGCCGGGTTATATGGATACGCTGCGACCGATCATACCCGCAACTACTCCGGCACGTTGTCTGGCGGCATCGTAGTTCATCAGGAAGGTGTGGTGTTCTCACCGCATAAGATTAACGACACTTTTGGCGTAGTGACGGTGGAGCCTGCGGTCAGTGGGGTAGAAATCAACACCCCACGGGGAAAAGTATGGACTGACTGGCGGGGTAAGGCGGTGGTTCCTGGGCTACCCGCTTACGCAGCAGGCCGGATAGAGTTGAACACGGAACAATTGCCAGCAAATACCGATGTCAGCAATGGTTTGCGGCAAGTTGTGGCGGGGCACGGAGCGGTAACCGATACCCATTTTATTTTGCAGCAGACGCGCAACGGGTTGTTGAAGGTGAAGCTGATGGATGGATCGCCGTTGCCGAAAGGCAGCGCCATTATTGCGCAAGACGGTAGTTATGTGACCACGGCGGTAGATGCAGGCACGGTGTTTCTTACCGATCTGAACGATAAACGCCCGCTGATGGCGCGTTGGCAGGAGCAGCAATGCAGTCTGCATTATTCCGTACCGGAAAAGGCGCTAAAGGGGGAGGCCTATGAAAATGTCACCGCACAATGCAGTTAACCGTAGAACCAGGGTGGGCGTGTGAAACAGAAAGTTATCACATTAATCCGGGGATTGAAGCTTATCACTGTGCTGTGGCTTGTTACTCCAGACGCTATGGCACAGAACTGTCAGGTGGTGGTATCACGCCCCGAGATCCAACTGGGCAAACAGATCCATGTTGCCAATGCAGGAACGTTGTTTACCCAGCAAGAGATGACAGTCGCCGCTGAGTGTGTGGGGACGGGGCCGATCACGTTGCTGATTGATGGCACGCCGGATGAGGGGGGACAACACTTTCGCTTTGGCGTTGCGGGCAGCATGACACTGACGCTGCTGACTGCGCAGTATGACGGTAGTGACACAGGGCTGAGGCTGAGTTCTGTGCTGCAGGGAGAAAGGCAGCTATCGTCGGGTTCATCGGTTCTGCTGTCTCCTGGCAGCCAGATTACCACGCTCGCAACAGGGGACGCCGGGAAGGAGACTCATCTGCTGATAGTGCAGTTGCGCCTGGATTTTCCCGCAGCAGGAGATGAGGGCCGGATCCGCGATCTGACGGAGATGGACGGCCAAGTGAGGTTTGAAGCTCGGCAATAGTCGATATCGCCTGAGGCTGCCGACAAACTCCAATAGGCTCACGGTGTAGGGGTGCTGCATGCTGCGCCTGTTTTTGTTATGGAAGAGGTATCCAGTCTAGGGATGGTTAATGTTAGTTAATCTGAAAAATGGTACTTAAATGAATATGTTTAAAATTACAGCTCTGACCCTTGCCATCGCTACTTCGGCGTGTTCCTTGACTGCGATGGCGGCGGAAACGGCTCAAATTACGGTGAAGGGGGCAGTATTTCCTTCCGCGTGTGCCATCTCTGTTGATGGTTCTGTTGACTTCGGTAATTTGAAAAAAAACGAGCTGCAAGAACAAACTAAAAATCAAAATGCCTATCAGTTAGGCTATAAGCCTGTTGGTTTTAATATTCAATGTAAATCGGCAGCCAAAGTGGCGCTATCTGCACAGGCGGACACCCCTGTTTCTGGCAATCCGACGATGGGTGTTGTTAGCTACCTCAGTGATACCGACAAAGCGCTGCGTGCTGAACCTGGACAACTTGCATCCCTAGGGGCGCTTGAGGGTGAAGACATCGGCTATTTTACCGTGATGCTGGCAAGTGCCACCCTGGATAGCAAAGATGCCGAGCTTATCTCCTCCAAAAATGGCGGCAGTAGCTGGAGCGCGGTTTCTGGCACCGCCGAGCATTTGATGTATCAGGATGGCTCCGTGTTCCATGGTTGGGGGAAAGACGCCGCACCACAGGAAGCCACTAATATCTCAGGTATTATGACGGTCTCGGCGGCACTTAACGTTAAAGTTGTGGAAGAGCTGAAAGACGTTGTCAACTTTAACACTAACACCACTCTAAGCCTGCACTACCTGTAAACTATAGGGGTATTGTCCTGGTGCTGGATTTTCTGCATCGTTGGCTGAATGGCGGCCAGGTTTGCGGCAGAAGCAGTAGGCTGAGAATGGTCGACATTACCGCAGAGAAACTTGTTGATAGCGGTGATATATCCCTTATGGATCATAACAATATAAGGGGTATTCGCTGTGGGATTGTGTTGTTACACTCTTTGCGGGTGCTTGAGACTTTTCGTCTTGGGCATTGTGTGGCAAGGCGGAAAGTTGAAAGCCCCAAACTGACGTTAACTCAGAATGGGGCAACCAATAACGCCTAGACACCGTTATGGTAGCCCCTTCACAGCAAGGAGGCAAGCCATGTATAAAAAACATGCGCTCTACGCGTTACTAACTGTATACATTACAGTTTTGGTAATGATACCCGTCGCCTTTCAAGCTGCAGCGTTGTTGGCTGCAGGTGCTCACCCCAGTCACTTACTAAACGTAAGCTCCTGGGGATTCACACCTTTGCCGCCTAGCTGCAACTTGAAATTCTTAGGGTATCCCAGTGATTGAAGATTATTTTGCGTGGTTAAATTTCTAATTCGATATCCATGGCGGGCATACAGCAGCAGGGCAGGATCTCGCCGTGATTGATAAATGCCAACGGCTGCTGGTGGTAAGCGACCTCACCCTTCAGTAATTTCACTCGGCAGGCACCGCAATAGCCGGAGCGGCATTGGTATTCCACCTCCACCTCATGCAGTTCCAGCACGTCGAGCAGGCATTTCTCACCTTCGGGGCAGGAGAGCTGCGTACCGGTGGCACGCAGCGTGATGGTTGGTGCAGCCACTTACAGCTCGAAATCACTCAGGTCGTCAGCGTTGACTTCAGAGTCAATCTGGCCGACCAGGTAAGAGCTGACTTCCACCTCCTGCGGAGCCACCTGCACGTTATCCGACACCAGCCAGGCGTTGATCCACGGGATTGGGTTGGAGCGAGTCGGGAACGGTGAACCCAGGCCGACGGCCTGCATGCGGATATTGGTAATGTATTCCACATACTGGCACAGGATGTCTTTGTTCAGGCCAATCATGGAGCCGTCGCGGAACAGATATTCGGCCCACTCTTTCTCTTGCTGTGCCGCCAGGACGAACAGGTCATAGCACTGTTGCTGGCATTCCACGGCGATTTCAGCCATCTCTGGGTCATCGGCGCCTGAGCGCATCAGGTTCAGGATATGTTGCGTACCGGTCAGGTGCAGGGCTTCATCGCGGGCGATCAGCTTGATGATTTTGGCATTGCCTTCCATCAGCTCACGCTCGGCGAAAGCAAACGAACAGGCGAAGCTAACGTAGAAACGAATGGCCTCCAGCGCGTTGACGCTCATCAGGCACAGATACAACTGCTTTTTGATGGCGCGCAGGTTAACGGTCACCGTTTTCCCATTGACCTGATGTGTGCCTTCACCCAGCAGATGATAGTAGCTGGTCATTTCGATCAGATCGTCGTAGTAGCCGGAGATATCTTTTGCCCGCTTGAGGATCTCCTCGTTGGTGACGATATCGTCGAACACCACCGACGGATCGTTAACGATGTTACGAATGATATGGGTGTAAGAACGCGAGTGAATGGTCTCTGAGAATGACCAGGTTTCGATCCAGGTTTCCAGCTCCGGAATGGAGATCAGCGGCAGAAACGCCACGTTAGGGCTACGGCCCTGGATGGAATCCAGCAAGGTCTGATACTTCAGGTTGCTGATGAAGATGTGCTTCTCGTGTTCCGGCAGCGCTTGATAGTCGATACGATCGCGCGCGACGTCAACCTCTTCAGGACGCCAGAAGAAGGAGAGCTGCTTTTCGATCAGCTTTTCAAAGATTTCATGTTTTTGCTGGTCGAAACGCGCCACGTTGACCGACTGGCCGAAGAACATCGGCTCAAGCAACTGGTTGTTTTTGTTTTGAGAAAAAGTAGTGTAAGCCATGAGCTTGGATCCATTAGTGCCGAGCTGAAAAGTAAAGGGGCCGGAAGAGTTCCGGCCCGCTGTGTCAAACGTTAGATCTTGCAGGCGCCGCCTTCACAGTCGTCATCGCCGCCCTGAGCAGGCTGCATGTCTTCCTGGATATCATCTGCACCGTCGCGGGTGTTCTGATAATACAGCGTTTTGACACCGAACTTGTAGGTGGTGAGCAGATCTTTCAACAACTGCTTCATCGGCACCTTGCCACCCGGGAAACGGGTTGGGTCATAGTTGGTGTTCGCCGAGATCGACTGATCGATAAATTTCTGCATCAGGCCAACCAGTTGCAGGTAACCGTCGTTATTGGGTAATTCCCACAGCAGTTCGTAGTCATTTTTCAGACGCTCATACTCAGGAACGACCTGGCGCAGAATGCCGTCTTTGGACGCTTTGATACTGATATGGCCGCGTGGTGGCTCAATGCCGTTGGTGGCATTGGAGATCTGCGACGAGGTTTCCGACGGCATCAAGGCAGACAGCGTTGAGTTGCGCAGGCCGGTCTCTTTGATCTCTTTACGCAGGCTTTCCCAGTCGTAATGCAGGGGTTCGCTACAGATCGCGTCTAAATCTTTCTTGTAAGTGTCGATTGGCAAGATGCCTTGCGCATAGGTGGTTTCATTGAACCACGGGCAAGCCCCTTGCTCCTGAGCCAGACGGTTCGAGGCTTTCAGCAGGTAGTACTGGATCGCTTCGAAGGTTCTGTGGGTCAGGTTGTTGGCGCTGCCGTCGGAATAGCGTACGCCGTTCTTCGCCAGGTAATAGGCGAAGTTGATCACACCGATACCCAAGGTACGGCGACCCATCGCGCCACGGTGAGCGGCTTTGATCGGGTAATCCTGATAATCCAGCAGGGCGTCGAGCGCACGCACGGCCAGCGTCGCCAGCTCTTCCAGATCGTCCAGGCTCTCAATCGCGCCCAGGTTGAATGCTGACAGCGTACACAGCGCGATTTCGCCGTTTTCGTCGTTAACGTCATCCAGCGGTTTGGTCGGCAGAGCGATTTCCAGGCACAGGTTTGACTGGCGTACCGGGGCGATCTGCGGATCGAACGGGCTGTGGGTGTTGCAGTGGTCGACGTTCTGGATGTAGATACGGCCAGTAGAAGCACGTTCCTGCATCATCAGTGAGAACAGCTCTACCGCTCTCACACGCTGCTGACGAATGCTGCTGTCTTTCTCATACAGGGTGTAGAGACGCTCGAACTCGTCCTGATCGGCAAAGAACGCGTCGTACAGCCCTGGGACGTCAGACGGACTGAACAGGGTGATGTCTTCATTCTTGATCAGGCGCTGATACATCAGGCGGTTGAGCTGCACACCGTAGTCCATGTGACGCACGCGGTTGCCTTCAACCCCACGGTTGTTTTTCAGCACCAGCAGGCTTTCAACTTCCAGATGCCACATTGGGTAGAACAGTGTGGCTGCACCACCACGTACGCCACCCTGAGAGCAGGATTTCACCGCGGTCTGGAAGTGTTTGTAGAACGGGATACAGCCGGTATGGAAGGCTTCACCGCCACGAATTGGGCTACCCAAGGCACGGATACGGCCAGCATTGATACCGATACCAGCACGCTGTGAAACGTATTTCACAATGGCGCTGGAGGTGGCGTTGATGGAATCCAGGCTGTCACCACACTCGATCAGCACGCAAGAGCTGAATTGGCGGGTTGGGGTGCGCACGCCAGACATGATCGGCGTAGGCAGTGAAATCTTGAAGGTGGAGATCGCGTCATAGAAACGTTTTACGTAGTCCAGACGGGTGGCGCGCGGGTAGTTGGAGAACAGGCACGCGGCTACCAGGATATACAGGAACTGGGCGCTCTCATAAATCTCGCCGCTGACGCGGTTCTGCACCAGATATTTCCCTTCCAACTGCTTCACGGCAGCGTAGGAGAAGTTCATATCACGCCAGTGATCGATAAAGGAGTCCATCTGCTCGAACTCTTCAGTGGTGTAGTCTTCCAGCAGATGTTTATCGTATTTGCCCATCTCCA
Source organism: Serratia fonticola (assembly GCF_001006005.1). NCBI lineage: Bacteria > Pseudomonadati > Pseudomonadota > Gammaproteobacteria > Enterobacterales > Yersiniaceae > Serratia > Serratia fonticola. Next base: position 5,723,732 of record NZ_CP011254.1, on the reverse strand, counting down.
CCATGCGTGCAACGTGGTCGAGCAGCTTCGGCGGCTCAAACTGACCGTAAGCTTTTTTACGCAGATGGAAGATGGCGAGGCGAGCGGCCAGATACTGATAGTCCGGTGCGTCACGGGAGATCAGATCGGCTGCAGCCTTGATGATGGTTTCATGAATATCGGCGGTTTTGATGCCGTCATAAAACTGAATATGTGAACGTAACTCTACTTGAGAGACCGAGACGTTGTTTAAACCTTCCGCGGCCCAGTCGATGACTCGGTGGATTTTGTCGAGGTTGATGCGCTCTTTACTGCCATCGCGTTTAGTTACAAGTAGGCTTTGGTTCATTTTTACCTGTCCGTGAGATTCCCCTAAGCAGAAAGTGTAGTCGCTCTGCTCAGTATGTAAACACTATATATAGGGGGTGTATGTCGGTGAGGTAACAAGATAGTGATAAAACGGTGGGTTTGCAAGTGAACAAAACCTGCCGATCTTGTGGATAACTTGGGGGTGAAATGTTACCAATTGTTCCTAGTGCGCGCCCTATCTGGGGTGGCAAGGTTGTCAATAAGCGCGATGAGATTTTGCTGATTTTGTGAAAATCCCGATCGTTTGCCGCTTTATTAAACGTTAGAAAAAAACCGCATATTGATCTGCTTTTATATTCTTAAAAACGGTTTAGATCGGCTTTTTTGATCGAAAACGGATAAATAGGTATTTATCTTATACGCTTAGTTGCACCGGCGGCGGAAACATCGCCCCCGGTACGTTATGGCAGTTTCAACCCTGATGCTGGGTATGCACCATGTAGTTCACATCAACGTTGCGGCCCAGCTTGAAATGGTCGGTGATCGGGTTGTAATGCAGGCCGATGATATGTTTTTCACGCAGCTCGGTGCCGTCGACCCAACCGATCAGTTCAGAAGGGCGGATGAACTTCTTATGATCATGGGTGCCCTGTGGCACCATCTTGAGCACGTATTCAGCGCCGATGACCGCCATCAGCCAGGCTTTGGTATTGCGGTTGATGGTGGAGAAGAACACGTGGCCGCCCGGTTTGACCAGATGTGCACAGGCCCGCACGACGGAGGCCGGGTCTGGGACGTGCTCGAGCATCTCCATACAGGTGACGATGTCATACTGTTGTGGATGAGCTTGCGCATGGCTTTCTACCGTTTCTTGCACGTAGGTCACCTGCATACCGCTTTCCAGCGCATGCAGTCGCGCCACCTGGAGCGGTTCTGCCCCCATATCCAGCCCGGTCACCAACGCACCTTCACGTGCCATGCTCTCTGCCAGAATGCCGCCGCCGCAGCCAACGTCGAGCACTTGTTTGTCAAAAATGCCTCCTGCGCGCTGCATGATATAATTCAGACGCAGCGGATTGATCCGATGCAGCGGCTTGAACTCACCTTCCAGATCCCACCAGCGCGAGGCGACAGCTTCAAATTTGGCGATTTCCTGGTGATCAACGTTTGGCGCGTGACGGGATGATTCAGCATTCATGGGCGTTATTAGCTCCTGGTTCTCTTATGGTGCAGATTATACATGTTCCGGTACGCTTGGCGCAGCGCTGTTGTTATCGAGGCAATTGTTATCGAGGCAATTTTCGCCCGCAGGGCAGCACATTTCAGTGAAACAGTGCCGGTAATTTCCCCGTAAAGCGCGCTTTGTGATATAGTTTTACACCTTTGGCACTACGCCAAGGCAGATGAATCATTCAGTATGAGGGATAGCAGCTCCATGAGCGACCTTGCCAGAGAAATCACACCGGTAAATATCGAAGAAGAGCTGAAAAGCTCGTATCTGGATTACGCGATGTCCGTTATTGTCGGCCGTGCGTTGCCAGATGTTCGTGATGGACTGAAGCCGGTGCACCGCCGCGTTCTGTACGCGATGAATGTACTGGGTAACGACTGGAATAAACCATACAAGAAATCGGCCCGTGTCGTTGGGGACGTGATCGGTAAGTATCACCCGCATGGTGACAGCGCGGTGTATGACACGATCGTCCGTATGGCCCAACCGTTTTCGTTGCGTTACATGTTGGTGGACGGCCAGGGTAACTTCGGTTCTGTGGACGGCGACTCCGCCGCAGCAATGCGTTATACCGAAGTTCGCATGTCGAAAATCGCCCACGAACTGCTGGCGGATCTGGAAAAAGAGACCGTCGACTTCGTGCCAAACTATGACGGTACCGAGCAGATCCCGGCCGTTATGCCAACCAAGATCCCGAACCTGCTGGTCAACGGCTCGTCTGGTATCGCTGTGGGCATGGCGACCAACATTCCGCCGCATAACCTGTCTGAAGTTATTAATGGCTGTCTGGCCTATATCGAGGATGAAAACATCAGCATTGAAGGGCTGATGGAACACATCCCAGGCCCGGACTTCCCGACGGCGGCAATCATCAATGGCCGTCGTGGTATTGAAGAAGCCTACCGTACCGGCCGTGGCAAAGTGTATCTCCGCGCCCGTGCCGAGGTAGAGGCGGACGCTAAAACCGGCCGCGAAACCATCATCGTGCATGAAATTCCTTATCAGGTGAATAAAGCGCGCCTGATCGAGAAAATTGCCGAGCTGGTGAAAGAGAAACGCGTTGAAGGCATCAGCGCGCTGCGTGACGAGTCTGATAAAGACGGCATGCGCATCGTGATTGAAGTCAAACGTGACGCCGTGGGTGAAGTGGTGCTGAATAACCTGTATTCGCTGACTCAGCTACAGGTCACCTTCGGTATCAACATGGTGGCACTGCATCAGGGCCAGCCAAAGTTGCTGAACCTGAAAGATATTCTGCGTGCATTTGTGCGCCACCGCCGTGAAGTGGTGACCCGCCGTACCATTTTCGAACTGCGTAAAGCCCGCGACCGCGCCCATATCCTGGAAGCGTTAGCCATTGCGTTGGCCAACATCGACCCGATTATCGAACTGATCCGCCGCGCGCCGACTCCGGCAGAAGCGAAGATTGCGTTAATCGCGCAACCTTGGGATTTGGGTAACGTTGGGGCGATGCTGGAACGTGCCGGTGACAACGCTGCACGCCCAGAGTGGCTGGAGCCAGAGTTCGGTATCCGTGACGGTAAATATTACCTGACCGAGCAACAGGCCCAGGCGATCCTGGATCTGCGCTTGCAGAAACTGACCGGCCTGGAGCACGAGAAGCTGCTGGACGAGTATAAAGAGCTGCTGAACATCATCGCTGAGCTGATCTTTATTCTGGAAAACCCAGACCGCTTGATGGAAGTGATCCGTGAAGAACTGGTGGCCATGCGCGATCAGTTCGGTGACGCTCGCCGTACCGAAATTACCGCCAACACGTCTGATATCAACATCGAAGACCTGATCAACCAGGAAGATGTGGTCGTGACATTGTCGCATCAGGGCTACGTGAAGTATCAGCCTCTGACCGACTATGAAGCGCAGCGTCGCGGTGGTAAAGGCAAGTCAGCCGCCCGTATTAAAGAAGAAGACTTTATCGATCGTCTGCTGGTGGCCAACACCCACGACACGATCCTGTGCTTCTCCAGCCGTGGTCGCCTGTACTGGATGAAGGTGTATCAACTGCCTGAAGCCAGCCGTGGAGCACGTGGCCGGCCAATCGTCAACCTGTTGCCGCTGGAAGCCAACGAGCGTATCACCGCCATTCTACCGGTACGTGAATACGAAGAAGGCCGCCATGTGTTCATGGCTACCGCTAGCGGTACCGTGAAGAAAACCGCATTGACCGAGTTCAGCCGCCCACGCAGCGCTGGCATCATCGCCGTTAACCTCAACGAGGGTGACGAGCTGATTGGTGTTGACCTGACCGACGGCAGCAACGAAGTGATGCTGTTCTCTGCCAACGGTAAAGTGGTGCGCTTCCCTGAAGGGCAGGTGCGCTCGATGGGCCGTACCGCTACCGGCGTACGCGGTATCAACCTCGGCGAAGGCGATCGTGTAGTTTCGCTGATTGTTCCACGCGGTGAAGGCGATATCCTTACCGTGACGCAGAACGGCTACGGCAAGCGTACTGCGGTAACGGAATATCCGACCAAATCGCGTGCGACCCAAGGGGTTATCTCCATCAAGGTCAGCGAGCGTAATGGCCAGGTTGTTGGGGCAGTGCAGGTAGAAACTACCGACCAAATCATGATGATCACCGATGCAGGCACGCTGGTGCGTACCCGTGTCGCGGAAGTCAGCGTGGTTGGCCGTAACACCCAGGGTGTTACCCTGATCCGTACTGCGGAAGACGAGAACGTCGTCGGCCTGCAGCGCGTCGCTGAACCGGTTGAAGATGAAGAGCTTGATAGCCTTGAACCGGGCGCAGAAGAAGCGGAAGAAGATACCACACCACTCGATGAGGGTGATGAGGATACCGGCGCCGTAGACGATGTGGATGACGAGAACGCCTAAATAGCACGGCCCTGGCCGTATAATCTGGGTGGATCAAAAAGGGCTTGGCAGCGATGCTAGGCCCTTTTTCAGTTGTATGGTTTAATTGCTGTAATCACTTGTCGATGCTGCACGGGATCGTTGTTTTGCTATGATTATGCTCGTCACCTCTTACTCTGGCATGGTACCTGCTTGAAATACTTAGCCTCTTTCCGTACCACGTTAAAAATTTCCCGCTATCTGTTTCGGGTGCTGGCGTTCATGCTGTGGTCGCTGGGTGCGCTGCTGACCACGTTTTATATCCTGGATATCGTGCATGAGAAAGAATCGGATATCAGGCAGGAATATAATCTCAACTTTGACCAGGCTCAGGGCTACATTCGCCACTCGGCGGATATCATCCGCGACATCAAATACATGGCGGAAAACCGCCTCAACGGCACGGTAGGGAGCCTCGAGCTGTTCACCGGCATGATGAATGGCAAAGACAGCCAGCCGGAGATGAAGCCACTGTACCCGGAATCCAACTGTGCGCTGAATTCCAACTACCGTGACTCGATCACCTCGTTAAACAGTCTGATCCAATACTGGAAAGAAAACTTTGTCGCGGCCTATGATCTGAACCGGGTGTTTTTTATCGGCAGTGACAGCCTGTGCATGACGGAGTTCGGTAGCAGCAACGGCATCACCGATCGGCAAAACGTGCTCAAGGCGCTCCATGAGCGCATCCTTAAATACCGTAACGCTGCCAACAGCGCGGAGAAAGACAATAACCTTTACTGGATCAGCCCCAGCCAGCAGCGGCCTGATGTAGGTTATCTGTATGTGATGACGCCGGTCTATGTCGGCAACAAGCTGGAAGCGCTGCTGGGGATTGAACAGACGATCCGCCTGGAGGACTTTGTCACCACCAGCAACTTGCCGGTGGGGGTTAATCTGCTGGATGAGAACAACGAATCGGTGCTGCGACTGGCCAATGGCGATCGCTACGCCTCTTCGCTCAATGTTTATCCGCAGGAACACACCTATTTTGGCTATGTCGACAGTTACCAGGATCTAATCATGAAGAAGGCGCTGCCTCCTTCGTCGCTCAGCATCGTGTATTCATTGCCGGTGAAGAGCGTGGTGGAGCGCTTCAAGGTACTGATCCTCAATGCGGTGCTGCTTAACCTGTTGTCGGCAGTGGTGTTGTTCAGCCTGGCGTGGTTGTTCGAACGCAAAATGTTCCTGCCAGCGGAAGAGAATGCCTTCCGGTTGGAGGAGCATGAACAGTTCAACCGCAAAATCGTGGCTTCGGCGCCGGTGGGTATCTGCATTCTGCGCATCAGTGATGGTACCAACATCCTGAGTAATGAACTGGCGCATAACTATATCAACCTGTTGACCAACGAGGATCGGGATCGTATTACACGCATTATCTGCGAACAGCAGGTCAACTTTGTAGATGTGATGACCAGTAATAACAACAATCTGCAAATCAGCTTTGTCCATTCCCGTTACCGCAATGAGGACGTGGCTATCTGCGTGCTGGTTGACGTTAGTGCTCGCGTCAAAATGGAAGAGTCGCTGCAGGAAATGGCCGCGGCGGCAGAGCAGGCCAGCCAGTCCAAATCGATGTTCCTGGCCACTGTCAGCCATGAGCTGCGCACGCCGCTCTACGGGATTATCGGTAACCTGGATCTGCTGCAGACCAAGGCGTTGCCGCAAGGAGTCGATCGCCTGGTCAATGCGATGAACAACTCCTCGGGGCTGTTGCTGAAGATCATCAGCGACATCCTGGACTTCTCCAAGATTGAGTCGGAGCAGTTGAAGATAGAACCCCGTGAGTTTTCTTGCCTCGAAGTCATTACTCACATTGCGGGCAACTACTTGCCGCTGGTGGTGAAAAAGCGGCTCGGTTTGTACTGTTTTATTGAACAAGGTGTGCCTGAACGTATCAATGGCGATCCCGTGCGTTTGCAGCAGGTCTTGTCTAACCTATTGAATAACGCCATCAAGTTTACCGACACCGGCTGTATCATCCTGCAGGTCTGCACCCGTGACAGCTATCTGGAGTTCAGCGTTCGCGATACCGGCGTCGGCATTCCAGAAAAAGAGGTCCTGCGCCTGTTTGATCCCTTCTTCCAGGTTGGCAGCGGGGTGCAGCGCCATTTCCAGGGCACTGGGCTTGGGCTGGCGATTTGTGAAAAACTGATCAACCTGATGGACGGTGATATCGCGGTGGAGTCCGAGCCTGGCCTCGGCAGCCTGTTTACCATTCGCATTCCGTTGTTTGGGGCGCAGTTCCCGACGCCGCAGGCCAGCGATACCTGGCAGGGCAAAAACCTGTGGCTGCAAATTCGTAATCAGCGGTTGGAAAGCTATCTGCAGGCGATCCTTGGCGGCTTCGGTGCCACGGTATTACGTTATGAGGGGCAGCAAACCGCAGCAGGGGATGTTCTGCTCAGCGATTATCCTTTGCAGGTGGATACCCCGCTGTTGGCACAGATTGAATTCTCCATTGCGCACATCGGACCGTCATTGGAAACGCACCCGGGTTACTGGCTGCATAGTACCTCCACGCCACGGGATGCCATCCTGCTGTTGAACCGGTTGTTTGGCGTGGTTACCGAAAGCGATAAGGCGTTGGTGCAACTGCCGTTACCGGTTAAGGCCAATAGTGCCGATAACGGGGATATTCGCCTGCTGGTGGTGGACGATCACCCGATCAACCGGCGCTTGCTGTCCGATCAGCTGTCATCGTTGGGCTATCAGGTGATTACCGCCAATGATGGTGTCGATGCGCTCAGCGTACTGGAACGCAATGCGGTGGATATTGTATTGACTGACGTCAATATGCCGAATATGGATGGCTATGAATTGACACGTTGCCTGCGCCAGTCGAATTTCATTGCCCCGGTGATTGGCGTAACGGCTAATGCGCTGGCAGAAGAGAAACAGCGCTGTCTTGAGGCCGGGATGGATAACTGCCTGTCGAAACCGGTCACGCTGGAGACGCTGGAGCAGTCGCTGGGCTATTACAGTCAACGGGTACGGCGGCTTAGGGCTGAGTCGCAAACGGTATAAATACTAAAGGGCGCCTAAGAGCGCCCTTTAGATTGATAACAATGTTGGTTCAGGGGTGCCGCATGCTGCACCCGTTGAACTTTAGTCTTTATCCAACTGCGTCATACTGACGGAGGAGAGATAGTTGAGCAGTGCGATATCGTTATCAACACCCAGTTTCATCATGGCTGATTTCTTCTGGCTACTGATAGTCTTGATGCTGCGGTTCAGTTTTTTGGCGATTTCAGTCACCAGGAAACCTTCGGCGAACAGACGCAACACTTCACTTTCTTTCGGAGAGAGGCGTTTGTCACCGTAACCGCTGGCACTGATTTTCTCCAACAGCTTCGAGACGCTCTCTGGCGTGAATTTCTTGCCTTTCTGCAATGCGGCCAGCGCTTTTGGCAAATCGGTAGGCGCACCCTGTTTCAGGACGATGCCTTCGATGTCCAGATCCAACACCGCGCTGAGAATGGCCGGATTGTTGTTCATGGTCAGAACGATGATCGACAATTGCGGATAGTGGCGTTTGATATATTTTATCAGCGTAATGCCGTCGCCATATTTGTCACCCGGCATCGAAAGATCGGTGATCAGGACGTTGGCGTCCAGCTTGGACAGATTGTTGATCAGTGCTGTAGAGTCCTCGAACTCCCCAACGACATTCACCCACTCAATTTGCTCAAGTGACTTCCGGATGCCAAACAGTACGATAGGATGGTCATCGGCAATAATTACGTTCAGGTTATTCATGTTGTTGGCTACCTTGCTGCAGCAGTCTACTGACGAAAAAATCAATCTGACTGATGTTATTCTCGATCTTGAGCGCATCACCGTCCGCGATGTGCTGTTCTAACGATTCACACAGAAGCTTTCCGGGAAGCAGATTTAACATAGCAAACACGCCCTTCAGGCGGTGTGCGGTTTGAGACAGCGCTGCAAAATCACCGCTGCCCGCCTCAGTATACAGTTTTTTGATATCGTCGGGTACTGTATCAATAAACAAACCATAGTAATCACTTGATCTCAATTGTTTTTCATACACTTGGGCGCTTTCTGCCAGCGATCCTACAGGGGTTTCTTCCAGCTCTTGTGCCGCCATCTGGTGTTCTATCAAGATCAGAACAGCGTCGATCATGGCATTGTGCAGGTTATAGTTGACGCGAATATAGCCTTTATCAAGCTGTTGCCAGCCCGCTTCATCGCTGGTTAGCAGCAACGTATAGTTGTCGGCCTGCTGCGGGTTATCGGTCAGTAATACATCATATTCCCGGCTGTTTTGGTGCTCCTCGGCCACGATGCAGTTGGCCCCGTAGCCCGCCAGCAGTTGAGTCACGATACGGCGGATCTCGTCGGAGGTGATATCCAGCAGCGCCGTTACTCCATCGAGTAACTTCTCCGTTGCCTGTTCCTCTGTTTTCTCCTGCTCCATAGTGACACGAATGGTATAGCGGGTACCGATATCGATTTTGCTGCGGATATCCAACTGGCCATTGAGTTTTTTGCACAGCTGATTACACAGGAAAAACGTCAGCCCAGAGCCGTGGTCGAAGCGATCGACCAGCGTTTGGCTGAGGAACGGGTAGGTCAGGTTGCTGATTTCCTCATTGGAAATGCCGGTGCCGGTGTCATTGATATGAAATACCAGGTGTTCAGGGCGATCGGCTTCCTGTTCCACCACAAGGGTGATCTTGCCGTAGGCAGTGGTGATGATGGCGTAGCGCAGCAGCAATGAAAGGATTTTGCGCAGTGCGCCAGCATCGCCAATGTACTGTTGGTTGACGTCCAGATTAACGTGATTGAACAGCGCCAGCCCTTTCTGGTTGATGGCTGGCAGCACGTCCAGCAGCAGTTCATCCAGCAGTTCAGTGGGGTTGAAAGGTTGACGTACCGGCTGCCAATCCTGTGTCTCCAGTCTGGTGAGCAGGGTGATATTGTCGATCAGATCCAATACCGATGCCGAAGCCAGGTTGAGTTGTTTAAGCAATGTCTGTTGCTGCTCGGCATCTGATGGTTGGCAAAGGCTTCCGGCCAGTTCGTGCATTTGCCGCACCGGCTGATTCAGCTCGATCCCCAGGTTATGCAGCATCAACTTACGGGCCTGCACATTTTTATCGTATTCGCGGCGGGCCTGTTGCAGCCGCTTGTTCACCATCACTTCTTTATCCTGATCGTTGAGCAGGAACAGATAGGTTTCTGCCGTTCGTTGGCTGCGGAAGATGCGGATCTCATAGACTTCGTTGTTGACCGTCGCCTGGATCACGCCGTGATGCTGCTCCGCCATATGGGCAATTTTGGATAGGCTGAGATGTGGCAACAGGTGCTCGGCGATCTTGTTGCTGGTAATCACGCTGTTATCAGCAAAGTCATAGACCAGTAGCCCGCAAGGCAGGCTGGCGACAATTTCCTGGTTGAGCGAGCGTTGGAGTGCCAGCTCGGCGGCGATATTTTCGCTGGGGCGGATGTATTGCTGGCGGAGGAAATAAATGCCCACCATAGATAGCGTCAGCAACAGCAGATTGACCGCCAGTAGCCAGATGTTATTGCGAAGCAGGTCAATCGCCAGATTGAAAGCTGAAACGCGGTAAATCAGCTGCAACGGCGAGTTGGGCAAGGCAACACTGAATTCAACCCAACTGCCTTTCAGAGCGGCCTGGGCGTTGATTGCCGTTTCGTTCGGCGCCATGCTGTCGTCGATCTCTTCATTATCGGGCAGCAGCAGGAAGTTGGAGCGGGCCATATTAAGCGGAATGATATCGTTAATCGGCAGGTCGAAGGCGATCACCGTGGCCAAATGCCCCGGCTGGTTAAAGGTGGTGCGGATAGAAAACGAGTAGGCGTTCTGGAAGCGCTGTTTGCGCAGGCCGGAAAAACTCTCGCGTTCGTCCAGCATATTGGCCTGTTGCAGCATTTCAGTGCGGCGGTCTGACACCGACGTAGTCAGGTAGTTTTCTTTCAACCGGGAGGTCAGGTCTTTCAGCGATTGGGTCGTCACCAGGCTCAGGCTGTTATCTTGCCCGTTGAGAAAATACATCGCATAGTTTTCGGTCTCGGTTCCCCAGCGGTTATCCAGGAAGTCCGAGATATTGGCAACCGTAGCCAGCGTGGCGTTGTCGTGGTTGCCAAAAATGACCGCATCGGTTTTGCTGCGTCGCTTCTCAACATAATATACATCCGGACGCAGTCGGGTTTCCTGCAGGTTGGTCTCAACAGGAAGCGACGCGGTATTACCAAATTTGTCGTAGATTTGCTCGGTCAGAGAGCGGTAGCTGTCGATACGCTTTTGCAGCATGTTGGCGATGGTGTTGACGGCATGTTTTTTCTCCGTCAGATAGGCGTTGGTGTAGTTATAGCTGTACAACCCAATGGCCATGGCCAGCAGCACGATAAACAGCCAGAAGCTGCGGGTGATGTAGCGGGAGTTAATGGTCAGTTGTCTATCTTGCAACATGGCTACGCATTCCTGAAATTAGCGAGTGACCGCTTTGGCGCTGGCAGTGACGATCAGCAGTAATGCCGCGACACAGGCCAGGGCAAACGTCAGGCTGGAGACCTGGGCGATTAGCCCGATCACTGCCGGGCCAGCCAGAATACCGGCATAACCCACCGTGGTGACCGAAGCGATGGCCAGGTTGGCAGGCATGACGCGTTGGTTCCCAGCCGCGCTAAACAGAATAGGGACCACATTGGATGCCCCGACGCCGACCAGCATAAAACCAATCAAAGAGGCTATGGCGCTGTCTATGGTAATGGCCAGCGCCAGGCCGATGGCCGCGCATAGGCTACCTAGCAACAGCACCTGATATCTGCCCATGGCATTCACCACGCGATCGCCATTTAGCCTGCCGATCGTCATGGCAATGGAGAACAAAGCGTAACCCAAGCCTGCCTGGTTATGATCCATCCCGCGCATGGTGGTCAGGTACAGCGCGCTCCAGTCGAGCATTGAGCCTTCCGCCAGGAACATGATGAAGCACAGTAGACCAATGAACATCACCCAGCCACGTGGCAGAACGAACATTGGGCCTTCTTTATCTCCGCCACTTTCACGCAGCAGGTTTTTACTGGCAATCAGCAGCAGAACCAAAATGGCAACGACGGCGATCAGAGTGGCTTGTAGCGGGCCTAGCCCCAACCATAATAGGGCGCTGACGCCACCCGCACCGGCTATCCCGCCAACGCTGAAGAAACCGTGAAAGCCGGACATCATGGCGCGATTGCTGGCGCGTTCGACCACCACGGCCTGAATATTCATGGCCACGTCAATCATACCCATTGCCGCACCGAACAGCAGTAAGGCTAATGCCATCCCCAAGGTGGAGTCCATCAGCACCAGCAGCGGCAGGTCGATGCATAGGGCGATGCCCGCCAGCAGGATCACGCGTCGACAGCCAAATTTGCCGGTCAATAGCCCTGTCAACGGCATTGCCATGATCGAACCAACGCCGATGCACAGCAGCAGCAGGCCTAATGAGCCGTCATCTATACCGATACGCGTTTTGGCAAAAGGCACCAGCGGTGCCCAGGTGGCCATCGCCAGTCCAGCGATAAAAAAGGCCAGACGGGTAGCATTCTGCTCGGGCACACCGGGCTTAATTTGTTCGTTGCAAGTGACTGTCATGTCGGTATCGGGATCGGCTCTGGATAGTGGCTTAAATGAACCCCTGTTTTTATCACAATCTGTGATCGGGGTCGAAAGGATTCGCGTTAACCGTGTAGCCCATCAGGGGGGAGGAGCTGTGCTAGATCACTCTCTGATGAGAATGAAATAGTTTCTCAAGGTAATAAATATATTGTCGGGGGAATTGATGAGGGATTTATTGCTATTTCGTATGTGATTGCTGACTATTTAAACGATGAGCGGCGGCAAATTATTCATTGGTTAATTTGTTGGCGGTTTTTTAGAGTTGATTTAGCTATTAGTGCGGTGATTGATCATGTTTATGATATCTCTTTGTGATTAAATTTGTGCATAAAATGCTTTATTGGGACGATTTTTACGCTGATTTTCGAGTATAAAAAAACCGGCCAGAGGCCGGTCGTAACTACAAAAATTATCATACGGATAATGAAGGTAATAATGAAAATAATGATGATAGCGGGGTGATTATAGCGCCTGGCATTGCAGCGGTTTTTGGCACAACGTGCTTATTATTTGATACTTTTGTACTGTTATCTTTATTTTTATAAAGATTTGTATATTATGTTGTTTTATAAGGTTTAATTTATTTTTTTATCTTTCGGTGCTTTATTTGGTTTGTCGGTAAGGTTTTGTTAAAGTTCGCCAGTATTTACATTTTGAAACTTTTAAATATAGGTATGAAACACTATCGGATACTTGGTATCATTTTCTTTCTGGATTAATATAGCCCTTGTTACCAGAATGGTGATTCACAGTCGCGCTAATAATGCTCAGAAGAGCAGTGGCCGTAGCTCGACATAATTAAGAGGATAATAACGATGAAACTTCGAGTACTCTCCCTGATCGTCCCAGCTCTGTTGATGGCAGGCACAGCAGGTGCAGCAGAAATCTACAACAAAGACGGCAATAAACTGGATTTGTTCGGTAAAATCGATGGTCTTCACTATTTTTCCGACAACGATAAAACCGACGGCGATCAGTCTTACATGCGTTTTGGCCTGCGTGGCGAAACTCAGATCAACGATCAACTGACCGGTTATGGTGAGTGGGAATATCAGGTTCAGTTGAACAAAACTGAAGACGAAAATGACGCATTCACCCGTGTGGGCTTCGCTGGTCTGAAATTCGGCGATTACGGCTCATTGGATTACGGCCGTAACTACGGTGTGATGTATGACATCGGCGCATGGACCGACGTGTTGCCTGAGTTCGGTGGCGATACCTATGGCGCGGACAACTTCCTGTTCCAACGTACCAGCGGTGTTGTGACTTATCGTAACAACAACTTCTTCGGTCTGGTTGATGGCCTGAACTTTGCCCTGCAGTATCAGGGTAAAAACGGCAACGGTGAAGAAAGCAACAATGGCCGTGATGTCCTGAACCAGAACGGTGACGGCTACGGTATGTCCGTATCCTACGATCTGGGCTATGGCATCAGTGCTGCCGGTGCATTCTTCAGCTCTGACCGTACCAACGATCAGAACGGTGGCCCTAACGGCACCTCTTCCATTTTGGGTCGTGGTGACAAAGCCGAAGGCTATAGCGGCGGTCTGAAATACGACGCCAACAACGTCTACCTGGCAGCAATGTATACCCAGTCTTACAATGCTACCCGTTTCGGCAACAGTAATAGCTCTCTGTACGGTTACGCGAACAAGGCGCAGAACTTTGAAGTGGTTGCACAATACCAGTTCGACTTCGGCCTGCGTCCTTCCGTGGCGTACCTGCAGTCTAAAGGCAAGGACATTGGCGGCGGTTACGGCGACCAAGATCTGCTGAAATATGTTGATGTGGGCGCGACCTACTACTTCAACAAAAACATGTCCACCTACGTTGACTACAAAATCAACCTGCTGGACGACAACACATTTACCGACAAAGCCGGTATCAATACCGACGACGTGGTTGCTGTAGGCCTGGTTTACCAGTTCTAAGCAATACCGTGAATGTGACCACGCGGCCTTCGGGCCGCGTTTTTTTTGCCCGTTCACCAGCCGCACAGATTGATCTTCACGCGGCACTGATTGCTATTCTGCTGAGTCCGTACCTGCCTACCCTGTTTATAAATTGATAAATCAGGAGGTTGGTATGGAGCTTAAGATTGAGCGTGTGATTGAGACGGTGCTGTATGTTAACGATATCGAACGTGCCGCAGCCTTTTATCAGCAGGTGTTACAACTGCCAGCGATGGTCGCGAACGATCGTTTCCGAGCCTATAACATCTCCGATCAAAGCGTGTTGCTGCTGTTTGTTGCCGGAGATTCGCTGAACGGTGCTCACTATCCGGGAGGTTATATTCCCCCTCATGACGGCAGCGGCCCACAACATCTTGGTTTGGCCGTGAGCAAGGCTCAGCTAGCCCTGTGGGAGCAGCAGTTGGCCGAACACGGTGTTGAGATAGAAGGGCGTATGCGTTGGGAGCAGGGCGCGGAGAGTATTTATTTCCGCGATCCGGATGGTCATCTGTTGGAACTGGTGACGCCGGGTATCTGGGCCAACTATTAACAGCGTAACGCATTATTGGCATAAAAGCCTTTTAGCTTCTACACTTAGATGACAATAAGCATGCTAAGGAGATAAGCTATGACAATGAAACTGGTTTTGGCCGGATGCACTGCGGCGCTATTTACCGTACTGACTGGGTGTACCACTTACGACAGGGCCGCGAGCTATGTTAACGAGCCTGTGGTAAGCGATGTAAAAGTCGGGATGACGAAACAGCAAGTACGCGCAATTGCCGGGCCACCATCAACCTCAGCCAGCCTGATCCATGCGCAGGGTACCTGTGATACTTATGCCGTGGCACCACGGGATGGTAAAGCTCAGACCTATTTTGTCAGCTTCAACGACACGGGCCACGTGATGAACAAGGGTTATCAGAGTTGTTCAGAGTACGATACCCAACCTAAATAACTGCCTGTTTATTGCCCGAAAAGAGCCTCGCTGATGCGGGGCTCTGGTTTTTTTAACTGCAATCGGCCTGAAATTTAAGCAAACGAGCGTTTTGACGCATTTTTTTACGTCAAAACGATAGACATTTCATAACGGTACCGTTAATATCTGCGCCCATTGGAAGGATGGCCGAGTGGTTTAAGGCAACGGTCTTGAAAACCGTCGAGTGTAACAGCTCCCAGAGTTCGAATCTCTGTCCTTCCGCCAAATACAGACCCCAAGCTCGTAAGAGCTTGGGGTTTTTTGTTTGTGCCGATGTTTAGTATGCCATCGAATGTTGACTGCCCTTGCCCTTGCTTACCTGGTATTGGGCCGGTATTTGAGGGACCCGTCATTCACTGTGCGCTCTTCCGGTTCCATTGATGGTCAAGGGTGGGAGAGGTAGCAGGGTGAGATTGGGAGGCTAATCCGTTCTCCGCCATCATAATCGTGATGCTAACATCCCTGGAAAATGTTTTGTCACGATGTCATTCATCTTTTCAACCAGCCCCGGTTTTCTAAACGTCAGATGTGCCGAGCCCTTCATACAATATTTGATCGAAAAATACTCATCTTCATACACCTTCGCCATTTGCCGACTGGCACAGATATGTTCATAGAGTCGCGTGGTGATATCGCTACGATTATCAGCCAGCGGTTAATCGTAGCTAAATATATTCAGAAGATCGTCATTTGCGATGTCGAAAAAATTCCGCCAGATACTGAACCATTTTGCACGGATTGGCTAGACGGGGTTCTACGCCGGAGTCCCAGATTTTTCCGGCGGCCAAAACTATACGGCCCAGAGGGATCGAAACTACAAAAAGGATAAGGATTTCTGCTGCAGCATCCCGCGATACATTGAGTGGCTCTAAATTAAAGGAAGTCTCCATGCCTGATGAAGTGACTGGTTTAGTAAAATGGTTTGATGCAGGGAAAGGTTTTAGTTTTCTCTCTCCTGCTGATGGCAGCAAAGATGTCTTCGTGCATTTATCTGTGGTCCAAAGTAACGATTTTAAAATGTTAGATGAAGGGAGAAGTGGGGTTTTATATTGAAAGTGGTATCAGAAGTACTTCCGCTGGTAATGATTTCCCCCTGTTAGTCCCCTTTAAGCATATTGGCAAATGAAAGGGACTGTCCTCATTTTGTTTACGAGCTTCATGGGGGGCATGCGAACAGAAAAACGTGACAACAAAGTCTGTCACAGCTTTTCGGGTTCTGCCTACGGCCAGAGCAGACTGCCAAAGGGGGCAGTGAATATGAACGCTAGCCATGAGTAAACCTCAAAGGCCAGTTATTGTGCATCAAATTCAACCAACTGGAGGTTGTTGTGCTTTTATTTATATATTTCAATTGGATACTGATTAGTATGCTTGGTTTATTCAACTGTAATTTTCCCGGCAATCAATACATAAGAATAATCCCAGTCTGATTTAGACTCTGATTTAACGGATTTAGCTATCATTGGTATCTTTTGGATCGTAATATTTTTCACAGCGAACCACGGATGGCGGGCAACAGACTAGGAAAAGACGTGCATTACAGCTCCTGTCACAAGAGTAGCGAGATAAGTGCAACGATGTCTGCATGATGATAACTACGCAGGAAAATGTAGTTTTTTTAACTAAAAAACATGAAAAACATATTGCATATGTTTTATTGATAACCTCAAGTTACATTCGATATATAGTATCGTGTTGGTGAGTAATGGTGGTTATAAGTAAGTGCTTCCTTGTGATACGTGGAGTAAAAAGCCATTTATATGATGCGCTGTAGGTTTAAGTTCTTTCTTTCAAATCGATTTGAAAAGACGTATTTCATAGCCTTAGAATGGCCACTCTTAATCAGGATGTATGTCGTGGGGTATGATAGCGCACGTTGTTCGAGGTTTTACACATGGGGAAAAGGACTTTATACGGCTATCGCATTGGTTGCGATATCTATGTGGATATACGGCATAAATGCCTGGTCTATATGGTTTCTGATAAAAATAAAGAAGCATCTGGCATCAAAGTCGTGCATTTAAGAAAAACCATGATGCAATTATTAATCTACATCTTGGATAATGCGCAACAACACATTATCCAGGATGATGATATCATGCTAAATGTTTGGGATGCTCAAGGGTTGAGTTCATCCAGACAACGACTGTGGCAAGTCATCAACACACTGAGTCAAAAACTTTGTGCTTTTGGTATTTCCGCTCACTTTATTGAGCGCGTGAGGGCTCAGGGTTACATTATTGATAAAGAAATCATCACATTGATTTATGGTGAAAAAATGTAGGGGAAAGGATCCTGATATTGAGCAATGGAACTTAATGTATGATTACTATAATTTCTGATGATAGCTATTTTGTATTGGGGGCTCAAGCGTTGTTGACGCACTCTGGATACCAAGTGGCCACCATTGATATACATAAACTTAATCGCCCTGTTAACTCACAGCAGAACGACATCATTCTACTGTCATCAAACAATAGAAACTTGATCCATAATGTACTGTTGTTTGCTGGGGTCGAGAACAGGCGTGTCATCCAATTGATTGATGGGAACACGCCATCCGATATGTGGGCTGATGGTGTTCTGTCAAAAAAAACGGCGACACATGAGTTTCCACGCATCATAAAATACATCTTGAATCTGAAGGTAAAGGACTGTTTGAAAGATCTGACGCTTCGTGAAGTGGAGATCATGGATAAATTATTAAAAGGTAAAAAAAACCATGCCATCTCCAGAGAAATGCGAATATCTGAAAAAACTGTCAGCGCCCATAAGTTGAACGCATTAAAGAAACTGGGTCTCACGGGGTTAAATTCACGGGCCATACTGATCTACGGAAGCTATCAGAACAGACTACAAATGCAAAGATCTCACTAACCGGTTGTCAATGTTTTTTAAATTATCGGAGGATATCTGTTGCTGGATAAGTTTCCGGCAATTGCAATAAAAGGAGTTTTGTAGATGCTGTAGTTGACTTAAATAAGATGACACTATTTTTACCAACCTGATGCAATGATTGCTCAAAAGTATAGCCTTGTTACATGGGCGAAATACTAATGCGCTATCAATGGTGAGGTTGTTTATACCACCCGGGCAACAATATGTTTGCCAATATGTACTTATCACATACTTTAATGGATTTAAAAATGAAAAAGACTTTAATTACACTCGCCTTGGTTGCTTCCGGTGTTCTGGCATCGTCCGTTTATGCTGCCGATGGCACGGTAAATTTTGTCGGTGAAATCACGGATTCTGCCTGTATCGTCGACAGCACTGCGCAAAACCTGCAGGTAACACTCGGTAAAGTTGCTGCAACCTCGTTTAGCGGCGCAGGCAGCTATTCTTCCGCAACCCAATTCAAGCTGGTGTTGAAAGACTGCCCTGCGGGAGCAACAACGGCGACCGTCAAGTTTGACGGGAACAGCGTTGACAATGACAACAGCGTGCTGGCCTTGACCCCAGGTGGCGCAAGCGGCGTAGGCATTGAGTTGTCTGACGCCAGCCAGAAGGTGGTTAATTTATTCACCAACTCCGCGCCTTATGCACTGACCGCGGGCGTAGGTACTGAAACCGACCTGAATTTCACCGCACGTTATAAAGCGCTGAGCGCCGATATCCAACCCGGCGTTGCGAACGCGTCTGTGCAGTTCTCTATTATTTACAATTAATCCGGATTTTCTTTGCCTGGCAAAGATGTCTTGATAAAAGCAGGTCGGTATTTATACCGGCCTGCTTTAACCAGGACCGCCAACCCGGCTTTACAGCACTTGGCACCCGGACTGAAAAGCCCACATTGCTCGCGTTCTTCATTAACACCACGCGTCATTTTTATGTGCCGTGTCATTACGCGCAATGAGCATTAACTAAAGCATAAGCCGGTCTGTCCCTCTCTCCGTGCTTATCTTTTATTCAACGCTTATTCATATTCTCAGATAGGAAGTACACATGAAGTTATTGTCAGTAGTCTTGGTGGCGGGTTTGTTTGCCACCGCATTTAGTGCAACCGCCGGTGTGGTGGTGGGCGGGACTCGCCTGGTTTATGACGGGGCTAAAAAAGAAGCGGCATTAAATGTCAGCAATCCCGACAAAACACCTTATTTGATCCAGTCCTGGGTTGACACTCAAGAAGGCGGCGAGGCTAAAGCCCCCTTTATTATCACGCCACCCTTATTCCGCCTGGATGGTAAGCAGAATAACGTATTACGCGTCGTTCGCGCAGGAGGAAACCTGCCAGAAGATAAAGAGTCCCTGTTTTGGTTGAACATAAAGTCTATTCCATCCAGTGAAAAACGGGATAACACGTTACAAATCGCAGTGAAGACGCGCATCAAGCTGATTTATCGCCCAAAAGGGATTAAAGGCACGCTGGAGCAGTCTGCAAAGGACATCAAATGGCAGCGGAGTGGCAATACCCTGAAAGCCACCAACAACTCCGCCCATTACGTGACCTTCTTTTCGGTGAAAGTCGGTGGAAAAGATATTCCCGACTTTCCGATGGTTGCCCCCGGCGCCACACAAACCATGACGCTGCCAGCTGTCAGTGCCGGGAGTCAAGTCAGTTGGGAAATCATCAATGACTACGGTGGCACCAGTGAAGCTTACCAGGCCTCACTGTAAAGCCAACTGATGGGTAAATTTCAAGATCCGCTGCGTCAACATATTGGAAACGAGTAAATGGAAAAGCTGCTGAACAAGGGATATGTAAACAGGACCCGGCACTGCGTTCATTTGACGCGGCTAAGTTATTTGATCCTCTGTCAGTTAGGGTTACTGATGACGGATATGGGGTGTGTACAGGCTCGGGAATATTTTGACCCCGCCTTGTTAGAACTGGGTAACGCACCTCAAGCCAGGGCTGATTTATCTGTCTTTGAAGAAAGCAATACCCAGGCGCCGGGCAAATACCGGGTCGATATCTTGCTGAATGACCAATTCATTGAAACCCGTGAAGTGGACTTTACCCTGGTAAAAGATGCCAGCGGCAACCAAAGCCTGCAGCCTTGCCTTAATCAGGGTGAGCTGGAACAGCTGGGTGTCAAGGTGGCGGCATTCCCAGGGCTGGCCAAGGACGGTTGCGCCGACATATCAGCGGCCATTCCTCAGGCCTCGACAGCGTTTCGCTTTGGTCAACAGCAGCTTAACCTCAGCATTCCACAGGCCGCGCTGGCCCGGCAGGCGCGCGGATATGTGCCACCAGAACAGTGGGACCAGGGTATTTCCGCCTTGTTGGCCAACTACAGCTTTAGCGGTTCTAACAGCCGGGCAACCCATGACGATGGCAACAGCAACAACAGTTACTTTTTAAATTTGCGCAGTGGATTGAATATCGGCCCCTGGCGGTTACGCAACTACTCAACCTGGGCGCGAGACAATGAAGGCAGCGACAAATGGAGCTCCATCAACACGTATTTGCAACGTGACATTGTTGCTCTGCGTAGCCAACTCACACTGGGTGACAGTACCTCTCCCAGCGAAGTGTTTGACAGCGTGCCGTTTCGCGGTGGTCAGTTGGCTTCGGATGAAGAGATGCTGCCGGACAGCATGAAAGGTTATTCACCTGTCGTGCGTGGCATTGCCAAAAGCAACGCTCAGGTTACCGTGCGGCAAAATGGCTATGTCATTTACCAAAGCTATGTCTCACCCGGGGCATTTGAAATTAATGACCTGTATTCCACCTCGGGCAGCGGCGATTTGGCCGTAACGGTCACCGAAGCCGATGGCAGTGAGCAAAACTTTATTGTGCCATTTGCCTCTGTGCCGGTGCTGCAGCGTGAAGGTGCCTTGAAGTACAGCCTGACCGGCGGTCACTACCGTTCTTCAGACAACAGCGTGGATGAGACGGCGTTTGCGCAGGGGACCGCTATTTATGGTCTGCCCTGGGGGCTGACGGTCTACGGCGGCGTACAGGGCGCCGCGCATTACCAGTCGGTTGCTGGCGGTATAGGGAAGAACATGGGCCGTATCGGCGCCATCTCTCTGGATATTACCGAGGCGCAGTCAACCTTATCCGATGACAGCACCCGCAGTGGTCAATCATGGCGTTTTCGTTACGGCAAGAGTTTTGTTGAAACCGGCACCAACTTTAGCTTGGCCGGATACCGCTACTCCACACGAGGGTTCTCTACCCTGCAGGAAACGCTGGATACCTACAGCAGTAATAACTCTCCGCTCGGCGAGCAGCATAAACGCAGCCGTGCGGAGATGGTTATCAGCCAAAGCCTGGGTGAGTCAGCAGGCTCCCTTTCATTGAGCCTGATTGATGAAGGGTATTGGGACAACGGCCAGAAGACGCAATCCCTGGGTGTCGGCTATAGCAACAATTGGCAAGGGGTGAGCTATGGCATCAACTACAGCCAGAATAAAAATGCGGCCAGCAGTAATGGCACACGCAGTGAGGCCACCGACAGGGTGTTGGCGCTGAACGTGAATATCCCACTCAATCACTGGATGGGTAACACCTGGGCGAATTACGCCATGAGCAATACCAAAGGGGGCGCGACCACGCATAACGTCGGTCTCAGCGGCACAGCGTTGGACAATAACAACCTGAGTTGGGGAGTCAATCAGGGATATGCCACGCAGGGCGGCCGGGGTAATGTCAATCTGATGGCCAGCTACGAGGGCGGTAGCGGCCAGATTAATGGCGGCTATAGCTATGACAGTCATCAGCAGCGCATCAACTATGGCGTTGCGGGCGGTGTCATTGCTCACGCGGGGGGCGTCACGCTATCCCAGTCGCTGGGTGAAACGATCGCGTTGGTTAAGGCGCCGGGAGCAAAAGGCATCGATATCAATAATAACCGTGGCGTGAAAACCGACGGTCGCGGTTATGCGGTGGTGCCGTATATCAGCCCCTATCGCAATAATGCCATCAGTCTGGATACCACCTCACTGCCTGATGATGTTGAGCTGGAACTCACCAGCCAAACGGTCACCCCGACGCGCGGAGCGGTGGTGGTTGCCCGCTATCAGACCAAGATTGGTCAGCGGGTCATGATGACGCTGCTCCGTGCCAATGGCGAACCGGTGCCGTTTGGTGCCACGGTCAGCGACGCCGCCAACCCGAGTGAGAACGGCTTTATCGTCGGAGACCGGGGTCAGGTTTATCTGACCGGTCTGGCTGAGAGCGGCAAGCTAGGGGTGCAATGGGGGAAAGGTGGCGATAGCCAATGTCAGGTCAGCTATCAATTAGCCAGACAACACTCTCAGGATATAACGGCCAATGGCATTCAGATAATGAATGGCCGCTGCTTATAAAGGAACCCAAGAAATGAAGAATATCGTCAAGATGATGGGAGGGGTGTTGTTTTTATACAGCACCCACGCCTGGTCTTTCTTTGCTTGTAACACCGAATCTACCGGCGTCACGATCAATGCCCCGACGCTGGTTGTTCAGCGAGATCTGCCCGTCGGTGCCCGTTTGGCCGCGCCGGATTTTACCTCTCCTATCACGCTGTTATTCAGTTGCCCGGAGGGGAGGACCTACCCCACGGGGGGACAAAATTTAGGTGTCAAGGCGACGACAACCTTTACCGGAATGGTTGCAGGTGGTGGAGCCCGCATTTATAAAACCAATCTTCCCGGGCTGGGGATACAGTTGGGAGGAACGCTAGCAGCCGGAGCCCCTGGACAGGGCTGGGTTGGGCGTGCTGGCAATATAGACGGCAATGTGAACCAGGGGGCATTTTCGTTCACTGATAGCGTGTTGAGGTCGGCGTCAGCCGGCGCGGCGGTCACTTTTTATAAAATAGGGGACATGTCTTCAGGCGTGCTTACCCAGCAAGTCGGGTCAATGATCCTGGGTCAGGCGGGCAATTGGGCCCAACCCGAAGTTCCGGTCAATATTACCGGGATGAGTGTGACGGTGCTGGCCTGTTCACTGACCACGCCGACGGTGGCTGCCCCGTTGGGCAATGTCTATGCCACCGCCTTTACCGGGGTCGGTTCTACAACGGGTAACGTTGATTTTAACCTGGGGCTCAATTGTGCTGCCGGTACCAAAGTCAATGTGACCATGAACGGGATACAAAACACGGATACTGCCAATACCAGCGTGCTGGCATTAACCGGTGCCGGGAGTGCGGGGGTAGCAAAAGGGGTAGGTGCACAGATTTTGTATAACAATACGCCCTTGAACATTGGTTCTAGCCTGTTGTTGAAAACCGCTGCCGGTGGTATTGAGACCTTCCCTTTTAAAGCGCGTTATTATCAAACCCTGAGCAATGTTTTACCGGGTTCCGCCAATGCAACGGCAACACTGAATATTACTTATCTTTAAATCAACGTTAATAGCATAGTTTGTGAGGATCAATGAATTTATCAAAATCAAGAATGGCGCTGACCGGCTTATATTTACTTGCCAGCCCGCTGGTGATGGCTGCGGATAACAGCACCATTAATATTACCGGCAATGTCCTTGCCTCGCCGTGCGTTGTTGATGCGACCAACTCGGTCATGAATATTAAATTGGATGATATTCAGGCGACCGCCTTGAGTACTGCGGGTTCATACAGCCCCTGGAAAACCTTTTCGATAACGTTAGCCAGTTGCCCCGCATCAACCACCAATGTTGATATGACGCTGTCTGGCACCCAAGATCCGCAGGATGCGACACGCTATAAGAATACCGGCGCGGCAACCAATCTTTCTATTGAACTGACGGACAACGCAGGGACCAATCTCGGCAATGGTAAAAAATCATCCGTTGCGGTAAATAGCTCCACCAAACAGGCCGTTTTTACCCTGAAAACACGTGCCTATTCGGCTACAGGCAGTGTGATGCCGGGGAGTATCGCGGGCACGGTTTTGGCCACCTTTACCTATAGATAAAGCCCGGCAGTAAAGCACTGGTTGATGATGAAAGGACTGTAAGATGAAATTGAGTACCCTTGGCCTATTACTTTTATCTGGACTGTCAAGTTGGGGATGTTTGGCAGAGGATTCAAATCTCACTATCAGTGGCAACGTGATGGCCAGCCCTTGCGTTGTTGACACTGACAGCGCCAATCAGACCATAGATTTTGGTCAAGGCCGCAGCCGTGACTTTCTGGTTGCGGGCAGCGTGGGAGAATGGCAGCCTTTCTCGGTTTTACTCACCCAGTGCCCGATAACCACGCGTCACGCGACCGTGTTACTGACGGGGAGCGCGACCTCCGGGCCAGATGGCGTGCCACTTTATGCTAACCTGGGTTCGGCTCCCTACGTCGGGATACAAATAGCGGATGGCGATACTCATCAAACCCTGGGGCCAGGCAGCCGGGTCACCCTGGCCGTGGATAATACCAGCAAGACCGCAACCCTCTCTCTGGTCAGCAGGTTGTACAGCACCGGCCAAATGGGTGCAGGCCAAATCAGGGGCGCCATGCAGCTCGACTTTACTTATCAATGAACCATCTGCAGGCTTGTTATAAAAGGCGTTTGGATTAGATTCAGGCGTCCGCTAAAAACCTAATCAAGGTCGGGATGGCAGAACATTGCTGTCCCCGATCAAGTTATAGGTAGTGCAGTCAGATGATGCTTCGCTTTCTATCGGGGTGTAGCATGAAACAGCAGATACACGAGTGCTATAGCTAAAAGCCGTGATATAGATATAAGGAGTGACCTTACAATCTGCCCCTAACTCTTTAATCGATTTTATTTTCCCAGGTAAATCATAAATGGCGGAATCCGTATATATGATACATCCTGAAATTTCAGAATGGTGCGTGTAAGAACTTAATGGAGATAACTCCTTATTTTTAAAAACCAAGTAAGTTACCCACAAAATGACAATAAGAGCCAATATTACCATCATGTAATAATACAGGCTCTTTAATTTGACCCTTTTTTTATGCTGCATGGGATAAATTGGATGATCATTAACATTATCGTCATGCCCAAGGGCTTTGGTAATATTTTCTATCAGCACGCCACTATTTGAAGAAGACGCAATTATTGTCTCACCAATTTGCTCCTGCACAGAAAAAATCTGATTAAATTTGAATCCCTTCCTCGGGATCGTTAATATCATAACTTTATATTCTTTTGATATGCTTTTCAGTGCCTTACGAAGAAGCGAGATACTTTGATAGAGAGTGTCAACGGACACGTTTTTAGCTTCATCCTGCCAAACGTACTGGTAAAAATCATGTTGGGACACCAGATCAAAACGCCGCTCAAGAAGCAGTTCCAGACACCGGCTGACAGGTACGTGAAGAGTAATGATAAAGTCTTCAGCACCGAAAACAGTCAGTTGACATGTTGCCGGACAAAACTCAAAGCTTGAGTCAATGATGTATTTTTTTAGCATTCTTCACCAAGATTTTGATTGCATAATTCAAATAAATTTAAATACAAGTTTCTCATACCTTCCGCCGGTACTCGTTATAACGTACAGGTGCTTGATCTTAATCACATGATAGCTTGCCAATTAAGCATATTCAAAGTGGCTACTTTTGGCTATGCCAATTATAATTAATTTTTAAGTCATCAGACCTATCCTCAAAGGATAAGGCATTCCCCGACATAAACGCACCGTGGATCGTCAGTGGCGAATGGATAAAACCTGCATCAAAATCAAAGACCAGTGAGAATATCTGTACCACTCGGTTGATACCGCGGGTCAGCCATCTATTGTATCAGGAAAAAGGTAAGGTTCATCATATCTGGTTCTATTACGAATAAAAATACGACTACGGATTTATTAACTGATGCAATAAAGCGTAACGAATTTGTCACTCATAAAAAGGTAGCCATTACTCCCTACTTTGTACATATTAAGCCTATAGTCCTTATCATTAAATAACATGAATTCGGGAAACATACCCGTCAATAAATCAGTTGAAGCCATGTTTCCTGGAAGCTCCGAAACGATAGATTTATCAATGGCATAGATGCTTCCGTAGTGATGTAGCGTAAACGAGGATGCTCTACGGATAGTTATTATTTCGTTTTTTTTATTGCTTATAACTCCGTCAAAGTTGACCCTTCCACGCGCTCCAGTTAATAATATAGAAACTCTCACCCTGCTAGACATTAGCTCATTTTGGGTGACTAATGTGCCATTGCAAGAGATATTTATTTTGTCTGCTTTGTCAGGGTAAATGTAATAAATCAATAAGGGTAGCAAGCAGAGAACCAACACGGCAGGGACCAGCAATTCCTTTCTCATTTCACATTGCTCCCAATCAAGTTATAAGTAATGCAGAAAGGTGAACTGGTGTTCTCCAAGGGATAACGGCACGCAATTGCAGAGGTACGAGTACTATATCTAAACATAGTGATATAGAGGTATGGTGTGGTTTCGCAATCGACACCTAACTCGCTAAGCTCTTCAATTCTCCTCGATAACATACTATTGTTAGCATTAGTATATATGCTGCATGTAGATCCATCTGTATAGGGTGTGTAATAGAACAATGGATATATCTCCCTCCTTTCAAAAAAGAAGTTAAAAGCCACTAAAGCAGTAATGGCAACCAAAATACTCAAGACATAAAATAATGACACCTTCAGTTTTTTATTTGTTCTATGCCACCATGGGGAGGTTTTATTTCCATTAACGGTATCTTCATGAGAAAGGTGGCTGGTGAGGGAGTCTATGGATATGTCACTAGTTAAAGAATGGTTATCTACTTCCGTGGCAATATTTTCTAATACAGAAAAAATCTCATTGAACTTAAACCCCTTCTTAGGGACTGTTAGTATCATAACTTCATATTTTTTTGATATGGTTTTTAATGCCTTACGAAGCAATGCAATGTTCTGATAGAGTGTGTTAACGGAAATATCCTTACCTTCATCGCCCCAAACGTACTCATAAAAATCATGTTGTGGCACCAGATTAAAACGTCGCTCAATGAGCAGCTCCAGACAACGACTGCTGGGAGTATTAAGAGTAATAGTAAAATTATCCCCATCTAAAACAGTTAACTGGGAATTTTGCGGGAAAAACTCAAGGTTTGTGTCAATAATGTATCGCTTTAACATATTCTTCCATAATTATAATTATTTATACTCAATTTAATTATAGTGCAAAACTAGGCTGTAACCCGTAACTATTTTTGGCTATGATGCATTAAGTCGCTGTTAGGTCACATGGTTTTTGTGATGTTACTGCTCATGTCACTGATCCGAAACGTCTTCAGTCACCTGCATATTGCTCAGTGCGTCCGCTGGTATCTGGTTTACTCACTGCGTTTACACAACCTGGATGAGATGATGGCAGAGCGCGGTATTGTCGTTGACCATTTAACGCTGCATCGTTGGGTTGGCGTTCTTGAATGTGGCCGGGGCCAAAACGGGGAAATTACAGCTGACAGGGCAGGTTATTGATGTCATTGACGGTATCGCTGTCGTCTTCGATGATCAAAAGCGTTTTGCCTTTTCCGTTTTTCCCACCGCGATTTACAGGTCTTACTGAAGTCTACACAACCCCCCACCTTAGCAGTGATCACATTTTATTTAACTTTGCGTGAGGTCTTGGGGAACAAATTCGTTGAATACTTCTCACATCGAAGTGATATGGGGGCAGGAGAGAGCCGATGAGTAAGCAACAGCAAACCGGTAAGGATGCCATGAGCCAGTAAAAGCGTAATCCCGTCGGCGGCCTTTGCTGCCGGTTATTATCCAGCTAGTGAGAGGATTTAATGATGAAAAATGTAATCTTGGCTTTGGTACTGGCCGCAGCCAGCAGCAGTGTCATGGCCGCCATGCCGGTGACAAGTAGTGCTGCACAAGGGTTG
This sequence comes from Serratia fonticola, assembly GCF_001006005.1. Taxonomy (NCBI): domain Bacteria; kingdom Pseudomonadati; phylum Pseudomonadota; class Gammaproteobacteria; order Enterobacterales; family Yersiniaceae; genus Serratia; species Serratia fonticola. The sequence goes on along the minus strand of NZ_CP011254.1, from coordinate 5,696,035 downwards.
CAAAAAATCGGAGAGGTTTCCAGCCAGGCGACAACGTTGAGCAGCTTTGAACAGATGATAGCCGCAGATGCGAAACAGCGAGGGGCCAGTGCCTATCGCATTACTTCAGTTACCGTTAATAACCATGTTTACGGCACCGCGGATTTGTATAAATAATCAGGAGAGGGCATGGTGGTAAATCGATAAGGGGCGACGTTCAATTGATGAACACGCCCCTTTACCTTTACTCAACCACGCTGCAGGTTGAAAATCACATCGCTTTCTGTCGGGCTGAGCTCGCCGTTTTTTCATAACGCGTCGCATTCAGTACATTCCACTGACGAAATAGACCCGAGTTTCCTAGGAAAATGGCACTCCAGTTGGGTTAACGTAACGCCAAACCCATTTACCCATGAGCTTGGGGTTTTTCGTTTTCAGATGGCCTTCAGGTCTTTACTTTCTAGGCGCTTGCACCACTTCGCCAGGTGATTTTCCGCGTGTTCACATCGCCATCAGGATCTCGGTAAAATCGTTAGTAATGGACGATGTCATGGGCTCGTCACGTTTAATAATATAAAAGCATGCGCTGATATTGATATCTTCAGCAGATTTTTTCTTGAGGTTCAGCTGTGGGCTGTAATGTGCCACGATATGATCGCTTAATAGCGCGAGATAACCCTGCTGTTTCACTAGACACCAGGTGGCGAGGAAAGAATCAGTTTCCACGACATTACCCTGCTGCGTGCACGGGAAAGAGGAGTCTTGCATCGCTAGACGGCCGGCAGTACAGGAATGCGGGACTACCCACTTTGTATCGTCCAGCGGCAGCTCATCAGAGGACTGATTGTTCCCTTGATAAAGCGAAAACGTTTCACATTTGAAATCCTGCGTTACCAGATCGACACAGTTAATCCCCTCGCTGAGGTTGCAGACCACCAGATCCAGTTCGTTATTTCTCAACTTGGCAACCAACCCCTCGGGGCAATCCTCAATCACGATAATGCGGCTGTGTGGATAACGCTGATTAAAGATCTCAAGTGCGTCGGGGAGATAGCATAGCAGTGGATAGGTGCTCATACCTAGGCGCAAGAATTTCTCTCCGGTTTCTTTCAGTCCACGGAATTCATAAATGGTATTCCTTAACTCATTGGTGATAGCGTCAATGCGTTGAAAAAACGCTTCGCCTACCGCAGTGAGCCGTACACCGCGGTTGCTGCGTTCCAAAAGACGCGAGCCTATATTTTCTTCAAGTTCTTTAATAATACGGCTGAGTGTCGGTTGTGAAATAGCCAGCTTTTTTGATGTTTCATGTAAGCTACCGCAGTAAACAATTTCTTTAAAAGTAGTCAGGTGAGATAATTTCGGCATACTTTTCATAATAATTCTCTTCATTCATATTTTAATTGGCGGTGTAAAAGGGCCCTAAGTGACGTTTTTAACCAGAGCCACAAATTCTGCTGTAATAGGCCTGCTTCATCATGCTATCGCCAAGTAAAGTATTGACGGTTTTATCAAGTACCGTAGTAGTGACAGAGGCGGGCATGAGAGTTGCGGTGATCTCTACGTCATCATCGCCAAAAGGCTCGATATCCAGGTGCGAGATAAAGCAGTTTTCGGCTTGCATCACCTGTTTGAATTTGGCTAACGCTTCGCGTTGCTCGTGTTCAATTGCAATCACGCAGATCTGGTAGGTGGATTCACCGTTAACATCGCTGAAAGGTTGTTTGTTGACCATATTGACGATCGGGCGCAGCAGTGTATTGGCAGCCAGTACGTATAACGTAGCGGCCAGAGCATCTCCATATAATGCGCAACCCGCGCAGGTACCGACGGCTGCCGATCCCCAAAGCGTAGCCGCTGTGTTCAGGCCGCGGATATTCATTCCTTCTTTCATGATTGCCCCAGCTCCGAGAAAACCGACGCCAGAAACCACATAAGAAATCACTCTTACCGCACCCCCACTGCCATCAATGGTCATGGCCAGATGTACAAAAATAGCTGCGCTGGTGGCAACAAGTGTATTGGTGCGTAACCCGGCGGTGCGTTGCCGGAACTGTCTTTCATAGCCAATAATTGCGCCAAGTAAAGATGCCGTTGATAGCGTTATTAATGTTTGAATAAAATGCATGATAAAAACCAACATGTTATCTGCTTATCATGAAACACCGATAAAAAGGTAGCTCTTGATAAACAGGTAGTTAAAATGGCAGACTTTTCATCTGCCAGACAGCGATTAGAAATTGATTTTATGCCTTGGTAAACACGGTTCAGTGGCGTTTACACAGGGCCTGGTTTTAATAGGCCGAAGTAGCAATTTGCTGGCTTAGCTCAGCGCTGATTTCTTCGATCAGGCTTTGCATTGAGCGTTTGTTCCGCTCCTCACGCCGTAGGGTGATTTCATAATTTCCGGTCACGGTACCGGGTTCTGAACCTAACAAAATAATCCGATCTGACATCATTACGGCTTCTGTTATGCTATGGGTTACTAAAATCATGGAGCGAGTTTTTATTTGCCGCGTCGACCAGATCTGCATTAGGTCGTTGCGTAGATTTTCTCCGGTATAAATATCCAGGGAAGAGAAAGGTTCATCCAGTAGCAGCAACGCAGGTTCGACGACGAGCGCACGGGCAAACCCCACCCGTTGGCGCATACCACCGGAAAGTTCTCGTGGGAAAGCATTGCGGTATTTTTCCAGACCAATCAGGTTCAGCATTTTTATCACCTGCTTGTCGATGGTGTCTTGGGAATAATGCTGTGCCTGCAATCCAAAGGCGATATTTTGATAAACGGTTAACCAAGGGAAAATAGCAAAGTTCTGGAAAACCATATTGATTTGTGGGTTAGGGCCTGAGACTTTGTTCTCACCCAGCATGACATCCCCAAAATCAGGAGATATCAAACCTGAGATGATCCGCAGTAGGGTGGATTTGCCCGAGCCGGATTTCCCTAATACGCTGACTACTTCATTATCATAGACTTTGAGGTCGATATCACTAAGGACCAAATGTGATTTTTGGGCCGTAGGTTGGAAGCTCTTGCTAACGTTGCTGACAGTAAGTAATACTTTTTTCTTGGCCATCATATTTCCTTGGTTATCTTTTAAAAAACAAATAGGCGAATAGGATATGCCGCTGAGTTTTGCACAGGAACATCCAGACGTGAAAATTCACACGGGAGAATGCCAGCGGCCTTATTGGTCTGATTAGTAAGTTGAATTCTGGCTATTGAGAGATGCTGTCAGCTAGGGATCGCCTAGTATAAGGCGCTGAAGGAAGTAAGAATAAAGTGCAGTTGTGACGTGATGACGTCACATACGGATACTTTTCAGGACGCAGTAAATGACTATTGCGCCTAAGCCTCCAGCAGGCTCAACAAACCAATGAATAACGAACCGTCGGTGTCCATAATTTTATCCTGTATCAAATCGGAGTCTCATAGTACCCACAAGGGCCAGGAAGCTCAATAACAGAGTGGTATTTTAGAACTGCAAAATGTAATTTAATATTAATAGTTATCGCAAGGGTTGTTTAAACTAAACATAGTATCAACGAGGTTGTAGTTTCAATGAATGATTGGCTATAAATCCCGGAGCAATGGAAGTGAAACTAAATCGTTAAATGAGGGTAATTCAGGCAATGTGGTGATTGTTATCTTTGGTTTCGCTATGATAAATACTCTAATTTCAAAGGGGAAATGCCTATTGGCAATGTGGAATGGGGAAAGAAACGGCTAACATGATTGTATTCACTGTTTTTAACTTTCATTCATATGTCTTGCTTGCTACCTTTTACCCGTTCAAAACGATAAAAAAGCCCAATGAGGTCAAGCCTCATCAGGCATGGGGTTCAGCGCTTAGCCTCTCAGAACTGGTACATAATCCCCGTCTCGACGATATCATCAGCACTTAAACCGGCTGCATTATGTTTATCCAGCAGGTTCAGTTTGTACTCTACATAGGTCGACATATTGGCATTGAAGCTATAACCCAGCGCCATATCTATATACTTGACCAGATCGGTATCACCGATGCCAGGCATGTCGCTGCCACGCGATTGCAAATAGGCAAGAGAAGGAGTGATACCAGAGTCAAAGTGATACTGTGCCACGGCTTCGACGGCATCGACCTTTGGTGCAAAACCGGTGTAGTTGCCACCATCCACGTAGGTCATGTTCTGAGTGCGGGTATAGTTTGCTGCCAGATAGAGGTTATCCCGATCGTACTTCAGGCCCAGAGTCCAGGCTCTGGCACGATCGCCATTGGCCATACCAAAACTACGCTGTGCCTGTGTACGATCCGAATTGGCGTAGGCACCGCCTGCGCTCAGTCCCCAACCAATGTCGTAGGTCGTGGAGAAGGAATATCCGTCGCCGTTTTGTGTCTGTAGGTCTTGCGTGTGATGAGCGTCGTCCCCCCGATTCTTTCCCTGATATTGCATGCCAATATTCAGGCCATCAATAATCCCCCCCAAACCCTGATTATGATAGGTCAACATACCGTTGCCCCGACTGGTCATAAAGTTATCGGCAGCTTCATAACTGTCATTACCAAACTCGGGTAATACATCGGTCCAGCTTCCCACATCATAGAGTAAACCGTAGTTGCGCCCATAGCTGATGCTTCCAAACGGGCCGAATTTCACTCCGGCAAAACCCAACCGCGTGTAGTTACCACTTTGCTCGCCAGTTTCCGCTCCGTTCAGCCCAATCTGATATTCCCACTGGCCGTACCCAATGATGCCATCATTAATTTGTGTTTCGCCTTTAAAGCCAAAACGAGTGTAGGACTGATCGCCGCTGCTGCCAGCATTATCACTGAAATAATGAACGCCATTAATCTGCCCATATAAATCCAATTTATTGCCGTCTTTATTTACGATTTCTGCAGCCAATGTGGTGCTGGCTACTGGCAATAGTAACCCCAATACTGCTAAGTGCATTTTATTTTTCATTTCAATAACCTGATATTAATAAATATGTTGAAAGTTATGATGCTTTTTGTGATGTCGCAATTCTCTTATATAAACGTTCGCTGGTTTCATCAATAATGGCTGCCATATTCTGTCTGCCTCGTGATTCTCTTGGCCTGTCGATAACGATCTCATCGGTGATCTGCCGTTTATTGGCATCCATAATGACGACTCGGTCGGACATCATGACCGCTTCTTCTATGTCATGGCTCACCATGACGATGGCACTGGTATTAATTTTTTGGTTCGTCCAGATATTCATTAAATCCATCCGCAGTTTCTGCGCGGTGAAGATATCAAGAGAAGAAAAGGGTTCATCCAACAGCAAAACTTTGGGTTCCACGGCTAATGCACGGGCAAAACCTACGCGCTGGCGCATACCACCGGAAAGTTCACGGGGCCAGGCTTTCTCATACCCGTTCAAGCCAACCAGTGTGAGTAATGCTTTCAGCTTTTTGTCGATCAATTGCGGTGGCAAGTCTTGTGCGAGCAGGCCAAAGGCGATGTTGTCGTACACCGTGAGCCACGGATAAAGAGCATAAGACTGGAATACCATGCTGATATCGGTATCAGGCCCTTCGATAGGTTTTCCTGCCAGCGATACCGTGCCGGTATCAGGGAAAATCAGGCCAGCAAATATCCGCATCAACGTTGATTTTCCTGAACCTGACTGCCCAAGGATCGTAACGAATTCACCCTTGTGAACATTCAGATCCACGTCGCGCAGCACTTCCTTGGGGAGCTTGTTTTCGCCAATGAAGGCTTTGTTTACCTGCTTGGCGCTGAGCACCACTTCTTGAATAATCATTTAATTTCCCTGCATTAATCATATTTGAATTTGGTTTCTGCTACGCGATACAGCGGCTGCCAGATAAAGATTACGCATAACGCTACCAGTGAGCACATGGCAGCGCAGCCCAGGGCGGATTCCGGGTTTTTACCGGCATCGGTCACGACTGAAATAAAAGCGCCCAGCCCGGTAGTACTGATCGTGGTGGTTCCCCATTGAATGACTTCTGCTGCAATGGCGCTATTCCAGGCACCGCCTGCTGCAGAAATAATGCCGGTAACGATGTAGGGGAAAATCGCGGGCAGCATATAGTAACGCCACCATTTGAAACTCCGTAAACCGAAGGTTTCGCTGACTTCGGTGATCTGTGATGGGATTGCCGTGACGCCAGCAATGACGTTAAACAACACATACCACTGAGTGCCGATCATGATCATTGGAATCGCCCACCAGCCAAGGTCCTGATGGTAAACAGCGATAAAAGCGGCGATCAGAGGATAGAAAATATTGGGTGGGATAGCAGCCAGGATTTGAATGATCGGCTGGAAGAATTTCACTAGGCGTGGATTCATACCTATCCAGACGCCGAGTGGGGTGAAAATCACGATACTGAGCACCATTGCAGCCACTACGCGCGCAGTGGTCAGCAGCATCCATTCAGGCATCATGGCAAAGTATTGCTTTGGGAAATACTCCCACAGTTGATAACCGAACCAGGCACAGGTCATGACCACCGCGAGATACCAAGTGCTGCGCCACAGCCAGTTGGCTTTTGCGGTGATGCGAAACAGCTTATGCAAGCGAAGGCCGTACCAGATCTGTGGCAGCTTAAACAGCCATAAATCAGCCAGCATACGTAGGGCTGCTGACAACATTGACCCTAGATGGGAATAACTCAGGCAGTTATAAAACCATGAGCTGCCTTCAGTTTTATTGGCGCTAACATCTTCGTATTTGAAACGGGAGGTATAGCGAACCAACGGGCGGAAAACCAATTGGTCGAGCACGATAATATTAGCCGCCAATGTGATCACGGCAAACAGAATAGCGTGCAGGTTTTGCTGCGCCAGCGCTTCGGCAATATAGGAACCTACACCAGGCAATGCCACCGATTTATCGTTGACCGGGATAGCCTCCGACGCCACCAGAGCGAACCATGCAGCCGATTGTGACACCATGGCATTCCACAATAACCCAGGTACGGAATAGATAAACTCTAACCGCCAGAATCGTTGCCATGGATTGTAGTTGAAGCTGCGCGCGGCTTCATCCAGTTCACTTGGAACGATGCGCAGTGTCTGGTACAACGTTAACATCATGTTCCATGCCTGGCCGGTAAATACCGCAAAGATAGCGGTACACTCCAGCCCCATCACGCTGTGTGGGTACAGGCCAAGAAAATAGACCGTGGTGAAGGTTAAAAAACCCACCAAGGGTACTGACTCCATGAAGTTGACGAAAGGCAATATCACCCTGCGTAACGGCACGTAGCGCGCCGCTAAGACGGCAAAGACAATAGAGAATAACAATGACCAAATCATGCCGATGGCAAACCGCATTGTCGTTCTTAGTGAGTAATAGAAAAGATTCCAGGTATCCAGACTAATGGCGCCCACGCTGTGTTCATCGAACGAGCCGTGCATGTCCCCCCAGGCACGGATAAGAAAGACGATGACCAATGATGCTATTACAAAAACAATAAGGTCATTTAGATAGTACTTTCTAGAAATAGATGTACTTCTGCTTTTTTGCATAATGCCAATCCCGTAAATTTCTCAAAAAACCGGCGGGAACGTCAGCTAAATAAAGCCGATCGCCTCCGTTTTAAACAAAATTATATAGCTTGAGATAAATTAATTTGCTGATTGTTACGCTGATGGTGAACGATGAATACTACAGGAACAGGCATGACAAGCCGGTATTATCAGATGCCAAGGTACATAGACAGTGCCTGGTCGTTGCTGATAAGCCGTTGATTGATTGTCTACATTCTGTTTATTTCAGAATGTAGCATGAACTACATTACTGAAATTTATCCAGTAGTACTAAACTAAAACTTCCATCGTCCATAAGGCCCCCGTGGTGAGAATAAAACGGTGAGATAGTAATGCTTGAACATAATGAATAGCAAGTAGATGTGATGGTTTTCATTATTACATATGTAACAGGATGAAAATTGAGTTTTTAAATGATATATCCATAAATTAAAATGGGAAGGTGATATCGTCAGATAGACAAGGACATCAGAAAATTGAAGCCTATATAGCTAATTTGAATATTATTTAAATTAGGGAGATATAACTGATTTTCTTTGAGTTACGCTTCTTCTTGATGGACTATTTTTTCGCAATATTATTAATGCCCCGAGCTTCCAGGAGGTTCGGGGGGGAGGAGAGCACCAACTCGCCATGTCATCCCTGCATACCCTCCAAGATCTTACTGGCTTTTGGTTCCAAAGGAATATGGTGTAAGTTGCCTGCCTTCATGCCCTAGGACCTCACCTGAGCGGCAAGCTGAACCGTCGCAAGGTGCTGGCATGCATGAACGGGGAGCCAATGCCCTTGCTGATTTTCAGCATAAACTCTCCCGCTCAATGGTTGATGAAAACCAAGCACTAATCATAGATTTCGTGAACCCTGGCGAGCAGTGCTCTACTTGTGTGGCGACGAGGTAAAATGCAAAGCACTGAAAATGAATCTGCAAGCGGGATCGCAATAAGGAAAACTTTTCTCTCTAGCAAGTGACAGTGCTGGGGGATTTGTTAAAATAGACCCACTTAATCAAGATAAGATTATTATTATCATGCAGTTAACTCATATTTTTCGTCTTGTCCCTGTGTTGCTTTTGCTGGTAACGGCGGGTTGTCAGCAACCGCGTTCTTCTCTGCAAAAGGAGCCGGTCGCCCTTAATGAACAGGTAGAACAGCTGGCTTCAGTGATTGCCAGTACCAAGTATTTGAAATATAAGTGCAATCGTAGTGATTTACCCAGCGATGCGGTTATTGACAAGGTTGCCTACAAAGTCGCCAAGCAACGAGGCTGGAATAACGCTGGCTACGGGGCTTTACCGCAGCGTAGTGAGGAAATTTATCAAAGCCTGATGAGAGACAACACGCCGGAACAAACCAAGTGCAGCAGCTTTAACAGCCTGTTGGCACCTTTTACCGACGAACTGCGTGCAGAAAGGAGCAGTTAGTGACACCAACTTGACGCCCTGCGCCAAGTGTACGGGCTAGTGGTAAGGTTTATTCTGACTCTTCGGCGGCGCTTTCTCTATCCACCTTGCCGCCCGGCCAATCCTCTAATGCGTCAAGTGTGAATACATCTCCATTGAAGTTAAAGATAGTCACGTCCTGTTGTATTTGCTCAATCGTAAGGTTGGGGGCAGGGCTGTCTCCTTCCTGATAACGCTGACCGTTCAGCGTGATGCTGCGTTTGTCATCTTCCGATGCGTAAACATGCGCGCTGTATCTTAAAGGGGCTAATTCATCACTGGCTAAGGAGGGGAGGACTTTGTTATCTGATCCCACTTGCTGCGCCGGTTTATTTTCATCATGCGCAGTTTCTATATCAGCGTTGGTGACCGTATGCCCGGGTATCTCCGTTTTTACCACGGCGGAGGGGACAACCTGAGTCAACACGGGGGCAGCGAAAGCTTCGTTGTTACGCCAGTGCTGTCCGGAAAACCAGCCTATCGCTATTAACAACAATGCATACACTGGCAGCAGATAGCGGGGTATAAACAGCCCCTTGGCTGGCTGAACGCTGACTTCTGGCTCTACTATCGGTTTATTGTCCACATCCCTGAACCTTTAATTAACGCTGATTTCTACAGCCAGAGGTTTTTTATTGGCGTATCGCCAACGCTGGGCAACGCCAAAGTATCAAGGGTATATCCTGCCCGAAAACTCGGGTCAATAGCATTGTACTGATATTCGGGATTGATGTGACTCAGTTGGTTTAACATCCCGTTTCGGGCCACCTGATGGTGACCCGAAACGAACGTTTTATTTACTGCTTACAGGCAAACCTGTGCCTTGGGCAGTGACTTGTTGTTTGACCAACAAAGCCACCGACCAGGCTGGTACTGTAACGCTGCCCTCTGCGGTAATATTGACGCCGGAGGCGAGTGAGCGGTCTCCCAGGTTTTGTTGGATTGCGCTCAGGGTGAGGTTTTCACCGGTAAAGTCATTAAGCGTTCTGGCTTCTGGCGCAGCGTTGATGATAACGACTAATGCATCGGCTTGTGGATCAAGATCGTTTCCGGCCTGAACTCCGTCATCAATGGTCATCACCAGTAAGCCCAGTTGCTGTTCTGCGCCCGTGTTACGGAAATCGACACGCTTCATCACTTCATGGCCGCTACCCAAGGCAATCAGAGGCGAGGATTGGCGCAATTGCGTGAGTTCCTGATAGAACGAGGTCATCTGCGCGATCTCTGTTTGACCTGGTGTGGCAACAGCATCTTTTACGCTGGCGATCAGCGAATAGTTGTCACCGTCATCGCTGATGCGTGGCATACCAACGTTGAAGTTGTTGTCTTGATAGCTGTAATCCACACGGTTAAACCAGTCCCCAGCATCAAATGAGTCACGGGTAAATGACTTGGAACGCAAGAGTTCTGAGCCTTGTTGATCGAATGCCAGCCCTTGCCCCAACAACGTAGTGGCCAGTGACACCGCCTGCATGCGTACGCGAGTGGTGAGATCGGCTTCACGTGCGGCTTTGTAACTGATCATATCCCATAAGGTTTGGTTGTCGTGTTTGGAAACATAGTTGACCACTTCGGTCGGATCGTTGGCATAGCCCCCAATCGCCCCGTTATAGTCAATTTCGCTGCCTTTCCTGACGGAGCCGTCTTTATCGATCAACAGGAATTCAGCCAGGTTGCCGGCCATGCCCAAACGGGTCAGATCGGCCAGATGGCGCACGGTATCCTCATTTTGCTGGGTTAATTCGTTAGCCAATACTCCGGCGCCGTTACCCAGCCCCTGGTTTTGACGCAAGGCATCACCAGAGTCAAATGGGCCGCCTCCGCGAACAGCATCACGCAGACGATCGGAGAAGGTGCCAATGCCGGTGCCTTTTAACGTGATCTGTGAAGCGATTTCGAAGCGATCTTCCTGACCAGAATTCCAACCTTCACCAAAGAAATAAACGTTGGGGTTCACCGATTTTACTTTCTCCCGGGCAGCCAGGATTTGTGCTTTCGGATGATAGCCCATCAGGTCAAAGCGGAATCCGTCAATCTTGTAGTCTCTGCTCCAGACCACCAGAGAGTCTTCAATCAGTTTGGCAAACATCCGGTGTTCGGGGGCCGAGTCGGAACAGCAGGTGGCCGACTCTACACTGCCCGTAGTTTCATTCAAACGTTGATAATACCAGGGCACGATTTTATCCAGCACCGAGGTACGATCCGTTGGGCCAGCCGCATTGGTATGGTTATAAACCACGTCCATGATGATGTTCATACCCAGTTGCTGTTTGATGGTCTGCACCATGGTACGAAACTCTTTGATGCGGGCAGTGCCTTCGGGATTGGTAGCGTAAGAACCTTCAGGCACCGTATAGTGGAACGGGTCATAACCCCAGTTATAGGAGTCAGTCTGTGCCACATAGCCATTCAATTCCTGCACCTGCGGGTTGTCCTGGCTGTCATTCTGTTTCAGTTCTTCTAGAACATCACCGATGGTGATTGAACTCCCACAGTAGCCAGCAAAACGGCTTTGCTTAACGGCGCTGTTCAGTTCACAAAGCCGACTGAATGGATGGGTGAGATCCGCCACTTTGTCGCTGAACTCATTGACGGTTGCCAGATCGAACACCGGTAACAATTCAATATGGGTTACGCCAGCTTGCCCAAGCTTCCTGAGATGCTGCACCATATTGCTGTCACTGGCAGTCAACGCCAGATATTTACCCCGTACCTGTTCAGGAACGGTCTGATCCCAGGCGGAAAGATCACGGACATGCGACTCATGGATGACCATCTTGGCAATATCAGCCTGGCTGGTCTGCGGGTGTGGCATTGCCAGACCGTCCCAGCCTTCTGGTTTCAACGCGCTGTCATTGAGATCCACGACCTGGCTGTATTCGGAGTTCGTGGAGAGGCTATGGGAGTAAGGGTCGGTGACTTCATACTGCTCCACTTTGCGCGATTGCGGATGATAAACGGTCAGGGCGTAACGATAAAAAGCGTCCTTAAGGTCGTGACTTCCTTGATATGACCAGGCACCGGACTCGTTATCTCTGGTCATCGGATGGCTACCAATGACTTTTTTATCCGCACTGTAGATCACCAGTTCTGCCTGCTGGGCCGTTGGTGCCCAGACACGGAAAGTGACGCCAGAATCGGTCAGCAGAGCACCATACTCCAGGCCTTCCGCTGCGGCTGAGAAACGATCATCGAGAACGCCAGCGGTCTGTACCTGGGTTGCTGAAATAAGAATGCCATCCTGATTGGCGGCCAGGGCGACGGTCTCGCCGCTAAGCAGTTCGTCTACTTTTGCATTATCCGGCAACTTGAAGGCGGCATAATCCGCAAGGTGAGGGAAGCGCGAACCCAGTTCCTGGCTGATGCTGGTCGGTGTCAGAGAAATATAGTTATCGGTAAATTTCCCTTCGCTGTTGGCAGCCACTTTGCCACTGTGGTTATAGTACAGACGTACGATAGGTTTCCCTTCCCCGGCTGGCCACAGCAGGGTGTGTTTATCTACCCAGTGGGCTTCAGCCAGAGCAACCCCAAAGGCCGCGCGGAAAGCTTCGGCACGGGTATCATAAAGCGTACTGCTGCCTGCAAGCGCAGAAACGGTCCTGTCCGGAAAATCACTGAACGATAAACGCATATCCGTATCAATCAGCTTATTGGTGCCATCACGCAGAATGAAGTTGATACACCCTGTGGTTTTGGTCAGTGGTAACACCCAGTACGGGCCATAACTGTCGTTGCCTGTCGGTGTTGTACTGGTGTCATTCCAGTCCCCAGACGGATTATCCAGGGCATCACAGGTATCGTTATTCCACAAAAACAGGTTCTTGGTGCTGTAATCGGCGGCGGAGCCGCTGGTGATACCAGCAATATCGACCAGATGAATGACCGCCTGGTTTTCACCTGCCATGACGGCTTCGCCAGGCATGGCTATGTCAGGCAGGCGTGCAATCGGCTCTTGGTTGTTGGTGTCGGGGCTAACGTCTGAAGAATTATTATTATCACAGCCGCTCAATATGATAAGCGAGCCGAAAAGTAGGGCATTACAGGTATTTTTCAGCATTCTAAATTCCCTATCAGGCTTACATTATAGAAAGTAAAAAATCGTATCAATGTGTAAAGCAGTGGTATTAGATATTGCATGCTGAGGAGGAGCATCCTCCTGCTTTAGGAGGAGGAGGGGCGTAGGTGGCAGGAGGAACCGAAGTTTAGAGGAGGGAGATAAAACAGGTTAAACCGCTTTTATGCTAGCGAGATTAAGAAATAAATGACTATAAAAACAGAAAGATAAATTATTTCGATAAGTAAAAATAATGATTTATTATTGAGGGGAGTATGTATAAAGTAACCACTTCTGAGAGGATGTATTCAGAAACGTAAGGGCTGACAGAGGTACTGAGTTGTAAGGTTTCAGTCATAACCTTACATATTCTCAAACGACAATGCCCCAACGATATGCCCACCGATTGACTGATATCGGTGAACTTCTAGCTGGCGTAAACAGAGAAGCAGGCAAAGGAAGGCAAGATGCGATTTTCTGTATTGTTATCGGTATGCAGAGAGGCTACTGTCAGGCTGTTAACGCCGCGATGGGCTTTATGCGTGCTGTCACTGTTGATTTGCAATCAACTCGCCTTGCTCACCTGGCACGGGCTCCTGCCCCCTGAAATATCCCCTGTACGCTTATCCAAAGCAGACTTCGTACCAGTAACAACCGGCGGTGGAGGTGAGTCTGAACGTTACCGCTTCACCCTCTTTGGTACTTCGGCACCCTCATCTTCCGCCACTGAGCATTCGGTCTCTGAGCAAACCCTGCGTAACGCACCGCTTTCTTCTCTCAAGTTAAACCTGACCGGCATTGTCGCCAGCCCCAGTTCAGAGCGTTCCATCGCCATTATCGCCAAAGATAGCAAACAGTTCAGCCTTGGCGTGGGGGAGAAGGTGCCTGGTTATGACGCCCGAATTGCGTCAATTTTTGCCGATCGTATCGTGATCTCCTATCAGGGGAATTATGAATCGTTGTTGCTGTTTAGCGAGCAACCCGAGGCCGCTAAAAGTGCCAAAAAAACCTCAGCGTTGCAGCTCAAGGCACAGCTGCAAAAGCAGCCGCAAAGCATCCTTAATTACCTGAATATCTCACCGGTGATGGTGGATGACAAACTCATCGGCTATCGACTCAATCCGGGCAAACAAGGGGAGTTATTCCGCAAGGTCGGGCTGCATGAAAACGATCTTGCCATAGCGCTTAATGGCCTGGATCTGCGCGATGCACAGCAGGCTCAACAGGCATTGAAACAGCTTTCAGAACTCAGTGAACTGAATCTTACCGTGGAGCGTGACGGTCAGTTACAGGATATCTATTTGGCTCTTGGAGATGACTAATTGTTAAATACAAAAATAATCAGGAGCTTACGCATTGTGCTACTGGCGGTGATGCTGCTTGGTACTCGGCAGGGCTGGAGTGCCGAGTTTTCTGCCAGCTTCAAGGGCACGGATATTCAGGAGTTTATTAATACGGTCAGCAAGAACCTGAATAAAACGGTGATTATCGATCCTGCCGTGCGCGGTACTATCACCGTACGCAGTTATGACATGCTCAATGAGGAGCAGTATTACCAGTTCTTCCTCAGCGTGCTGGACGTTTATGGCTTTGCCGTGGTGGATATGCGTAACGGCGTGTTGAAAGTGGTGCGTTCCAAGGATGCGAAAACCGCAGCGGTGCCGGTAGCCAGCGATGCCCAGCCGGGCGAGGGTGATGAAGTGGTGACACGTGTCGTGCCGGTCAATAACGTGGCGGCACGCGATCTTGCCCCGTTACTCCGTCAATTGAACGATAACGCCGGGGCTGGCAGTGTTGTGCATTATGAGCCTTCCAACGTATTGCTGATGACCGGGCGTGCGGCGGTGATCAAACGCTTGATGGCGATTGTTGAACGGGTTGACAAGGTAGGCGACCGTAGTGTGGTAACGGTACCGCTGGCCTATGCGTCTGCTGCTGAAGTCGTCAAACTGGTCACCGAATTAACCAAGGATGCCAGCAAATCAGCGATGCCAAGCCTGATGGTAGCCAATCTTGTTGCGGATGAGCGAACCAACTCGGTCCTGGTCAGCGGAGAACCCAACTCCCGCCAGCGGATTATCGCCATGATCAAGCAGCTGGATCGTGAGCAGGCCGTGCAGGGCAATACCAAAGTGATTTACCTGAAGTATGCCAAAGCCACCGATCTGGTTGAGGTGTTGACTGGCGTCAGTACCAGTATTCAAAGTGAGCAACAGAATGCCAAGCCGGCGGAAGCGCTGCGTAAAGACATCACCATCAAAGCCCATGAGCAAACCAATTCACTGATACTGACGGCGGCTCCGGATGTCATGCGAGATCTGGAAAAGGTGATTACTCAGCTGGATATTCGGCGTGCACAGGTGCTGGTGGAGGCGATTATCGCCGAGGTACAAGACGCCGATGGTTTGAACCTGGGGATCCAGTGGGCTAACAAGAATGCCGGAGTGACGCAGTTCACCAATACCGGTTTGCCTATCACCACGGCGATTGCTGGCGCCAATCAATACAATCAGGACGGGACGGTGAACAGTACCCTGGCCAGCGCTCTCAGCAGTTTTAACGGTATTGCTGCCGGTTTTTATCAGGGCAATTGGGCCATGCTACTGACCGCGCTTTCCAGCAGTAGCAAGAATGACATTCTGGCGACACCGAGCATTGTCACGCTTGACAACATGGAGGCGACGTTCAATGTCGGCCAGGAAGTTCCTGTCCTCTCCGGCTCGCAAACGACGTCGGGCGATAATATCTTCAACACGGTGGAGCGTAAAACCGTCGGCATTAAGCTGAAGGTCAAACCTCAGATCAACGAAGGGGACTCAGTGCTGCTGGAGATCGAGCAGGAGGTTTCCAGTGTGGCTGATGCGGCTTCCAGCAGCAGTGCTAATTTGGGGGCGACCTTTAATACCCGCACGGTCAATAACGCGGTGCTGGTAGGCAGCGGCGAAACCGTGGTGGTGGGGGGCTTGCTGGATAAAACCGTCCGCGACAGCACGGACAAGGTTCCGGTGCTGGGGGATATCCCGGTGCTGGGCTATCTGTTCCGCTCCAACAGCAAACAGGTTTCCAAGCGCAACCTGATGCTGTTCATCCGCCCGTCAATCATCCGTGATCGTGATCAGTATCGCCGCGCCTCCTCAGAAAAGTATCAGGCTTTTAATCAGGAACAAGACCAACAGCGTGGCAAACAAGGGAGCGCAGCCACGCTGAACAACGAGGTATTGAAGTTGCCACCCGATCAAAACGGTGCCACTTTCCGCCAGGTTAATGCCGCGATCAGTGCATTCTATTCAACGGGGGGACGATGAATACCCTCCCCGAGGACCTGAGTGAATTACGCCCGCAGTTGCCATTTGCCTATGCGCGCGAACAACGCATTTTGCTGTTGCGGGATCATGCTGGGTGCCGTGTACTCCGTCTGGCGGAAACCACCGCCACAGCATTGCTTGAAGCGCGTAGGGTGGCAGGGTGTGGGCTGACTATCAGTACGGTGTCGGGTGAAGAGTTTGAGAAACAACTGGTGATCAGCTACCAGCGCGATTCGAAAGAGGCGCGACGCATGATGACCGATATCGGCAATGAAATGGATTTTTATACCTTGGCAGAAGAGCTACCCGACAGCGACGACTTGCTGGATGCCGATGATGATGCCCCTATTATCCGCCTGATCAATGCGATGCTGACTGAAGCCATCAAGGATAAAGCATCGGATATCCACATCGAAACCTATGAACGCCATTTGCAGATCCGTTTCCGGGTCGATGGCGTGTTGCGTGAAATTCTGCGCCCTCAGCGGCGGCTGGCCTCTTTATTGATATCGCGCATCAAGGTCATGGCACGGCTGGATATTGCCGAGAAGCGGATCCCCCAGGATGGGCGCATGGCACTGCGAATTGGTGGCCGAGCTATTGATGTGCGGGTTTCGACCTTACCGTCTAATTATGGTGAACGAATTGTTCTGCGTTTACTGGATAAAAACAGCGTCAGTCTGGATCTTGCCGCGCTTGGCATGTCTTCACATAATCGGCGGCAGATCGATGAGCTGATCCAGCGGCCACATGGCATTATCCTCGTCACCGGTCCTACAGGTTCGGGTAAGAGCACCACCCTCTACGCAGCATTGAGCCGCCTCAATGCCAGCGAACGCAATATCATGACGGTCGAAGACCCGATCGAGTATGAACTCGAGGGGATCGGCCAGACGCAGGTAAACCCCAAGGTAGATATGACATTTGCTCGCGGTTTGCGGGCCATTCTGCGTCAGGATCCTGATGTGGTGCTGGTCGGAGAGATCCGCGACAGCGAAACCGCTCAGATTGCGGTTCAGGCATCACTGACAGGGCATCTGGTACTCTCCACGCTGCACACCAACAGCGCGCTGGGGGCCTTATCGCGGCTGCAGGATATGGGCATCGAGCCTTTTTTGCTTTCCACCTCATTACTGGCCGTGCTGGCACAGCGACTGGTTCGTACCCTCTGCCCCGATTGTCGCCAAACGTACGCCGCCGATCCGGTCCTGGCCGATCAGATGGGGATTTTACCCGGAACCCCATTATGGCAGCCGAAAGGATGCTCACAGTGTAATTTTACCGGTTACCGTGGGCGTACTGGTATTCATGAGCTGCTGCTGATTGATGACCGAGTGCGTACGGCGATCCACCAGGGAGAGAGTGAATTCACGATTGCTCGTCAATTACGTCATGAATACAAAACATTGCGCCAGGGGGGATTGGAAAAAGTGTTGGCGGGCGAGACCAGTTGGGAAGAGGTGATCCGCGTGACCGAAAGCCAGTCTCAGGAAGAGGGATGACATGGCCCTATTCCATTATCAAGCGTTAGACGAGCGCGGCAAAAAACGGCGGGGAGTGCAGGAAGCGGATTCAGCCCGCCACGCCCGTCAACTTTTACGGGAACAGGGGTTGGTCCCTGTAAGCCTGGACGAAGGGCAGGATGAGCGCCAGCAGGCGCAAAGCGGGCGGCGTCTTTCATGGGGGCGGGGGATTAGCAGTGCCGATCTGGCGTTGTTGACTCGTCAGCTTGCGACCTTGGTTGCCGCTTCCTTACCCTTGGAGGAGGCGCTTGATGCCGTGGCAAAACAGAGTGAAAAACCCCGTCAGCGCAGCCTGATGGCCGCAGTGCGCACCAAAGTACTGGAGGGGCATTCCTTGGCGGAGGCCATGAGCGGTTATCCCACCAGTTTTGAGCGGCTGTACTGCGCGATGGTGGCCGCAGGTGAAGCCTCTGGTCATCTGGATCTGGTTCTGAACCGGTTGGCGGATTACACCGAGCAGCGCCAGCAAATGCGAGCTCGTATCCTGCAGGCGATGATCTACCCCTGCGTGCTGACGGTGGTAGCCATCAGCGTGATCGCCATTTTACTTTCCGCCGTGGTGCCCAAGGTGGTGGAACAGTTTATTCACATGAAGCAGGCACTTCCGCTATCAACGCGTGTGCTGATGGGGCTGAGTGACGGAGTTCGAGCCTTTGGCCCTTGGGTGCTGCTGCTGATGTTATTGGCGCCGATGCTGATGCGTCTGTTGCTGCGCCAAGAAGCGCGGCGCATTGCTTTCCATCGGCAGTTGCTGCGCCTCCCGGTGATCGGACGCATCGCAAGAGGGCTCAATACCGCCCGTTACGCCAGAACGCTGAGCATCCTCAATGCCAGCGCAGTGCCATTGCTACAAGCGATGCGCATCAGCGGAGAGGTATTAACCAATGAATATGCGCGCCGCCAGTTGTCACTGGCAACGGAATCGGTGCGTGAGGGGGTGAGCCTGCATCGGGCTCTGGAAATCACTGCACTGTTTCCCCCGATGATGCGGCACATGATCGCCAGCGGTGAACGTAGTGGGGAACTGGACAGCATGCTGGAACGTGCGGCAGACAACCAGGATCGGGAGTTTACTGCCCAAATGCAGTTGGCATTGGGGCTTTTTGAGCCCTTGTTGGTGGTGAGTATGGCGGGCGTGGTGCTGTTTATCGTTTTGGCGATCCTGCAGCCAATCCTGCAATTAAATACCTTGATGAGTATGTAAATTCAATCTGCAAATAACGGAGAGAAAAATGCGGCAACAGCGTCAGCGAGGTTTTACCCTGCTGGAAATTATGGTGGTGATTGTGATCCTGGGCATCCTGGCGAGTCTGGTAGTGCCTAATCTGATGGGAAATAAAGAGAAGGCGGACCATCAGAAGGTCGTCAGCGATATTGTCGCGCTGGAGAGCGCGTTGGATATGTACAAGCTGGATAACAGTCGATATCCCACCACCGAACAAGGGTTGCAGGCACTGGTGACCAAGCCCTCGGCACAACCAGAACCGCGCAGTTATCCCCAAGGTGGCTATATTCGCCGTTTGCCGCAGGACCCTTGGGGGGCAGACTATCAGTTGCTTAGCCCGGGCCAACACGGTCAGTTAGACGTTTTCTCTTATGGGCCCGATGGCATACCGGACACCGAGGATGATATCGGTAACTGGACTATCGGTAAGAAGTAGTGCGCCAACGCGGCTTTACGTTGTTGGAAATGATGCTGGTTGTGCTGCTGATCGGGAGTGCTGCCAGCTTGGTGATCATGTCATTTCCGGCCATGCAACAAAATAACCCGCAGCTACAGCTGAAACGTTTTCAGGCTCAGTTGGCGTTTGCCATGGATGCCGCGGTGCAAAATGACCAGTTGCTGGGGATCCGGGTTCGACCTGACGGCTGGCAATTCCAAATGCTACAGCGTCAGGCCGCTGAAAAACGCGGGGCAGTATCTGGCTCGGATAGTTGGCAAGGTTACGCCTGGCAGAATTGGCAACCCCGTCAGGCGGCGTTAGGAAGCCAAATGCCTGATGATATCCGGCTCAAGCTGCATTTCCCCGATCGGCAGGAGTGGCCGCGTGCTGCGGAGTCGGCACCGGAACCCGATATTCTGCTGTTACCTGGCGGGGAGGTTACACCGTTTGAGCTGGTGTTCAGTGAGGCCGGTAGCCAACCATTGGTATGGCTGCGGGTAGACGCAGCAGGCGCGATCGATTCGTCAGCAAACGGAGCAGCGCAATGAGCACCCAAAGAGGGATGACGTTGCTCGAAGTGCTGGTGGCACTGATCGTTTTCGCCTTGGCGGGGTTAGCCGTGCTGCAGACCACGGCACAGCAGGCTGGCAGCATTGGCCGTATGGAGGAAAAAATACTGGCAAGTTGGTTGGCGGATAATCAACAGGTCAGGTTACACCTTGATAAAACCTGGCCGGAAAAACGCTGGATCGGCACCACGGTGACCTATGCTGGCGAGGAATGGTCTGTACGCTGGCAGGGAGTTGATACCGAACTGGGTCAATTACGGGCACTGGATGTTGAGGTGCGGCGTCATAAAGAAGACGCTGCGCCAGTGGTTTCTTTACGCAGCTACGTGGTGCGGGAATGAATTGTCGTAGCCAGCGGGGCTTCACGTTGCTTGAGATGCTGTTGGCATTGGCGATTTTTGCTGCGTTGAGCATCAGCGCCTTCCAGGTGTTGCAGGGGGTGATGCGCAATGATGAGATTTCGCAGCGCAAAGCACAGCGGTTGGCCGAGCTTCAACGTGCTTTTATACAGCTGGAAGGGGATTTCGGTCAGATTATCCCTCGCCATCACAGAGGGAATGAACGCGTGTTTTCCGCGGCGCGCTATCAATTACAAAGTGAGGACTGGGGCGTCTCTTTCATGCGCAACGGTTGGCAAAACCCGATGGGGATGTTGCCCCGCGCCGAGTTACAACCGGTGGGATATCGTCTGCGCCATCAGCAGTTAGAGCGGTTGAGCTATGCCCATGCGGATCCGCTCGTTGGGGAAGAGCCGGTGGTCAAGGTCTTGCTCAATGAGGTCAGTGTCTTTCGTCTGCGCTTTTTTGCCGAGGGGACGTGGCGGGAAAGTTGGGACAACGCGTCGGTTTTACCGCAGGGGATTGAAGTGACATTAGTGGTTGCTGGCGTGGGTGAATTGACCCGTCTGTTTTTGATCACGGCGGTGGGGCAAGAATGAGGGCGCGGCAAAAGGGCGTTGCCCTGCTGGTGGTGTTGCTGATCCTGGCGCTGATGGTGACGATTGCTGCGACCATTGCCGAGCGAAACGGGCGCACCTATCTGCGCACAGCGGCTCATTTGGATCGCCAGCAGGCAAAATGGTATGCCCGCTCGGCAGAGGCACTGGCGGTGAAAATTTTGCAACGAGACGCGCTGGACTCACCGAATAAAACGCATTTGGCGCAAAACTGGGCGCAAGAACAGCGCCGTTTCCCCGTTGAAGGCGGGGAGGTGTTCGGGCAGATTGTTGATGGCCAGGCCTGCTTTAATCTCAATGCCATTAACCAAGGGGCAACTACTGAAGGCATGCAGCCGACATTGCCTTACCCTCCCCAGGTTTTTAGACAGCTGTTAATCAACCTGGGGGAAGATCCCCTGCGTGCGACGCAGATAGCTGCGGCACTGCGTGACTGGATAGACAGTGATAGCGAGCCAGGCATTGATGGGGCTGAAGATGAGGTCTATATGGCCCAGGCGGTGGCTTACTTGCCCGCCAATCAACCCATGCAGGATGTCAGCGAGTTGCGCACCGTCTCTGGGGTTGATGCCAGCCTTTATCGGCGTCTTTTGCCTTACGTTTGCGCGCTGCCAACACAGACGCTGTTGGTAAACGTTAATACCCTGAGTGAGTCTCAAGGGCCATTACTGGCGGCGCTATTTCTCAAGGAGCTTGATTCAGCCATGGCGACTCGATTGTTACAACAGCGTCCACGTGAAGGGTGGAGCAGTACGACGGCATTTTTGGCACAGGTTGCCCTTAAGGACATCGACACCTCAATGGTCAGATCGCTGTTGACGATAAAGAGTGAGCTGTTTTTAGCCAGTTTCACCGTGCTGATGGGGGAGACTCACTATAGCCAGCGCAGCCTGTTGCGCAAAGCGGGTAACAGTTTCCAGGTAGTACAGCGGCAATATGGATTAAGCATGAGGGTGGAGCCTTGATGCCTAACAGAAAGCCCCGTGAGCAAGCCAGGTTGATATTGCGCTTACCCAGCGATGAAACGCAGCCAGTGTTGTGGTATTTCGCTTCAGCAGAGGGTCATCAGCAAGGTAGTTTGGCTATGGGAGAGAGCGATGACCAATTGGTGAGCCTGCTTGCCAGATATCCTGCCTGGGTATTGGTGCCTGCGAGCGAGTTGGTTTTCCATCGTGTGACGCTGCCTCGTCGTGCCAGGCGCCAGCGTCTGCAAGTGCTGCCGTTTATGCTGGAGGAGCAACTGGCAACGGATGTGGAACGGCTGCATTTTGCCATTTTGCAGCAAAGTGGTGATGTGTGTGACGTTGCGGTAGTTGATAAAAGCCTTATGCATCAGTGGATAGCCCGTTGTGAACGTCTGGGGGTGCAGGTGCAGGCAATGTTGCCAGATGTGCTGGCGTTACCCTTGGCCGCCGACGGTTGGAGTGCGGTCAGTCTCAATGATCAATGGCTGTTTCGCCGGGAAAAGCATGCCGGCATGATTGTTGAATCCTCCTGGTTATCGGAGTTTTTGGCCGTGTGGGCACCGCCGGTAATTGAAAGCTACTCCGCACCACCAGCTTTAACCGCTACCCCTCCGGAATGGTGTGTTCAACCACCGCGGGATTTACTGCAACTGGCGGCAGAAGGCGTGCACGATAGCGGAGCCGATCTGCGCCAGGGCGAATTCACACGCTCGAGCCCCTGGCGTGCACGATTACGCCCCTGGCGAACCGTGATGATGGCATTAACGGGGTATTTACTGCTGCTGTGTGTGAGCGCCGGGCTATCTCATTACCGGCTTTGGCAACAGGCTGAACATTGGCGGCAGGAAAGTGTGCGGGTCTACCAACAGCTGTTTCCGGCTGATAAAAAGGTGGTTAACCCGCGCGTGCAGATGCAGCAACACTTGCAGCAATTACAGCCTATCGAGCAAACCGGTGTGGTCGCACAGATGCGCCAATTGCAACAGCTGATGGCGGAGAACTCGGCAATCCGGTTCCAGGCGCTGTCTTATGACGCTGGCCGTAAAGAACTGAACGTCGATATACAGGCGGCCTCTTTTCAGGCGTTGGAACAGTTTCAGGTTGCTGCCGGGCAGCGTTATCAGGTGCAACCTGGCGAAATCAAGCAGAATCCAACTGGGGTAGAGGGCCGACTGACTCTGGGGATAAAGGATGAATGAACTCAAGCACCGCTGGCTACAGCTCAGCCTTCGGGAACGAGGATTGGTATTAGGCTGTGGTGTATTGGTTATCGTGAGCTTGTGCTACTACGCACTGTGGCTGCCCTGGCAACAACAGGCTAGCCAATGGCAGCGTACTATCGCCCGTGAACAAAACACGGTGGAATGGATGTTGCAACAGGCTCCGCGCTTGCGCCAGCAGGGGATGCAACCCATACAGGAGCCCCCCCTAAGCTTGTCGGCTAGGGTGGCACAGAGTGCTGCAGCTCAAAATATGAACATTACCCGCATGCAGCCTCAGGGAGAGCGGCTGGCGGTCACGCTGGAACCTGGCGATTTTAATGCCCTGATGCTTTGGATCACACAGTTGGAAAAGCGCTATAGCGTTCGCATTGTGGCGCTTGAGGTGGCGATGCGTCCCGATAAACCCGGATGGGTGACGGTAAACAAACTGATGCTGGAGCGCAGCGATGGGCGCTAAAGCCAAAAAAGCCGTGCTTTTGTTGGCTTGTTATCTCCTATTACTGGGAGGCCACGCGCCGGCACGAGTAATACAAGCTTTTATACCCGCAGATATGAAGGTCGGTGGCTTTTCAGGTTCCCTGTGGCAGGGCAGTTTGCACCAGTTAAGCTGGCGTAACGTTATGCTGGCAAAAGTGAACTGGCAGTTCACTTTCTCCTCTTGGATACCAGCCTTAGAGATTGAGTTAAGGGATCCGCAAGGCTTGCAGGGAGCCGGTATCCTGCGTGGTTGGCAAGATCTGCAACTGCATGAGTGGCAACTCTCTGTTCCTGCAGATGTTGTGCGGCAACAGTTGTCGTTGCCTTTGCCGATCACCGCCCAGGGAGAGCTGCGACTGCGGTTGCAACAAGGAGAGTTCAGTTCCGCGGGTTGCCGGAGTCTTGCCGGAGGTGTTGTCAACTGGCAGCACGCACAGCTTGCGACCCCGTTGGGGGCGTTGGAGCTGGCCAACGTGCAAGGCCAATTGAGCTGTGATGGAAAAGGGGCTCTGGTGTTGGTGTTGAAACAAGACTCCTCTCATCTGAGCCTGACGGGGCGTGGCACCGTCGGATTTGACGGGCGCTATCAGTTCAACGGTCAGGTGCGCCGAGGGCCGATATTACCGGAGACGATGAGGCCACTGATAAATCAGTTAGGCAGGGCCAACGATCAGGGGCAGATACCCTGGCAGGTTCAGGGGCGGTTGCTTTAAACGGCACTAGGCGGTCTTAAAAGGGTTGGGTAGGTACTTGGCTGACTGCAGGGAGGTTTTTTGAGTTTATTACTGGATTTTACCGTTGCATTTCCCCTCCTCTGGCTGTGTGTCGTGGGGATATTTGGGGCCATAGTGGGTAGCTTTCTGAACGTAGTGATTTATCGATTACCGGTGATGCTGGAGAAGCAATGGCAGCGCGAGGCGCTCGTGCAACTGGCGCTACCCTTACCTGAATCCATACCGCGTTTTGATCTGCTATTACCGCATTCCTGTTGCCCGCATTGCCAGCATCCTATTGCGGCCAGGGACAATATACCCCTGCTGAGTTTTCTGTTGTTAAAGGGGAAGGCTCGTTGCTGTGGTGAGCGTATCCCAAGGCGCTACCCGCTGGTTGAGGTGGCAACGGCTATGATGTTCGTGCTGACGGCGCTTATATTCCCGCTAGGGTTCCCCTTGCTGGGCGCTTGGATCTTGCTCTCCTTTTTGCTGACGCTGGCAGTTATTGACCATCACAGACAACTGTTGCCAGATGTGCTGACGTTGCCACTGTTGTGGATCGGACTTTTATTCAATATTGAGGGGCATTTTGCCTCGTTGGAACAGGCGACGATTGGCGCAGTGGCAGGTTATGTCTGCCTATGGAGCGTGTTCTGGCTATTCAAGCTGGCAACCGGTAAAGAGGCTCTCGGCTATGGTGATTTTAAATTACTTGCGGCGTTAGGGGCCTGGTTGGGTTGGCAAGCGTTGCCACAGGTGATTTGGGTGGCAGCGGCCAGTGGTCTGCTGTTTACGCTGATACAGCGAGGGTTGGCGAAACAAGATTTTAATCAACCGTTAGCCTTTGGTCCATGGCTCGCCGTGTCGGGCGCGGTCAATATGTTTATACCCTGGAGCTTTTAAGCTGAAAATAGCGCCTATGTCTTGATGAGAGGCGCTAGTTTGGTATGTTCCTGTTATGGTGGCAAAAGGCGCACAACCTGACCCTAAGCTGGGTCTGCAAGCGGCGGTCCATGGTGATGAACTAAATGGCACCCGGGTGATACAGCAGGTGTTTGAAAAGCTGGATCCCGCAGAGTTGAAAGGCAGTGTGATCGGTGCCGTGGGCGCGAATCCTTCCGGCATGTTGGCCAATAACCGAAACTGGCAGTTGGCCAATGACGGGGGGGATATGGTCGATTTCAACCGGGTCTGGCCGGGCAAGGAAAAAGGCAACGCTGCCGAACAGCAGGCTTGGCTGTTATGGAATAATTTGTGGGCGGGCAATGCCACCCTGTTCGTTGATATGCATACGCAGAGCCGGGGTACCGAATATCCCTTGTTCATCTATGCGGATTATCGTAACCCGCAGGTGAAGCAAATGGCTGAATTGTTCCCGGCGGACCAGATTAAAGCCGATCCTGGTGAGAAAGGCTCTGTCGAAACCACTTTCGTTGAAAACAAGATCCCTGCCATTACACTCGAAATTGGCAAGCCCAAGCTTTATCAACCTGAACTTATCGCACGTAGCTTGACAGGGGTGCGTAACCTGATGGTTCAACAAGGCATGACAGCCGGCACATTAGGGACAACGGCTAAAGAGCAAAAAACCTTTATCGGTAATGAAATGAGCTCGATCCGGGCTGAGGTTGGCGGATTTGCCGAGGTTCTGGTTAAGGTCGGCGATACGGTGGTCAAAGGGCAGAAGGTGGCGGTTCAGCGTAATGCATTTGGCGACACCATTCGGGAATATACTGCGACCCATGATGGTCGAGTGTTAGCTATCGGCAATGATCCTTTGCGCGAACCCCGGGCTTTACTGGTTCGTATCCTGTTCAACAATCCTGAACCTCAGTGTGCCGATGGTTGCTAATTGACGTGAGATTTTTTACCCCCTTGAGGATCTCTTCAAGGGGGTAAATAGGTTAATTATTCCAATAGCCTGTGGGTGTTTATCAGGCCGAACGCAAATGCTTTCTGCTCCCTAACAGTGCCCAGCCGCTCAGCAGTGCCATCATCATCAGATAATAGCTTGGTGCCAGGCTGGTCCCGGTTGCGGTGATCAGCAGGGTGCAGATCAGCGGCGCAAAGCCACCAAATACCGTCACCGCCACGTTGTAGCTGATCGCCATACCGCTGGCCCGTGTTGCCATCGGGAACAAATCGGCCATCACCGAAGGCACCGTCGAGAAGTAGATGGACTTCAACAAGGCCAGCCAGCCAACCATCAACATCAGCATCATTGGCGAAGTGTGGTTCACCACCAGCAGGAATGCCGGGTAAATAGTCAGCAGCAGCAGGATCAGCGAACCCCACATTAACGGCAGGCGGCCGACTTTTTCCGCCCATAGTCCCATGATTGGGGTGACCACCGTTAAAATCACACCGGCTAACAGGGTTGCACTAAAGGCGGCGGAACCAGACAGATTCAGGTTTTTGGTGGCATAGGTGGGTACATAGTTCAGCATGTAGTTGATGGCGGTGGAAATCACCATCAGTCCGATGGCCAGTAACAGCAGGTTTTTTTGATTACCGACCAGCATCTTTAACGGTGCTTCGGGTTTCTGCTGCTGTACGAAGCTGGCTGGCTCATGTACATGGCGGCGGATATACAGCCCCACCGGACCGATCAGCAGCCCAAAAGCAAAGGGAATACGCCAGCCCCAGTCCTGGATTTGGCTTTCTGTCAGCCAGTGGGTCATGCCTAACCCGAAGGCGGAAGCCATCAGCGTGCTGGCGCCTTGCGTGGCAAACTGCCAGCTGGCGATAAACGCCTTGCGCTCCGGGAAGTGTTCGACCAGAAAGGCGGTTGAACTGCCAAACTCCCCACCGGCGGAAAAACCCTGAATCAATCGGGCAATCAGGATCATCAGCGGAGCCGCCAGCCCAATGGTGGCGTAAGACGGCATAAAGGTGATGATCGCACCGCCAAGCAGCATCAGGCTGATGGACATCAAAAGTGCCTTCTTGCGGCCAACCCGATCGGCGTAGGCTCCGAGCACCACAGCACCCAGTGGGCGGATCAAGAATGAGACACCAAAGCTGCCGAAAGTCAGCAACAATGAAACGGCCGGATCCTCCGTAGGGAAAAAGGCATGGGCGATATAGCTGGCGAAAAAGCCATAAACCGCGATATCGAACCATTCCAACGCGTTGCCAATGCAGGTGGCAAACAGCGTTTTATACAAATTGGGCTTCGCTACGCTATCCTGTTGGGCTATCGCGCTCATGAGGACTCTCCTGCCCGGCGTTGTGCCAGGATCGTGCTGCCATTTTCGCCCAACTCCCAGAACAGACGAGTCATGATCTGCAATCCTTCACGAGCAATGGATATCAACATATGCTCATTGACCCCGTGTTGACCACAGGCCGGATAGGAGTGGGGGATCCACAGCGTGGGCAGTCCCAGCGTATCGGCAAATACGTCATTAGGCAGTGAGCCGCCCAGATTGGGCAGCAATGCGGGTTTTTTGCCGCTGGTTTGTTGCAGGATCTCAAGTGCCCAAGGAACGAGAGGGTCTTGTGGATTGAGCCGGGTGGCCGGTGAACCATGCAGCCATTCCACTTCTACATTGCCAAAACCGTGTAATTGCAGATGTTGCTGGACATGGTTGACCAGATTTTGCCAGTCGGTACCGACCACGAAGCGCAGTTGGCATACCGCTGAAGCGCTGCCGGGGATGGCGTTCATTGGCCGGGCTGGGTTGCCCGTTTGATAGGCCAGTACTTCAAGCGTGTTCCAACCATACAGGCGCTCGCTTGGGGTCAGGCCAGCTTCACCCCAGTTCTCATCGATCGCTGGATCGCCAGCTTGGCCGCCAACGCTGAGATCGCGCAAAATGGTGCGCAGGTTGTCATCCAGAGGGGCGGGTTTCAGCGCTGCAACCTGTAACTGACCGTGCTGATTAACCAGAGAGGTGATGGCATTAGCCAGTTGGGTTCCGGGATTGCTGAGTAATCCCCCCCAGTTGCCAGAGTGATAGGCGTTATCCCTGGCGTGGATGCTGAGGCGGAAATTGATACAGCCGCGTGAGCCTAGGAACAATGTTGGCTGTGTGGCGTTCAGCCGTGGGCCATCGGAGGCGATAAACAGATCGGCTTGCAGCAATTCGCGTTGCTGTTGGCAAATGGCCGTTAGCCCAGGGGAACCGATCTCTTCTCCCATTTCGAAAATCAGCTTGCAGTTGAACCCTAGTTTACCCCCGCGTGCTTGGAAAACCTGCTCTAGCGCCGCCAGGTTAATACTGTGCTGCCCTTTGTTATCCGCGCTGCCACGGCCGTACCAACGATCGCCTTCTTCACTCAATTCCCAAGGCGAAAGGCCTGTGCGCCAGTTCTCGTCGTCGCCGAAAACCACATCGCCGTGGCCATAGCTCAGCAGGGTAGGTAATGAAGGGTCTTCAATGCGTACGGCGATCAGAAACGGGCGGTTGGCCGCTTCCGGGTTATCGAACAGTTGTAACTCGAAACCCAGCGCCCGTAACGGTGGCATGATTTCCTGTTCTAGGTAGAGCAAAATGCCGGCATCGTCGTCATGCCGCTGGCTTTCGGTGGCCAGCGCGATGCGCCGCGCCAATATGCGGCGTAATTCGCCACTGTCAAAATACGCTGTCGCCAAAGCGACGGCCTGTTCACCCGTCATGATTATTTTCCCTGTTGTGTTTGCGTTGTGTTGTTTTACTTGTTGTGTTTGTTATCTAAGCTAAAATCGGGGTTTGCCACAATTATCCATTTAACAAACAAGCTTTGCTTTAAAGGCAACGGTCGTTTGCTCGTTGGCAAGCTTTGCACCAAGGAGAGGGACGGCATGTTGAGTAGCGAGGTTCGCTTTTTTCTGGTGGTCGCCAACTGTGGTTCACTCAGTGCGGCCAGTGAACAGCTGTTTGTGGCGGTATCGGCGATCAGCAGGCAGATCCAGCGCCTGGAAGCGCAGGTTGGTACGCCATTGTTCGAACGCCACGCGCGGGGGATGGTGCTGACCGAGGCCGGGCAGATTTTTGAAAACCATATTCGTAAAAGCCTGCTGAATATTGAGCAGGCGGTGGCAGAAATCAAAGGGTTGAAAGCCGAACGGCGTACTGCGCTACGCGTGGCCTGTAGTAATGGAGTGGCCTTTATGCTGATGCCACAACTGATGGCGCGTTTTCGTGCAGAATACCCGGCTGTCAGCTTCGTGCTGACGGTGGCAGACACTAAAACGTTGGCGCGGTTGGTACGCAATGGCGAGTGTGACATGGTGCTGCAGTTTAGTTTGCACCCAGAGCGGGGCGTTGAGGTAGCGGCTTCGTGGCCTGCCCCGGTCTTGTTGTTGATGAGAAAGGAGCACCCATTAGCCGACAGGCAGGTGGTTCTGGCGGATCTCTGCCAGTATCCGGTGTGTCTGCCAGAGCCGGGCTCCACGGTACGTCAGCTGTTTGATATCGCTTGCCAGATGAATGGCACCTTCATTGAACCAGTGCTAACCTGTGATAACTTTTCCACGCTGTACTATTTTTTACAGGGCTCCCCGCTGGCGGTGACCATCTGTAGCCAGTTTACCGCGATGCCGTTGTTGCAGCCGCAAGGATTGATCCTGAAACCTTTTGCTGTCGAGCAGCAAAGCCCGCGGACCTTGCAGTTGCAATTACCTCTGGGGCGGCAGCGGAGCACGGCGTTGGACCTGTTTGTGGACTATATTAATCAGACATTAAGTCGTGAAGAACGGGCCATCGGTGAGAAATTCGGCATATAAGCCGTTTTTTAATCAACAAGATAAATAATCTGTTGATTACGCTTGATTGTTCCAGTCTGGCTGTATTATATTGCGCCCCACGGAAACAGCACTACTTCCGACAGATTTCGCCGGCTTAGCTCAGTAGGTAGAGCAACTGACTTGTAATCAGTAGGTCACCAGTTCGATTCCGGTAGCCGGCACCATATAAAAAACCCCAGCAGAAATGCTGGGGTTTTTTGTTTTTGGCGTCCATGTGCGGCGCAGTCAATGACCGCGCCCTTCGGCCCTTTAAATATCGGTGGCCAGCCATTGGTCAGACTCTTCGAACATCTCTTCCAGCATACGGTTTAACTTCTCGCGGTCACTTTTGCTGGCGTCTGAGTTAAGGCCGTTGGCCTGCATGGGTTTTACCTTCACTTCTGCATCCGGGAAGATACGATGTACCCGTTTTGTCAGCTCGGCCTTGATGATTTCATCGGCACCAGGGATCCCTGCGACATTACGCTTATCAAACACCAATTCAACGAACATAGCCCAACCCTAAATTTACTGTTTATGTATACAGTTATTCTGACCGAAGGGACGGGGTGAGTGCAAGAGGGGGAGGGGAAAATTTTATCGTGGTCTATTTTGGGGGATGTGTGCTCTATAGAGTTGCCAATATCGCCATTACGCACTAATTGCCACGGTATCCTTGGCCGAGGTTAATAGTATAGAGCCACCTTGAAATTGATAATCATTCTTAATATGCAACAAGATTTATCCATAATTATTAGAAAGCTGTGTGTCTTCCTTCTATCCGGTATCTGTCTAGCATTCTTGATGGGGCTGATCTTCATTGACGTTCATTGGCTGCATAACTTTGTCTCCGAGACGTCGCTCACCGAGGTAACCCAAGAGATCATACTGGTGGCGATAGCCCTCAGCTTCTTTATCTCCGCTTATCGTCAGGCGGAGCATCGGCATGCCAGGGTATTAATCGGTGGTTTCTTCCTATGTATGCTGATCCGCGAGATGGACTTTGTGTTCGATATGCTGCGGCATGGTGCCTGGGTATGGTTTGCCTTAGCCGTAACGCTGATCTGTGCGCTTTATGCACTCAAAGAGCTGCCCGCTACGCTACGTGGGCTAGCGCATTTCTTCAGTCACCCAAGTTACGGCGTGATGTTTTCCGGGCTGCTATGCATATTAGTATTTTCACGTCTGTTTGGTATGCAACTGCTATGGCATGAGCTGATGCTCGATGGGTATCACCGCGTGGTGAAGAATATGGTGGAAGAGGGCTGTGAGCTATTTGGCTATTCGCTTTGCCTGTTTGCGACGGTGGGGTATCTCCGAACTGAGTGCCATCGATAATGAGTTATGGCCCCCACACTTCTTGTGGAAAGGTCGATGGTGTCAGCTCTGTCAGATTGGGTGA
This sequence comes from Serratia fonticola, assembly GCF_001006005.1. NCBI lineage: Bacteria > Pseudomonadati > Pseudomonadota > Gammaproteobacteria > Enterobacterales > Yersiniaceae > Serratia > Serratia fonticola. Next base: position 5,664,525 of record NZ_CP011254.1, on the reverse strand, counting down.
CATTCTTAACCTGGATTTTGCCGTTGCCATTACTCACTATTTGTCAAGGTATGAATCGTTGGTTTTTATTATGCATATTGATCTTTGTGCATCCGTTTGAATGCATCCATCATAATTGAGTGCAAAGATGCTCGGTTGTGCAATACTTTTTTTACATGCCATAAGGCTATTATTTAAGCTGTTATATTTAAACTTTTCCAAAGGGAATTAATTGCATGAAAAAAACATTACTCTTTTTAGGTATGATGTCGGTTGGCACCATCGGTGTGGTGACTTCGGCAGTTGCCCAAGATGCTGATAACAAAAATGCACTAAAGCCAGCGATTAATTTGGCAGAGTTGTTTGCTGAGAAGTCTACTATATGGTCGACTTATCCAGAAAATGATGCCTATGTTTTTGATCGCTCAGAGGAAAGCTATACTGTCGTCGCTAAACGAGCGGATGGTGTTGTGGCATTGGTCAATAAACAGGAGAGCTATACGACCCCTGGGAAAATGGTATTAATGGGGACCTACTTTAACTGCAATAAAATGACTGATGCGACTTTTTATGTTGAAGATGTCAGTGTAGACGACGTTGCCAAGCAGCTTGCTGACCCGGCTATTGATGATCCAGAGAGAGTGCGGGGTTTTGATGCGAGTATGCCAGTCCACGATCTCTATCTGGTTGCCTGCCCGCAGAGCTGAAATTCGTTGGCTTATTAATCGGTGGTGGTCTCTGATTAGTGATGTGTTTGTGAACAGTCACGCCATCCATTGAGAGACACAATCTGGCGAACGACCTGAGATGACCCATTGGTATGGCCTGTTAGACGGGGCGGTACCATTAGCTAAAATTCAGACATAAAAAAACCAACTCTAAGCGGTTGGTTTTTTTATGAAAGTTTGGTCGGCATGAGAGGATTCGAACCTCCGACCCCCGACACCCCATGACGGTGCGCTACCAGGCTGCGCTACATGCCGACGCAGAACCCTATACTACCGTTTTCAGATGTAAATTCAAGCAGCTACCTCACCGATTGCTCTAGATTTAAGCAGTTTAGTTGGCGATAAAGCGCTTTACATCGGTCAGCACCTGTAACAGCAGGGCTAGCTGGGGTTTCTCGTCTTTGATCTCGTTATCGTCTTGATCGTAGGCACGGTAGGTGCCATTGCCATCCAATGTCAGCGTCTGTGTTGGCGTGGTGATCACCAACTGGCTGCCGTCACCGGTGGCGAGCCAATTGTTTTTACGCTGTGCGGCAAACAGGTCTTCGCCCTGCGAATAGTCGTTAGCCGGTGTTTTCACATGCAGCAGACGTTGCATCAATGTACGCATCACATCGTTATGATTGGTCAGCTTATTGATGGTTTGTGCTGGCGTACCTGGCCAGTGAATGACCAACGGAACCTGCAACTGACTGCGGTTAAAGCTGCTGCCCGCTCCCCAGTTGCCTTTGCCGGTATCGTTGAATTCTATGCCGTGCTCGGCGGTGATCACCACCACGGTTTTATCCAGCAGGCCTTTTTCTTTCAGCGTTGCCAGCACCTGCTCAATCTGCGCATCGACGTCTTTCGCGCCTGTACGATAGAGCTGGGTAAAGGCTTCCGGCGAGAGCTTATTGTCGCCTTCTGGGAACTTTGCACCGCTGAAATTGATATAGGAGAACCAAGGGCTATTCCCGCTCTGAGTGGCCAACCAGCTCTGCCACTGATGCGTGGTGGCAGCATCGCTCTGCACGAACGGTTCCGGCGGGAGCGAGAAATCGGTCAATAGTGCCTGGCGGTAAAGCGTGGCGTTGAAACCGTCTGAAGAGAACAGGCCGAACTGATAGCCTTGATCGCTCAGCGCGCTAATCAACGCGGCCGGTTTGCGCCCGGCCAGAATGCCATCCAGATAGGTAGGCGAAATACCGTAGAACAGGCCAAACAGGCCGGTGTCCGCATGGTTACCGGAGCTGTAATGGTCGCTGAAGCGGATATTTTCCTGGGCAAAGCGGCTCAGGCCGGGCATGTCTTGCGCCAGATCCTGGGTACGCACGCCGTTCACCACGATCATCAGCAGGTTGTAGCCGCTGCCTTTATCACTGTAGTTCAGGCTATTGAGCGGATATTCAACGGCCGCCGCTTCTGGATTGCCCTGTTGCATCAGGCGGCGCTCATATTCTTGCTGATCGAGCAGGCCGTGTTTTTCCAGGAACTTACGCGCGGTCATGGGGTAAGAGAGCGGCAAGTTGGCGCGCTGCATGGTGATCGGCCGATAGAAATTGGCATCCGCCCAGATATAAATCAGGTGCGAAGCAAAGAACGAACAGATGAACAGCACCGCCAGCGGCTTACCGAAGTTGCGCCGGTTCAGGCTGCGCAGTTTCTGCCAGCTCCAGGTGGCAAACAGCATTTCAATCAGGAATATCACCGGTACGGCGATAAACACCAGTTGCCAGTCGCGCGCCAGTTCACTCTGATCTGGGTTGACCACCAACTCCCACACCACCGGATTAAGGTGCAGGTGGAAGTGGGTAAACACTTCGCTGTCGACCAGCAGCAACGTCAGCCCGGCGGTGGCCAACGTCGCGGAAATAAATCGCAGCAGGCGCTGCGACATCACCACAAAGGTGAGCGGGAAGATGATCAGCAGGTAGGCGGCAAAGACAATAAAGCTGAACTGCCCAATCAGGCTGACCAACGCATAGACTCGCCCCAGCAGTGAGGACGGCCAGTCGGTAACAAACAGGTAGCGGCTGCCCAACCCGATACTGAGCAGAATATTAAATAAGGCGAACCAGTGCCCCCAGCTAATCATCTGGGAGACTTTTTCACGATAACGCTGACGGTTTGTCACCATAAGTAATTATTAATGCGCTTTATCTTCACGGATAGAAGCCTGCAGGGCTTCAGCAAACGATCTGGCCAGTGTCTTCCGCTGTGCGGGAGCAATACTGGTGTTGATCAAATTGGTTACCATGTTGCCCAGTACCATCAAAGAGAGATCGGTGGGAGTATGGTGTTTTTCCAGAACGTTGACCAGCTCAGAGAGCAGTTGTTCAACGTGTTCGTCACTATAACGAGATGATTGTGGCATAAATATTGTGCTCAAAGCTCGACAAAGTCCCATATCTTACCGTATGGGGCCGTGATTTTCCGCTCTTTTATAGCGTGAAGATCGTTAAGGCATTGCCATGCCCGTTGTCTTTCGGCTTCGTCAGTGCTTGAATACGCGCTCAAAGAACAGGAGGATTGATCATGAGTCTGGATATCGAGCAGATTGCACTGCACCAGTTGGTAAAACGCGATGAGCAGACGCTGGAAGTGGTGTTGCGCGATTCCCTTCTTACCACCAATGCGGCGGTGGAAGAGATGATGGCAGAGCTGCATCGCGTTTACAGCGCCAAGAGTAAGGCTTACGGCCTGTTCAACGAGCAGAGCGAACTGGCGGACGCGTTGCGCAACTGCCGTAAGGGTGATGACGACTTCCTCGCATTTAGCCGTGCTGCTACCGGCCGTCTGCGCGACGAGCTGGCCAAATATCCGTTTGCCGACGGTGGCGTGGTGCTGTTCGCCCATTACCGCTATCTGGCGGTGGAATACTTGCTGATCACGGTGCTGAACAGTTGCAACAGTACGCGTGTCAATGAAGAGTTGGATATCCGCACCACCCACTATCTGGATATCAACCACGCGGACATTGTGGCGCGTATCGATCTGACCGAATGGGAAACCAACCCGCAATCGACTCGTTACCTGACATTCCTCAAAGGGCGAGTAGGGCGCAAGGTCTCCGATTTCTTTATGGATTTCCTGGCGGCGTCAGAAGGGCTGGATACCAAAGCGCAAAACCGTGGTTTGTTACAGGCGGTGGATGATTACTGTGCCGATGCTCAACTAGGCAAACACGAACGCCAGACGGTACGTCAGCAGGTTTACAGCTACTGTAATGAGCAGTTGCAGGCCGGTGAAGAGATCGAGCTGCAGGAGTTGTCGAAAGAGATAGCCCCGGTGGGCGAGAAGGATTTCCTGCAGTTTTCCAGCGAGCAGGGCTACGAGCTGGAAGATAGCTTCCCGGCGGATCGCGGCACGTTACGCCAATTGACCAAATTTGCCGGCAGCGGCGGCGGTATCAGCCTGAACTTTGATGCGATGTTGTTGGGGGAGCGTATTTTCTGGGATGCGGCCACCGATACTCTGACGATCAGAGGTACGCCACCGAATCTGCGCGATCAGTTGCAACGTCGCACTGGCGGCAAATAAGTTAAGCGGGTACAGCATGTTCGACCGTAGGGGCAGCCGCATGCTGCGCCCGTTTAACAGCCCCTGCATTGTCATGTAGCGGCCAATAAAAAACGCCGCAATTGCGGCGTTTTTCACTTCGGCGTCCCGAAAATCGATAACGTAGCGATTAAACGCGAACGAAGTCGATGTGAGCCAGTTTTGGCTTGAACGGGTGACGCTGTACAGCCTGAACCTTAACTTTGGTTTCTTTACCGTCGACAACCAAAACTACTGCTTCGCTGTAGAATTCTGGTTTAACTTCCATGTTCTTTACAGAATCATGGTCTAGTTCGATAGCAATCGCAGCTTCTTCGCCACCATAGATGATAGCTGGGAATTTGTTTGCTGCACGCAGGCGGCGGCTCGCACCCTTACCCTGGTCTTTACGTACTTGTACGTTGATAGTGAACATTGTTTTTTCTCTTAAAAGAAAATTTACCCTGCTACAGGCGACCCAGTAACAGGCTCGATAACCTGCTTTCACACTGGGCGAACCCAGGTAAAGCGGGCGGCATTTTAACGGAAAGCCGCTCTCTGGGCAATGAAAACCTGCCGCACGGGCTTAATACAGCTCATTGGCACGGCGAAAGCGGCCCTGATAATCAAAAACTTTTTCACGTATCTGCCAGAACTGGCCGCGTTTGCGCGCGACGACGAAGTCTGGATGGCGCAACAGCGCCTGCTGAGCCAGAATGTCCGCCGCGTTTTGCCAACCGAACGGTATGCCTGGTGCCCGTTGGTGCGGGCGCAGGAACAGCATCTCGAAGGCCTTGCGTTGTGCGGGCGTTTGCAGGCGGAAACGTTCGCTGGTGCTGGTGCCATCTTCGTCATAATAGGTGGCTTTCAGCCATTCCCCTTTGTCGTCCTTGCCGCTTTGCAGTTCCATTCCGCCGCAGCGCAGGACTAGCGCATCCTTCAGCTTCAATGCGGCCTTCAGCATATCGTCCGGATCGACCAATACTTCCTGGCACTGATGGCAGCGGCGTGCCGCAATATCGTTCTCTGCGCCGCAGTGCGGGCAGCATTTGAAACGGAAGCGGTAGTCACACTGCTCGCGATGCCCTTCATCATCTTCCAGCCAGCCCTGACAGCGACGGCCATAGTGCTCGATGATGTCGCCGTTCTCGGTGCATTTGCCCCAAAACAGGTTGGCAAAACCGCAGCCAGGGCAGAAGACCTGCACCGGTTGGCTGTCTGAGTGGGGTTTGCTAACGCCCACTTCCGGCGTGAACAAATCGTGGGGATTGCCGGCATAGTCCAGGATCAGGCAGTCGGTCTTGCCTGGGGCCAGCCGTAAACCGCGCCCGACGATCTGCTGATACAGGCTGACGGACTCGGTGGGGCGCAAAATAGCGATAAGATCGACATGAGGTGCGTCGAAACCCGTCGTCAGAACTGCCACGTTAACCAGATAGCGCAATTGCTGTTGCTTAAAAGCTTCGATCAGCGCGTCACGTTCGCCGGGGGGCGTTTCTGCACTGACCAACGCCGCTTCCCCACTTGGTAACAGGCCATGCACTTCACGGGCATGCTCGACCGTGGAGGCAAAAATCATTACGCCTTTGCGGGTTTCGGCGTATTCGACGATCTGGCTGATGATGTGTGGCGTAATGCGGTTTTGCTGTTTCAGCTCGCGGTTAAGATCCACTTCGCTGAACAAGCCGTTGCTTCTGGTCTCCAGGCGGCTGAAATCGTACTGCACGATCGGCATATCCAGCCGTTCTGGCGGCACCAGGAAGCCGTGTTTAATCATATAGCGCAACGGCAGTTCATAAATACAGTCGCGAAACAGGCTGTTGCCGTCGCCACGGGTGATGCCGTGGTAGTGATATTGATAGATCCAGCCTTTGCCCAGCCGGTAAGGGGTGGCCGTCAGGCCAAGCAGGCGCAGTTGCGGGTTGGTTTTTTGCAGGTGTTGAATAATCTGTTGGTATTGGCTGTCGTCATCGTCGCTGATGCGGTGGCATTCGTCGACGATCAGCAGGGAAAATGCGCCGTCGAACAGCGATAGATTACGTGCTACCGATTGCACGCTGCCAAACACCACCTTGCCGCTGCTCTCTTTTTGCTGAAGCCCGGCGGCGAAGATGTCGGCCTCCAGGCCGTAAGCGCAGTATTTGCTATGGTTTTGCGCCACGAGCTCTTTAACGTGGGCCAGCACTAATACCCGGCCACGAGCGCGTTTTGCCAACTCGGCGATCACCAGGCTTTTGCCAGCGCCGGTTGGCAGCACGATCAGGGCCGGTTCAGGATGCTGGCGGAAATGCTTGATGGTGGCGTCGACCGCTTCCAACTGATAGGGGCGTAGGGTAAAAGCCATGCGTTAGTACCGCTCGCTGAAGTGGGCCGTAACATTCCACTGAAATTGTGACATTTTGCTCCTCAGACGGCGGAAAAATTTCTATTATTATGCCCTCTGCGGCTACGCAGTGCGAGAAGCATGGAAATTACCCCTGTTATGGCATCGTTTCCGTCGCTATACTAAGCGGCTTCCCTACGCGAACATCCTCTTCGAACCTGTTTTTTGCACCTGGTGCGACAACGGGGCGTCATATTTAGCAACCAGATCAATGTGATCATAACAACGACAGGCAAAGCAGATTCAATGCGACTGGACAAGTTTTTATCTCAGCAGTTGGGTATCAGCCGTGCGCTGGTAGCGCGTGAACTCCGTGCAAAACGTGTCACCGTAGACGGTGAAGTGGTCAAGAGCGGGGCGCTCAAGCTGGCTCCGGAACAGGAAGTGCGGTTTGATGGCAATGTGTTGTCACAGCTGAACGGGCCACGTTACTTCATGCTCAATAAGCCACAGGGTTATGTGTGCTCGACCGACGATCCGGATCATCCAACCGTGCTCTATTTCCTGGATGAACCCGTCGCGTACAAGCTGCATGCGGCAGGGCGGCTGGATATTGATACCACCGGCCTGGTACTGATGACCGATGACGGCCAGTGGTCGCACCGTATCACCTCACCGCGCCACGAGTGTGAGAAAACCTATCTGGTGACGTTGGAACATCCGTTGGCCGCTGATACCGCTCAGCAGTTCGAGCAAGGCGTGCAGCTGCATAACGAAAAAAATCTGACCAAGCCTGCGAAGTTGGAAAAAATCGAAGATACCCTGGTGCGCCTCACCATCAGCGAAGGGCGTTACCATCAGGTGAAGCGCATGTTTGCAGCCGTGGGCAACCGGGTCATCGAATTACACCGTGAGCGCATTGGCGCCATTGTGTTGGATGACGATTTGGCTCCGGGGGAATATCGCCCGCTGACCGAAGAAGAGATTGCCAGCGTAGGCGCACCGCACCTGCTGGATTAATTTTTGCGACCGACCAAGGAGTCGTTGAACGTGCAACAGAACCGGACCTCTCACCTCGGTTTGATCTTTATTCTGGGCCTACTGTCCATGCTGATGCCGTTGGCGATCGACATGTACTTGCCCAGCATGCCGATAATCGCCCAGGAGTTTGGCGTGGAGTCTGGCCGGGTGCAGATGACGCTCAGCGCCTATATGCTGGGCTTTGCCGTTGGCCAATTGTTCTATGGGCCGATGTCCGACAGCATTGGCCGCAAACCGGTGATCCTCTGGGGCACGCTGATTTTTGCTATCGCCGGTGGGGCCTGTGCGATGGCCCAATCGGTAGAGCAACTGATCAACCTGCGCTTCCTGCACGGGCTGGCAGCTGCGGCGGCTAGCGTGGTGATCAACGCCCTGATGCGTGACATGTTCACCAAGGACGAGTTCTCACGCATGATGTCGTTCGTGATCCTGGTGATGACCATTGCGCCATTGCTGGCTCCGATGATCGGTGGCGTGCTGCTGCTATGGTTCAGCTGGCATGCCATCTTCTGGACCATGGGGGCTGCGGCGCTGTTGGGGTCGGTACTGGTGGCGTTCTTTATCAAGGAGACGTTGCCCAAGGAGCGGCGGCAAAAATTCCATTTGCGCACCACGCTGAGGAATTTCGGCTCTTTGTTCCGCCACAAGCGCGTGTTGAGCTATATGCTGGCCAGTGCTTTCTCGTTTGCCGGGATGTTTTCTTTCCTCAGCGCCGGGCCGTTTGTCTATATCGAGCTGAATAACGTTTCACCGCAGCATTTTGGTTATTACTTTGCGCTGAACATCGTGTTTCTGTTCCTGACGACGCTGATCAATAGCCGCAATGTGCGTCGCCTGGGGGCGGTAAAAATGTTCCGCCTTGGTCTGTTTGTGCAATTGACGATGGGCGTGTGGTTGCTGGCCGTCACCGCCAGCGGACTGGGGTTCTGGGCTTTGGTGCTCGGGGTGGCGGTTTATCTTGGCTGTATCGCCATGATCTCGTCTAACGCGATGGCGGTGATCCTGGACGATTTCCCCCATATGGCGGGAACAGCCTCTTCGCTGGCTGGGACGTTGCGCTTCAGCATTGGTGCGCTGGTGGGGGCAATACTGTCCTTGGCCCCAGGTAAGAGCGCATGGCCGATGGTTTCATCTATGGCCCTGTGCAGCATCGTGGCGGTGTTGTTCTATTTTTATGCCAGCCGCCCACGCAATAATCCTGCCTGATTACCCCTCACCCTAACCCTCTCCCACAGGGAGAGGGGACCGATCGAGCTATTTTATCGATACTGAGATCACTTTGCCCTTTCTCCTGAAACCAACCACACACCGGAATAACTCCCTCCCCAAAATGGAGAGGCGGCCCAAATATGCCATATGTTAAATCCTGCACCTGGCTTCCGCCCTTGATGTTACTGAAGGCGTCACAGACTGACTCCTGCATCGGATTACAGCTTCGGGCTAGCTCCCTCTCCTTGGGGAGAGGGTTGGGGTGAGGGAGAACAGATGCAATTAGACCCCAATCTACCTGCTTGCAAGTTTAAGTTTGTTGCTAAATATATGCAGGCTAACTAAACGTCGGCCAAACGAACTGTAGTTTTTTTGTTAAATATGGCAGCGTTATTTTCCCAGGTAGCCAGAGGTGCAACCCGTTGGCTGATGGGGCATTTCCTTGACGGTTAATCGGGCTAATATTGTTTTAAATCAAAATATTATTGATTTAACCTGCCTCAGGTGTTTGAGCGAGATGTTTGCACAATGTAAAATTATACCGATTGTAAAGTAACCGCATTGCAAGAAAAAAATGTTGAGATCGCGGCGGGAAAGGGTTACATATAACGCAAAAATGCGAGCTGAGTCGCAAAACGCCGTGAGAGAAACTTCTACGGTGGAGAAAAACTGAGTGATATCAGCAAGCGCAGGATGTGGTTAATTGTTTGTTGCAAATTTTACTTTAAAATAACATTTGTGGGCAGCAAAGTCGGATGATCCCGGCTATAACTAAGACATCCTGTGATGTAAAAAGTGTTTCATCTTTTCATACTAGGGATTTCATGTGGATAGTTTCCAGCTTTCGGTAGTGCATCGCTTGCCGCAAAGTTATCGTTGGCTATCAGGTTTTACCGGCAGCAAGGTTGAACCGATTCCGCTTAGCGGCATAGACGAAGATAACGATCTGATCGGCCTCAAGCTGCTCAGCCATGACGGGCGCGAAGCCTGGCGGGTCATGCAGCAGCTCAACCTGTCTCTGCAAGAGATCCAGGTCAACTGCTCCATCGTTGAATGGGAAGGAGAGCCTTGCCTGTTCGTTCATCAATGTGATGAAAGTGCCGCCATGTGCCGCTTGAAAAACGTCGGTGCGGCGATTGCCGAGCAGCTCAGCGCGCAGTACCCCTTCTGAATGATGCCGCTAATCAACCAACTGCAATAACTGCTGCGTATAGGCAGCAGCAGGTGCGTTGAAAATCGTCTGGCAGTCACCCTGCTCCACGACTTCTCCCTGACGCAGTACGATCACCTGATGGCACAACGATCGTACCACCTGCAAATCATGGCTGATAAACAGATAGGCCAGCCGGTGACGAAGCTGAAGCGACTTCAGCAGCGTCAGGATCTGCGCCTGCACTGATTTATCCAGCGAGGACGTCGGTTCATCCAGGATCAACAACTGCGGTTGCAGGATCAGCGCGCGGGCAATAGCGATACGCTGGCGCTGCCCACCGGAAAACTCCGTGGGATAACGATAGCGCAGGGCCGGATCCAATCCGACTTCCTCCAACGCTTCAATCACCCGCTGTTCGCGTTGCTCTGCGGTCAGTTGCTGGTGGATCTCCAGACCTTCGGCGATGATTTGTAGCACGTTCAAGCGTGGATTCAGCGCGGAATAGGGGTCCTGGAACACGATCTGCATCCGGCTGCGGTAAGGCAACATTTGCTGGTTATTGAACTGATGCAGCGGTTGGCCATCAAACCAGATCGCACCTTTGGAGCTCAACAGGCGCAGTAGTGCCAGGCCAGTCGTGCTTTTGCCTGAACCCGATTCACCCACCAGCCCCACGCTTTCCCCTGGCTGTATTTCGAAGCTCAGATCTTTCAGCGCGTAGTTCTGATCGACGATGCGCCGTAGCAGGCCACGTTTGATCGGGAAGCTGACCTGCAGGTGTTCCACTTTGAGCAGTGGCATAGGCTTATCGCTGGCCGGTAGCGGCAAAGGTTCGCCCACGTCTTCCGCAGCCAATAGCTGACGGGTATAGGCGTGCTGTGGGGAGCTAAACAGGCCGTCGCGGCTATTTTGTTCTACGCACAACCCTTGGCGCATCACCGCCACGTTATCCGCCAACCGACGCACGATGTTCAGGTTGTGGGTGATGAACAGCAATCCCATCCCCAGTTCCTGCTTTAACTCTTTCAGCAGCATCAGGATCTGCGCTTGAATGGTCACGTCTAGCGCGGTGGTAGGCTCATCGGCGATCAACAGCTTGGGCTTGGTCAACACCGCCATGGCGATCATTACGCGCTGACGTTCTCCGCCGGAGAGTTGATGGGGGTAGTCCTTCAGGCGCGCTTTGGCGTTACGTATTCCCACCCGATCCAGGCACTGAATGATTTCGGCGCGGGCGCTGTCACGGCGCATACCCATGTGGAGCATCAGCACTTCGGCCAGTTGCTTTTCGATGGTGTGCAGCGGGTTGAGCGACACCATCGGCTCCTGGAAAATCATCGAGATCTGGTTGCCACGCACTTTGCGCAGTTCGGCTTCCGATGCATGTAACAGTGAGTTGCCGTTAAACAGAATATCCCCACCGGGATACACCACTGGCGGGGAAGGCAACAGCCGCAGCACGGAGAGGGCGGTGACGCTTTTGCCTGAGCCTGATTCACCCACCAACGCCAGCGTTTCCCCTTGTTCCACCTGTAACGAGACGCCGTTGACCACCTGATTCAAGTTGTCTCCCTGGCGGAAGGCGATGCTGAGATCCTGAATAGCGAGCAGAGGAGTGGTCATATTAATGCGCCTTGCTTGGGTCGAAGGCGTCGCGCACCGCTTCGCCGATAAAGATTAACAGTGAGAGCAGCACCGCCAGTACCAGGAAGGCGGTAATGCCCAACCACGGAGCTTGCAGGTTGTTTTTGCCCTGTAAAAGGAGCTCACCCAGCGAAGGCGAACCGAGCGGCAAGCCGAAGCCGAGGAAATCGAGAGAGGTGAGGGTGGTGATCGAACCGCACAAAATAAACGGCAGGAAGGTCAGCGTGGCCACCATGGCGTTAGGCAGCATATGGCGATACATAATCACGCGATCCGGCACGCCCATCGCTCTGGCGGCACGAATGTAGTCGTAATTGCGGGTACGCAGGAATTCGGCACGTACTACGCCCACCAGGCTCATCCAACCAAACAGGATGGTGATGCCTAACAGCCACCAGAAATTGGGTTGGATGATGCTGGACAGCAGGATGATCAGGAACAGCGTCGGCATCCCTGACCAGACCTCGATCAGCCGTTGCCCCCAAAGATCGAATCGGCCGCCGTAATAGCCCTGCGTCGCTCCCGCACAGATACCAATCACGCTGGAACACAGCGTTAGCGCCAACCCAAACAGCATTGAGATACGGAAACCGTACAGCACCCGGGCCAGCACATCGCTGCCATTACTGTCGGTGCCGAGTAGGTTCTGGCGTGACGGTGGCGACGGAAAGGGCACTTCGGTGGCAAAGTTGATGGTGTTGTAGCTAAAGCGGATCGGGGCCCAGATGGCCCAGCCGTGTTGCTCAATCTGCTTGATAACAAAGGGATCCTGAAAATCGGTAGTGGTATTCAGTTCCCCGCCGAAGGTCGTTTCGCTGTAGTTGACCATAAAGGGCACATACAGCCGGCCTTCATAGCGCACCAGCAACGGCCGGTCATTGGCGATCAGGTTGGCGGCCAGGCTGAGCGCAAAAGCAGCTAGAAAAATCCACAGCGACCAGTAACCGCGGCGGTTGCTGCGAAAACGTGCCCAGCGGGCCTGATTGATGGGGCTTAAGCGGCTCATTGACGGCCCTCGAAATCAATGCGCGGATCGACCAGGGTATAGGTGATATCGCTGACGATATTCAACAGCAGGCCGATCAGGGTAAATATGTAGAGCGTTCCGAACATCACCGGATAGTCGCGTTGCAGGGTGGCATCGTAGCCCAGCAGACCAAGGCCGTTGAGTGAGAACATCACTTCGATCAACAACGAACCGGTGAAAAACATGCTGATAAAGGTGGCCGGGAAACCGGCGATCACCAGCAGCATGGCGTTACGGAACACGTGGCGGTAAAGGATCTTCTTCTCGTCCAGCCCTTTGGCGCGGGCGGTGACCACGTACTGTTTGCGGATCTCATCAAGAAACGAGTTTTTGGTCAGCATGGTCAGGGCGGCAAAGCCACCGATCACCGTTGCCAGCACTGGCAGGGTAATGTGCCACAGATAATCGGTGATTTTACCGTACCACGGCAGCGTGTCGAAGTTGCTGGAAACCAGCCCGCGCAGCGGGAACCAGTCCAGATAGCTGCCACCGGCGAATAGCACGATCATCAGGATGGCGAACAGGAACGCCGGAATGGCGTAGCCGATGATAATCAGCGTGCTGCTCCAGGTGTCAAAGGCGCTGCCGTTGTGGATGGCTTTGCGGATCCCCAGCGGGATCGACACCAGATAGATGATCAGCGTACTCCACAGCCCCAGGGATGCAGAGACTGGCAGGCTCTGGCCGATCAGTTGCATCACCGAGGCACCGCGGAACAGGCTATCGCCGAAATCGAGGCGCATGTAGTTCCACAGCATGGTGAAATAGCGTTCGTGCAGCGGCTTGTCGAAGCCGTAACGCTTGGTGATCTCGGCGATCACCTCGGGATCCAGGCCGCGTGAGCCACGGTATTGGCCTTCGGTCACGTTGCCCGCGCCAGCCTTCATATGCCCAAGGCCTTCACCCGCGCCACCGCCGCCAAATCCGCTGGTTTGCCCCATCTCAATAGAGGCAATGGCCTGATCGACCGGCCCACCGGGGGCGATTTGCACAATGAAAAAGTTAATGGTGATGATCGCCCACAGCGTGGGGATCACCAGCAGTAATCTGCGTATCAGATAAGCGGCCACCTGAGGCTCCTTATTGCCGTTGCGCCGGCAAGCGTGCCGCCTTGTTGACGTCGAACCACCAGTTGTCGAACCCGATCGAATAGGCCGGGCGTACCGCTGGCGAAGAGAATTTGTCCCAATAGGCGTAACGGTCGTGATTGGAGTACCACATTGGCAGCATATACATGTTCCAGGTCAACACCCGATCCAGCGCACGGCCAAGGGACAGCAACGCTTTTTCATCCCCTTGATGCTTCATGATCTGCTCTATCAGGGCATCGACGGCTGGATCGCTGACGCCAGGGCTGTTGTAGCTGGAATTCAGATATTCTGTGGCCCAGTAGATCTGCAGGTTGGAGTTGGGGAACGGCATAGCGGGGTAGACCCTCGGCATCATATCAAAATCACGCTCGCGCATACGGCGGGTGAATTGGCTGATGTCGATCTCACGGATCTGCATATCGATACCCAACCGCTTCAGATTGTGCTGGAAAGGCAGTACATATTGGAAATTGCTGCCACTCGGCAACATCAGTTCAAAGGTAAAGGGTTTACCGGTTTGACTGTTAACCAACTGCTGGTTTTTCACTTCCCAGCCAGCTTGCTTAAGCAATTCGGTGGCTTTCAGCAGGTTCGCCCGGTCATTGCCGCTGCCGTCGGATGTTGGAGGCTGATAGATCGAGGTAAACACTTCTGCTGGCACTTTGCCTTTCAGCGGGGCCAGCCAGGCCAGTTCCGCAGCGTCTGGGTAGCCGGTGGCCGCGTATTCGGTATTCTGGAAATAGCTGTTGGCGCGCTGATAGGCATCGTAATACAGCGCCTTGTTCATCCAGTCGAAGTCGAAGGCCAGGGTGATGGCTTCCCGCACCCGGCGATCGGCGAAAATTGGGCGCTGGATATTGAACGCTAACCAGCGGGCATTCTGTGCCGCCTGATTGGTTTCATCCTGTTTGATGATGAAGTTGCGAGCGAAGTTGCCGCCCTGATACTGGGTGGCCCAGCTTTTTGGCGAGCCTTCGACGCGGAAATCGTAAGCCCCGGCCTTAAAGGCTTCCAGTGCCACCTTATCGTCCAGGTAATAGTCGTAACGCAGCGTATCGAAGTTATAGCGCCCGCGATTCACCGGCAGATTGGCGGCCCAATAGTCACGTACGCGCTCATAGGTAATATATTGGCCCAATCGGTAGCTGCTGATTTTATAAGGACCACTGCTTAGTGGGGGAACAGTCAGTGGCTCATTCAGTTTATGGTCTTTCCAGAAGCTTTCTGGCATCACCGGCAGGCTTAAGAGGCCGAGTAGCTGATCTCTATCCGGTTTGGGAAGTTCTATGCGAACAGTCAGACGGGAGATGGCCTTGACCGTGACGCCTTTATACGACGAGCGGAATTGCGGCACCCCTTCGGTCATAAATTTGTTGAAGGTGAAAGCCACGTCGGCGGCGGTGATCGGGCTGCCATCATGGAAGCGCGCGCGTGGGTTGATATCCAGCTCCATCCAGCGCATATCTGCCGGGTAACGAGCCGATTCCGCAATCAGCGGATAATAGCTGGAAGGCTCATCGTCCGAGCTGGTGAACAGCGTGTCGTAGAGTTCCCCGGTTCTTTCACCGGGTACACCACGCAAGGCGAAACGGTTGAAGTTATCATAGGTGCCGATGGCTGCCAGCCGAACGTCGCCGCCCTTGGGGGCCGCTGGGTTCACGTAGTCAAAATGGCTAAAGTCGGTGGAATATTTCGGTTCACCGAGCGTGGCGAAAGCGTAGCTTTCATTAAGGGTTTCGGCCTGCATGCTAAAACTGAGTGCCGAAAGCACCAAGGCAGCAAAAATGCGTACGGACATCTCTACGGTAAGCTCCTGCTATCTATACCCGTCGCCTTTCAAGCCATGGTTTGAAATACGTCGGATATAAGTCAATTAATCCAGCCGGTAGCATAGCATTTCAGGCTGGTTTTCTGAGTAAAGAAGTTTAAATATCAGGGATTAACTGCGGCCCGATAATCAAAAACGGCCTTATTCTGGCAAAAGGCCACAAACTCCTCAATGCCCAGTGGCTTACTGAAATAATAGCCCTGCATAAAATTAACGTCGCGTTCTTGCAGAAAACTCACCTGTTCGGCGGTTTCAACGCCTTCCGCCACGGTCAGCATTTTCAGTTTTTTAGACAGCGAGATCACTGCGTCCAGTACGGGAGCGGTCGCCGTGTCCTGGCCGATGGTATTGACGAAACCGCGGTCGATCTTGAGGTAATCCAGGGTAAAGCGTTGTAGATAGATTAAGGCGCTGTGGCCGGTACCAAAGTCATCTACTGCGATTTCAACCCCTTGGCGATGTAGCCAATCAAACTCTTCCAAGGCGTTTTGTTCTTCCACCATACCGCGCTCGGTGATTTCAAACACCACGGTGAAATAGTCGGCCGGCAACTTAGCCAGCAGCTCGGTGATATCGTCATGGAACGAAGGCGCATTAAGGTGAGAAGGGGCAAGATTGATGCCCAGTTTGGCGCCCCGTGGCAGAGCTTGCACCAATTGCGGGATATCGGACACGATCCTACGGAACAGGTGGCGGGTCAGCGCTACGATTAACCCTTCGCTTTCGGCATAGGGGATAAACAGATCGGGTGGAATGCGCCCCTCGGTGGGATGTTGCCAGCGGATCAATGCCTCAAGGCCGGCGATGGTGTTGGTTGCGGAGTGGAACACCGGTTGATATTCAACAAAGATCTCATTGTGTTTGATGCCTCTCAACAGGGCGCGTTCGGGGCTTTGGCGCAGTATCTGCATATAGTAATACAGCGCGCCCACCATCAGGGAGAGCACCAGGCTGCCCAGTACGGTAAAGCGGATATCATTAGCCGTCAGGGATTGGTGATAGAAGATCATACTCAGTGGATAGCCTGGAACGGCTAGCTGGCTGGCGTGGCTTTTAGGTAATTGCGCCAGCGGCATCATATTAGAGCCGAAGGTGGTTACCGCATGCTCCCCGATCACGATGGCAAATCCGGGAGTATCTCTATCGGGCGAATTGAGCAGCAGGTAGGGGGCCAGGGTGAGATCCAGCGTGGCTAATATGCCGGTGTTGCCTGGCCCTGGTTGGCGCAACCACACGGCAATCGCCGGTTTTCCTGGCACCATTGGCGTGCCTTGTTGTATAGCCATATCCAGTGGTTTATGCCAGTCGATCTCGGAATAAATATGGCTCATCCGCAGCATCATGTTACCGGTTGCCGAGGAGCAATAGGCAAAACCGTCTTTTACCAGAACAAAGGTGCGTACGCCGGCGGTAAAAGCAGCACGGTAGGTCAGATCGGACTGTGCCTGTTCGCAGGATTTACCGGTAAGCGGCATGATTTGTTGCATCATTTCTTGCAGATGAACGAGGTAATTAACGGCAAATTTTTGCGTACGGTTTTCGATTTTATGCTGATATTGCGAGCGTTGATGATCGATCAGAAATAAGGTGACAGAAGTAAAAATAATGAAGAAAACGACCGCGACAATACCGCTTTTAGTCAGGCTACGCCGTGTGTTGGACGCATGGCGTGCAAATGCTCCCTTCAATCCCATTACTCGCCCCCTGAGCGCGCATAAAAATATTATTGTTATATTGCTGGTGATTAATATATCCCACCGATCCTGCCTGCGTCATTATTCGTTTGGCTCGCACTTAGGCTGTCTGTTTAGACATAGCGTAAATAGCGCGTTACGAAATGGCATGTCACTTGACGATAATAGGCTATTTTTTCAACCGTTGCGTGGTTTATGGCACAGTGATAATCGAAAATAGCGATGCGGGTTTGTTCGGCGCCAGCATTACCGTGAAAAAAAACGCTGCCCTGGGGCAGCGTTCTCGTCTCGTTTGTTTGGCTTTCAGGACCAGATTCAGATACTACGCCGTTAGCTGGAAGTTTTACCCAGTAACCGGCGGCCTTCACGATAACGTTTATCCCAATAGTTATCCGAAAGGCTAGAGATTGTCACACCACTGCTGGTAGAGGCATGAACGAATTTGTCGTTACCCAGATAGATGCCGACGTGGCGGCCAGTAGAACCGGCGCGGAACAGCACTAAATCACCTGGGCGCAGTTTAGCTCGCTGGATTTGCTTGCCCATATCTTCTTGCTGATAGGTTGAGCGGGGCAGGTCCATACCAAACTGTTCGCGGAAGGTACGTTGCACAAACGCCGAGCAATCAATGCCGCGCTTGCTTTCACCGCCTAAACGGTAGCGGACGCCTTTCCAATCAGCATACTGGTCCATAATCTTTGACTTGACGTCAACGTTACGCACCATCGCTTCGAATTCATCCTGAGAGGCTTGCAGTAAAAGACCGTTTTTGTCATTAACTGCATGCATCTCAGTTTGTGATCTATCTAACTTCGAAGTGTTTGTTGAGCTACAGGCGGAGAGCACCAAGGCTGCCGCAATTGCAGGTAATACCCGCAAAAAATATCTCAGAAAAGGTTGAGATTTGACCATTGTAATTGTTTTCCCTTGAAGTCCTTAACGACGCAAGTCGTTATCTGAAAAATACCAAACGGAACGAGACTAGTTGGCACCGGCAGGAAGGACAATCAGTTAGCATCGGAAATGTGCAGGAACGCACAGTTTTCGGATTTTTACTAACGAGCCAAGCTAAACCAGGCACAAACGCATCCGAGAGTACCGGAATGACGTGAGGATTGCGAGCCTTTTTCCGACATTCTTTATATGAAATTGTGATGTAACATAATGTAAAACTTCATATAAAAAAACGCGGTTTGGCGGTTATGTTGGATTGACGTTAATTAATAGGGTAGGCATGTTAACGGTGTGGTTGTTGAGTAAACAAGATGCGACAGGTAAATAACCGAGAGGCGCTGGCCTCCCGGCTATCATAATCTAAAGTTATGGCTGCGTTGGACGATACTTACCTGGTAGTTTGCAGTTCAACCAGTGGATCACAACATCGCTGGCCGGTGTCATCAGCCACCAACTGGTACCGACCATCACCACCGACAGCGAGCCGACGGCAATATCGGTAAACCAATGTGCGCCGATCATGATGCGTGGCAGGCAGAAGACCAGGGTGATCAGCAGTGCGATGGCAAATGCCGTGCGGTTAAAGTAGCGCAGCATAAAGCAGGAGAAAATCATCAGCATCATGCCATGATCGCCAGGGAAGCTGTCGCTGGAGGCGTCTTTGGTGGGGATGCCGGTGAGTTCGCTGACCCGGTTGATATTGTCAAAGGTCAGGGTGGGGCTGGCGTGTTTTACCGGCAGCAGGTGACCAAACTGGTTGAGTACCACCCCCGTTAACAACATCACGACGCCGGTAACGATCAAACGGCGGCGGCCAAAGGCATCCTGCTTGAGGTAGAAGTAAAGGTACAGCAGCCCCATGGCGATGAGCGAAATGACGTCGAATATCCGATTGTTGGTGATCGCCACCATTCTCAGAAACCAGGCATCGCTGGCCAGATGTTGGTTGAAGAAGAAAAAGATTGCCGAGTCAATCTTGAACCAGAACCCGTGATCCGTGGGTAAATACCAGGAAAGAAATAGCACGATGCCCAAGACGTTGAGCATGAGGATGAAGGGTAAATTGCGGCGTGTCATGGCTAACCTGTAAAAAATCAAAAAATAATGCCAACGTTAAAAGCATTAACTTAAACGGATGTTAAACAAAGCCGATTGCAAAGCATTCCAGTTGGCTTCGTCGCTGTGGATCAATTCGATACGGCTGTCGAGCGGAGCGGCGGGGCGCGTCTCGATACTGAGATCCTGCCCTTGGCGGTTGATCAGCAAACTGCCTTCGGCAATGCGAACCACCGCCTTGGCCCGATCAACCGGTGCTAACCTGATCCATTCCATCATGCCGACGGTATCAAAGACGGTTTCCCCATCGAAAATCCAGCCGCAGCTGGTGAATCCTTGGCCTTGATTAAGGGCGCGGCGCCAGCGCGAGTTTTCAGGCAAACGCAACGCTGCCAATCCTTGGGTCTTGGCGTGGCTATGATGATGCTGTGCGTCCGGCAATTCTGTGCAATTGGTGCGTGGCCGATCCAACAGCTTGATATCCATGCGCCCTTGCTCGATGGAAAAGACCGGCCGCTGCTGGCCATGCAGCGTTTGCCAGGCTTCCAATGCCTGGGCATCTTGCGGCTGCCAGGTATCCATTTTATTGGCGATGATGACGTCGGCTGCGGCCAGCTGATCGCGGAAATTTTCATTTTCGCTATAGCGAGATTCGCCGAGTTGGCGGGGATCAAGCACACAGATCGTTGCCAGCAAATCGATCCATCCGCCATAGGTTTCCTGGGTCAACAGCGCCAGGATTTGCTTAGGGTGACCTAATCCAGTGGGTTCAATCAGTAACCGATCGGGTTTGGCCTGTTGCAGCAACATATTCAACCCTACCTGCATAGGTAGCCCGTTAACGCAGCACATGCAGCCACCGGGGATCTCTTTCAATACCGCACCGCTGTCGGCCAGCAGGGCGCCATCGATACCAATCTCGCCAAACTCGTTGACCAGCACGGCCCAACGCTCATTTTCCGGCTTATTGGCCAGCAGATGCCGAATGGTGGTGGTTTTGCCGCTACCGAGAAAGCCGGTGATCAGATTGGTTTTTGTCATGTGGAGATTCCCATTAATGAAACTTTCAATTGATTGAAAGTTGGCAATTGTTTGCTTTTTTTTCGATCTTGACCATAGCGGCGACAGATCACAAATTTAAACATGAAAATTGTCTGTTTTTGGCGTTTTTTTTATGGCTTCGATGTTAGGATTTTTCCCATAAAAAACCTGGTGTTAACAAAGTCAATTGTACCGTACCATATTGTTTCCACTGCCTTAATTCGCCGATTAGCCATATAAAAAACCACCTATCCTTACGATTAATCCTAAAAAAATAACCTATCTTTAAAGTGGCTTAACAAAAGTGAGGTTGCCATGAATAGCTTACGGTTAATTTTGATCGCAGGAGCGTTGTTTTCATGGATGGCAGCAAGTCATGCGGGTTCCACAGGTGGTGTTATCCACTTTGTGGGTGCCATTGTCGAAGGCCCTTGTACGGTAGATGTTAGCAATTCAACAGCGAATACCCAGTGTTATCGTAATGGGCAAAACTACACAGGCACGCAAAGGCTGGCAAGTTTTGATGCCAGCAGTAAAGAGCTTCCGCTGAATATCGGTACCACCGAAATGCGGTGGGTAGATCAGCAGAAAAAACTCGCAATAATGACAGTAGTTTATCGTTAAGTCCTCTGGTCATGCCGAGTGGGGCTCGGCATGACTTCCCCAGAGCCCGCATTTTGATTCGTTTTCTCGATACCTTTCATTGCCCAACCGACTGACCAGGATTGCGCACGTCAAGCCGTCTTCACAGCAGGCCGTTGCTGGATATCAAATTAAGACTTTTCCGACTTGAAATCCGTATTTCCCGGCAATAAATTATGCGCCGCCAGAGAGGTGGGTTTCCATCTAACTAGATGATAAATAGATAAAACCTCTCTAACTTGCGTTTAATCCAAGAACTTTTTTCCGGTTTATATTGGTTTAATAACAAGTGAGGTGACCATGAAAAGCTTACGGTTGTTTTTGATCGCAGGAATGTTGTTTTCATGGCTGGCAGCAGGCGTGGCCAATGCAGCTACCGGTGGCGTGATCCACTTCTATGGCGCCATTGTCGAAGGCCCTTGCAGAGTGGAAGTCGCTGACTCAACGGCGCAAACGCAATGCCATCGCGATGGGCAAAACTACACCAGCAAACATCAGTTAGCGAGCCTGGAGAGCGGTAGCAAAGAGCTGCCAATGAATCTCGGCAAGAGCGAGATCAAGTGGTTGGATCAGCAGAAAAAACTCGGAATAATGACGCTGGAATACCGTTAATCTAGATTCAAACGTCAAGTGGCCGTCATGCCTGGCAGATTGGCATGGCGGCCGATAGGGATCAATTCAACTGGGTGGTTACCCAATCTTTTACCGTCTGGCGTGCCCCTCGATCGCGCAATGACAGATAGGCCCGTGTTACCTCCGCCACAAACGCACTATCCGCTGGCAACTGCTCGCCAAACACGCTTTTCAACGCCAGCAATGCGGCCACGCGGGGTTCACCGTCCTGTGAGTTGCTAACGGCCTGCTGCAACGTGGCCAGCATTGGGTCGCGGATATCAATCGGTTGCCCGGCGTCATCAATCCCTCCGACATAACGCATCCAGCCCGCTACGCCAAGCGCAAGCCCCGCATGGCTGCCGCCATATTGCCGATGCCAACGGATCGACTCCAGCAGGCGCTGAGGCAACTTTTGCGTGCCATCCATAGCGATCTGCCAGGTGCGGTGTTGCAGTGCCGGGTTGCTGTAACGTTCGATCAACTGCTCGGCGTAGGCGGCCAGATCGATGCCAGCGACCTGCAGCGTTGGAGCCTGCTCGTTCAACATCAAATGGTGCGCGGCGCGGCGATAATTCTCATCCGCCATGCAGTCAACAATGTATCGGTAACCCGCCAGATAGCCGAGGTAGGCCAGGAAGGAGTGGCTGCCGTTGAGCATCCGCAGTTTCATCTGCTCGAACGGCAGAACATCGTCCACCAGTTGCACACCGGCATCCTCCCAGCGTGGGCGGCCAGCGACAAAATTATCTTCCACCACCCATTGAATGAAGGGTTCACAGGCGATAGCGCATTCATCACGCACGCCACCCAGGGCTGCGGCAATTTCATCCAGCGTTTCTGGAGTAGCGGCCGGAACGATGCGATCGACCATGGTGCTGGGGAAGGTGACATGTTGAGCGATCCACTCGGCTAGCTGTGGATCGCGCGCTTTGGCCAGCCCGGTCACCGCATTGCGCACCACGTGCCCATTCTCTGGAATGTTATCGCAGGACAGCACGCTAAAGGCGGGCAGATGACGTTCTCGGCGCCGGCGCAGTGCTTCCACCAGGATCCCCGGCACCGTGGTGGGTTGGCTCGGATTAGCCAAATCGGCTTTGATCGCGTCGTGTTGCAGGTCCAATTGGCCGCTACCCGGTTCGATGCAGTAGCCTTTCTCCGTAATGGTCATAGAGACGATCGCTACCTGCGGCTCGGCCAGCTTTTCCAGCACGGCGTCGATGCCTTCCAATTTGCGATGTACGCTTTCGTGAACGGCCCCCACCACGATGGCCTGATCGCCCGCCGCGCCCTTTTCCAACACGGTGTAAAGATGATCCTGATCGCGCAGGGTCTGGAAAAGTTTATCGCCGCCGAACAGGCTGATCTCACAAATCCCCCAATCGCCGCCGTTACGGTTGAGTACCCTGTCGGTCAGCAATGCCTGGTGAGCGCGGTGAAAAGCCCCAAAACCCAAGTGAACAATTCGGCTGCGCAGGCTCTGGCGATCGTACTGTGGCAGTTGTGTCTTGGCGGGCAACGGTGAGTTGGCGATAGTTTTCATTAATGGCTCCATGACGAGAGCAAGGGCAGGTTGATCGCTTGCATAAAGCTATCAGACCAGTTAGCTGCAGGTGTATGCCCGGCTCTCGCGTATCTGTTAACAACCGCCAGTGTAGAGCGGTAGAGAGGTGAATGAAATTGGTCAGTCCAAAATATCCCAGGATCGTGAGTTGGATCAATCAATCGACGTTTCTGTTTTGACAGCATGCCGCTAATCAGTAAGGTTAAAGATGAATGATATCTACTGCAATGTGGTATAACAGGATTGATTTGATTTTGAGATCTACCTCACCACTGATACCGCTTCAACGATGACAGAGCGACTTTTACAAGGATAAATCAATGGAACAAACATGGCGTTGGTATGGGCCGAACGATCCGGTTTCGCTGGATGATGTGCGTCAGGCAGGTGCGACCGGCGTAGTGACCGCGTTACACCATATCCCAAATGGCGAAGTGTGGCCGGTTGAACAGATCAAGGCGCGTCAGGCTCTGTTGGCGGAAAAAGGGCTGGTGTGGTCGGTGGTGGAAAGTATCCCGGTGCACGAGGAAATTAAAACCCACAGCGGCAACTACCAACGTCATATCGCCAACTATCAACAATCGCTGCGCAATCTGGCGGAATGTGGCATTGATACCGTGTGCTACAACTTTATGCCGATCCTCGACTGGACGCGTACCGATCTGGAATACCAACTGCCGGATGGGTCCAAGGCCTTACGCTTTGATCAGATCGCCTTTGCGGCCTTCGATCTGCATATCTTGTGCCGTAGCGGGGCGGAAAAAGATTACACCGACGAAGAGCAAGCCCAGGCACAACGCTATTTCAAGGCGATGAGTACGGCAGATATTGCCAAGCTGACCGGTAACATCATTGCCGGGTTACCTGGGGCGGAAGAGGGATACACGCTCGATCAGTTCCGTGCCCGGCTGGCGGAGTACGATCATATCAATAAGGCGCAATTGCGTGAAAATATGGCCGTCTTCCTGCGCGCTATCGTGCCGGTAGCGGAAGAGGTGGGGGTCAGGTTGGCAGTGCATCCCGATGATCCACCGCGCCCCATCCTTGGCTTGCCACGTATTGTTTCCACCATCGAAGATATGCAGTGGCTGAAAGAGACGGTAGATAGCATCTATAACGGCTTCACCATGTGTACCGGTTCTTACGGCGTGCGCGCGGATAACGATCTGGTGCGGATGATTGAAACCTTTGGCGATCGCATTCACTTTACCCACCTGCGCGCCACTTGCCGCGAGCAAAATCCTAAAACCTTCCATGAAGGGGCGCACTTGCAAGGGGATGTGGATATGGTAGCGGTGGTTGAAGCTATTCTGACTGAAGAACAGCGCCGCCATAAAGCGGGCGATCTGCGGCCTATCCCAATGCGACCAGACCATGGTCACCAGATGCTGGACGATCTGAAGAAGAAAACCAATCCGGGCTATTCGGCCATCGGTCGGTTGAAAGGTTTGGCGGAGGTTCGGGGGGTCGAGTTGGCGTTGAAGCGGCGGTTTTTCCCGGAATTACTCTAGCAAAGCAGGGCGCACTCAGGTTGCGCCCCCACCGTTGACTAGTCTGCGCGGCTCATATAGCGGCGTTCTGCAATATGAATGCGGATTTTATCACCGCTGCTCAGGTACTCCGGTACCAGAATGGTCAGGCCGGTCGCCATGGTGGCCGGTTTGTTACGCGCACTGGCAGAAGCCCCTTTGATGCCTGGAGCGGTTTCAACAATTTCCATATCCACGGTCTGCGGCAGTTCCAACGCCAGCACCTGGCCATCCAGCGTCAGTACCTGCATACCCGGCAAGCCCGCTTCAGGGATGAACAGCAGCTCATCTTCGATCTGATCTTTCTTGAAGATATAAGGGGTGTAGTCTTCATCGTCCATGAACACATACTCTTCGCCGTCAATATAAGAGAAGTTTACCTTGCGGCGGGAGAGGCTGATGGTGTCCAGAATATCATCACCTTTAAAACGCTCTTCTACCTTCAGCCCGGTACGGACGTCGGAGAAGCGCATTTTATACAGCGTGCTGGCACCACGGGCGCTTGGGCTCTGGACATCGATGTCCTTTACCAGCAGCAGTTTGCCGTTGTAATTGATTGCCATACCGCGCTTGATTTCGTTCGCTCTTGCCATTGGAATACCCTGTCGAAATGGATTTTAGGAAGTTGCGACAAGTTACTCGCGCCGTGCTTTTCAGGCAAGAGCCGCGCGCAAAAAGAGTGGGGAAAAAGGGCGGCCTTAGCCGCCCTTGAGGCTTATTTAAACACCGGCAGCAGATCTAATAGCGTTAGCACGTGAGCCACGGCGTTAATCACCCCAAACAGGATGATGAACAGGATCATGCCTTGGCCGCCGGGAGCGCGGTAGCTGGCCTGTGGGAAACGGCGGCGGCTGGCGCGCGCCATCATCGCAGGGACGATCACCGCCCAAATGGTGGCGGCCAGCCCAGCAAAGCCGATGGCGTACAGGAAACCGTTCGGGAACAGTAATGCGGCCAGGGTTGGCGGCACGAAGGTCACCAGTGCCGATTTGGTGCGGCCTGCCTGGTTATCCTTGAACTTGAAGAAGTCGGCGAGGAAATCAAACAGCCCCAGCGACACCCCCAGGAACGAACTGGCCAGCGCCATATAAGAGAAGGCATTGAGCAGTTGGCCTACCGCATAGCTACTGGAAACGTTACCCATCTGCTTGAGCAGGCTGCCGATGTTGCCCCCTTCGGCGATCACCTGCTTGAAGGCATCACGGGCGATATTGCCCTGGATCACATACTGCCACAGGATATAGATCGCCAGCGCCAGTAAGGTACCGTATACCAGGCTGCGCACCACGGCACCGCTGTCTTTCTGATAATACTTCACCAGGCCGGGCACGTTGCCGTGGTAGCCGAACGAGGTCAGCAGGTAAGGCAATGCCGCCAGCGCATAGGGCAGGTAGTTGGCGTCGCTGCCACCCTGGTTGAACAACACGGCAGGCTGCACGTGGGTGAACATATCACCGACGGACAACACAAAGGTGATCACCATACCGCCGATCAGAATGGTGCTCAGGCGATCCACGGCACGGGTGGATAACCAGACGATAAAGGCCACGACGATGGCAAACACCAATCCTGACAGGGTTTGGTTGGACCCAAAGACGCCTTCCAGCGTATGGGCGATGATCGAGCCGCCCGCCGAGATATAGGCATAGGTCAGAATATAGAGTACGAAGGTGATCGACAGGCCGTTAAGGGTATTCCAGCCTTTACCGAGCAGATCTTTGACCACGGTGTGGAAGCTGGCGCCCGCCGGATAATTCATGGTGGCTTCCAGGATCATCAGCCCGGAGATCAGCATACAGAACCAGGTATAAATCAGCAGCGCCACGGAGCCGCTGAACCACACGCCAGAAGTTACGATAGGAATAGAGAACATACCTGCACCTACGGCGGTGCCGGCAATGATCATCGCGCCACCGAGTACGGAAGGGCGGGAAAGCTTCTGGATGGTGTCCGCAGACATTATTGCTCCTGGTTGGCCGTTGGCCTTGAGTTCTTTTGTACTAGCTCAATGGTACGTGCGCGATGTGTGCATGTAAAGCGGATATTTGGGGGGATTGGTGCAATCTTCAGCGGTTAGGAGCGCTATTTTGGTGGTTTTGCCCTTTATCCCAGCCCTCTCCCACAGGGAGAAGGGGCTACAATGGCGTTGTGGTCAGGTGCAGAAGTCTGTCTGTGGCATGCTTGGCGGCTCTCCCAAAGGGTAATAATGGCGCTGTAGTCAGGTACTGAAGTTTATCCGTGGTTTGTCCTAAGCGAGATGGAGTTATTGCGGTGCCGAGGCCAGTTACTGACGTTAAGTTGTAGCACATTCAGTCCCCTCTCCCTGCGGGAGAGGGTTAGGGTGAGGGGCGTCACTTTACATATTGTGATGTATTTCTTTGTCTAATTAGCGGGTATAGCGGGAAATGCCACTCATCTACAAAGTGATAAATCTTTCACATAAGTCGTTGGTGACATCCAAGAGATTTTATCGCATGTGAAATAGCCATCATGTATGAGTTTGTAGTTTACATACAAGGAAGCCGGTAAACTAAAAAGGATTGATGCCAGTGTTAGCTTAGTCAAATAATTGATCGTTATCTTATTATGCTTAGGTAATCTATCAAAAACAAAAAAATAAACAGAACCAGATAAAACATAGATTAACAAAGGTGAAGAAAAGAAAACAATAAATACAGATGAGGAGAATTTTATTTCACTTTTCATTAATATTAACGAAATTACGTAACTGTACATCATTAAAGATATGCCCGTAAATATCATTAGCAATACCGTTGTACCTAATATCTTCCAGTATCTGTTTTTCACACGACTATCCTTAGCTTATCGAAAACATCACTGGCAAAGTGATTGGTTGGTGACATAAGTTGTTGGTGACTGCCATGATATCCTGTCACATGTTAAATAACCGGTATGCTTTAGTTTATAATCAACATATAAAGCAATGGGTAAGCTGATAACAAATGAGGTAAACATTAGATAGACCAAATATCGAGTGATTCCTTTGTCGTATTTTGGGCGCTTATTGAAAATAAAAAAATATATACCGCTAAGCATGGCATATATTAGCAGTGGACTGGAAAGGAAAGTTATAAGAACAGATGCGGAAAAGGTTATTTCATCCTCCATGAATACTAACGCTAAAACATACTGCCAGACTAATAATGTTGCAAATGAAAAGAATATTAAGAGCACTGTTGATAGCAATATTTTAAAGTATTTATTATTCATAGTAGTCTTAATGTTGATATGTTAAATAAGTAGCCACCAGAAAATCTGCTGGCTATTCACTAAATCAATAAACTCTCTCATCCCATATACTATAGCCCGATGTGCCTGAAATATTATGCTGCCAATCAATGCTTGTGTAGGATAATGAAATGATCTCGTAGGGCTGACCATCATTTTGTGTAAGTGCATTTGGGCAGTGCTGGGTGATGTCTGAGATATAGGCATCCTTAAGCTTTATAGTA
The DNA here is from genome assembly GCF_001006005.1 of Serratia fonticola. NCBI lineage: Bacteria > Pseudomonadati > Pseudomonadota > Gammaproteobacteria > Enterobacterales > Yersiniaceae > Serratia > Serratia fonticola. Next base: position 5,636,421 of record NZ_CP011254.1, on the reverse strand, counting down.
TAAAAAACTTCTAAAGTCCCAGCCGGATTGACACGGTACATGTACAATGCAATTTGTAATTTTTCATTATTTGATATTGCCATTCCAAGCAAGGGCGATGATTTGTCAATCGGCTTGGTTATTCTGACTGGCTGGTGGGATACATTTTGCATTCTGGATATATTGTGATCGAAAGCAAGAATGTAAACTTGATCCTCATGTCCTTTTTGACATCTATTGCCAATGGAGTCAAGAGTCGAGCAACCAGCGGATATCAAACCTTGCTTAATACCGTTGATACTTGCATAAATCAAATTAGCCATAAATCCCTCTATGTTATAGTAAACATCATTTGCAAAGTGATAAATCTTTTACATAAGTCGTCGGTGACATCCAAGATATTTTATCGCACGTCAAATAACCATCATGGTTAAGTTTGTAGTTTACATACAAGGAAACCGGCAAACTAAAAAGGATTGATGCCACTGCCAATCTCGTTAAATGCTTAACAGCTATCATATTATGTCTTGGCAATCTATCGAAAATAAAGAAAAAAACAGAACCAGATAGGGCATAGAGTATCAGAGGTGATCCAAAGAAGCACATAAATATAGAGGCTGAAAAAGTTATTTCATCCTTCATTAATATCAATGAAGTAGCGTAACTGTAAATCATTAAAGTTCCACCAATGAATATAATTAGCAGTACTGTTGCCCCTAATATTTTCCAGTGTCTGTTTTTCACATGACAATCCTTAAATTATAGAAAGTATCATTGGCAAAGTGATAGGTTCGTGACATAAGTTGTAGGTGACTGCCATGATATTTTATCACACGTTGAATAACCTGCATTTTTCAGCTTGTAATCAACATAAAAAGAAATAGGTAAACTGATGACAAATGAGGTGAACATTAGATAAGCCAAATATCGCGTAACGCCTTTGTCGTATTTTGGGCGTTTATTGGAAATAAAGAAATACATACTACCAAGCATTGCATATAATAGTAGTGGACTGGAAAGAAAAACCATAAGAACAGGCGCGGAAAATGTTATCTCATCTTCCATGAATACTAATGATGCAACATACTGGTAGGTTATTAATGCAGCGAATGAACATAGTACAAAGAGTACTGCGGCCAGAAATATTTTAAAGTATTTATTATTCATATCTATCTGCCTAGGCCATTGAGGATAAAATGAAAATTTGCCTCAGGTGTTTTTGGTTTTACCCGGTTCTTTTCTTTCAGTAATGCGATTAACCTTTCACTTATTCCATATTTCTTATCGATCACATCTAAAAGAATGACGGTGGCGAACCCAATAATAAAAATTATTCCTGCACTAATAATAATACTACCCGCAACAAGAGTAGTCGCTGTCAATACAACTCCTGCTACAAAGGATGCTGCCGCAGCAATCGCTGTCTTGGCCATATCCATAGTTATGTTCCCGATAAAGTCTGCCAGGGTGTAATCATCTTTAAATATACTTTCTATAATTCGATAGCCAACAGAGAAAAGAATACAAAATCTTACACCCCTGACTATTCCAGCATTAATGCCTTGCTGTCCTATTCCCATCGCTAACATTTGTGGATGGTTAGCAGCATATCGCGTTCCAGTTATAGTTCTTCTAAGCCCAGCATAGCCGGATATGTGAATAAGATTCACTCCATTTGCCCCTGTGAACACCGTGGCCGTTATTCCTAATCTCTTGAATTCAATGATGATGTCATATAGCCCGCGCATGTCATTTATATTGCCTGCATAAGTAGAAACAGGATCTGTCACTTTAAATACAGAGGAGACGACATTTTTGGGTTCAATACCTCTGGCGAACGCGTCGCCACGACTGGTACTGTGTTGCTCAAAGCCCCGAGCGAACGCTTCACCACGGCCCAGACCTGGGTTTCCAGGGCGGCGAGAGTTGATGTCATCAATAATACCTTTTGCCTCAGCGATCGTGAGAACGACGTGATATTGCGTATTATCGCTTAATGCTTTCTCTAAGCCGATAGTATCAAGGAACTCATGTTGGGGTTTTAGCTGGTTGATCCCGACATTACCCTTCAGGAAGTCCCCCATGTAGCCTTCCCAACTTGGGTTGAAATTTTTATCTGACATGATCTCACTCCATTGATAGTTCTAAGCTTTCCACTCCATGAAAAACAAACTCTAGCACTATTGGTAAGCATTGTGAATGAGTATAACTTAATGCGGCGTTCTGCTATTGTCTCAACCACATAATCAGCCCCCATAGGATCGCAGATGGACTGCCGTGCCGACTGTGGTGCCTGCTGTATCGCACCTTCGATTTCCAGCCCGATCCCTGGTATGCCCAACGGCAAACCGGCCAATACCCGTTGCATCCATCTGGACCAGCAACTGCGCTGTGGAATATTTCATTCGCCGCTGCGGCCCAAAGTCTGCGGTAGTCTGCAGGCCAGCCGTGAAATGTGCCACGACCGCCGTGATGAGGCGCTGATCTATCTTGCCAAGTTGGAGGCGGATACTGCCCCTTGAGTGTCCTTCAGCCGCCACATACATAGCACTGCACCCAGCACCATCGCCAACGCAAAGTAAAATACCGCGTGATAACTCCACATTTCAGCCACGACTCCGGCGATCGAACCGGCAATAATCCAACCAACGCGGGTGGTATTGGTAAACAGCGTGGTGGCCGCCCCGGCTTGGCCGGGCATCAAATCCTGGAAATAGAGCATACCAATTCCCGCCAGCACCCCGATAAACAGCGCGTTCAGTAGTTGCAGGGCGATCAGTTGCCAAGTACCTGTTATAAACAGTAGCCCGGCATAAAACAGCACCCCGGCAATCACCGCGCAGCGCATCAGGAAACGCTTGCCAAAGCGTTGGGCCACCATGCCAGCGAGTAACATGGTCGGGATTTCCAGCCCGGCAGCGGTGCCCATCAATATTCCCGCCAATTTTTCCGGTAATTGTAATTCTTGCACCATATACAGCGGCATATTGATCAAATACATGCTGTTGGCCGTCCACATTAGCGTGCAGGCCATAAACAGCAATAACGTATCACGGCGGTTCTGCCGTGGTGCTTCCAGCGTAGCTCCGCCGGTGCTCTGCACTTTTGGCATGGAGGGCAACATCTTCCATACCAACGCTCCACAGAGAATAAAGGCAGCGGCGGCGGCCAGATACATCACCTTAAAACCAAACCCCAAGGCCAGCGCAAAGGCGATCGGCGGGCCAATCACCCAGGCCAGCGAAACCTGAGCACGCAGGATAGAACTGAACATCACCGTTCCCCGGCCGGTGTGCTCGGCATGTTCCCGTGCCAGGGCAAACATTTGTGGGTTGGCGGTCGAGCCAAAGCTGCTCAGCAGCACGCCGACGAACAGCAGCAGGTAGTAGTTACGGTTCCAGGCGAACAGCGCACAAGCCAAGGCACCTAACATACAGCAGAGAAAGATCAGTGATTTGCGATCGCCCCTCTTGTCTGAGCGGCTGGCCAGAAACTGGCTGACCAAAATGCCGATCACCGCGCTGCCGGTAAAGAACAGCCCGACCATCGTTGGCCGTACGTTCACTTCGGTGGAGAGGAACAGACTCAGCGTGGGCGTCTGTAGGGCACCAGCAATCCCGGTGAGAAAGGCCACGACCAGAAATGCCAACGAAGTTAAATCGGGCAAACGTCGTGTCGCCGCAGTTGAAGTACGCATAAGCTGAATGACTAGCCAAAGAGAAGGGAGACGCGCGCATAATACGCTCGTTTAAAAAAAACAAAAACCTGTTTCAATCAAGGAATGGGTAAATAGAGTGTATTTGTCGGCAGGAAAAGAGCAGGGCGATGTCACCATCACCCTGCGCTGGTGGCTAGCGGTTATGCGCCAGCAGGAACGTCGTGCGCGGTATTCTTCAGCACTTCGCCCTGATATTTCTCAATTTCCAACTGTGCCATCTGGCCACAGTTGCCCTGTGCCAGGTTGGATGAGCCAATATCGAAAGTCAGGCAGTTGACGTTGCCGTTCTTACAGATTGACCCCGGCGTTGACGGATCGGCCGGATCGTACCAGGCACCTTCGCTGATCCGCACCGCACCTGGGCGCACATCTTCGCTGACAATAGCGCCAACCAGGATCTGCCCACGGTCGTTAAACGCCCGCACCAGGTCGCCGTTGGTGATATTGCGCGATTTGGCATCCTCTGGATGGATCAAGATCGCTTCACGGTCGGCCACCGCATACTTCTTACGCAGCGGCGTGTTGTCGAGCTGTGAGTGCAGGCGGTTGGTCGGGTGCGCGGTATTCAGTGACAGCGGGTATTTGGCTGCCTCTGGGCCACGGTACCATTCATGCGGCGGCATCCAGGTAGGAATGCCTTTGCAATCCAGATACTCCATCTTCGAGATGGCATCGGAATAGATCTCAATCTTGCCGGACGGAGTCCCCAACGGATTCAGCAGCGGGTTTTCACGGTAATCGGCGAAACGTACCCACTGTTTGTTTTCCTGCGGGATCGGGAAACGAATGTAGTTGTTCGACTCCCAGAACATGTCAAACGGCGGCAGGGCAACGCGGGCGGCGCGGGCCTGCAACTTCATGTCGTCGTACATGCCTTTCAGCCACTGGGTTTCGTCTTTGCCTTCGGTAAAGGCATCCAGCACGCCAAGCTTGGCGGCCAGAGCGGCGAAGATATCGAAGTCGTTGCGTGACTCATGCTGCGGCGGTACGCACTGATGCATCGGGAAGACGTACAGCTGTGAGTAGTCACCGCCCATCTCCAGATCGTTACGCTCATAGCTGGTGGTCGCAGGTAGCACGATATCCGCATGCTTGGCGGTAGCCGTCCAATACGGTTCGTTAACCACGATGGTTTCTGGCCGCTGCCAGGCTTTGACCAGATTGTTGGTGTCCTGATGCTGGTGGAAGGTATTACCACCGGCCACGTACACCATCTTCACGTCTGGGTAGGTGACATCGGTCCCATTGAAGTGAATGGTCTTGCCTGGATTGGTCAGGCACTCGGCGATACGAGCTACCGGGATTGGCGTTGGTGAATTCTTCGGTGCATTCCCCGCAGAGATACCGGAGAGGATGCCGCCTTTAGCCGTTGGGCTACCACCGGAAGAGTAGTGATAGCTGAAGCCAAAGCCGCCGCCTGGGAGGCCGATCTGGCCAAGCATGGCCGCCACGGTCACCAGCAACCAGTGCTGCTGCTCACCGTGGTGCTGACGCTGGATCCCCCAGCCGCCCATGATCATGGTGCGCTGTTTCGCCATATCGCGCGCCAACTGGCGCAGCACTTCGGCATCGACGCCGCTGATATCGGCTGCCCACTCGGCAGTTTTCGGCGTACCGTCGGTTTCACCCAGCAGATAGGCCTGGAACTTGTCGAAGCCCACGGTATAGGTTTTCAGGAAGTCCGGGTTATGCAGCTTTTCGGTCAACAGGGTGTGGGCGATACCGATCAGCATCGCGCTGTCGGTGTACGGACGCGGAGCGATCCACTGTGCGCCGACATATTTGGCACTGTCACTGTGCACCGGATCGATGCTGATGATGCGGGTGCCTTTCTTCTTCAGCGCCTCAAAGCCGGTCTGGCCGACATGGTCTGGCACGTTCCAGCTGTTTTTCAGCGTAACCATCGGGTTACAGCCCCACAGGATCACCAGTTGGCTGTTGTCGATGACGTTTGGCCAGGCTGTTTGCTGTTCGTAAACCTCCATTGACCCCATCACGTGCGACATGATCACCTGTGCAGCACCGGTAGAATAGTCACCGGCATAGCCAAGGAAGCCACCGCTCAGGTTCATCAGGCGCTGCAGCAGGGTACGGCTGTTGTGCAGCATACCCACGCTTTTCCAGCCGTAAGAACCGGCATAAATTGACTGCGGGCCGTGATCTTTTTGCAAACGGACGATTTCGTTACCGACCAGATCGATCGCTTTTTCCCAGCTGACGCGCACCCATTCATCGTTGCCGCGCAGTTCGGTACGGCTGCCAGGGCCGCCTTCCAACCAGCTTTTACGTACCATTGGGTACTTGATACGGTTTTCCGCATGGACCTGGTGGGGGGCCATGGTGATCAGATCGTTCGGGTAAGGATCGTCTTTGACCGGCAACACGCCGACCATTTTTCCATCTTGCACGATGGCTTCAAAGGCGCCCCAGTGCGCGCCGGTCAGAATGCCTTTTTGTGCCTGGCGTAAGGCCACGAACTGTGGCAATGCCTGGCTGATGGCTTCCGCCAATGCTGATTTAGGCCACAGACCCGCAAATAGAGGCACGGCGGCCAGGGCGCTGGCACCGGTCAGGAAACGACGGCGGCTCATGGCTAATGGTTGTTGTTGATACTTGCTCATTTCGCTTCTCCCTTAACTTTTGGCCGGTGTGGCAGGTTGCATATCGCTGGCATGTTTCTGAACGTACTGCGTCAGAACGCGCAGTTGTTCTTGTGACAGCGAGGTGCGAGGAGCCATACCTTTAATCACGCCGATCCACTGGTTGGCGTTGAAGCGATCAAGGGCGGTCAGGCCGTGGCAGCCGGTACAGTTGGCGGACATCATATCGGCAGTGTAACGCCAGATTTTCTGCTCATCGTCGATCAGTTGTTTACGTGGCAACCAGACCTGCAGTGAAACCTGATGCCAGACCAGGCCGGTTTCGGCATCGGTCATGGTGCTGCCGGTTTTCAGCAGTTTGCGCGCATCTTCGCCCAGCAGGACGCTGAGGATACGTTTACCTTGCGCGGCGTAGAATACTTCGCTGACGCCATCCTGTTGCCAGCCGCTGACATCTACCAGCACCTTGTCACCTTCCTGTTTCACAACGTGAACTTCGGTTGAAGGCATCAGGTTACCGGCATTATGCGTATCGTCGGCTTTCAGGAAGAACGGTTCGGTGGCGATGGTGAACAGCGTGGTTGCTGTTGGAGAGGTTTCCGCCGCGGCTTTCGCCAGTTCGGCAGCGCCCGCCTGTGCGGCACCGCTCATATCCGGCAGGATATGCGCAACGCCCTTATGGCAATCGATACAGGTTTCGCCTTGCTTGATGGCCACCGGGTGCTGAATACGGGCTTCAGGACGCTGGGCGGTGATATCCATGGCATCGAAGCTATGGCAAGAACGGCAGGTGGCTGAATCGTTTTCTTTCAGCGTCTTCCAGACCGATTGCGCCATGGCCAGCTTATGGGCTTCGTATTTTTCCGGGGTGTCGATTTTGCCGGTCACTTCGCCGTAAATGTCTTTCACCGCGCGGATCTTGGTCCACAGGTAATCGAGCGGCTCATGAGGGACGTGGCAATCGGCACACTCAGCGCGGATCCCCTTGGAGTTCTGGAAGTGGACACTGCCTTGATATTCGGCCAGAGGTTGTTGCATGGTGTGGCAGGAGACGCAGAAGGCGGTATCGCTGGTTTTATGGAAGACCGTTGCGGTCCCTGCCAGCAGTGCGGCACCGAGAATAATCCCGATCACCAAAATCCAAAGCCATCCCCACCGGCGTCGCTTTTCAAAGCCAGCTTGTTTTTTGCTCATATTGAACCCACTTATAGTTATGAAATACCAAGGAAAAACTTGCCAAAAAGGTTTCGACACCAGGTCAGAAACATCTGGATAAGTATAGATATTTTCGCAAAAGAAACCTAATACCTTAGGGGTATTTACAGTGAAAAGTAGAGTGATTGAACAATAAAATAGCGTTATGTGCTAAATTATATAGCGCTTTTCTTTGATAAAAAGAAGAGAAATTGGAGGGAACAACGTCACAATACAGGCAGATATGCCTGTTGGTTCAACCATAGGTGGATCGCCGTTCTGCTCGCTTCAAAATGGGGCTCCGGCAGGTCGTTCGGGGAACACCAGCGCCATTCGGCACATTTTTCCGGCTCTTTCAGCTCGGCTTCTCCTCCTGGATGCTGAACCAGCATACAGATCGACACCGTATGCTTTCCCTCTGCACGCCAGGTTTGCAGATTATTGCTGACGCCAATAAAGGTTGGCGGATCTATCTGCAACCCGGTCTCTTCGGCGATTTCGCGTTGGGCGCACTGTTCAAAGGTTTCCCCCGCGTCCAGATGCCCCCCAGGGATCGACCAAAAAGGGGCATGGGTGCTGCAGCGTTTCCCCAGCAGGATTTGCCCTTGAGCGTTAACGATTATGACCCCGATACCGGTGGCAACCATGTTGTTATCTTCCTTCAGCACTGTTTCAGCACAGTATGCCATTTTCCCCTGTGGATGGGGGCTTTAGCCATAAAAGTGTGCGTAAGGTCAAAAAACTATCACGCCGAGATCGAGAAAACTTGCTTTCGATGATAGCTGCTCACACACTCATTGAAACGTTTCAGCGTCATCGATGGCCTGGTTAGGCGATGGGTAACGCTCCTTTTTCTTAACTTGGCTGAAACGATTCAATTCGGCAGGAGAGGAGAACCATGTTCCAGTTGTCACAGCAAGATATTCACCTGGGAGCTGCCGCTAGCGGCAAACAGGAAGCCATCCGGCAGGTAGCGGCAGCGCTTACCTCCGCCGGATGCGTCAGCGCCGCCTATGTTGACGGCATGCTGCAGCGTGAGCTGCAAACCTCCACTTATCTGGGCAACGGCATCGCCATTCCACATGGCACTACAGATACCCGCGATCTGGTGCTGAACACCGGTGTTCAGGTATTCCAGTTTCCACAGGGTATCGAGTGGGGCGAAGGCCAGACAGCCTATGTAGTGATCGGTATTGCCGCGCGTTCCGATGAACACCTGGCGCTACTGCGTCAGCTCACACACGTGCTCAGTGATGACAGCGTCGCCGAACAGTTGGCAAAAACGACTTCAGCCGAAGAACTGCGCAGTTTGCTGATGGGCGAGAAACTGGCGGCTGAATTTAAGTTTGATGCCTCATTGATTGCTCTTGATGTGGCCGCTGATTCGCTGATGACGCTGCAAGCGTTGAACGCGGGCCGTCTGCAAAAAATCGGTGCGGTTAACGCCCAGTTTGTCAGCGATGTGATCACCCGCAAGCCGCTGAATCTGGGGCAGGGGATCTGGTTGAGCGACAGCACCGAAGGCAACCTGACCAGCGCAGCCACCGTCAGCCGCCCGGCACAGGCGTTTGATGAGGAAGGTGAAAAGGTCGCACTGTTGCTGACCGTCGCTGTCGCCGATCAACAACCGCTGACGGTGCTGAACTACTTAAGCGATCTGTTAGTGAGCCAAAAAGCTGAACGCTTGCTGAACGCCGATGCGGTAGGGGTGCTGGCGTTACTGACCAGCGAAGTTGCTGAAGAGAGCGCGGTTCTGAGTGCGGAATACGTGGTGCGCAACGAGCATGGCCTGCATGCCCGCCCAGGCACTGCGCTAGTCAACGTAATCAAACAGTTCTCGAGTGAAATTACCGTCACCAATCTCGACGGCAGCGGTAAACCGGCTAACGGCCGCAGCCTGATGAAGGTTGTGGCACTGGGAGTGAAAAAAGGTCATCACCTGCGCTTTACCGCCAGTGGTGACGATGCTGAAGCGGCGCTGAAAGCCATCGGCGAAGCCATCAGTGAAGGTCTTGGCGAGGGTGCAGCATGAGCAGAAGAGTAGCAACCATAACCCTGAATCCGGCTTACGATCTGGTGGGCTTTTGCCCGGAGATCGAACGGGGTGAGGTTAACCTGGTAAGAACTGCCGGTCTCCATGCGGCAGGTAAAGGGATCAACGTTGCCAAGGTACTGAAAGATTTAGGTATCGACGTCACCGTTGGCGGTTTCCTTGGTAAAGACAACCAGGATGGTTTCCAACTGCTGTTCAGCGATTTGGGGATTGCCAACCGCTTTCAGGTGGTCCCTGGGCGTACACGTATCAACGTTAAGCTGACGGAAAAAGACGGTGAAGTGACCGATTTCAACTTCTCCGGTTTTGAAGTGACGCCGCAGGATTGGGAACGCTTTGTGGTGGATTCCCTGAGCTGGCTGGGCCAGTTCGACATGGTAGCGGTCAGCGGTAGCTTGCCAGCCGGGGTTGCCCCGGAAGCCTTCACCGAGTGGATGACCCGCCTGCGTGCGCAGTGTCCGTGCATCATTTTTGACAGCAGCCGTGAAGCGCTGGTGGCCGGGCTGAAAGCCTCGCCGTGGTTGGTAAAACCTAACCGTCGTGAGCTGGAAATCTGGGCAGGCAAACCCTTGCCGAAGTTGGAAGATGTGGTGGAAGCCGCTCACGCCCTGCGTGAACAGGGCATTGCCCACGTGGTGATCTCACTGGGTGCCGAAGGCGCGCTGTGGGTTAACGCCTCTGGTGCCTGGATCGCCAAACCGCCAGCCTGTGAGGTGGTCAGCACCGTGGGTGCCGGTGATTCCATGGTCGGCGGCCTGATCTACGGCCTGCTGATGCGTGAATCCAGCGAACATACCTTGCGCTTGGCCACTGCCGTGGCTGCCTTGGCAGTGAGCCAGAGCAACGTTGGCATCACCGATCGCCCGCAGTTGGCCGCGATGATGGCGCGCGTCGATCTGAAACCCTTTAATTAATCGCAGGAGTCAGAATGAAAACGCTGCTGATGATAGACAGTTCGCTCGGGCAGGCTCGTAGCCACCTGGCGAAACGCATGCTTGAGGCCGCTGCGGCCAAAACCGGCCTGACGCTGGTTAATACGGCCAACGAGGCCGAACTGGTGGTGGTAGCGGGTGTTGCTGCACCTGCTGACGCTGAGCTGAACGGCAAACAGGTTTATATCGGTGATGTGGAACACGCGGTGCGTGAACCAGAAGCCTTCCTGGCCACGGCACAGGCGCAAGCCAAACCGTATCAGGCGCCGGCCCAGACGGTAGCACTGGTAAAATCTGCCGGTCCGAAACGCATTGTTGCCATTACCGCTTGCCCGACCGGCGTTGCGCATACCTTTATGGCGGCCGAAGCCATCGAGAGCGAAGCCAAGAAACGTGGCTGGTGGGTGAAAGTGGAAACCCGTGGCTCCGTCGGTGCCGGGAATGCGATCACTCCAGAAGAAGTGGCGGCGGCCGATCTGGTCATTGTCGCGGCAGATATCGAAGTGGATCTGGACAAGTTCGCTGGCAAGCCGATGTACCGCACCTCAACCGGTTTGGCGTTGAAGAAAACCGCGCAGGAACTGGATAAGGCACAGGTAGAAGCCGAGATCTTCCAGCCGCAAAAAAGTGGCAGCACCGCGAGCTCAGGCAAGAAGAAAGAGAGCGCAGGGCCTTATCGCCACCTGCTGACCGGCGTGTCTTACATGCTGCCGATGGTGGTGGCGGGTGGTCTGTGTATCGCGCTGTCGTTCGTGTTTGGTATCAAGGCGTTTGAAGTAAAAGGTACGTTGGCTGCGGCGCTGATGCAGATCGGTGGTGGTTCGGCCTTTGCGCTGATGGTGCCGGTTCTGGCGGGTTACATCGCGTTCTCCATTGCGGATCGCCCGGGCCTGACGCCGGGCCTGATCGGCGGTATGTTGGCGGTTAGCACCGGTGCGGGTTTCCTTGGCGGTATCATTGCCGGTTTCCTGGCGGGTTACGTGGCCAAGGCCATCAGCGGTAAGCTGCGTTTGCCACCGAGTATGGAAGCGCTCAAGCCGATCCTGATTATTCCGCTGGTTGCCAGCCTGATCACCGGTTTGATCATGATTTATGTGGTGGGCACGCCTGTCGCCAAGATCATGGTCGGCCTGACCAACTGGCTGCAATCGCTGGGCACCGCTAACGCGGTACTGCTGGGCGCAATCCTCGGTGCGATGATGTGTACCGATATGGGCGGCCCGGTTAACAAGGCGGCCTATGCCTTTGGTGTAGCGCTGTTGAGTTCTTCGGTCTACGCACCTATGGCGGCGATTATGGCTGCAGGTATGGTGCCACCGCTGGCGATGGGGCTGGCTACTATTCTGGCTCGTCGCAAGTTCGAGAAGTCTGAGCAGGAAGGGGGCAAAGCCGCGTTGGTGTTGGGCCTGTGCTTTATCACTGAAGGGGCAATTCCGTTTGCCGCCCGTGACCCGATGCGCGTTCTGCCGTGTTGTATCGCTGGTGGAGCCCTGACCGGTGCGCTGTCGATGGCCTTCGGTGCAAAACTGATGGCACCTCACGGTGGTCTGTTCGTGCTGTTGATCCCTGGTGCTATCTCGCCGGTGCTGCTGTATCTGCTGGCGATTGTGGCGGGTACCCTGCTGGCGGGCGTGGCCTATGCGGTCCTTAAACGCTCTGAAGCGCCGGTAGCCACGGTGGCGTAACGACAACCGCAAAATAAAAAGCCGGCATCTGAAAAATGCCGGCTTTTTTATGTCCGCAGAAAATTACTGCTGCGCCTTCAGCCAGGCAATCTCCTCGGCCCAGATATCCGGGTTCACCGTCTCCAGGATCAGTGGGATGTTATCGAAGCGCTCGTCGCGCATGATATAGCTGAACACGGTCTTACCGATATTACCTTCACCCAGGCTGTGGTGGCGGTCAACGCGGCTGCCAAACTCGCTCTTGGCATCGTTAAGATGCATACCGCGCAGGTAGTTAAAGCCCACTACGTCGCCCAGCTCTTTAAACGTCTTCTGGCAATCCTCTTCGGTACGCAGGTCGTAACCGGCGGCGAAAGCGTGGCAGGTATCAATACAGACACCGACGCGGCTCTTGTCTTCTACACCGTCGATGATCGCCGCCAGATGTTCAAATTTGAACCCCAGATTGCTGCCTTGCCCGGCGGTATTCTCGATCACTGCGGTGACGCCTTGGGTTTTATCCAGCACGATGTTGATCGACTCAGCGATCCTTGCCAGGCATTTATCCTCATCGATCTGCATCAGGTGGCTGCCCGGGTGGAAGTTCAGCAGCGTCAGCCCCAGTTGCTCGCAGCGTTGCACCTCATCAAGAAACGCCTCGCGGGACTTCTCCAGTGCCTCCGTTACCGGATGGCCAAGGTTAATCAGATAGCTGTCGTGCGGCAGGATTTGCCCTGGGCCATAGCCGTACTGTGCGCAGGCACTTTTAAACTTGTCTATCACGTCGGCAGGCAGCGGGGCAGCCTTCCATTGACGCTGATTTTTAGTGAACAGGGCGAATGCGGTCGCCTCTAATTCGTGTGCGCGGATCACGGCCTGATCTACGCCGCCAGAAGCGCTGACGTGTGCACCGACAAACTTCATTTTCATTCTCCTGTGTTATCGGCTCCATTATGGCATTGATAAGCGAAGGATTGAATGGCGGTGAAAAGAAGCGGGCCTGGAAAACTAGGCCCGCAGTATGAAGTGGGGATTAAATCAGGTGCTGCACCAACAGGTTGATTGCACCGCCGCCGATAATCAGCCAGACGAACAGCAGCGTCGCCAGCAAGATGGGTTTCACACCAGCCTGACGTACCGCGCTAATGTGGGTGGTCAAACCTAAAGCGGCCATGGCCATGGCCAGCATCCAGGTGTCGATGGTGATCAGATGCTGTACCAGCGTGGCCGGGATCAGGTTGAACGAGTTCAGCCCGGCAACGGCGATAAACAACACGGCGAACCACGGAATGGTGATGGCCGATTTTTCACTCTTGCTGCCGTTACCGGCCTGGCGGCTGATATAGCCAGACAGCAACAGCAGGAACGGGGCTAACATCATGACGCGGATCATCTTGGAGATCACCGCCGCGTTTTCCGCATCCGGGCCGATGGCATGGCCAGCAGCAACCACCTGAGCCACTTCATGGATTGTCGAACCCGCGTAGATGCCGAAGGTTTCCTGCGTCAACGGCAGCCACTGGAAGTGCTCATTCAGCTGATACAGCCACGGATAGGCAAAGATCGCCAGCGTACCAAACACCACTACGGTAGAGACAGCGACGGCAACCTTGCTGGAGTCTGCCTTCAGCACCGGCTCGGTGGCCATCACGGCTGCGGCACCGCAGATGCTGCTACCGGCACCGATCAGCATGGTGGTTTGGCTGTCGAGGCCGAACACTTTTTTACCCAACCAGCAGGCCAGCAAGAAAGTGCTGCTCAGGGTCAGGGCATCAATAATGATCCCGCTGGCCCCCACGTCGGCAATTTGCTGGAAGGTTAAACGAAAGCCATAAAGAATGATCCCCAGGCGCAGCAGCCGCTGTTTGGCCAGCTGTACGCCGGTATGGCAGCTAGGTTGCAACCAGGGATAAAGAGTGTTGCCGACCAGGATGCCGCACAGGATCGCCAGCGTCAGGGCGCCTAATCCCAACCCGGCAACCCAGGGAACATCGCCCGCCCAGACCGAAAACGCAGTCAGCGCGCCGGTCAGCAGTAAGCCTGGTATCAGCCGTGGTAGTCCAAACAGGGGAAAACGCTGTTCGGGGTAGGGTTGAGTGCTGTGACTCGCCATGATTATTCTGTCCTCTGCTAAATTCCTGAGTGCAATGATAAAAGCAGGTGACCTAAAAGAGAAATTGATTATATATTTATAACTTATCGGAATAAGTGGTTGATCACCTGGACGGGTCGGCTACTCCGCCAAGCCTAATTCTGTAAACGTGATAACCTTATAAGGCAGGGCGGTGAGCTTACCGACGCCGTGTGACTGATTTTTTGGTGTTTTCATTTAAATGGTTTTGTCTTTTACCCTATGGATTTCAAGTTGCAGCTAGGCGACAAGCTTGTTCATCCCCAGGAGCTTACTTTTGTAAGTGACTGGGGTGGACAAGCGCAGGTAACAACGCTGCAGCTTGAAAGACGACGGGTATAACCATTCTTTTTATGTCGAGGCTGTTATGCATATCACTTTGCGCCAACTGGAAGTTTTTACCGAGGTGCTGAAAAGCGGATCCACCACTCAGGCCTCAGTGGTATTGGCTTTATCACAATCGGCGGTCAGCGCGGCGCTGGCCGATTTGGAAGGGCAACTAAAGGTGTTGTTGTTCGATCGCGTGGGTAAACGCCTGGTGATCAACGAACATGGCCGCTTGCTATATCCCAAAGCGCTGGCTCTGCTGGAGCAGGCCGGGGAAATTGAACAACTGTTCCTGCATGATAGTGGCGCGTTACGCATCGCCGCCAGCAGCACCATCGGCAACTATATGCTGCCAGAGATGATCGCCCACTATCGCAAAGATTTTCCTGCGACCCCGTTGGAACTGAACGTGGGCAATAGTCAGGAGGTGATTGTTGCGGTAGCCGATTTTCGTGTCGATTTGGGGTTGATAGAAGGGCCGTGCCACATGCCTGAGTTGGTCACCCAGCCGTGGCTTGAAGATGAGCTGGTGGTGTTTGCCGCGCCGGATAACCCATTGCTACAGCAACCGGTGACCCTGGCAACGCTGGCCAGCGCCCCTTGGATCCTGCGGGAGCGCGGGTCTGGCACGCGGGAAGTGCTGGATCATCTGCTGTTGGCGCATCTGCCAAATTTCCAGTTGGTGATGGAGTTGGGCAACTCGGAAGCGATCAAGCACGCGGTACGCCACGGTATCGGCATTAGTTGCCTGTCACGTCGCGTAGTGGAAGAACAGCTGGCTAGCGGGGTGTTGGTGGAACTGAGTATCCCTCTGCCACCATTGATGCGCACGCTGTATCTGATCCATCACCGGCAAAAACACATTTCCAATGCGCTACAGCGTTTCTTGAGTTATTGCGTTGGGCAAAAACCGATCAAGATCGCATAAAGTCATCATTAGGACCGCTGCTAATAATTGGCCGCGGATTATGAAGCTATCTTATATCAGGGCAATGTTACTAGTTCGCTGGCGGGTATTTGTTACAATCCGGCCCTCATTTTTGACGAGCAGATAGGGTAAGAATGGCTCAGCAGGATATAAAAACAGCGGGGCAGCAAGCACCCGGATTACGCCGCGAGCTGAAAGCGCGGCATTTAACCATGATTGCCATTGGCGGTTCCATCGGTACCGGCCTGTTTGTTGCCTCTGGCGCAACGGTTTCCCAGGCAGGCCCAGGCGGCGCGTTACTCTCCTATGCATTGATTGGTCTGATGGTGTATTTCCTGATGACCAGCCTGGGTGAGCTGGCGGCGTTTATGCCGGTTTCAGGTTCGTTTTCCACCTATGGTGCCAAGTATGTTGAAGAGGGCTTCGGCTTTGCGCTGGGCTGGAACTACTGGTACAACTGGGCGGTGACCATTGCGGTCGACCTGGTGGCGTCACAGTTGGTGATGAACTACTGGTTCCCAGACACGCCGGGCTGGATCTGGAGCGCCCTGTTCCTTGGCCTGATGTTCTTGCTTAACTACATCTCGGTCAAAGGCTTCGGTGAAGCGGAATACTGGTTCTCGCTGATCAAGGTAAGCACGGTAATTATCTTTATCGGCCTTGGCGTTCTGATGATTTTCGGTATTCTCAAGGGCGGTGAAAATGCCGGTTGGCATAACTGGACGATCGGTGATGCGCCGTTTGCCGGTGGCTTCTCGGCCATGATTGGCGTGGCGATGATCGTTGGCTTCTCGTTCCAGGGCACCGAGCTGATCGGCATTGCGGCGGGCGAGTCGGAAGATCCGGGCAAGAACATTCCACGCGCTGTGCGTCAGGTGTTCTGGCGTATTTTGCTGTTCTATATCTTCGCGATCCTGATCATCAGCCTGATCATTCCTTATACCGATCCAAGCCTGTTACGCAATGATGTGAAAGACATCAGCGTCAGCCCGTTCACGCTGGTATTCGAACATGCTGGCCTGCTCTCTGCGGCGGCGGTGATGAACGCGGTTATCCTGACGGCGGTACTCTCTGCGGGTAACTCCGGGATGTATGCCTCAACCCGTATGTTGTTCACGCTGGCTTCGGAAGGTAAGGCACCACGCATTTTCGCCAAGCTGTCAAAGGGCGGTGTGCCGCGTAATGCGCTGTATGCCACCACCGTCGTAGCGGCGCTGTGCTTCCTGAGCTCGATGTTTGGTAATCAGTCCGTTTATCTGTGGCTGCTTAATACCTCGGGCATGACCGGTTTTATCGCCTGGTTGGGGATTGCCATCAGCCACTACCGTTTCCGCCGCGGCTATGTGATGCAAGGGCACAGCCTGAGCGATCTGCCGTATCAATCCGGTTTCTTCCCGTTGGGGCCAATGTTTGCCTTCGTGCTGTGCTTGATCATCACGCTGGGGCAGAACTATCAAGCCTTCCTGGCGGATCGTATCGACTGGTACGGCGTGACGGCAACCTACATCGGTATTCCACTGTTCCTGATTATCTGGTTCGGTTATAAGCTGACGCGCGGCACCAAAGTGGTGAAGTACAGCGAAATGGAATTCCCGAAGTGGAACCCTGATAAGTAAGCGATTAGCTCTAGACGCGGCGGGTTACCGCCGCGTTATCCTCTTTCCTTGAAATCCCCAGTTAAATTCCCAACCAAAATAATGCCTGCACACGATAGCAATCAATAATGATGATTGAGCATCTGGCTGCCCCTCACCCCAACCCTCTCCCATAGGGAGAGGGAGCCGATCGGCGTTGTTATTAGATATGGGAGTACAGCTTTGGCACCTTACGCTGGGCAGGGAGTTGGTACGGAGTTGTGGTGAGGTACAGGGCTGAAGTGGAGGATGTCATTGAGTTGTAGCACGGACAGTCCCCTCTCCCTGTGGGAGAGGGTTAGGGTGAGGGGGTCAGAATCAGAAGTTGTAAGTCATACCCACGGTATAACGACGGCCATCCAGCGTGGTGTTGAAGTGTTCGTAATCCACGGTTTTATCCAGAATGTTGTAAACCCCGCCGCTAAGCTGCAGGTTTTTAAGCGCCTGGTAACTCACCCCGGCATCAACAAAGGTATAGGATGGTGTGCTGACCGCCATTGAGGTACGGCTCAGGTATTCCGAGGTTTCGCTGCGGAAGTTAACGCGTGACCACAGGCCGAGATCCTCAGTAGCTTGCCAATCCAGCACGCCATTGATCATGTGCTTCGGCATCTGGTTCAGCGCCTTGCCCTGGAACTCACCGCTCTTCTGTTCAGACTCGGTAAAGGTGTAGTTGGTGCTCAGCTTCCAGTCTTCGGTGATCTGCCAACCGGCGGTCACTTCGATACCGCGCATATTGGCTTTATCCACGTTGACGCGGTCACTGACGAAATCATAAGTGGTGTCACCGATGGTGCAGGCCGGATCCTCTGAACTGTTACAGCGGCGAACTTCGGTGATTTTGTCTTTGAAATCGGTGTTGTACAGGGTGATGCCAGCGTTCAGTCCCTCTTGGTTATCCCACAGGATGCCGACCTCTTCACTGATGCTTTTCTCTGGCTTCAGATCCGGGTTACCCACGATGATACCGTTGCTCACGCCACCGCCGGTGATCTGGCCCCAGTTGGCAGAGGATTGACGCAGGTCTGGTGAACGGTAGCCCGCAGAAACCCCACCTTTCACGGTCCACTGTTCGGTCAGGTGCCACACGCCGTACATGCGTGGTGTCCAGTGGCTGCCGTAGTTCTGATCCTGATCCATACGGATCCCGGTGGTCAGGCTGAAATCGTTGGTCAGTGCCCATTCGTCTTCGGCGAACAGCGCCCAGCTCCAGCGGGTCAACTGGTCCAGACCGTCGGCGGCCTCAAGTTGGTTGCCACCGTCATGCAATTTCTCGTAGCGGTATTGCCCGCCAAGGTTAAGCATGTGTGAGCCAAGGTCAAACTGGGTCTGGGTATTGAAGATGGTGTTGTACATCTTCATGTTACGCCCAGGGTTATTGGTCTCTTCCCGCTGAATGTAGCTGGTGCTGTTACCAAAGTCGTAATAGCCGTTATGGGTGATCGAGTAGTTATTACGGGTATACAGATTGTCGCTGGAGGAGTTCGGTTTACAGACGCCTTTGCGGCAGTTTTCTAATGCTACGGACTTACCTGGCGTGCTGTTGCGATCCTGTAGCGAACGGCCAATTTCGAAATCAAAGTCGTTCTTTTCATCCGGCGTCAGGCTGAATACCGCCGTGCCGCTGCGCATACGCTGTTCGTTAAAGCCATTGGTGAAGTGATCTTCCCCACGATGGGAGAACAGACCATTCACCCGCAGGCCAAGCAGCCCATCGATCAGCGGGCCAGAGGCGTAGGCGTTGGTCTGGTAGATATCACCGGAATCCCGGTCTTCCTGAATGGTGGCATCGCCTTGCAGGGAGCCAACCCAGTCTTTAGTGGTCGAGGTTTTGCGCGTGATGATGTTGATCACCCCGCCCATGGCGTCGGAGCCATAGAGTGAAGACATTGGCCCGCGTACCACTTCAATGCGTTCAATAGCCTGCAATGGCGGCAACCAACCTTGCTCGATACCGGCGTTATCGCTGTTAGGGCGGGTACCACGCGTATCGACGCGTTTACCGTCGATCAGGATCAGCGTGTACTTGGAGGACATACCACGAATGCTGATATCGCTGCTGCTGGCACCGCCGGTTACCACCACGCCCGGTACGTCTTTCAACGCATCGGTGACGTCGCGGTAGGCGCGGGTTTCCAACTGTTGGCGAGGGATCACCGATATGGTAGCCGGCGAATCTTGAATTCTTTGCTGGAAACCGGAGGCGGTGACCACCATGGTATCTTCAGTTTGTGCCAGAGCGCTGCCGCTGGCGAGTGATGCGAGGATTAACGCGGTTAAAGTGTTATAGCTTGGCTTTTCCATTGGGTTAAATATTCCCGTCCCGAGGTCAACAGGTTTTCCTGTTAGTTGTTTGATTTAAAAGAATATGTTTTCACGCTGCCGCGAGAATTCCCGTTGCGTGAGGAAAACGTCAGGCCATTGTAAGGAAATTGACAGAAATGTAAATGCAAATGATAACTCGTATCATTTGTATATTTGATCAGTAATGCGTTGAAACCAGAGGAAAAGGAGGGGTATAGCCCGGCGCAGCGCAGTGGTGCGCCGGGTGGGTCAGCGTTTCTGGATGTAAGTGATCGCCAGTGCCAATGCCAGCACCAGCCCTTTGATGATATCCATGGCGTAGTAGGGCACAGAGAGCATCACCAGGCCGTTTTGCAATACGCCCAGGATAATCGCGCCAACCAGGGTACCCAGCGCATTAGGCTTGCCGGAGCCCGCCAAGGAGAAGCCGATATAGGCCGCTGCTACGGCATCCATCAGATAACCGCCACCGGCATTAACCTGTGAGGAACCGATACGTGACGCCAGCAAAATACCGCCAAGGCCCGCCAGCAGGGAGGAAAGCACGTATGCGGTAACCCTGTAACGTACCGTACGGATACCGGAAAGCCGGGCGGCCTCCGGGTTACCGCCGATGGCATACATCCGGCGGCCATGCTTGGTCAGCGACAGGAAAAGCTGCATGATCACCGTCACTGCCAGCATAATCAGCACGATCACCGGTACCTGGCCCAACGTGGAAAAGACCTCTGGGATCACGCCTTCGGCCATATCCCCGTTCGGCAGCACCATATTCTGGGTGATAGAGCCGCCGTAGCTGTAGGTCATGGCCACGCCCTGGATAACGAACAGGCTGGCAAGCGTGGCGAGCATATCGGGGATCTTCAGCACCACGATCAAAAAGGCATTGAACAGGCCGACCAGCGTACACAGCAGCAGCGTCAGCACGATGGCACCGGTGGTGCCAAAGCCGTACCAGGCAAACAGCGAGATCACCAACGCATTAGCCAACGACGCCGTTGAGCCGACGGAGAGATCGAAGCCACCCACCGAGAGCGAGATCGACACGCCAATGGCAATCACCGTCACGATGGCGATCGAACGCAGAATGTTGATGATGTTATTGGCATCGAGGAAATTGTCGGAAGCCAGGCCAAACAGCGCGATCAAGGCGACAACGGTGAGCAACATCCCCCATTTATACAAAAACTCAAACAGCTGGTGGCGCCAGGGCAGAACGCTTTTCAGGGATAATTCTTTACTCACGCAGGAGTTCCTCCGGTGGAATACAGTAATAGGGTTTCTTCATCAATATCAGCGGCGTTGAGCTCCGCCACCACGCGGCCATCCCACAGCACGCAGATGCGATCGCACAGGCCTACCAGCTCGGAAAACTCGCCGGAAGCATAGATAATGCCTTTGCCGTCACGTGCCAAACCGTCGATCAGCCGGAACAGATCCTGTTTGGCCTTGATATCTACGCCTTTGGTGGGTTCGTCAAAGATCAGCACCTCGGCGTTGCCACGTAACCATTTGCCGATCGCCACTTTTTGCTGATTGCCACCAGACAGGCGTGCCAGCTTTTGCTGTGGGCCGGAGGCCCGTACGCCAAGCCGTTGCATAATCTCTAAGGCCCAGCGCAGTTCCTGACGGCGGCTGAACAGGCTCCAGCGGGAGAAGCTGTCATCGGCACTGACGCTCAGGTTCATCGGGATGGCTTCGTTGATAAAAATGCCTTCCTTGCGGCGCTCTTCCGGCACCAGCGCCAGGCCTTGTTCTACCGAAAGATGCGGTGAATGCGGTGCCCAAGGTTTGCCGCGCAGCTCTCCCTGCGTCAATTTGCTGGGGGTTGCACCGAATAACGCCTTGCAAAGCTCGGTCTTACCTGCGCCCGCCAGCCCGGCAATGCCTAGGATCTCCCCTTGATGCAGGGTTAAAGAGACGTCACGCAGTTTATGGCGATCGTGCAGCCCTTCTACTCGCAGCAACGGGCGTGAGCCGTGTGGTGGGCGGGGGGCCGGAAAGATATCGTCCAGCGAATGGCCCAGCATTTTTTCGACGATCTGCTCACCACTCAGGCCCTGCATGCTGCCTTCACCGGCATGTCGACCGTCGCGCAGTACCGTCAAATGGTCGCAGACGGTTTTCAATTCGTGGATGCGGTGGGAAATAAACACGATGCCTATGCCTTCGGCGCGCAAGCGGCGCACGATGTGGAACAGGCGTTCGCTCTCCTTGCTGTCTAGCGGGGCCGTCGGCTCATCAAGCACCAGAAAACGACAGCGGTGGGATAGCGCCCGAGCCAGCAGCACCTGCTGTTTCTCCGCCAACGTACAGGCCTCCAGGCGTTGGCGTGGGTTGATATTCAGCCCAAGCTGCTGCAACAGCGCGGCGGCCTGGCGATGCAACTGCCGCCAGTTCAGCAGATGGCCCGGCTGATTGAGCCAGTCCAGCATGATGTTTTCCGCGACCGACAGTGTGGGGATCAGCGCCACATCCACCTCCTGCTGCACCACCTGGATCCCGTGCTGGCGGGCCTGCAGTGGCGAGTGAATATCGACCTTTTGGCCGTCGATAAAAATTTCACCCTGATAATGGTTATGCGCGCCGGAGAGAATGCCCATTAGCGTGGATTTGCCCGCGCCGTTGGCCCCCACCAGCGCATGAGTCGAACCGCCTTGCAGCGTAAAGTCGACGTTTTGCAGTGCGTTGAACCCGGCAAAGGCGATGGAGATATTGCGCATCTCCAGGCGTGAAGCGGTATTGGTCGGCATAGTTTGGCTGAAGACGTTGCGCCCCTCGTGTTTCAAATCGCGGCGTGGTGGCGGCAACGTGAAATTCATTTGGATGTATAGACGGCTAAAGAAACTCTTTTGTAACACGAATTGCCATTTTTGCAACATGCAAAATGGTATAGCTCAGATAAAACCCGGATCACAGCCCTTACTGCTGGTCAGTTAAGCAAGAAATACGCGTTGTGATGCCCTCTCCCAAAGGAAGGGGACTGACCGTGCTATAAGTTGCCTCCTGTGCCCGCTTGCGGCTCCAGACTAGCTCCCTCTCCCGCAAACAAGTGCTTATGAGATCCAGGATTTTATAATGGGAGAGGGCTGGGGTGAGGGGGATTGGTAACCTAGAATCCTAAGCGATCGCGCAGGGCGTAGTAGGCGGCCCCTAGGGCGGTAAATGGCACCTGTAAATGGCGGCCACCGAAGAACGGCAAATGGGGGAGTTGGGCGAAAGCATCAAAGCGTTCCGCGTCGCCGCGCAGCACTTCGGCAATCAGTTTGCCTGCCAGATGCGTCAAGGTCACGCCGTGGCCGCTGTCGCCTTGCAGGTAGTAAACGTTATTTTCCAGCCGGCCAAACTGCGGCATGCGTGACAGGGTCAGCAGGAAATTGCCGGTCCAGCGGTAATCGATGCGCACCTTCTTCAACTGCGGGAAGGTTTTGAGCATCAAGGGCAGGATCCTGGCGTCGATATCCGCCGGATCCTGTGCGCCATAAACCACGCCCCCGCCGTATAACAAACGGTTGTCTGCCGTCAGGCGGAAGTAATCCAGCAGGTAGTTGCAGTCTTCAACGCAGTAATTATCCGGCAGCAGGGAAAGGGCCATATCCGCAGATAAAGGTTCGGTGGTGATGATTTGCGAGCCGCAGGGCATGCTCAAGCGGCTGAGGCGCGGTTCTAGCTTCTCCCCCAGATAGGCATTGCCCGCCAGGATCACCAGGCTGGCGCTGACGGAACCCTGCGCTGTGTGTAGCTTGTTAGGTTGGCCATAATCGATATGGGTGACTGCCGATTGTTCAAACAGCCGCCCACCGTGGCGGCGTACCGCTTCGGCCTCACCCAGCGCCAGATTTAACGGATGCAAATGGCCACCTTGGCGATCCAGCAGCCCGCCAACATAGCGTTCGCTGGCCACGGTGCGGCGCATGGCTTCCCCGTCCAGCAATTCCAGTTGCTGGTGGCCATAACGCTGCCAGTGGTTCATCTTTTGTGTTAATTCGTTGAATTGACGTGAAGTGAGAGCGGCGGCCACCGCGCCGGGGCGATAGTCACAGGCGATGGCGTAGCGATCGATACGCTGGCGAATGATCTCCGCCCCTTCAAACATCATGCTGCCGAGCATTGCCGCGGTCTGCTGGCCGTAGCGAGCCTCAATCACATCGATATCGCGGCTGTAGGAGTTCACCACCTGCCCACCGTTGCGCCCACTGGCTCCCCAACCGATGCGGGCGGCTTCCAGCACCACCACGTCGTAACCGGCCTCGGTCAGATGCAGGGCGCTGGAGAGGCCGCTAAAACCGCCACCGACGATGCAGACATCGCAGCGGATAGCCTCGTTCAACTGGGGATAAGGAGCGTGGGGGTTGGCGCTGGCGGCATAATAGCTGGCAACATGTTCCATCATCACTCCTCCGGCGGATCTTGTCAGAAGGTGGTTGGGGTGTGCGCGCTGACGATCTTGCAAACGCGCGTTGAGGTATTGCTGAAGCTGTGGGGCATGCCGGTGTTGATGGCATAGCTCTGGCCAGCCGTCAGCAGATAGGTCTGGCCGTTGACCGTCAGCATGATCTCCCCTTCCAGCAGCGTGCCGATCTCTTCGCCCTGATGCTTGATCTTCTCACCGGTAGTGGTGCCTGGTTGATAGGTCTCCAGCATCATGGCCAGGCTGCGGGTTGGGCTGCCGTTATGCACCAGCTTCATCGAAACGCCTTGGCTGCCGATCTCAATCAGATCGTCCGGCTCGATCACCACTTTGGGTTCATCTGGCCGTTCAGGTTCAGCAAAAAATTCAGACAGCGATAACCCATAGACCTTCAGCAGTTTCTGCAGCGTACTGATGGCAGGGCTGACTTTGTCCTGCTCAATGGTGCTGATGGCGCTGTGGGTTAATCCGGACAGTTCGGCGACCCTACGCTGTGACAAACCCAAGTGCTGACGGATCTGCGACAGGCGCTTGCCTGGTGCCAAGCTGACTTCGCTCATAGCGGTAGTTCCTTCTGGTAGGAGCGACAGGTTGGGAGCACACCCGGAGCCGGGTACCTGTCTGAGTGATATCGAAACCACATGATATCGGTAGTTGGGCGGCCGTTGTAAAATATATTGCCCATGTTTCCCCCTGGTCTGGCGGAAGAAATTCTGTACCAACAAAGCGCAAACAACGCCTTTTCGGTCAATATTTTATCAATTTAGCAGTCCCTGGCGAATAATCAAACGCCATTGTAACATTTGCAAACCATTTATGTTAAAGCTATGTTTCATGTTATGGGTGTTATTTTGAGCGCCAGCCTGTGGCGCACTCTACAGAGAAATCAAACCATGTGTTAAGTCAATCGGCAAGCGGATGCGAAGGCATTCCCAAGAGCACAACGGCAGGTGATGTATGCAAACCAATAGCGCAGTAGTAGAAGATTTTGCACAGCATAATGAAGAAAGGCGAAGTAGCGCGTTCCAAAGTGAGGTTGCTCACTATTTGGAACGCCATCCTGCCACGCAGTATATCGATATCCTTCTCACCGATCTCAATGGTTCCTTCCGCGGTAAACGCATTCCCGTCTCCGGGTTGAAAAAAGTTGAAAAAGGCTGCTATTTCCCCGCCTCGGTGTTCGCTATGGACATTTTGGGCAACGTGGTCGAAGAGGCCGGATTGGGCCAGGAATTGGGCGAACCGGATCGGATCTGCATGCCCGTGCCCGGTACGCTGACGCCGTCGGCGGCGGATCCGGAACATATCGGTCAGGTGCTACTGACCATGCTGGATGAAGATGGTACTCCCTTTGACGTTGAACCCCGCAATGTACTGAACCGAATATGGCAGGCGTTGCGCCAGCGCGGACTGTTCCCGGTGGTAGCGGTAGAGTTGGAGTTTTATCTCATCGATCGACAGCGAGACTCGGCAGGTTATCTGCAGCCGCCGTGCGCACCGGGTACTCAGGAGCGCAACGTACAGAGCCAGGTCTATTCGCTGGATAACCTCAACCATTTTGCTGGGGTGCTCAACGACATCGACACGCTGGCACAGATGCAAGGGCTACCGGCGGATGGCGCGGTGGCTGAAGCTTCCCCCGGCCAGTTCGAGGTGAACCTGAATCACACCGACAACGTACTGCAAGCCTGCGATCATGCGCTGGCGCTGAAGCGGTTGGTGCGTCAGGTGGCCGAACATCACCATATGCATGCCACCTTTATGGCGAAACCTTATGAGGATTACGCGGGGAGTGGCATGCACGTCCATCTCAGCGTGGTAGACAGTGCGGGGAAAAACCTGTTTGCCGAAGCGGATGGCGAAGACTCGGCGCTGCTTAAGCGGACATTAGCCGGGATGATCGCCTTGATGCCCGCATCGATGGCGGTGCTGGCACCCAACGTCAATGCGTTCCGCCGTTTCCAGCCGGGGATGTATGTGCCGGTCCAGGCGTCCTGGGGGCATAACAACCGTACCGTGGCGTTGCGCATTCCCTGTGGCGATGCGCAGAACCACCGCGTGGAGTACCGCGTTGCCGGTGCCGATGCCAACCCTTATCTGGTGGTGGCGACGATCCTGGCGGGGATGCTGTACGGGCTAGATACCGAATTACCGTTGCCTGAGCCAGTGACCGGCAACGGTTTGGAACAGGAGGGGCTACCGTTCCCGATCCGCCAAAGCGATGCCCTTTACGAATTCGAGCATCAGCACGAACTGACGCACTACCTCGGCGAACGCTTTTCACAGGTTTATCACGCCTGCAAAATGGGTGAACTGATGCAGTTTGAAAGATTGGTGACGGAAACCGAGATCGACTGGATGCTGAAAAATGCCTGATATCAGGTACCCTGATGGCAATGAAGGGGCTTTTTCCTGATATTAAGCAAAAGAATTTGTATTAGAAGGTTTCAGGATCTTGTCTTTCTGTGATCTTATGGCAAAATACGCGAAATGCAGATAGCCGACGTTTTAACGCGTCGGTTATTTTTTTTGCATTAAGTTCTACAAACGTGCGTTTCATACATCAAGCGAGGCCGGACATCGAGCCGGATAGATAAATAGGTTCGTCGCGATCAACCAAAACTTTATGGTCGTGACTCATGAGGATAAGAAAGATGGGGCAATTTTTCACCTTGGCACCGGTGCCCGCCGGTTTCCGTTGCGGTCGCAGCGATTATGGAGCAACACAGGCTTTTGTGCCTAGTTATCCAGCTTCCCTCATCCCCCTTTTAGAATTCAGTCGCACGTTGCGAAGTTTCCCCGCAACCTTGAGTCTTGGCGTGTCTATTATCCGCAAGACTGAAGGTAAGGGGGGGCTTCGCGATGTCCGATAACATCATCACCGCCGCACCAGCTGCCGGCCAGCGCGCCCAACTGCGTAAAACACTGACTTTAGTCCCGGTCGTCATGATGGGTCTGGCCTATTTGCAGCCAATGACCATCTTTGACACCTTCGGCATCGTCTCCGGCCTGACCGACGGTCACGTCGCGACCGCGTACGCCTTTGCTCTGCTGGCGATCCTGTTTACCGCCCTGAGCTACGGCAAACTGGTGAAGAAATTCCCTTCCGCCGGTTCTGCCTATACCTATGCCCAGAAAGCCATCAGCCCGCACGTCGGCTTTATGGTGGGTTGGTCATCACTGCTGGACTACCTGTTCATGCCGATGATCAACATCCTGTTGGCAAAAATTTACCTGGAAGCCATTTTCCCGGGTGTACCTTCGTGGATCTTCGTTGCGGCCCTGGTTGCCTTGATGACGGCGTTCAACCTGCGTGGCATCAAGCTGGTAGCCAACCTGAACTCCATTATCGTGGTGGTACAGGTGGCGATTATGATCGTGTTCCTGGGCCTGGTGATTAACGGTATCTCCCACGGTGAAGGCGCCGGTACGCTGGTGAGCAGCCGTCCGTTCTGGTCTGACAACGCGCACGTAGTGCCGATGATCACCGGTGCGACCATTCTGTGCTTCTCGTTCCTCGGTTTTGACGGCATCAGCTCGTTATCCGAAGAAACCAAAGATGCAGAAAACGTGATCCCGAAAGCCATCTTCCTGACGGCCTTGATCGGCGGCGTGATCTTTATCGTGGTGTCGTACTTCGTGCAGCTGTACTTCCCGGATATCTCGCGCTTCAAAGATCCTGACGCATCACAGCCGGAAATCATGCTGTATGTGGCTGGCAAGTTCTTCCAGTCGGTGATCCTGGTGTTCTCGTGCGTAACCGTACTGGCTTCCGGTATGGCATCTCACGCGGGTGTTTCCCGTCTGATGTACGTCATGGGCCGTGATGGCGTATTCCCGGAGCGTTTCTTCGGTTATGTGCATCCAAAATGGCGTACCCCGGCGCTGAACGTGCTGCTGGTTGGCGCGATTGCGCTGTCTGCCGTTTCGTTCGATCTGGTCACCGCTACGGCACTGATCAACTTTGGTGCATTGATCGCGTTTACCTTCGTTAACCTGTCGGTGATCTCGCAGTTCTACATTCGCGAGAAACGTAACCGTACGCTGAAAGACACCTTCAACTACCTGATCCTGCCGGTGATGGGGGCGTTAACCGTCGGTGCATTGTGGGTCAACCTGGAAGTCAGCTCGATGACGCTGGGCCTGGTCTGGGCGGCAATTGGCCTGCTGTATCTGACGTTTGTCACCCGCAGCTTCAGCCTGCCGGTGCCACAGGCAAGCGAAGACGTGGCTTAATCCACTCGCCTGCCTCGCGATAGCAAAAAGGGTTCCACATGTTGGAACCCTTTTTGTTTGCTTGAAGAAATGTAATGCCGTTCAGTGAGAAGGTGGCTGAGGTACTTGCGGCTCCCCTCACCCCAACCCTCTCCCACAGGGAGAGGGAGCTGGTATGGCGTTGTGGTCAGGTGCGGAAGTTAATCTGTAACCAGGTTGATGCAGAGGATGAGTGGCGTACCTCAGAGTTGATCTGAAACGGGCTGATGTAGAGGACGAATACTGTAGTTAAGTATGTAGCACGTTCAGTCCCCTCTCCCTTTGGGAGAGGGTTAGGGTGAGGGTTACCCCACCAACTGTTTACCATAGTCAAACAGCGCCTTCAGCAACGCCATCTTCTCTTTATCCCCTTCGTGCAGGTTGTACAGCGACTCCAACTGCAAGATATAACTTTGCACCCGCTCGGCACTCAGCACCTCCTGGCGGTGCTGCAACCAGCGGCGCTGCTCGGCATCGTCCAGCGTATTGGGGTAGTTACGGGCCCGGAAGCGGAACAGCAGCTCTTTCATCCGGCCATCGCTGAAGGTCAAATCAAGCGCGGGTAGATTCTGCGGTTTGGTTTGTTGGATGATCCTCATCGCCGCTTTGTCGGCATCGCTGAAGAAACCGTCGTACAGTTTGGCATCCACATCATCGTTCGGGGTGAAAGGAGCGGCTTCGGCAAATATGGCTACCACTTTTTCACGGATCTCTGGGTGCTGGCGCAGCACCTTCAGATTATCCAGACACGCCTGACGATCGATGCCTAGCCTGTCTGCGTTTTCTGGCAGCAGCGTCTTGGCTGGAGCCAGCACCGGGCATTTATTGATATGTACCAGCTTGATCGGCACTGGGGCCTGATCGGCTGCCAATTGATCGCGGCGGGTGTAGAGGCGTTCACGCAGCTCGTCGGCATTCAGCTCCAGCAACGGGGTAATATCCCCTGCCAGATCGCACATAATTACCGCATTTTTATTGTCTGGGTGCCAGGCCAGCGGTGAAACCCAACTGGTGTTACCCCGCGCCGCGCCAAACATGCCGGAAACGTGCATTAACGGCGTCATTTCCGCGACGTCGATCAGCGCATTGAGCTTGTGCTTATTGCGGTGCTGCAACAGGTAGTCAAACAGCCTTGGCTGCGCCTGTTTGACCAGCTTGGCCATGGCAATGGTGGCATGCACATCGGACATCGCATCGTGAGCGTGTTCGTGTTCAACGCCGTTGGCTCGCGTCAGATGTTCCAGACGGAAACTGGGGAAGCCATCTTCGTTTTCTGGCCAGATGATGCCTTCCGGGCGCAGGGCGTAGCAGGCCCGCATCACATCCAGCAGATCCCAGCGGGAATTGCCGTTTTGCCAGCTGTAGGCGTAAGGATCGTAGAAGCTGCGGTAAAAGATGTTGCGGCTGACTTCATCGTCAAAGCGGATATTGTTATAACCCAGAATGCAGGTGCCAGGGACGCTGAACGCTTCGTGGATACGGCGGGCAAACTCGGCCTCGTTAACGCCTTTGGCCAGCGCCTCTTGTGGCGTGATGCCGGTGATCATCACCGCTTCGGGATCGGGCAGGTAGTCATCGGCTGGCGCACAGTAAAACACCTGCGGTTCTTCGATAATGTTGAAATCCATATCGGTACGCACCCCGGCAAACTGCGCCGGGCGGTCCATTGACGGGCTTTTGCCGAAGGTTTCGTAGTCGTGTATGTAGAATGTGGCCGGTGCCTTGCTGCTCAAAGTCGCATCTCTTGTTGGCGTAGGGAATAGCCCTATTGTAACGGCGCGATCACCGATGCCAAGTATTGGTTAATGCTTAACGTTAAATTGAGTGGCGCTGCGCAGTACGATAGAAGTTCAGCCGTTGCTGAAAGTAGCCGCGTAGATGCGTGGGGACGTGCGTTTCGGCGCTTTCCCATTCGGCGGCGTAGCCGTAGCGTTCGCTATAAATAATTCTGAGTGCCAGCAAATCGGTTTGGATCCTTTCACGTTCTTGCTGGGGTAGGCCATCCAGTGGTCGTGGCATGTCTTTCTCCCTATTCGATAGCGCATAATATGTGGCTAAAGAGAATTTGTCGCTACCTCATTCAGGGCAGAACCTTCACAGCGCCTGTGCCAGAGTGGGGTGGTGCTTTACTGGCTTGATGCTCATCGCTTGTTCCTGCTGGCCATGATCGTGCTGATGATCCAGGGATTTAGCATAGGTATAGATACCGCTAATCAGAGCCAG
Organism: Serratia fonticola; assembly: GCF_001006005.1. Classification (NCBI taxonomy): domain Bacteria; kingdom Pseudomonadati; phylum Pseudomonadota; class Gammaproteobacteria; order Enterobacterales; family Yersiniaceae; genus Serratia; species Serratia fonticola. Next base: position 5,606,069 of record NZ_CP011254.1, on the reverse strand, counting down.
CCAGAATAGCGTGCAAACGGTTAATACAGTCAGCCAGACCTTTTGGTTGTAGCTCATGATAACTCCTAAAAAGCGCATGGGATTAATCTCATTAATTAAATCAGAGATAACATAAATGTTAATTAAACAAACGGAATAAAAGATGCGCTGAGCTGTTACTAATTGCCTGTGAGTGTTTCAGGACATTCCTTAAGATAATATTAAGAAGAGTCGTTACGTAATCAGTTAATTTCTATTTACTTCTGGTTTATAAATATAGGCATACACTCCACCTCATTCAATGCAAATGTAGGTGTGTAAGATGAAAACGTTACTGTTGACTGGGGCGACTGGCTTTCTCGGTGGTGCGGTGCTTGAAAAGTTACTGACGGAAAATCAAAAAGTTAACTATCTATTGTTGGTGCGTGCGGAAACCGAAGAACAGGGCTTGAACCGTATTTTCACTAATATGGAAAAGTTCAATATAGATAAAAACATTCTGAGTAAGCTCACGGTGGAGAATATTTTACTGGGTGACTTAAGCGAGCCGGAATACTTTTTGTCTGACGCCCGCATTAACCAGGTAACTCATGTCGTTAACTGTGCCGCGGTGGCGTCATTTGGTAATAACCCACTTATTTGGAAGGTTAACGTTGAAGGCACGTTGGCATTTGCGCAGCGAATGGCTCAGGTGGTTGGATTAAAACGTTTTCTGCATGTGGGCACGGCAATGTCTTGCGCACCTCAGGTGGGGTCGTTGGTGGCAGAAAGCGCCGAGTTTGAGGAAACGGCCGAACACTTGGTGGAATATACCCGCTCCAAATCGACCATCGAGCAACTGATGCGGCAGACCTGCCCACAGCTGCCGCTGGTGATCGCCCGGCCCTCGATCGTAGTGGGGCATACGCAGTTGGGTTGCAAACCCTCCAGCAGTATTTTCTGGGTATTCAGTATGGCGTTGATGCTGCGTAAGTTTATGTGTTCGCTGCAAGATAGTATCGATGTGATCCCGGTGGATTATTGCGCCGATGCGTTAGTGATGCTGCTCAACCGCGAAAGCTTGGATAACGATGTTTACCATATCTCGGCGGGAGAGGAGAGCAGCGTCAGTTTTGCGGATATCGATTATGCCATCGCCGCCGCACTAGAGGAGCCACCGGTGGGTGATCGCTATGCGCAGGTCAGCTACGAAGCCCTGTTGCAAATGCGTAAACAGTTGAAGGATATCTTCGGGCCGTGCAATGAGCGCCTGATGTTGAAAGCGATGCGCCTGTACGGCTCCTTTGCCATGCTGAACGTGCGCTTTAGCAACGAAAAAATCCTCAAGCTGGGCATGCCTAAGCCGCCACGCTTTACCGATTATATTGGCCGCTGCGTGCAATCGACCCGTGGGTTGTCGATACCGCAGCAAATGGCGGTGGATTTTAAATAGCGGATAACTGCTCGTATGTAGGGGCGCTGCATGCAGCGCCCCTACGATGTTAGCCCAGAGAAGGAACGTCAGTACAAATTCAGCAAAATAATCGGCAACCGCTACCAGGACGAGGAAGACCAGAATACGCGGCCCAGTACCACCAGTTGGTCTTTGCGCTGTGGATAGCTGAGCCGTTCATCCTGGTATTCTTCCCGATTCAGAGAGCGGATGACTACGCCACCGTCGGGTTGCTCAATCAGGATTTTGACCCGTAACAGATTGCCGTGGCGGATGGCATAGGTTTTTCCTTCGCGGATACGGGTATCGACGGTATTGATACCCACCACATCACCATCCTGCAACCGGGGTTCCATGCTGGAACCTGAAATGCGGATAATGCGTGCCGCGTTCACCGGCACCCCCATCTTGTGCAGATAGTAGCGGCGGAAGATCAGCGAGAACTCTTCACTATCGACAATTTCGTAGCAGCCGTCACCGGCGGAGAAATCGATATCCAGCAATGGGATCTCCACAAACTCTTCCTTGTCCTGCTCGGTATCTTCCCATACCACGGGTTTGAGCCGTGCCGGTTGGAAATCCGATTCGGCCGCCACGTTGGCAAACGGCTGTTCCAGCGCCTTTTCATGGAATACATCGAACCAGCCTTTGGGCAAGCCAAGTTTGGCCTCAATGCGTCTGGCGAGATTGTCGCCCAGGTTGCGGGAGGATTTTTCACCGGTGATCTGGCTCAGCGTTGGCGCAGAAGATCCCACCAGGATGGCGAACTCATTCTGGTTGGTGCCTTGCCGGGCGAAACGTGCCATCAGATCGCGCAGGTTGTTGCGCCTGATTTCTTTGGTTTCCATGCGCCGATGGTCTCATTCTTTAGCAAAAAGGTAAATCCTCCGCCGCTAAAATCTTTAGCGCCAACCTAAACCTATTCCTAACCAGGAAACATCTTTCTACAGCTTGTGTTGTACGTCAGCCACATTGTTCCACTAAAATAAGGGTTTTACAGCAGGGTTGGCGGGTACAAGCGTGCGTCTGGATAGAAAAATCTCTTCTTTTGAACACCTGATCTACCGTAATTACCGTATTGTCCACGGAGTACGGATCGGGTTGGCCTTTATCCTGACCTTCCTGCTGATCCGGCTATTGGCGGTCCCGGAAGGTACTTGGCCGTTGATCACGCTGATCGTCGTGATGGGGCCGATCTCTTTTTGGGGTAACGTGCTGCAACGGGCGCTGGAACGTATTGCCGGTACGGTGTTTGGCGCGGCCTCTGGCCTGATTGCGCTATACCTGGAGCTGTATTCGCTGCCGGTGATGCTGGCCTGGTGTGGGGTGGTGATGTTTGCCTGTGGTTATCTGACGCTCGGCAAACGACCCTATATGGCCTTGCTGGTGGGCATTACGCTGGCGGTGGTCATCGGTGCCGGGGCTGGCGATATCTATATCGCACTGTGGCGCAGTGGCGATGTGATTTTTGGTTCGTTGCTGGCGCTGTTGTTTACCAGCATCTACCCACAGCGAGCTTATGTGTTGTGGCGAATGAAAATGGCTGATTGCTTGGAGACGGTAGGGAAGATCTACGGCGCTTACCTTTCACCCAACATGATTGAGCGGCCCCGGTTGGAGCCTCGGCTCAAAAACCTGCTGGGCGATGTGGTGAAGCTACGCGCACTGATCGCCCCCGCCAGCAAAGAGACTCATATCGCCAAACCGGTCTTTGAAGCGGTACAGACCCTGAGCCGCAATCTGGTTTGCACGTTGGAGCTGTTGGCCGATGCTTACTGGGCCTCGCGTGAAACCCACTTTATTATGCTCAATGCCAAAACCTTGCGCAGCTCTCAACTGTTAACGCAGCGCGCGATCGAATCGCTGGCGAATATTATGCGAGATGGCGAGCCCCTGCATGCGCAGGTCATTGCTGGGGAACTGAGCGATATTTCCGCAGAGCTGAAGACATTAATGCAAGAGGCCAGTGCCGCTCAACTCAGCGAAGCACCTATCTATGGCTATGTCTGGCTGAGTATGGAACTGGCACAGCAGTTGGAAGAGTTGGGCGATCTGCTCAAAGTCTGTACGGCCAATGCTCAGGAATAGTGGATCAGATCATGAAGCAGGCGCATCAGGATAGGGTCAATGCGCTAAAGTGGGTAAGATAGGGCAATGACAGTTGTGTCTGACGGCCACAACCCTGTATCTTGGTATCATTGTGGCCGTAAGCCAATAGAATCTGTGTATTACTAAAGCAAGGGTATGAAGATGGATAATGCAAATAAGCCGAGTTTCCAGGACGTTCTGGAGTTTGTGCGTATGTTCCGCCGTAAAAACAAGCTACAGCGTGAAATTGTCGACAACGAAAAGAAAATTCGTGACAACCAGAAGCGTGTGCTGCTGCTCGACAACCTGAGCGAGTACATCAAGCCGGGCATGAGCATTGAAGACATTCAGGGCATCATCGCCAACATGCGCGGTGACTATGAAGATCGCGTTGATGATTACATCATCAAAAATGCCGATCTGTCGAAAGAACGCCGCGAGCTGTCCAAAAAGCTGAAAGCTATGGGCGAAGTGAAGTAATTCGCGTCAAGCAGGGCTGGGGATCTCCCGGCCCTGCGTCTTTTCAGGGGGCTGTGCCCTGAACGACCTTAAACAATAACGATAAGTTACCGTGCTATAGCAAATCTGCTTAAAGCCGCTACGCTAATGTTATAAATAGACTTTGCCCAATCGCTTTCAAGCTGCCGCTTGAAGGTCGACGGGTATAAATTTCTTCGCCAGCAGAGGCTGTCATCGATGGCAGAACAGCAACTCAGCACCTTTCTCAACCTGGACGAGACGCTTCATCCTCCCCGTATCTTGGCATCTGGGGATTGGGTGCTGGCACATTATCGCCTGTTGGAACCCGCCGTTGGGCAACTGCAAGCTCGCCTGCCTGCCAATGTGGTGTTCGATCTCAGCCAACTGGGCAGTCTGGATACGGCAGGTGCTACCTTGCTGGTCAATCTGCTGGGTGACCAACGGATATCCGATCTCAAACAGTTAGCCCCCACGCTCCCTGTGGAACGCCGCGTGCTGCTGGAAACCGTTGGCCGTGCTTTGCAAGGATTTGAGCCACCACCGGCAGAAAAACCGCCCGGTCTGGCAATCGAGCTGCTGGCCAACGTCGGCCGGTCGATGGAAAATTTCTGGCACAACCTGGTAGCCCTGCTGGGGTTTATCGGCCTGACATTGCAAACCCTGTTTGCCAGTCTGCTACGCCCAACGCGCTGGCGGATCACCTCGCTGGTGGCCAATCTCCAGCAAATCGGCCTGAACGCGGTGCCGATCATTATGCTGCTGACCTTCCTGGTGGGGGCAGTCATCGCTTTCCTGGGTTCAACCGTCCTGTCTACCTTCGGTGCCAGCATTTTTACCGTGCAACTGGTGGTGTTTTCCTTCCTGCGAGAGTTTGCAGTGCTGCTGACGGCCATCTTGATGGCGGGCCGTACCGCTAGCGCCTTTACCGCAGAGCTCGGGCTGATGAAGGCCAACGAGGAAATAGACGCTATTCAGGCGATGGGGCTGAACCCGGTTGAACTGCTGGTGCTGCCGCGCGTGTTGGCGTTGCTCCTGGCGTTGCCGATGCTGACCTTCATCGGCATGATTAGCGGCATCTTTGGTGGCATGGTCGTCTGCGCCCTGACGCTGGATATCTCACCAACCATGTTTTTAACCATCACGCAGAGCAGCGGCGGTTTTCAGAACTTCCTGGTGGGCATGAGCAAGGCGCCGGTATTTGCGTTCCTGATCGCCATTATCGGCTGTCTGGAAGGGTTTAAAGTCAGCGGTAGTGCCGAGTCGGTAGGGGCACATACCACCGCCAGCGTCGTGCATTCAATCTTTGTGGTGATCCTGCTGGATGCGGTCGCCGCACTGTTCTTCATGGAGATGGGCGTGTGAGCCAGACGACCCCGGAAGCCATTATCCGCATCCGTAAGTTGCGAAACTGTTTTGGCACCCAATGCGTGCATGTGGACCTCGATCTGGACGTGCACCGAGGAGAAATCCTGGGCGTGGTCGGCGGTTCGGGCACCGGTAAATCCGTGCTGTTGCGCAGCATCGTTGGTCTACGTCGCCCAACCGCTGGCCAGATCCACGTCTTTGGCGAGGATCTGATGGCGCTCTCGGGTACGCGCCGCTCCGTGCTGGAAAGGCGATTTGGCGTGCTGTTTCAGCGCGGAGCCTTGTTCAGCTCGCTGACGGTAACGGAAAACGTGGCGCTGCCGCTGATTGAATACGCAGGCTTACCGCGCCGTGATGCCGAGCAGCTGGCACAGGTGAAGTTGGCGTTAGCGGGGCTGCCTGCCAGTGCTGGCAACAAGTATCCGGCCTCGCTTTCTGGCGGCATGGTAAAGCGTGCCGCGTTGGCCCGATCGCTGGCGTTGGATCCGGAAATCGTATTTCTGGATGAGCCAACGGCCGGGCTGGATCCGATTGGTGCCGCCGCCTTTGACAGCCTGATCCGTACGTTGCGCGATGCCTTGGGGTTAACGGTGTTTCTGGTCACCCACGACCTCGATACGCTTTATACAATCTGCGACCGGGTAGCGGTACTTTCGCAGAAGAAGGTGCTGGTGGTGGATACGCTGGAGGTGGTAGCCGCCACTGACGATGCCTGGATCCAAGAGTATTTCCACGGCCCGCGTGGGCGGGCGGCACAGCAGGCCGTAACGAATATCCCAGAGAGGCAATAACAAATGGAAACCCGTGCGCATCATGTCTTGATTGGTTTATTTACGCTGATTATTTTCACCGCCGTGCTGCTGTTCAGCCTGTGGTTGACCAAGTCTGGCACCGATCGCCAGTTCAAGCAGTACGATATCGTGTTCAATGAAGCCGTTAGCGGCCTGTCACAGGGCAGCACGGTCAATTACAGTGGGATCCGCGTGGGGGAAGTGACTATGCTGCGGTTGGATCCCAACGTGCCTACCAAAGTCTGGGCGCGCATTCGGGTCGCGGCCTCTGCGCCGATCCGTGAGGATACCCAGGCTCGCCTGGCGATAGCGGGCATTACCGGTACGTCCAATATCCAGCTCAGCGGTGGGAGTGAAACCAGCCCGATGCTCACAGGAGAGGATGGGGCAATCCCGGTGATTATCGCCACGCCATCGCCGTTGACCCAGTTGCTCGCCAATGGCGAAGACGTGATGAGCAATGTCAACCAGGTGCTGGTGCGTTTGAATCAGCTAATGACGCCGGACAATCAGCAGCGTTTGGTGAATACGCTGGATAATCTGGAACAGATTACCTCTACCGTAGCCGGGCAACGTGAAGATATCCGCACCATCCTGCAGCAGCTGGCGCTGGTGACCAAGCAAAGCAACGATACGCTGGCGCAAACTAATCGGTTGGTGCGCAATGCCAACGTGCTGTTGGACGGGCAGGGCAAGCAATTGGTCGCCAATGCGGCCAACACCATGGCATCGCTTGAGAAAACCACCGCGCTGCTCAACAAGCTGATTGGTGAAAATCAGCAGTCACTGAATAGCGGCATCCAGGGATTCAACGATCTTGGCCCGGCGGTAGATGAATTACGCAGAACCTTATTGACCCTACGCGGTGCCATGAGCCGCCTGGAAGAGAACCCGTCCGCCTTGCTCAGGGGCCGCGAACGTACCAAGGAGTTTACCCCTAAATGATTAAGCTAAAACTTCGCCAGATGCTACGGTTGTTGGTGCTGGTCGCCGTGATGCCGCTGGCCGCATGCACCATTTTGCCGCCCAGCCCGGTACAACAGGTGTTTCTGTTGCCTGCCTTGCCAACGGCGGTGGACGGGGGCCCTGCGTCAAAACAGACGGTGCGCATTGTTCAGCCCAATTCCAACCAGTTTTTAAACGGTACGCGGATCGCCGTTCAGCCACAGGGTTCGGAGATCACCTCTTTTAGCGGTTCGCGTTGGAGCGATCCGGCCCCGTTATTGCTGCGTAATCGCCTGATCCAGGAGTTCCGCACCAATGGCCATTTCCGTTCGGTGAGCAGCGACGATGACAATCTGCAGGCAGATCTGGAGCTAGGTGGGGATTTGGTGTCGTTCCAAGGGGTTTATAACGGTCAGCAGGGTGAGGTGGTGATCCGTTTTGACGCTCGCTTGGTGCGTACTTCAGATCGTGAAGCGATCGCCAACCGCAGCTTTGTAGTACGCGAGCCGATCCACGGCACATCGATGGACAACGTCGTGCAGGCCTTTGGCCTGGCCAGCGATAAGCTGGCAGCACAAACGCTGGCATGGGCACGCCAGCAGGCGGCTAATTAAGACTCGTCGGCCATGGCCTTTAACCACTGGATAAAGGCGTTGATTTTAGGCCATTGCCGGTCCGAGAGCGTGGAAATGTAGTAGCGCTGTGCGCATTGCATTTCCATGCCGGGGAAGGGCGCGATAAGTTCGTTATTCTCCAGGCGCTTGCTCACCAACTTCTTGCGGCCCATGGCAATTCCCACGTGGTTCATGGCCGCGATCACCGCTAGATCCGAACGATCAAACCCCATACCGCGTTGCCCGTCGGCAAACTCCAGATCAAAGTGTTTGGCCCAGGTATTCCACTCCCCGATATCCGAGTCGTAACTCCATGCCTGGCGATCGTGCAATAACGTGCAGCGCCGCAGGTTGGCGGGGTTACCCACTAGCTCATGGCGCTCGGCGTACTCCGGGCTGCATACGGGCACGATCGACTCATCCATCAAATGCTGGCAATCGAGTTTCTCCGGCGTTTTGTCATCAAAATAGATCGCCAAATCGATCCCCGCCCCGTGGAAGTTCACCATTTCGTTGCCGGTGAGAATATTCAGACTGATGGCCGGATATTGGCGATCAAAGTCCGCCAGCTTGGGCACCAGCCAGCATTGGGCAATCGACGGGCGGGAGTAGATAGTCAGAGTGCCAGACAGCTCCTGGCTTTTAATCTCCAGTATCTCCTGATTGAGATAGCTGAGTGACGATTTCAATACCCAGAATAGCCGCTCGCCCTCGGGGGTCAGTTCGATCCGGCGGTGAAAGCGCTGAAATAGCTTAAAACCCAACTCGGCTTCCAGGTTGTTGATCCGATGGCTGACGGCGCTGGGAGTGATCGCCAACTCTTCGGCGGCCAGCACGAACGAGCCTTGCCGCGCGGCAATCTCAAACGTATGCAGCTTGGCTAGCTGATAGCCATTCAGGTGCCTGTTGCGGGCGAGTTGGTGCTTTTCGTCGTACATGGTTATCGCCTGTTAATCAGTAGGGGTGCCGCATGCTGCGCCGGTTATAAATCATCAAGGAGTATAGCGAAACCCGGGCTTAAAGATGAAGCAATGTGATTCAAAGGCAGGAATAGTGCCAAATGTTGACCTAAATCACCTGATTGATTGAATCTGGCTCATGTGAAGAGGCGTTTTGATCGTTTGTCAGCGCTGGGGCGTTAGTTTCCAATAGGAGTGAAATTTATCCTGGAAGGACGCTGAACATGGACTCGCAGATCTGGGTAGTCGCTACGTTATTAAGCAGCATCATTATCATTATTCTCACTATCGTAAAATTCAAGATCCACCCGTTCCTGGCGTTGTTGCTGGCCAGTTTTTATGTGGGAGCCCTGATGGGCATGAACCCGCTGGAAATGGTCAATGCCATTGAAGGCGGCATCGGCGGGACCTTGGGCTTCCTGGCGGCGGTGATTGGTTTAGGTACCATTCTGGGCAACATGATGGAAGTGTCCGGGGCGGCAGAACGCATAGGCATCACCTTGCAAAAGTGCCGTTGGCTATCGGCTGACGTGATCATGGTGCTGGTGGGGCTGGTCTGCGGCATTACGCTGTTTGTTGAAGTGGGCGTGGTGTTGCTGATCCCGCTGGCGTTCTCGATTGCCAAAAAAACCAATACCTCCTTGCTGAAGCTGGCGATCCCGCTGTGTACCGCATTGATGGCCGTGCACTGTGTGGTTCCTCCACATCCGGCGGCGCTGTTTGTCACCAACAAGTTGGGTGCCGATGTGGGCTCGGTGATTGTGTATGGTTTGATTGTCGGGCTGGCCGCTTCGCTGATTGGTGGGCCGCTGTTCCTCAAGCTGGTCGGTAAGCGTCTGCCGTTCAAACCGGTCCCCGCCGAGTTTTCCTCCGTGCAGGTGCGTAACGAGCAGGACTTGCCTTCGTTGGGTGCCACACTGTTTACCGTGCTATTGCCGATCATTCTGATGTTGGTGAAAACCGCAGCGGAACTCTACATGGCAAAAGACAGCGCGCTGTATACCTTCCTGGAGTTTATCGGCAACCCGATCACCGCCATGTTTATTGCCGCCTTCGTGGCCTACTACGTGCTGGGTATTCGCCGCAATATGGGCATGGGCACCTTGCTGACCAAAACCGAAAACGGCTTCTCTTCCATCGCCAACATCTTGCTGATTATCGGGGCCGGTGGTGCATTCAACGGCATATTAAAAGCCAGTGGGCTGGCAGATACGCTGGCCGTGATCCTGTCGAATATGGATATGCATCCGATCTTGCTGGCCTGGCTGGTGGCTATCTGCCTGCATGCGGCGGTGGGGTCGGCCACCGTGGCGATGATGGGAGCAACGGCCATTGTTGCCCCCGTATTGCCGCATTACCCTGGCGTCAGCCCGGAGATCATCGCGTTGGCCATCGGCTCGGGTGCCATCGGTTGCACCATCGTCACCGACTCGCTGTTCTGGCTGGTTAAACAATACTGCGGCGCGACGCTCAGTGAGATGTTTAAGTATTATACCTCGGCCACCTTTATTGCTTCGCTGATTGCGCTGGGAACCACATTCCTGCTTTCTTATATCATCTAGACCAAAAGAGACTAATTATGAATACGTTAGACATTGAAAACCTGGTAGTGAAATTTCCTTTGGTGCAACGGCTGATGGATTTGGAAGCGGTGACCTGGTTCAACCCCAATACGACCACGCTGGCGGAAGGGTTACCGTACGTCGGGCTGACGCAAAATGATGTCGCCGAAGCCGAAGCGCGCTTGCAACGCTTTGCTCCGTATCTGTGCCTGGCATTCCCCGAAACGCAGCAAACGAACGGCATTATCGAGTCTGAAGTGGTGGCGATCCCGGCGATGCAGAGCGCGTTGGAGCAGCGTTATGAGCAGGCTATCGCGGGCAAGATGTGGTTGAAAAAGGACAGCCATTTGCCGATTTCTGGCTCTATCAAGGCCCGTGGTGGCATCTATGAAGTGCTGACTCATGCGGAAAAGTTGGCCATCGAGGCGGGCATGCTGTCTGTAGACGACGATTACAGCATCCTGTTTAGCGACAAGTTCCGCCAGTTCTTCAGCCAGTACAGCATCGCAGTGGGTTCAACCGGCAACCTGGGGATGTCGATTGGCATCATGAGTGCCAAGCTGGGGTTCAGCGTCAGCGTGCATATGTCTGCCGACGCTCGCGCCTGGAAAAAACGTAAGCTGCGTGAACACGGCGTTAACGTGGTGGAGTACGAGCAGGATTACGGCGTGGCGGTGGCTCAAGGGCGTAAGCAGGCGGAGTCTGACCCGCGCTGTTTCTTTATTGATGATGAGAACTCGCAAACCCTGTTCCTCGGCTATGCGGTGGCCGGTGGTCGCCTGAAAAAGCAGTTTGCGCAGATGAACATCCAGGTTGATCAAGACCATCCGTTATTTGTCTATTTGCCCTGTGGCGTAGGCGGCGGGCCTGGTGGCGTAGCGTTTGGCCTCAAGCTGGCGTTTGGTGACCATGTGCACTGCATCTTTGCCGAGCCGACGCACTCACCTTGCATGCTGCTTGGGATCCACACCGGGCTGCACGATCACATTGCGGTGCAGGATCTGGGGATTGATAACGTCACGGCGGCGGATGGATTGGCCGTCGGCCGGGCTTCCGGGTTTGTCGGGCGTGCCATGGAACGCTTGCTGGACGGTTTCTATACCCTGAGCGATCAGGAGATGTACGACCTGCTTGGTTTGCTCGCTGATATTGAGGGCATTCAGTTGGAGCCTTCTGCATTGGCAGGCATGGCGGGGCCGGCTCGAGTCTGCGCCGACTCACATTATCTGGACCGCCACCAGATCGATGCCCAACGGATCGCTAATGCGACGCATTTGGTGTGGGCAACCGGCGGTGGCATGGTGCCTGAGGAAGAAATGGCCAAGTACCTCGCAGCGGCAAAACGCTAGCGCTATATGCGGTTAAAAGGGTGCAGCATGCTGCGCCCCTACGGTCGAACATGTGCGATCCTCAAACAAGTTACCACCGGCTCACCCTGTAGGGGCGCTGCATGCTGCGCCCGTTTCGCTAGATCCTTCCTCACGTTTCCCTCAACAAGAACAATAAATCGTCGTCATAGTTTGACCTCGATCAGAGTATCGTCTTGATGCGCCCATCATAATGAGAATTACTCCCATTATAAGAATGCCTATCATGACCATGCGTATTATTGGACGGATCCTGTTTTTCTGCGCCGGATGGTTTCTTCTCAGCTCTGTCGCCCTGGCTGCCGCAGATTACCAACAGTTGAGCGATGACATTCAGTCACGCCTGGATAAAACCTCGCAGTTCTACCAGCAACAACAGATTGCTGAAGCCCGCAGTGAAGTACAGATGGCCTATTTTGAGGTGTTCGAAAACCTCGAAGGCCCGATCCGCATCAACATTTCCGCGCAAAAAAGCTATCAGATGGAGGCCGCCTTTGGCGAAATCCGCAAGATGATTGGCGATGGCAAGCCGCAGGCGGAGGTCGATGCCAAAATAGCCTGGCTGAAAAACGAGTTAAACGGCGTGCTGCCGGTATTGAGCGGTGGGCACAAACTCACGGCGGAGCAGCAGCACGGCGCTTATGACAACGAACAAATTGCACCTTATTGGCAGCAGAGCTTTAAAACCATCGATGACCTGTTGGCCGAAGCCGTTGGCCTGTATCAAAGCAACAGCTACGCCGAAGCCAGCAAAAAGGTGCAACAGGCGCAGTATGACGGCTTCAAAAACTCCGAAATGGAAACCTCGCTGCGGCAGAATCGTTCCTCCCAGCAGGCCGGTGACATTAACCGCCAGTTCTCTGAGCTGATCAAACTGAGCGGCGAACCGGACCAGATGAACGAGGTCGGCTACCGTGTTACCACCTTATTGCAGGATCTTGAAGACTTGCTGCCTGGGCTGCCAACCACCCGTGATGACCAAGTCGTTGCGGCCACGCCAGACGTCAATGACGCCGCGCTGGATGCGGACTGGCAGAAAGTAACCAACGATATTGATAAAGCGGTGAATGCCGCTATTGCGCAATACGCCAGCGGTGATGCCAAAGGCGCCATGATGGCGATCCAGGATGCTTACTTCGACCTGTTTGAAGCCAGCGGCATGGAGAACAAGATCGGCTCGCGCGACTCGGCCTTTAAAACCCGTATCGAAGGCTACTTCACGCGCATAGTCAGCCAGATCAAGGCCGGGCAACCGCTTGATACGGTGAAGGAGCAGTCTCAGGCGCTGCAAACCGATTTGGCGGCGGCGGTAGAGATGTTGGGCACTGGCGGCCAGACCAACTGGAGCCTGCTGATTTACAGCCTGTTAATCATCGTGCGCGAAGGCCTGGAAGCCTTGCTGATCGTCGCGGCTATCGTCGCGTATCTGGTGAAAAACAATCATCACGACAAACTGCCGCTCATTCGCCAGTCGGTGTATGTCGCGCTACTGGCCAGCGTGATCACCGCCGTGATTTTCCAGTGGCTGTTCTCTAACTCTGGTGCCAGCCGCGAACTGCTGGAAGGGTTCACCATGCTGATCGCGGTGGTGATGCTGTTCTCCATGAGCTACTGGCTGCTGTCGAAAGTGGAAGCCAAACAGTGGAAAGCCTATCTGGAAGGTAAGCTTTCGCACTCGTTAAGCAGCGGATCGATGGTTGGCCTGTGGCTGACCAGCTTCCTGGCGGTCTACCGCGAAGGGGCGGAAACCGTGCTGTTCTATTTTGCCCTGATGGGGGATTCCAGCTCGATGGAAGGGCACCTGTCCATTCTGGGCGGGTTCCTGATCGGCTGTGTGATCTTGCTGATCGCCTACCTGATCATGCGCTACAGCGTCGTCAAATTACCTCTCAAACCGTTCTTTATGTTTACCGGCAGCTTTATGTACCTGATGGCCTTTGTGTTTGCTGGTAAAGGTGTGCTGGAACTGATCGAAGGCAAACTGTTTGAGCCAACGTTGCTGAGCGGCGTGCCAGAAATTTCCTGGCTGGGTATTTACCCTTATGTCGAAACGCTGATACCGCAGGCGATCCTGCTGATTGCCGCCGTATTTGCCCTGTGGGTCATGAGGCGGGGAACCGTAGCAACAAGTCGGGGGTAACACCCCGCAGTATTTCTGGGATGATTTTTAATCTGAACGATTATTTAGCGAGGATGATAACAACTATGGCTATGAACAAAAAATTAATCAGTGGCGCACTGATCGCCGGGATCTTCACCGCACCAGCGGCGTTCGCCTTCAAAGAGTACCCTGCTGGCGAGCCGGTAAAAATGAACGAGCTGGAGATCGCGGCCGTCTACCTGCAACCGATCGATATGGATCCGCGTGGCATGGGGCTGCCAGCGGCTAAAGCCGACATCCACCTGGAAGCGGATATCCACTCGGTTGAGGGCAACAAGAACGGTTTTGGCGCGGGCGAATGGATGCCTTACCTGACCATCGCCTACACCCTGACCAACACCGATACCGGTGAGAAGCAGGAAGGCACCTTTATGCCAATGGTTGCCAGCGATGGCCCACACTACGGTGCCAACATCAAGATGATGGGCGTGGGCAACTATAAGGTGACCTATCATATCGATCCGCCATCCAAGGCAGGCCTGCATCGCCATACCGATAGTGACACCGGCGTTGGCCGCTGGTGGAAACCTTTCGATGTCAGCTTCGACTTCAAATATGTTGGTCTGAACTGATTTAGCCGTAAAGGTTTCACTATCAACAGGCCGGGCAGGCAGCAATGTTTCCCCGGCCGTTGGCGTTTAAATGCTAACGCCACACGACGTTCTCCGTTGGTTGCCATGATTGGACAAGCTCATCATTAACGGATAACGGTTTATACCCAATTGCCGCTCAGGCTGAGCTTGTCAGTGAGCGGGGTGTACAGTCATCATGAGCTATTTTCTTGTTTCGGTACTGCAATCTTTCCTGCCCGTTGCCCTGCTGCTGGGGCTGAGTTGGACAATACGCCAAACTCCCCTGGTGCGCCCGATGGTGCTGCTGAGCCTGATCGGCTTTTTTGGCGGCACCTTTACCGCGGCTCATCTGCCTGATTCACAGCAATGGGCGCTGTGGTTTACCGGCCTGCAAATCGCTCTGATCCTGTTGTTCCTGCTTAACCAGTTTACCTCTGGTTCGCGTTCGGGCTATGTCTGGCAATTTATCCTGGTGCTGGTGGCTTCGCTGCGTTGGGGGAAAACGCCTAACCTGGGGGCGATCACCGCCACCGACGTCATCAACACCGAGTTACTGCTCAATATTAGTGCGGTGATTGCCAGCATTATTATCGTGGCGTTTGCCGGGGCGCTATTGGCCGCCTGCGTGCGTCAGGTTCGCACTCTGCGCTGGCCGCTGCTGCTATTGCTGGCGTTGTTGCTACTGGCACCGCTCTCCGGCGAACTGATGCTGGCATTAATGAAGCTCCAGGTGCTGGAACTCACCAAATCCTTGCTGAGCTATGTGGCCAAAGTCACCAATGCCAACGGCCTGATTAACTATTTCTGCGGCGGATTGCTGCTGTTGACGGCTCTGGTTTACCTGTTGAAAGTCGTCATACCGCGCCGTCGGACGCAGGTGGAACCGCGGCCCATCGAACACCGTAAGGCCGTTGCCCACTATCAAAATTCCCGGCGCGTGTTGGTCATGACCTTGGTGCTGGCGGTGATTTCTGCCGGTTCCCAACTCTACTGGGACAAAATTGCCTCCCAGCCCCCGCGTTTATCTGAAGCCTTGCCGGTGACGCTGAATGCCGATGGGCTGGTCCATATCCCGATAGAACAGGTCAAGGATGGCAAACTACACCGCTTTGTCTGGGTGGCTGACGACGGTAAAGCCGTGCGCTTCTTCGTGATCAACCGCTACCCAGATAAATTGCGTCTGGGCGTGGTGTTTGATGCCTGCCTGCTGTGCGGCGATCAGGGCTACGTGATGGAAGGCAATCAGGTGATATGCGTGGCCTGCGATGTACGGATATTTATTCCGTCGATCGGTAAGCCAGGTGGCTGCAACCCGGTGCCGATCGAAGAGTGGGATATGACCGCCACGGATTTGGTCATCAGCAAGAAATCGCTGGAGTCCGGCCTTAACTATTTCAGCACCATCATTACGCTGGAAGTCACCGACCCGGTTGACGGCAGCAAGCTGACCAACACCAAAGCGGAACATCGCTACAACTACGCCGGTAAAACCTATTTCTTCTCCAGCGCGGCCAACTATGAAGCCTTCCGCGACACGCCAGAGAAATTCATCAAGGAAGGGGAATAACCATGTTATGGCGCATGCTGCAACAGTCGTGGTATCGCAATATCCGCAAAAAATCGCTGGCGGTGATCACCATTTTTCTGGCGGCGGGCCTGGTTTCTGCCCTGCTGGCCGTGTCGATAGATATCGGCGACAAGATGGCCCGGGAGATGAAATCCTATGGCGCTAACATCCTGATCGAACCGGCCGGGCAGGCGACCTTGCCCTCGCTGTTCGGTGAGAAAAACAACCCGCTGGCCGGTCAGGATTTTCTCGACGAGGCCGAACTACCCAATATCAAAGACATCTTCTGGCGCAATAACATCATCGGCTTTGCCCCGTTGCTGAGCGGTGAAGTCAGCGTACAGCAACGGGTAATACCGGTGTTAGGGACCTTCTTTGAGCAGAAGGTCAACGTACCGGACGAAGAGAACTATCAGACTGGCCAGAAGATTATCAGCCCTTATTGGCAGGTGACCGGCCAGTGGCCTGATGAAAGCGGCACGGCCAATCAGGCACTGGTTGGCCAACAGTTGGCTCAACAGAGCGGCTGGAAGATTGGCGACACCATTACTGTCAAAGGTCCAGCAGCGGCGTTGGAGGTGACGATCAGCGGCATACTGGCCAGCGGCGGCGATGAAGAACAGCAACTGGTGCTGCCCTTGGCGCAGGCTCAGAACTTGCTGGGGCTGAAGGGCAAAGTGCAGGCCATCCGCGTATCCGCGCTGACGGTGCCGGAGAACGAGCTGTCACGTAAGGCCAGGGCCGATCTGGAGTCACTGGACGCAGAAGAATACGACCTGTGGTATTGCACCGCGTATGTCTCGTCCATCGCCCATCAGTTGGAAGAGGCGATATCCGGTTCCGGCGTTCGCCCAATTTGGCAGGTGGCCGCCTCAGAAGGGATTGTGATCGAGAAGATTCAACTGTTGCTGGCGGTGGTGACGCTGGCTGCGCTGTTGGCCTCCGCTATGGGCATTGCCTCGCTGATGACCAGCAATATTATGGAGCGCACCAAAGAGATTGGCCTGATGAAAGCGCTGGGGGCCAGACAGTGGCAGATCATGATGCTGTTCTATCTGGAAGCGGCAATGAGCGGCATTATTGGCGGCCTGTTAGGCTGCATCGCTGGCTGGGGATTGGCTAAGGGGATTGGTTTGATGCTGTTCGGAGCGCCGCTGAGTTTTGCCTGGATTGTGGTGCCTTGCGTGCTGGTACTGTCGGTACTGATTGCGCTGGCTGGGACCTGGTTCCCGGCCCGCCGCATCGCTCATCTCTACCCGGTGGAGGTGTTGTATGGCCGTTAATTCCTCTCAGAGCATGTTCTGGCGCCTGGTGTTCCGCGCGCTGCGCTTACGGATGCAGCGGGTGGTGGTGGTGTTTGCTGCGTTGGCGGTAGGGGCGGCGATCGTCACCGCGATGTCTGCGGTGTATTTTGATATCAACGCCAAAATGAGCCAGGAGCTACGCACCTTCGGCGCCAACTTTTATGTCGGACCGGGGATGGGTAATTCCATGGCGGAGAAGAGTTATCAGCAGATTGTCGACAACGCCCCACCAGGGCTGGTGACGGCCAATAGCCCATATCTATACGGCATGGCGCGTACCGAGCTGGAAAAGGTAGTGGTGATGGGCGTGTGGTTCGAATCGCTCAAGCAGATCGTTCCTTACTGGCAGGTGACGGGTAACTGGATTGGCGTCAGCTTTGACGATCGCAATGCGATGATCGGCTACAAGCTGGCAAACCGCCTCGAACTGAAGGTGGGCGATTCGGTGGTGCTGGTGGAAGGGGAGCAGAAGAAAAAGTTGCAGATCAAAGGCATTGTCGAAGCCGGTGACGCCACGGATAACGTGCTGATTATCAACCTGCCGCTGGCCCAAAGTTGGCTACATCAGCCGGACCTGATCAGCCACGCCTTATTCAGTGTGAACAACGAACGCGGTCAGGTGGAGCAGTTTGCCGAGCAGTTGCAAAAACGCTATCCCGATCTGGAGATCCGCCCGATCCGCAAGGTTTCGGCTTCCGAAGGCCAGGTGCTGGATAAGATCAAAGGGCTGATGGGGTTGGTATCGGTGGTTATTCTGGTGCTATCAACGCTGTGCGTGAATACCACCTTGATGGCGATCGTCAGCGAACGGTCGCGGGAGTTTGCCTTACAAAAAGCGTTAGGCGCCAAAAGCAGCGACATCGTGCGCCAGATTATGGCCGAGACCTTGATCATCGCGCTGTTCGCCGTGGTGGTCGGCATTATTGCTGGCTACATCCTGGCACAGGTTCTAGGGCATACCGTGTTCTCTGCCTCTATCGGGCTGCGGGCGCAGGTTATTCCACTGACGGTCATTCTTTCATTGCTGGTTGCCCTGATTGCAGCCGCACTGCCAACCTATCGCGCCGTGAATATCGAACCGGCCAAAGTGTTAAAAGGAGAGTAACGGTGACTCAACAGCAACCGACCAACGATCAGCAACTCTCACCCTGGGTGATTGAAACCCGTCATCTCTACAAACGCTTCGGCCAGGTGGTGGCACTCGAGGATATTAACCTCAAGATCAAGCGTGGCGAATTTGTGGCCATCATGGGAGCCTCGGGTTCGGGCAAAACGACGCTAATGAACATCCTGACCTGCCTGGATACCGTCAGCGACGGGCAAGTATTGCTGGACGGTGTAGACGCCGCCGGGCTGGATGAAGAAGGGCGCAGAGCCTTCCGTTCCGACAAGATTGGCTTGGTATTCCAACAGTTCCACCTGATCCCGTTCCTGACCGCGTTAGAGAACGTGATGCTGGCCCAGCACTACCATAGCGTGGTGGATGAAGTGGCCGCTCGCAAGGTGTTGGATCAGGTTGGCTTAGGCCACCGTTTTGATCACTTGCCGAGCCAGCTTTCTGGGGGGGAACAGCAGCGCGTCTGTATTGCCAGAGCGCTGGTCAATGAACCCCCGGTGATTTTTGCCGATGAGCCAACCGGCAACCTGGATGAACAAAACGAGCAGATGGTGCTGGGCTTGTTAACCGAACTGCACAAGCTGGGGCGCACCATCGTGATGGTTACCCACAACCCGGAACTGGGCAAGTTTGCCGATCGCATCGTGCGCTTGCAGCACGGCAAGTATCAGGGCGAAGAGCTTAACGAGCATGAGGTGGAGCATGTTAGCTAATGCTAAAAAGTTCGGCGGTATCCTGTTAATCGGGGCCGCGTTACTGCTTAACGGCTGTAAAGAAGAGAAGGCCGAGATCGGCGCTGCGGCCCCTGCGCTGGCGGCCTACGATTTGCAAGGCAACCAGGTTGCGCTGAGCCAGTGGCAAGGCAAGCATGTGTTCCTTAACTTCTGGGCGTCGAACTGCGGTGGTTGCCTGGCCGAAATGCCTGCGCTGGAGAAGCTGAGTAAAGAGTTTGGCGACAGCATCGTGGTGGTGGGCATCAACACGGATAAGGATGAGATGAATATCCAGGCGCTGTTGAATGAACGTCAGGTGTCATACCCCAACGTACGCGACCAACTGGCGATCACCCAGGAGCGTTATCAGGTGATCGGCACGCCAACCGCTTATCTGATCGACCCGCAGGGCAAGCTGATTGGCCAGTATGTTGGCATGCTGAAAGAACCCGATCTCAAGACGATCTTCGAACAGTCCCGGCAGAAAGGCTAGCCGTTAGCCCAAATTTCCCCCTCACCCCGACCCTCTCCCAAAGGGAGAGGGGGTCAGTTCTGTGTCGTGGGCAGGTGCAGGAGTTGATTTGTGGCACATTCTGTCCCCTCTCCTGGGGGAGAGGGTTAGGGTGAGGGGTATGAACTCTTCACCTTAGTAAAGGGTTAGCCTTGAACGACCGGTATGAAACAACAGGGTAAAAGATTGATGAACAAGCAACATGTAGCACTATTAATAACGCTATTGGCCGGTAGCAGCCCGGCATTGGCCCAGAGCCCTGATGTGATCTATAAAAATAGCTGCGCCTCCTGCCATGGCCGCTATGGTGAAAAAAATGCCTTAGGCAAAGCCCGCCCGCTGAAAGATTTAACCCAGCAGGAAATCGCAGAAGGCCTAAGAGCCCGCAAAGCAGGCGAGATCGTGGGCGCTGGCAATAAGGCCAAAGCGCGTTTAAGTGACGAGGATATCGCCGTGCTATCGGAGTATGTGGTGACCTTGAAAAAGTGAGTAGAGCCATTACCCGGCGGGCAAAACATCACAGCGTGAAGTGATCGCGAAACTGTGCCAGTGCTTCGCTACTGTCCCCGGAGGCCCAGCCTTCGAGTGCTATCACACCTTGGTAATTAATCTCCTGCAGCGTTCTGGCAATGGCGCGATAGTTGATTTCCCCGGTCCCAGGCTGCATACGACCAGGCACATCCGCTACCTGGATCTCGCCTATCTGTGTGCCGCAGCGGCGGATCAGTTCAATCAGGTTGCCCTCACCGATTTGTGCGTGATAGAGGTCGAGGTTCATCTTAAGCGCTGGGCTATTGACCGTTTCCACCAACGTCAGTGTGTCAGCTGCGCGGGCAAAAGGCGTGCCGGGATGATCAACCGTCAGGTTCAGGTTCTCCAGGGTAAAGATACGCCCAGCCCGTTCACCGAGTTGTGCTAAACGACGAAGCGTATCGGCAGCCTTCAACCACATGTTACCCGTCACCCTGTCAACCGGTTTCACCGGTAAGCCCTGTGGATCCAGGCCGGTACCGTGCAGGTTCAGGCAGGGGCAGTTCAGCCGCTCGGCTATCGTTAGTGAGGTTTCTGCACTTTGCAGCAACTGCGCGATTTCTTGATCATCCGTTAGATTGCCGCTGAGATAACCGGTCATTGAGGTGAAGCGAGCTCCTGTCGCCACCAGTGCATCGATATCCTTATTGGCCCAGCTCCAGATCTCAGCCCCAAAACCCAGCGCATGAATGCGCTCTACACGTTCGATAAAGGGTAAATCCAAAAACACCATTTCTGCACAAACCGAGAGTTGATAGCTGGCCACTAGCGGTCTCCTAATTTAAGGGGGTTATTTACAATTGGTCATCAATATACATGCTTAATTTATTTTTTAATGTCAAAAAAATATAATTTCAGCTTGGTCATAAATTTAGGGGAAAATTAATCTGTTTACATTGTAGAGTTATTGGAGGACATTCGCTGTACTTATTTAATTAGGCCGTAATTTATGTATTCGAGAAGGCGTTTTCTAACAGCAGGCACTGCCCTGATGGGCTTTGCCGTATTCAAATCTTCCTTGTCCTGGGGGAGAATGCCGAGTGAAAGCAGCGACGCTGCCATTTTTATTAAGCTTTCAGTGCTATTAACCAACGGGAAAAAAATGAGTCCGGTAATAGCACTACGTGCCTTGAATTGTTTGCAGGAAGAGGATCCTTCCTTTCAAGAGGAAATGCAGTTGCTGGCCAATGCACTGAGAGTTGCAAATATTCTCTCGGCCGATGAACTGAATAATCATTTGATTATGACTGGCCCCACTGGCGACACCGCCAAGAAAATCATTTCTGCCTGGTATCTTGGTTATACAGGAACACCCGTATCGCTAAGGGCGTCAGATAACACGCGTTTTGTCAGCTATACCGATGCCTTTGCCTATGCTCCTACTTTGGACGCGACAGTGATCCCCACTTATTCCCGAGGCAAGACAAACTATTGGGTGCAGCCACCTATAACCCTCAACAGCGACTAGTTCCCGTTGAAAATGAGAGCAATATCATGAGTAAACACTATGATGCCGATGTGATTGTCATTGGCTCTGGCGCATTGGGCAGTAATGCCGCAACCTTGCTGGCCCGCAGTGGCAAGGCGGTTATTATTCTTGAAGCTGGCGAGAAAATACCGCGCTGGAAGATCGTCGACAATTTCAGAAACTCATCGAAAAAAGCCAACTATAACTCTCCCTATCCCAACGAGCCTTGGGCCCATCACTCCTATGATGAACAATACATAGAGAATACCGGTTCCTTTGATTTCCGGCCCGGCATGCTGAAACTGGTGGGGGGGACAACCTGGCATTGGGCGGCCGCTTGCTGGCGCTATCTGCCTAGTGATATGAAGCTAAAAACATTGTATGGCGTGGGGCGCGATTGGCCACTGGAATACCACGAGCTGGAGCCTTTCTACCACCAGGCCGAAGTGGCTTTGGGGGGTTTGCGGTAGTAATACCGACGATCAGAGTGGGCAGGGCGGCAGTGCTTTTCCTCCACGTTCGCAGCCGTATCCGATGTTACCTGAAGGTGAAACCTATCTATTCCAGCGGTTGAAAAGCCGAATGGCTCCGGCAGGTTATCATTTTATCCATGAACCCAATGGGCGTGCTACTCGTCCGTATGATGGTCGCCCCGCCTGCAGCGGTAATAATAACTGTATGCCGGTATGCCCGATTGGTGCCATGTACAGCGGTGATCAACATGCCCAACATGCGCAAGATGCCGGGGCACGTTTATTCACGGATTCAACCGTGTGGAAACTGGAAAAAGGCGTTGATGATAAAATTGTCGCAGCTCATGTTCGCAGCTCTAAAGGTGTCGATACGCGGTTAACCGCAAAATACTTTATCGTTGCCGCTCACGGGCTGGAAACGGCAAAACTGTTGTTAATATCGGATATCGCCAACAGTTCCGATCAGGTGGGGCGTAATTTAATGGATCACACCGGCATGGGCCTGCAGTTTCTGGCCGATGAACCTCTTTGGCCGGGGCGAGGCGCCGTACAGCAAGGGGGAATATTCAACTCTCGCGAAGGCGATTTTCGTAAAACAAGAGCGGCAATCAAGCATGCCATTGCTAACAATGTCCCCAATATGGCCGTAGCACAACGTCTGATAGCTCAAGGTGTCATAGGTAGCGAACTGGACAAACAGATCCGCCATCAGGCGGCACGCTGGGTCGATATCTCCACGGTGTTTGAAACCCTCCCCCAGGCAAGCAACACCGTACGCCCAAGTACCACACGCAAAGATGCATTGGGCATTCCGATGCTGACGGTGAATTACGAAGTCGATGACTATGTCAAAGCGGCAAAACCCGTGGTGGAGGCGGATTACAAAAGATTCGTCGCTCTGATGGGGGGCACCGTCATTAATGACAATACTGGCTGGCAAAACCGTGACCATTTAATGGGGACCGTCATCATGGGCGATAACCCAAAAGATTCAGTGGTAAACCACGAGTGCCGGTGCTGGGATCATAGCAACCTGTTTCTCGCGACGACTGGGGTAATCCCCGCTTCGGGAGTCGTCAATCCCACGTTGACGGGCGTAGCTCTGAGTATTCGCGCAGCTGAAATCATTGAGCGTGAGATTTGAATATGAAGATACTTTTCAGGTTTCTCGCTATAACCGTGTTGTTTATTGGGTTTAGCCACTCTTTGGCTGTACTTGCCGCCGATAAAGCGTTGGTTGAGCGTGGCAGATATATTGCGATCGCTGCTGATTGTGGTGCCTGCCATCGCCAGGCTCTCAATAATGGCGTTCCCTTTGCTGGGGGATACGCGATCGAGTCACCGATGGGGCGTATCATCGCCAGTAATATTACCCCCTCGAAGCAGTACGGCATCGGTAATTATAGCGAACAGCAGTTTGCCAAGGCTGTGCGTGAGGGTATCGCCGCTGATGGCAAGAATCTCTATCCAGCTATGCCATACACGTCATACCGTGATATGACTACGGCGGATGTACAGGCGCTTTATGCCTACTTTATGCAGGGGGTTGAACCCGCAGATATTCCCCCTTCGGCACGTACCGATCTGAGTTTCCCGTTTAATATCCGGCAGATTATGTGGGGTTGGAATCTGTTGTATCTCAGCGGCGCTTCTGCTGATAAGGCAGAGGCGCTTACTGGTTCATTGGATCGCGGTAAGTATTTGGTTGAGGTGTTGGCGCATTGCAGTGCCTGCCATACCCCACGCAATATCATGATGGCAGAGCAGAGTAGCCTTAACCTTGCCGGTAGCCCGCTTGGTGGCTGGTACGCCCCTAATATTACCCCTGATAAGAGTGGCATTGGCGATTGGAGCCAGCGGGATCTGGTCACCTACCTGAAAACCGGGCATCTGGTTGGCAAGGCACAGGCGGCAGGTGCGATGGCGGAGGCCGTCGAAAATAGCTTCAGCTTAATGACGGATGATGATTTGAATGCGATCGCTTCATGGGTTAAGCAGGTGCCAGCCATTCCTACGGCGGTAGCCAACATTGGGCTTCAATCGCCACGGGGTGGGGTTGATATCAATAGCGTTCTCACCGGGCAGGGAACCCTGACAGACAGCTCAACAACGGACGGAGCTAAACTTTATGAAAATGCTTGCGCTAGTTGCCATGGTCATGACGGTCAGGGAACCGACGATAGCTTTTATCCCGCATTAACTCGCAACCGCGCGGTTTCCGCATTCGGTCCGCAGAATTTGGTGATGGTCATCGTGGAAGGTATCCAACGTAAAACCAGTAACACCGATATCAGCATGCCCGCATTTGCTGAACAGTTAAACAACGCGCAAATTGCCTCAGTCAGTAACTATGTCCGCAGTCGTTTTGCCGGTATTGACGATAAAGTGACTGCGCAGGATGTACAGACCCTTCGTGATGGTGGGGAGCCTCCGTTTATAATGCGATACATAAACTGGCTAATGACCGCAGGGATATTGGTGATGGTGTGTTTGTTGGGCGGCTTTTGGTATTGGCGAAAAATAAGGCGTTCAGGCAGACAGCAAATTCGCTGACTCTATCAGTGTCACCCCCTTCCAAAAGGAAGGGGGAACGGATGTAGCGCAAAATTAATCACAGCGCCCATGGTTGATTTTGGTCAGGGGAAGGTTGATGTCGAATATTTTCAGATGAATATTTTTAGCCCCCATCGCCTCAGCCCTTTTGACGTGGTGTTCGGCATATTTTTCGGCAAACACTCGGTTTTCGAAAAAGTATATCCCGCCCGCCTCGCCGGTGTGCTCATTCTCAGTCCAGATCTTGGAGATGAAACCAGGTTCTTGATTGATGCTTTCGGCCAGCGATTGCGCATTTTTGGACAGGGTTGCACCAAGCTGGTCGGCTGGGAAACTAAAATCAATCTGTAAAATGACACTCATATCGTGATCCTTTTGGTGGCTGGTGGTTTTATAGCAAACAGGGTTATTCCGTGGTGTGTTCTGCAACAGGGGGTAACTGTGCGCTGAGACGGTTAAGTAATGTCTCTGAGTCCACATAACCCGTAGAGAGCAGGGATATTTCCCCATGGCGTTCTAGCAACAGGGTGGGGAAAGAGCGAACGCCCCATTGGCGGCACAGCGCAAAGTCTTGGCTAACCGCCACTCTGGCCCGTTGTGACGTAAAGGTTTGGCTGAATTCGTCAAATGGCAGGCCAACCCGATCGCAGATGTCATGATAAAACGCCTCGGTTTTAGGATCCTGCCCATCGACATAGAATTTGTACTGGGTTGCTGCGAGAAACGGCAACGCTGCAGAGGAAGGTAAACCTCGTTCAGCCAACAACAGGGAAGCCGTTGTGACTGCCCGGCAGGCCGGCTCGGTATCGTAGTTGAATTGTGCTGCTTCCAGCAGGCTGAAACCAAACGGTTGGTCGGTTTTTTTCTGGATGTGGCTCCACTCCTGCCTTAAGAAGGCTTTGAATGCCAAATTCCAAGGATCGCCGCCGCCAGCGCGCAAACCCCCCATGGTCATCACAAAACTCAGGCCATGTTGATCGCAATACTCCGCCAGTTGCTTCACCGCAGGTGAAATACCCCAGCACCAAGAGCACATCGGATCGCCGACGTAACGAATGACGATATCGCTGGACGTGGTTGTCTGCCGTTGAGTACCAGGGGACTCATCGGGCAGAAGACAACTGCCGGTGGTGGGATCGCATTGCATCATGATGGAGACTCCAAGCTGGGTTGATATCGCGATAGTCATGATATTTGACAGCAAAAATTAATAAATAGACTATAAAAGCTAACTCTGTTCAACATTTGTGAACAAATGGACAAACTTGCAGCCATGGCCACTTTTGTCAAAGTGGTTGAAACCGGAAGTTTCACTCGCGCGGCTATCGCCATGGGGCTTCCCAAAGCGCGGATCTCCCAGCGGATTAGCGATCTTGAGCGCGCCCTGAGCGTGCGCCTGTTGCATCGAACGACCCGGGCGTTGAGCCTGACGGAGGATGGCAGCGCCTATTTTGAGCGCTGCCAGCAAATTCTCGCGGAAATCGATGAATTGGAAGGGGGGCTCAGCGGCGGGGTAACAACGCCGAGCGGCAAGATCCGTATCGAGGCTTTGGCCTCGATTGCGCGTTGGATCCTTGCACCTCAGTTGCATGACTTTCAGGCGCGTTTTCCAGAGATCGTGGTGCGGCTTGCCAGCAGCGATCGCATCAGCAATTTGTTTGAGGAGGGTATCGACTGCGCTATCCGTGGCGGCATACTGGAGGACTCAACGCTGGTGGCCAGGCACGTTTGCGACGTGCAGATGGGCTTGTATGCTTCAGTGGATTACCTCCGTTCAGCGCGGGCTATCAGGCAGCCTGAAGATCTTCAGCATCATCGATGGGTTGGGGGTTTTGGCATTCAGCGCGGTAAGCAGCTTACCTGGCATCTGCAATCGGCAAACCGGAGCATTGCGGTAGTAGGCAACAGCAGTTTGCTGATCGAAGATCCTGATGTGGCTATGAGTGCCTGTCTTACCGGGGCAGGCATCTGCTCCGGAGCCCCCTTCGCGGTGGAAAGCTATGTGAAGAGTGGGCTCTTGCAGCCGGTGTTACCCGAGTGGCACTTTGCTCCACGGCCAATTCATATCATCTATCCCACCGGCAAGCATTTGTCGGTTCGGGTGAGAAGCTTTGTGGATTGGTCATTTGAGCTGATGAAAACCCATCCGCTGTTGGCGATGACGCCTCTAGCGCTGGCAAAATCACGGAATTGAGCCGCTTGCCGAGCTAATTAACCGGGGTGTAAAGAGGTGGATGGCGTTGCCGCACATCCACCCAATAATCGAGGATTAGTGAACCTTTTTACCATCGACAATGATGTGATGCGGGCTGCGAGCCTTCGGATGGATGAAGAAATGCCCTTCCTGAGCGCTATCCGTGCTGATTGGCACCAGCGTGATATTTTTCGCTCCGGCAGCTTTATTATGCAGTGCATAAATAATGAAGGGGATTACCAGCACCACCAGGAAGCACACGACCAGTAAACCGGCATAGACGTCGTTAGCTTCCCCACCCGGTAGCCCCGAAGGAGGGAAGAAGGAGACGACAAAGGCTACCAGAGAGGTCAGCAACCCAATGACCGCCACTGCAATTTTAACCCCATTGCCACCCGGTATATTAAAGGTGCGCTTGTTATTCGGCTGCTTGCGGATCAACTGGATATAAGCCAGGAATAACAGGAAATAGCTGCAAAGATAAATTACCACCGTCAGCGCCAGTGCAATCAGGAACGACATGTTATTGCCACCCCCGGTATTGGTCAGCACAATCAGTGCCACCGAGGTGATGAGTAACTGGGAAATGACCAGCACCACCGGGACGCCGTTTTTGTTCATTTTGGCAAAGCGGGCAGGCAGGATCCCTTGTTGTGCCGTCACTAACATCCCGCGGGAAGGCCCGACAATCCATGCAGCGATCTCAGCCAGCACTCCGAGGAGCAACAGCGCAGCGATACCGCGGATAGCCCATTCGAAACCCGTCCCCAAATGATTGATCAGCACCGTGAAGGTTTGCATCACGCCTGCAGAGAGGTTGATTTGCTCATGGGGTATTACGGCGGCAATGGACAACCCGCCGATTGAACTCAGGCAAATTGCCGCAAACATCAACAGCAGCATGGCGAGCGGATAATCGCGGCCCGGGTTTTTCATCTCATTGACGTGGGTAGCGGAGGCTTCCACCCCCATATAGCTCAGGATGAAGGCCACAAACACCACTAACGTGCTCATGCTGGTGAAGTCCGGCAAGAAGGTTTCGGCATTCATTTCAATCGCAATGGGAGCACCAGAGCGCAGATAAGTGACGGCCAGGATCACCAGAATTGCGGCTGGCAGCAGAATACCGGCAAAAAAACCAATCTTGGCGATGCGAGCGGTATTCTTGGTGCCACCAAACTGAGTCAAGGCCAGACCCCATAAAATAATCAGTGCGGCGACGGTCTTAACTATCGGATCGTTATTGAGTTCGGGCCAGTTAAGAATATAGGACAGCGCCCCTAGCACGAAGTAGAGCATCGGGATAAAGCCTATCGCGATTTGCAAATAGCCAAACGAAATAGCGGCAAACCCCCATTTCTCACCGAGGGTTTTAGAAACCCAGGTAAACACGCCACCTTCCTGCCAACCCTCAACCGTTGCCATTTCTGCGGCACACAATCCTACCGGAATGAACCACAGCAAGCCGCCAAGGATCAGGAAGAAGGTCAGTGAAAAACCAGAGGTTGCAAACGTTGGGTATTCGTAAACCGCCATCACCATTGATGCCGTTATGGCAAAAAAGCCCAACAGCGTGAGTTGTTTTGGCGCAGCGATGATTTGAGTGCTAGCCATGGCAATTCTCCTGGGACAAGCGAAGATGCTTGCCAGTTAATTTTTATGGTTAACAGGAGTGGCGAAGAGCAGGCCACTCCATTAACAGATCAGATGTGGATCAGCCGTGGTTAAAACCGGCCGCTTCATCTTCCGTAAGTGGATTAACGACCGGATGACTTTCGAAATGCTCAAGTGCTCGCTTCAGATCGTCAAGCAACAGGCTACCCAGGTCAAAACTCACGCCGTGGCGTACTAGAATACGCTGGATCACCAGATCTTCCCGATTAGCTGGCATGGAGTACGCAGGTACCTGCCAGCCGCGTGAGCGTAATTTATCGGCGAGGTCATACAACGTGTAGCCACCGATATTGGCGTCTTCTTTCAGTTTCCAGGCCAGCGCCGGGATGCCTTTACCACTGTCGCCATCAAACAGGATTTCAAACGGACCGAGCTTACCGATCTCGTCGGCAAGATACTGGGCCGTGGCATAGCAGGCGTTATGGACTTTGGCGTAGCCTTCGCGGCCAAGGCGTAAGAAGTTGTAGTACTGAGCGATGATCTGCCCACCAGGGCGTGAGAAGTTGAGCGCAAAGGTAGGCATATTGCCGCCAAGATAGTTGACGTTGAAAATAAGCTCTTCGGGCAAGTCTGCCGCTTCACGCCATACCACCCAGCCTGCACCCAGAGGGGCCAGCCCAAACTTGTGGCCTGAGGTATTGATGGATTTTACGCGGGGCAGGCGGAAATCCCATTCCAGATCGGGGGCACAGAATGGGGCAAGAAAGCCGCCGCTGGCACCGTCGACATGAATAGGAATATCCAGCCCGGTGTCTTGTTGCAGCTTATCGAGTGCGTCGCTGACCGCTTTTACCGGCTCGTACTGGCAGGTAAAGGTCACTCCGAGGGTGGGGACTACACCTATGGTATTCTCATCGACTCGTTTCAGTACCTCTTCCGGGCTCATGATCAGACGATCGCCTTCCAGAGGGATTTCTCGCAATTCTACATCGAAATAACGCGCGAATTTGTGCCAGCAAATTTGCACTGGTCCGCAGATCATATTGGGTTTATCGGTTGTCAGGCCCTGCGCGGCACGCTTTTTGCGCCATTGCCATTTCAGCGCTAACCCACCCAACATAGCGGCTTCTGACGAGCCAATGGTGGAGCAGCCCAGCGTAGTGCCCGGCGACGGTGATTTCCACAGGTCGGCCAACATGCGTACGCAGCGGGCTTCAATTTCGGCCGTTTGTGGATACTCGTCTTTATCAATCATATTTTTGTCGATGGACAGATCCATCAGGTCGCGAATTTCTTCATCAACCCAGGTCTGGCAGAATGTCGCCAGGTTTTGCCGTGAGTTACCGTCTAACATTAATTCATCGCGGATAGCACTAAATACGTGGCGAGGATTTCGCTCTGCGTCTGGAAACCCCGATTTCGGTAGTGAAATGGCCAAATCTATCGAGGAATAAACATCATCATTAACATTGCTGTTATTTTTCTGGTTGCTGTTACTCATAAAAACCCTCTTGATTTTTATATGTCAATATACTCGGCAGGATCACGTAAATCCGTCCCCTGTGCTCTACTAACGCCATCAAGTCTTGGCGTTAATTCTAGAACATTTTTTGAAAAAGACAGGGAATCATCATAAATATAATATTTAACCAGTAAAATCAGTAGGAAAGTGGCTTTTCTTGTTGGGCGTTTTGCCAATATTTTTTAAGCGGGAGTGTGGTAATTCATAGGGGTAGTTGCACTCGGATTTTTATGTCAGTAATTTAATCATTGTTACGTCATGGTTATAATAACATTAAATCTGTTAATGAGACTTTTCTCTCAATTGACAAGGTAATTCCCATGTTATCCACTGCAATCTAATGGTTTATTAATGAGGATATAAAATTATCGAAAAATAAAGCATTGTGAGGATTACGTTCTACAATTACTCTAAACAAAACCTGCAGTTACCCGCGAAGTCGGTTTGATTTGATAAGGAGTGATGTGTCATGCAGCAAAATCTCATGTTTCAGCCTGCCTGCGAACATTCTGAGGCATGCCTATGCCACAGCCCGGCATTTGTACGCATTAATACGGTATTAACCCGACAGGCGGCGAAAGCGCCGCCGATAACGACAGCCACGGTCGCAGCAGCAATACCTGCAGGACAATCCACGCATTCCAATGCCACCGCAAGCGCTACGCAGTTGAAAGCGTTTATCAACGTACGGATTTTTGACGGGGTTTCTGACCAACTGCGCGAGGGCATGCAGGTTATCGTTGAAGGCAACAAAATCAAATCGATTGAACCTGCTGATACGCCTCCGCCAGCGGAAGCAACGATTATAGACGGCAAAGGTGGCGTGCTGATGCCCGGCCTGATTGATGCGCACTGGCATGCCATCATGGCTCGCCCTTCCATGATGACGGCGATGACGGCCGATTTTAACTATATCCAGGCGCTGGCGATTGCCGAAGCACAGGCAACGCTGCTGCGTGGGTTCACCACGGTCCGCGATATGGGCGGGCCGGTGTTTGGTCTGAAACGTGCGATTGATGAGCAGATTACGGTTGGCCCGCGCATTTACCCGTCCGGGGCGTTCATTTCCCAGACCGGCGGCCACGGTGATTTTCGCATGCTCAGCGAAGTCCCACGCGCACCCGCGGATTCTCTGAGCTATATCGAACGGGTAGGGATAACTGCCATTGCCGATGGCGCCGACCAGGTGTTGTTGCGTGCCAGAGAACAACTGATGAGGGGGGCATCCCAGATCAAATTTATGGCCGGTGGCGGTGTCGCCTCGCTCTATGACGGCATCGACGTAACTGAAGGCTCCGTGCCCGAAATCCAGGCGGCGGTGACCGCTGCGGAAAATTGGGGTACCTACGTGACCGTTCACGCCTATACGGCCCGCGCTGTCACCATGGCAATCAAAGGCGGCGTGAAATGTATCGAACACGGCCAGTTGGTGGATGAGCAGACCGTGGAGCTCATGGCGCAAGAAAACCTATGGTGGTGCCTGCAACCTTTCCTGGACGATGAAGATGCCGTACCGATGGCGAATCCGGCTTCACGCGCCAAGCAACTGGTGATGTCCGCCGGAACCGATAACGCTTACCAACTGGCGAAAAAGCATCACATTAAGACCGCCTGGGGTACCGACACACTGTTCGACGCCCGGCTTGCCACACGTCAAGGAGCCCAGCTTGCCAAGCTGATCCGCTGGTATACGCCTCTTGAAATTCTTAAAATGGCTACCAGCGTCAATGCCGAACTTTGCGCGCTCTCCGGCCCGCGTAACCCTTATCCCGAGAAGCTCGGGGTGATAGAAGCAGGCGCTCTGGCCGATATGATCATTGTCGACGGCGATCCGCTAACGGATATTCAACTGCTGGCCCAGCCTGAGGAAGCATTTCAGATGATCATGAAAAATGGGCAAATTTATAAAAATACGCTGGAAAACAGCGCGGTTTAGTACAGCGCCGCAATGCGGTTTTGGGAGATAAAATGGCAAGCGCACACTCTTTTCGTCAGCGTAGGGGGCCTGTGTTTTTTCGTTCTGGCCATACGCGTTATGGAGCGTTGGCCTTATTGCTGGTCAGCACCTTTAGCCTCATCGGGTGTCGTGACTTTGGTGCGCCAGCATTTTCCTTGCTCGGCTCTTATTTCCCCGCCTGGCTAGCCTGTGCTGGGATTGGCCTCGTGGTGGCGATAGGGGCGCGCGTTCTGCTGATTTTTGCGGGAATTGACGAAGTTCTGCCGTGGCGGTTATTCGTCTATACCTGCCTGGCGCTCGCCGTAGCCTTTATGTCATCGCTTTTATTCTAAGTGCGCTAAAAATGAACACCTTAAAACAACAGGGCAATAAACGTCGTATAGCGATCGTCATTGGGGTGGTTATCGTTATTGCTGCCGCTATTTCAGGGTGGCTGACGCTGCGTCAAAACTCGTTAAATCCTACGTCGCAAGATACGGTCATCGGTGCCAGCGTGGTGAATGTCAGCAGCTCCGTACCTGGGCGTATTCAGTCCATTAATGTGACAGAAAACGGCAAGGTTCAGCGGGGTGAGGTGATGTTCACCCTCGATCCCACGATTTATCGTTTGCGGGTCGAGCAGGCGCGGGCGGAACTGCAGATGGCGCAAGCCGCCTGGGATACTCAGCACCGCACGATGATCGCAGAACAATCTAATGCAGCGATCACCGACGAGCAGGTTAACCGGGCGCGGGCCAACCTTAAGCTGGCAACTCAGACGCTGGCACGTATTCAGCCGCTGCTGGGCAAGGGCTATGTCACCGCCCAGCAGGTGGATGATGCCCAGACCGCCAAACACGATGCGGAAATCAGCCTGAAACAGGCGCTGAAGCAAACCGTCGCTTCGCAGGCATTAATCAGCAGCGCTGCGGAGTCTGAGGCTCTGCTCAGTGCACGCCGCGCCGCATTGGCCATTGCCGAACAAGAGCTGGAAAATACCCAGATACGAGCGCCGCACAATGGCCTGGTGGTGGGGCTGAATGTTTCGGCGGGGGAGTTTGTGATGCCGGACCAGGCGGTATTTACGCTGATTAATAGCGACCACTGGCACGCTTCGGCATACTTTCGCGAAACGGAGCTGGCGCACATCAAACCGGGGGACTGCGCCACGGTATATGTCATGGCCGATCGCCAGCGTGCGATTCAGGGCAGAGTGGAGGGCATTGGCTGGGGGATCAGCTCCGAGGAGCAGTTTAACATTCCACGTAATCTGCCCTATGTCCCGAAATCGCTGAACTGGGTGCGGGTCGAACAGCGTTTCCCGGTGCGGATCAACCTTAAAGATCCGCCGGCGGAGTTGATGCGAATTGGTGCCAGCGCGGTAGCAATAGTACGAGACGACCATGGTTGCTGACCGCCCCTGGGGCAGAATGTTGCGCCAGGTGAAGCGCGATTTGGCCTATTTCCCTGGCCGATTGGCGATGGCCTGGCGGGTCGGTGCGCTTTGCGCGCTAATGACGCTGGTGGCCATGCTGTACGGTATCCCCGAATCAGCGATTAGCTGCTATCTGATTTTGTTCGTGATGAAACCAGACGCCGCCGAAAGTATGGCGATGGCCATTGCGGTGACCTTGCTCGTTTCCATAGTGGTGGGGCTGATCTTGCTGATCCTGCCTTATACCCTGGAGTCTGCGCCTTTACGCATGGCGGTGCTGGTGCTTAGCTCGTTTGCCTTTCTCTGGCTAGGCTCGGCGAGCAAGCTCGGGCCGGTGGGCAGCATTATTGCGCTGGTGATCGCTTTTATAATGTCGCTGCTTGGCGATGCGCCGAATGGAGAGTTAGCGGTGCGCGCGGTGCTGTATGCCTGGCTGATGGCCGCATCACCGATGCTGCTACTGGTAGCCTTTAATCTTTTCATCGGGCGGCCACCCTGGAAACTGCTACGCGCAAGTCTGGCAGAGCGCTTAGAGGTTGCCGGTGCGGCATTACGCCACCCGGATGCCCCCAGCCTGCATAAAGTAGAGGAGCTGCTGCGGGAAGGGCAGAGCGAGCATCAACAGCGGGCTATGCTCGTGCGCATTTTCCATCTGCGTCCCGCCGCAGAGGCCGCCTGGTTAACCGCCGCCGTCAACAGCAGCTATCGGTTACTGTTGGCCATTTCAGCCGTCAATAAAACCGTACCGGCGTTAATTCGCCCTGAATTGGCCGACTGGTGCAGTTCTGCAGCCGAGGCTATTACCGCAGGGCGGATGATTGAACCCCCTGCGTTTAATCAGAGTGGGAAAAATGACGAAGTCACCCGCGCGCTGGTGCAACTTGCAACGCCAGATAACGCGGTAGACACCAGTGCGCCAAAAGCCTCGTTTTTAGCCGCAGACGCCTTTACCAATCCCGTCCATCAGCAATTTGCCTTAAAGACCACGGCGGCCAGCGTAATCTGTTATCTCGCCTATACCGCACTGGACTGGCAGGACATTCATACCGCCATGATCACTTGTTATGTCGCCGCGCTAGGCACGGCGGGGGAGACGGTGCACAAGCTGACGTTACGCATTGTTGGCTGCCTGATAGGCGCATTGATGGGCGTGCTTTCGCTGATTTTTATTGTGCCGTCGCTGAGCGATATCGGCCAGTTAATGGCGCTAGTGTTCGGCGCGCTGCTGCTCAGTGCCTGGGTATCGAGCGGCAATGAGCGAATTGCTTATGCGGGCATACAAATCGGACTGGCATTTTTACTGACCGTGTTACATGGTTTTGGGCCGAGTACGGATTTGGGCGTCGCGCTCGACAGGGTGCTGGGGATCCTGCTGGGGAATCTGGTGGTGTATTTGATATTCACTTACGTGTGGCCCGTCGCCATTGCTGATTTTGTCCGCACTCGCATCCGCAGCCTGGTCGCAGAGTTAAGCAATCTGGCCGCATTGGCGCCAACAGAACGCCCGGCAGCGATAAGACAGGCGGCAGAGGTTGAAGAAGAACTGACTACGGCACGGGAGGCGCTAAGACTGGTTCCTTTTGAGCCAAGATCGCTACGCCCCTCTCCCGAAGAATACCGGCGTCTGCAAGCGATCCTTGGCGAAATGGAAAACCTCTGTCCGGCGCTGTTTTTGCCCTTTGAAAAATCCTCCTCCGATGTGGAACGGCTTAGGCGACTTTCCTCGAGCAGTGGAGTGATTAATCCCTCAGTGCCGACAGGCAGCAATAACGGTTTGCCACCCGCCGTTGAACTTGAGATCCAACAAAGCATCAGGCGACTTGAGGAACTTCTTGGATGAAGCCGCGCACTCAGATTTTCAAAATACGAACTCTCAGCACGGCAGTGGGGCTGTGTCTGTTAGCAGGCTGTGCCACGGACCAACTGGCGTTGGCCCCGGCTAGCCCTTCCTCTCCCTGGACACCTGACGGCATTAACAGTCATGAATTTGCTGTTCCGGCTAATCCGGCGGTAGCGGAGCTCCCTGCACCGCCTGCGATCAACCAGCAGCAGGTCTACCAGTTACCCGAGCTTATCGACATCGCCCAGATGCAAAACCCGGATACCCGCATCGCCTGGCAGCAGGCGCGGCAGGCTGCGCTGGGTGTCGGCATGGCTGAAGCGACATTTTTGCCAATGATTTCAGCCAGCGTCATCGGTGGTTATCAAAGAACGCACACGCCGTTGCCCTATGACATTGACGGCCAACACGATGTGGATACCTCCGGCAGCGCGGTAGTACCGGCACTGGCGTTACAGTGGTTAATCTTCGATTTTGGCCAGCGTAGCGCTTTGCAACAGGCGGCCAAGCACACCTCCTATGCCGCCAACGTCGCCTTTAACGGCATGCATCAAAAGATTATTTATGATGTTACGCGCAGCTATTACCAATACGGTGCGGCCCAATCGCGCCGCAAAATAGCGCAGGAGACGCTGCGCAATAGCCAGAAAATCCTCGATGCTGCCCTGGCGCGTAACAAAAATGGTGTCGCGACAACGGTGGAAGTCGCGCAGGCACGCCAGCAGGTCGCGCAGTCGGAACTGAATCGCGTTGTGGCGCAGGGAACGGAACGTGACGCATGGCAGGCCTTACTGGCGGCCATGGGCATTTCTGCCTCATCGCAAATCAAAGTGGGCTATGCCGAGGATAAACCTTTGCCGCAGACGGCCAGTGCGCCAACCCAGCAGATGATTAAGCTGGCGCTCTCCCAGCGGCCAGACGTATTGGCAACTTATGCTGCTGCCCAGGCCGCAACCGCAGGCATCAAGGCGGCAGAGGCGGACTTTCTGCCTAAGGTCTATCTTGCCAGCGCGGTCGCGGGTGGTGATGGGCGCTTTGATATGCAGGGATTGCCGCCCATTGGTCAGCAAACGTCCTCCTCTAGCATTCTGTTAGGCGTTACCGTACCGCTTTACGATGGTGGCATACGAGCTGCCCGCGTGAAAGAGGCCGAATCACGTGCCGCCGTGGCAAATGAGACCTTCCAAAAGACGCAGGAGGCTGCAGTTCGTGAAATTATCGTGGCGGCAGATACGTTGCAATCCGCGCTAGAAGCCAACCAGGCAGCCTTGAACCTGGTAAAAACCGCGTTCATTACCTACGACGCCGCGCTGGAGTCTTATCGCAACGGCGTGGGGACCATCACCGTAGCCAACGAGGCTGCCAATGGTCTGCTCTATGCGCAACAGGCGAGCACCGATGCTCATGCGGCAGCATTGATCGCGGCGGCTAATTTAGCCTTTGTGATGGGCAAAATGACTCACGTTGACCAGGAGTAATTCAGGGGTGGTCAACCAACAGCTATCGACATAAGGAAGAAAAGCATGACATCTCCATTCTCGGCACTGATCATCGGTGCGTCACGCGGAATAGGTTTAGGCATTGTCAGGCAGCTATCCATGCAGGGCTGGCAGGTAGTTGCAACCTGTCGCGGCGCGGTGCCTGCCGATAGCCCGGCTGACACGCAATGGCTGAAGTTAGATATCAATCAACAGGATGAAAGGATTGCCCTGAAAGAACGGCTGTTGTCACAACAATTCGATCTTATCTTTATCAACGCAGGTGTTTACGGGCCTGCCCATCAGGACGTTGCCCAGGCGAATGATGATGAGATCGTTGAACTGTTTATGACCAATACCTTTTCCCCGGTTCGCTGTGCGGCAGCGTTAATACCGCTGGTGAAACCGCAAACCGGCGTGATGGCGTTGATGACCTCGGAGTTGGGCAGTTTAAACGAGAACGATGCGGCGACCTATCCGCTGTATGCCGCCAGCAAGGCTGCTCTGAATATGTTAACGCGCGGATTGCGTGATACCACCGCACAGCGGGAGGTGACTTTGCTGTCGGTGCATCCGGGCTGGGTACAAACGGATATGGGCGGAGCTAATGCCACGCTGACTGTCGAACAAAGCTGCTCTGGCATTGTGAGCCAGGTTCTGGCCTGGCGCGGAAAAGGAGGGCATCACTTTATTGACTATGCAGGCAACGTGTTACGTTGGTAAAACACGTTTTTGTAGGGCGCAGTATGCTGCGCCCATTTAACTCCGGTGCCAATCTTCCCCTCCTCGGCCTGTACAGGGATTAAGGGAGGGGAAAGTGGTAACGCTATCCTCTTACTTCAATTCAGGCCAGTAGTCCTTGTTCGCCTCGATCAAGTCATCAAGTATTGCTTTGGCAACTGATGCGCTAGGCACGGTTTTCGACAGCGTAATGGCTTGCCACAGTTTCTGATAAGAACGCTGTTCCCAGGCATCGACCACCAGTTTTTCTACCGCCACCTGCTGGCTCATCAGCCCTTTCTGGAATTGCGGGATATTGCCAACCACCAGCGGTTGCGGGCCACTTTTGCCAACCAGGCAGGGGATCTCGACCATGGCTTCCGGATCGAAGTTATTAATAGCGCCGTTGTTTGGCACAATCAACAGCATGCGCTCCTGGGTGTTGAAGGCGATGGCAGTTGCCAGATCGACGATGTAGGAGGCATGCTCGTCGATTTCCAACTCACCTGCCGAGGATTTCCCCGCCTGGATAATGGCATTGCAGGAGCCGAAAACGTGCTTCTCGCGGTGATCCATGACCTCGTTAGCGCGGGTACGCTCCGGGTTGGAATGCTCCACTACGTAGTCCGGGAACAGATAGTATTTCAGATAAGTATTTGGGAAAGTTTCTGGATCCAACGCCCAGACATCTTTCGCTTTGGCAAAGGTGTCATTCCAACTAGCCTCTGTACCATGTTCATCTGATGGCGGAACGTAGCCAAATTTAGCCACGTATTCGCGGATTTTAGGCATCAAGTCGTTGCCCTGAAGATCCTCAATAGACGTCCACCAGCCGAAGTGGTTCAGCCCGTAGTAACGCACGCGCATCTCTTTGCGGTCTTTCAGGCCAGCAATTTGCGCCATGCGGCTTTCAATGCCGATGGGCATATCGCAGATGTTGAGGATTTTCGCCGTTGGGCGCAGACGACGGGTTGCTTCTGCCACAATCGCCGCCGGGTTGGAATAGTTCAGCATCCAGGCGTTTGGCGAGTATTGCTCCATGTAGTCGGCAATTTCCAGCACGCCGCCGATGGAGCGCATGCCGTAAGCAATTCCACCTGGCCCGCAGGTTTCCTGGCCAAGCACGCCGTGGCGCAGAGGGATTTTTTCGTCTTTTTCACGCATCGGGTATTTGCCCACGCGGATGTGTGCCATCACGAAATCCACATCGGTAAATGCCACTTCGGGGTCGGTGGTGTAGCTGAATTCGATGTCTGGTGCCTGCTCTTTCAGGATAATTTTGCACGCTTCGGCAATGGTTTCCTGGCGCGCACCATCGTTATCATAGAATTTCAAGGCACGCAGCGGGAAACGATGCTGGTTTGCCAGTAACATCAGTACGATACCAGGAGTGAAGGTGCTGCCACCGCCAGCTACAACTACAGAGAATTTATTCATGATACTGCCTCCGTCATGGATTTAAGTTCGCTCGAAGAAGCGTCTTTCATCAGGTTTTCGATCTGGTCGCGGACCTGCGGGACGTTCAGCCCCACAATCACCTGTATACCGTTGCCGCGTCGCACCACACCGTGGGCACCCAGCGCTTTAAAAATGTCGTCGCTTTGCGTCAGCGACATATCCACCAGGGCAATACGCAGGCGGGTCGCACAGTTGTTAACGCTCAGGATGTTGCTTGCTCCGCCAAGTGCTTCGAGAAAACCGGCAGCCTGGCCTTGTTTGGTTTCTTTCGCTGCCGCTGCCGTAGTTTGCTGGCGGGATGCTTGATAGTCCGCCTTGCTGTAGAGCTTGATTTCAGCCTCTTCGCGGCCCGGCGTTTTCAGATTGAAACGTAGAATCAAGGTGCGGAACACCAGGAAGTAGATCCCGGTAAAGGCAAGTCCAATGCCAATCTGAATAAACATCATTGATGCGTGGTTGTGGAACATCGGGATCCAGTTTTGCGGCAGGAACTGGTCAAGCAGACCACCGCCCATGTTGCCCACCACGCCGCACATATACATGACCGTCGCCATGGTAGCGGCCAGAAATGCGTGGACGACAAACAGTACCGGTGAGATAAACAGGAAGGTAAATTCCAGTGGCTCGGTAATGCCGACCAGCATCGCCGTTAACGTGGCGGGGATCAGCAGGCCTGCTACCTTCACTCGATTTTCAGGTGCCGTGGTGGCGTAGAGAGCCAGCGCAATCCCCAGACAGCCAAACACCTTCGAGTTACCGTGCAGCGCAAAGCCGCCTTCTGGGAACAGCGTTTTCAGCGGCAGCGTGCTCTGACTGAACTCCTGCAAATGCTGCGCCCAATAAACCTGAATGCCTCCTTCCACGACTGCCGGACCATAGACAAATGGGCCGTAGATGAAGTGATGAAGCCCTGTCGGGATCAGGATGCGCTCAAGGAAGGTGTAAACCCACACCCCGAGCGAGCCAGCGCTGCGCAGGAATTCCTGCAGTGATTCAATCCCCATCTGTACTTTTGGCCAGCCGAACAGGGTTAGCCACGCGCAAGGGATCATGACGAAGAAGGCAACAATGACGACGAATGAACTGCCTTGGAAAATACCGAGGAAAACGGGAAGTTGTTTATCGAAATAGCGGTTGTGGATAGCGGTGACCAATCCGGAAATCACAATCGCCCCGATAATACTGGTATCGAGAGTTTTGATGCCGGCAATCATCGTGAGCCCGGTTCCCGCCACCGGGTCGACGTTAAAATCAACGCCAAAGTACTGGCCCCAGGTCATTCCCATTGCGTTAATGAAGTAGTTCCAGGTCATGAAACTGACTAGCACGGCCAGGCAGGCACGGCCCTGAGCCTGCTTTGCCAGGCCAATCGGTAAACCC
The DNA here is from genome assembly GCF_001006005.1 of Serratia fonticola. Taxonomy (NCBI): domain Bacteria; kingdom Pseudomonadati; phylum Pseudomonadota; class Gammaproteobacteria; order Enterobacterales; family Yersiniaceae; genus Serratia; species Serratia fonticola. The sequence goes on along the minus strand of NZ_CP011254.1, from coordinate 5,565,940 downwards.
ACGGCGAAAATCAGTGGCATATTACGAAATACCGTCCAACCGCCTTCTTCAATAATGTGGACGATTTGCGCAAATAAGTTATCGGGTGCAGTGAGCGCTTCGCCGACAAACATCGGGTTACGCAGCATAATGGCGATACCGACCACAATCCCGGCAAACGGGAACAGCAGGACTGGGGTAAACATTGCGCCACCAAAACGTTGTATTTGACTGAGCATTTTAAATCCTCATGTAACAACCTGTAGGGGAAGTGACCTTATTCTTTAACGCGGGTCTGAGAAGCAGAGTAGGGAGTACGTGAGGGGTTATCTTTGTCCGTCGCACCGATTCGTGATCGCATTCATGGTTTTTGTTTGCACCAAGTTGTCTACTTTTCGTCATAAAACTGTACACGACGATTTCGCTTGGAATTTTCACTTGATGAGGGTGTTTGCAACCTCAATAAAAACAGCCTATTAATTTATAGGGTGTGGATTATTTAAGCGCAGCGCGAAACTCCAGAGAGGTCTATCAGTGATCTACAAATCCATAGCCGACAGGCTACGCATTCGGCTCAATTCCGCCGATTATCATATTGGCAGCCCATTGCCTGCTGAGGTTCGCCTGGCGGAAGAGTTTGGCGTCTCCCGCATGACCCTTCGCAAGGCGATAGATTTGCTGGTGGGATGGGGATTGGTGGAGCGCCGCCACGGTAGCGGCACGTATGTCGCGAAGAAAGATGTGCATCATGAAACCACCAACCTGACCGGATTTATCGAGGTGATGCGCAATCAGGGTAAGGAAGTGGTAAGCGACGTGCTGGAGTTTACTATTATGCCCGCGCCACCCGCTATCGCCAGCCAGCTGCGCATCAAGATTGATGAACGGATCTACTACTCGCGACGGGTTCGTTCGGTGGACGGCAAGCCTCTGATGGTAGAAGACAGTTATATGCCCGCGAAGCTCTATCGCAATTTGTCCGTTGCCCACCTGGAGGGATCAAAATTCAGCTATATCGAAGATGAATGCCACATCATCGTGCGCGGCAATTATGAGAGCCTGACGCCTGTACTGGCCGATAAAAAGATGGCGAAGCTGCTGAATGTCGATGAACAGACACCTATTTTGCGCATCACCTCGCTGTCATACAGCGACAGCGGCGATTTCGTGAATTACTCGGTGATGTTCAGAAATGCCAGCGAGTACCAGGTGGATTACCATTTACGGCGGGAGCATGTGAAAGTATAGGTAATAGGGGCGAGCAACGATGAGTTTTGGGCAAAACAGACGGTAACGAGGAAACTAAGCGACGATTTTGGGAATGTTCGAAGGTATACGGATTGGATGACTATAGAACTTAAGTTTGGCTCCTCTGGTTGGACTTGATGCGTATTTTAATTCTTTGATAAATAAGTATTATTCATAATTAAATGGCGATTGAAGTACCGGCATAAGCCCCTAAAAAATGATATTGCAATAATTTCGATGCTGGTCTCATTTATACATGACTGTATCGTCTGAGAAAACGTAATAGGGTTACCCAATCATGTATAAAGTGTGAAGGACTCTGACCGTTTAAATGGGAGAACAGGTTCGAATCAGATATAGCTCATGACAGGGTCTACCGGCGATAATTACAATGCATACTGTGAAATCGTTGGTTAAAATGGATGTAGGTCCTAGCAAATCTTGCAATCAAAAATCTTGACGTACAACTCAGAGTACGATTGCTTTGCCAGACTGAACAACATGGCTGTTCGTTGGGATATGAAGATCAGACTTGTGAAGGCCAGCTAGCCATCCCACGCCGAGTGTTCAAGGCGTATGACACAGGTTATACTTCTACTTACCTAGATCTTCAGAACAAAGATGAATAATGAGTAGTGCGCGGCTTTGGTGAGATCTATATACTTGGGGCATTAAAAGACGATTGCGAGTAAAACTGTGAAGCTGATCAAACTACAAATCAAAAATTTTAGATCACTAAAGAGTTTACAAGTTGATATCGAGGAATACTTGTCGATCATTATTGGCAAGAATAATTCTGGTAAAACGTCGCTTCTACTGGCACTTGAGCGTTTTCTAGTAAGCGCGAATCCACGGTTTGAGCTGGACGATTTCAATATTAGTTTTCAAAAATACCTTATTAATTTAATCAAGAATAAGGAACAACCAGTCGATCCCTTCCCATTCTGTGGTATCTCGCTTAGACTGTTCATCGAATATGGCAGTGATGATGATCTAGCCAACGTCGGTAACAAAGTCATCATGGATCTTGACCCTGAGAATCGCTGGATCGTATTGGATTTTCTATACCATCTATCTTCAGAGAATCTTGACCTGCTGAAACGTGACTATAAGGTTCACTGTGATAAGAAAGGGCTTAAAGCCAAAGATGCGCTTTCGTTCCTTCAGGAAAATCATAACCACTACTTTAGGCTCGCACGCCGAAGCGTTCAGTTCGACCATTTGACGAAAAAGGTACAAGAGGATACGTACGTCGATCTTATCAAAGAGGGCGTTCGGGTCGAAGAGATCATTTCCTTCAAGCGGATCAATGCTCGCAGATCTGTTTCAAACAGAGATTCGGATCGAAGTTTGTCAATGATGTCTGCGAAAATATATTCAGCGATGTCAGCTGACGTGGGTGAGGAAGAGGTTTTTGACAGTTTTAAGGAAGCTTTGAGTAACACCGATGTTCAACTCGATGGTATTTATGCCGGCCTTTTCAAAGATGTAATTTCCGATGTTCAGAAATTCGGCGGCCTAAAGGAAGGGGATGCTCAAATCCAGATCAGGTCGACTTTACAGCATCGTGAACTGCTGGAGGAAAACACCACTGTGATGTACGGGCAGGGAATCGAAGCTCACGTTTTACCTGAAAATTACAATGGGTTAGGTTATCTAAACCTGATCAGTATTATCTTCGATATCAAAATCATTCTTAATGAGTTCAAGCGGGGAACGTCGCCGAAGCCTGCAGATATAAACCTGCTGTTTATTGAAGAACCTGAGGCCCATACACATCCTCAGATGCAGGCAATATTCATTAAAAATATCAAAAGTCTAGTCGGTAGAGCTATAACTAATGCCAATGGTATCACTAGACCACTGCAGACAATATTATCGACGCACTCAGCCCATATTGTAGCGGAATCCGATTTCGATGATATAAAATACTTCAAGAGAAGTGATGGCGAAACTCAAGCTAAAAACCTTAGGGACTTAGCGGTTCTTTATAAAGCAGTTGGGCGTAACGGACATTATAAATTCTTGAGGCAGTATTTGACGCTTCATAGATCGCAGCTTTTCTTTGCAGATAAAGCGATTTTGGTTGAGGGGGATACTGAGCGTATTTTGTTATCAGCAATGATGAGGAAAAAAGATCAGCTTGACGAAGCGAAGGCATGGGAAACAGGCTCTCAACTCCCGATCCCATTGCTTTCACAAAACATCTCGGTGATAGAGGTTGGTGCCCATTCGCATATTTTTGAAATATTTTTGGACTTTATCGGAATAAAGACGCTCATTATCACAGATATAGATTCAGCGATTGAAGTACCTCGTCTTAATGACAATGGGCAGCCGAAACTTAATAAGGATGGTGAGCCAATTAAAGATCCCCATTCTCATGCGGTTACGAATGCGACACACACGACAAACCATGCGCTTAAGTTTTTTTTCGGCGTAGGGTCAGAACTCGCCTATTTCCTTGGTCTTACTATTGGGCAAAAGACTGTTCGCAAGAACGAAGTATCTCACTCTTGGGAGGTAAATCCTGATGGTCAGGTAATGTGCGTATACCAAGTTTCGGAGAACGATGCTGATGGCAACGAGTATCATGCACGTAGTTTTGAAGATGCGTTTTTTCACACTAACCGTTCATTTATGCAGAATGCTTGTAACGATGACGGTGAAGTTGAAACGATAAAATTTCCGAGCTTGGTTGTGAAATATCTCAAGCAGTATATTAAAGGTGGATCTTCTTTTGATATGGCCGAGAAAGGAATTTCAAAAAAGCCGTCGTTCGCGATCGAAATCCTTCTCAATAGTCAGTCGGAGAAGTTGACGAAGTCGAATATGACTGGTGAGACGAAGGAGTTTGTCGTTGAATGCAACAATTGGTGCACGCCGCAATATATTGAGGAGGGGCTCACATGGATCAAGGCGGACTGAAATTGGAACCGGAAGTTGTTGACGTACTCAAGCACGTCAGCGATGGGAAGAGTTTTCTGCTCAGCGGAGGGGCGGGAAGTGGTAAAACTTATTCTTTAGTCCAGATCATAGGTGAACTCCTAAGGACTGATCCTAGCGCTTTCATCGCATGTATCACATATACTAATGCTGCTGTTAGAGAGATCGAATCCCGTATTTCCAACGAGAGGCTTTCAGTCAGCACAATTCATGATTTTTTGTGGAGCGCGATCAGCCCCTATCAGGCCGCTCTACGTACAGTTTTGATCGAGTTGATGGGTTGTGAGCCACCCAAGATTAATCCTGGTAGTACTGTTGTGTCCGACGATATGTTTTCTGGGAAAACCATTGAATATAAAGAGTATAGAATTCTAGATCAGGGGATTATTTCTCATGATGAAATTATTATTCTAGCTCGAGGCATTTTTGAAAAATATCCAAAAATTCGAGACATAATGCGTGATAAGTTTCGATACATATTGGTTGATGAATACCAAGATACTGCTCCCGATGTTGTGACTATTTTGCTCGATCATCTTTCTCAAAGTTCGCGCAAAGGAGTCTGCGGTTTTTTTGGCGATACAATGCAATCTATTTATGATGAAGGAGTTGGTTCGATCCAAAGTTACGTCGATAGTAAAATGGTGGCAGAGGTTAAGAAGAGACAGAACCGCCGCAATCCGCGCTTAGTTTATGAGTTAGCGAATCAACTTCGAACCGATGGTTTGCTACAGCATGCGTCAGAAGATGAAAATGCCCCTAACATGAATGGGTCTACTGCCAAAGAGGGGACTATTCATTTCTATTACTCTTTTGGTGAGACCGATAAACTGGGTGAGGTTCGCAAGATTCTGAAATGGAACTTCGATGAGGTATTGGAAACTAAGGAACTTAATCTGACCCACAATCTTATTGCGCCCCAAGCTGGCTTCAGTAACCTAATGGAAATATATGACAAGGATGGAGTCCTGGCTTTTAGAGACCGACTAGTGAGTTTCATCAAAAAGTATGATGATTTAGAGTGTTACGACGGCTTTACATTTGGAGAGGTTGTAACAGCCCTTCAGAAGAACAAAGCTGGGAAAGAGCTGGCATCTGTCAGTCCTACATCACAAATGCAAAAGTTTATTGATACCCATCCAGGTTTACTTGATGAAGCAAAGGAGCATGATTTCAATGTGTTCCGACGCATGTACGTTGATAAAGACCTGCTCATCGATGACAAGAAGCAAAGCGAGGAAGATATTGCACGGAAAGGGTCTCAACGATGCGACTTCATCAAACATGTATTCAAGATACAGACCGTAGTTCATCTTTATGAGCAACGACGATACAACGAATTCTTAAGAAGAACAGAATTTCAGCTTAATCGCGTTGATGACAAAGTGCGGCTGAAGAGATGCATTGAGACGATTGGTGCGATGAGAAATAGTCCAATCATAGATGTTATTGATTTTGCCCATGAGCACGGCTTATGCGTCAAAGACGACCGGTTCCACGAATTTCGTCAACGAAAGGGTTACCTTTTTAACAGACTCGTTGGTGTGGAATATTTAGCTTATAAAAATCTTTATGAGTATCTGGAAGGACGAACGGCGTACTCGACTCAGCATAAAATTAAAGGTCGAGAATTTGACCGTGTACTAGTTGTTTTAGATTCAGGAGGCTGGAATAAGTACAACTTCAATTACCTTTTCGAAAGTAATGGCACAGATACGGTTCGTGAACGGACACGAAAATTATTTTATGTATGTTGCACGCGTGCGAAAGACACTTTAGCCGTTTATTTCCGTAACCCATCAGTTGCAACCCTTGTCCAAGCAAGGGCATGGTTTGGTGCTGACAATGTCATTGAGGTATGAGCAATGTTTGAATAAATCTTAGGTCTATCACAATAGGCTGAACCTGGACCGCGGACTACACCATAATTTAATTTAAAATTAGTGTCTAGGAAAACGGCAAATGATACTGGCTATAGCCGTTAACACGAATGCGTTTATCACTTACCATCTAAATGATGGTGATGCAGACTCATATAGGAAATTCAGATGCAGTAGATAGATGAGAAGGATCTTGCGGTCTTGGCTAAACGCACTGACACGCATGCATTGTTCGTCGATATGGTTGCCGATCTCATACGCGCAATTATGTCGGATGCAAATCGTTATCGCATTAGGTTAGCAGGGATCAGAGAATGACAGTTCACCAGTAGTGACATGTTCTAATATGTAAGAATCTGACCGATGCGAGTCCTGAACGGAGCCCCAAAGTACGCTAGCTGTTAGTAGATTTACATTGAGCAGAGTGTAATTTGATTTGCGAAAGGGGGATTTTAAATTTATACGCCATGGGCAGCAGTAGCTTTCCATTGCGTTAAATTTGACTCCTCTGACTGGGCTCGAACCACGAACGCTCTGTTCATCAGCGCGTTGCTCCTTTGCCCCAGGACGATTCCATTTAGCGCGGTGGATACGACAGATTAGTTTTCAATGAAACCTTTGGTTGCCCATATATGGGGAATTGTTTACAGCCCAATGGGCTGATTTGGTTGCCTCGAATGTGGGGGAATGCACTCTACCCAATAGATAGTTCCCTCAACGGGATGAGAAAGGGTCTTTTGGCCCCTTATATACAATCACAGAATATAGCGATATCATCTATTTTCCATGCATAGTAGGCTCTCACACGGAAGATCATCAACAGACGATTTAGGTGTATAATTTTCATATCGACTCGTTAATTTATCTGACAACTCAAATATTCTCATGTAAACATCATTTAATTCATATTCTGCATAATCGACTTGTTTTTTTGTAATTTTTTTATTTAAAGTTAGTGTTGTCTCGGATATTCTATTCTTCAGGTTAGTTAAGGTGCTATAGTAATCCATAATTAATGAAACTTCATCTGGGCTAAGTATATCTATTTTATCATTGTAAATTTTGAATACTTTGTCATCAATAGAAGATAAAAATGATAATTTTATTTTTGCATATTTGTCTAAATAAATAGGATGTTCTTCCGTATCTTCTCCATCATCTGTTGGATACTCTCTTATGTTTCTAACTTTATATATTAACTCAATTGATTTTTTGTTATTGTAAATTTCGTATGCTAGCACAGTCCTTATGTTGGAAAGTTTGTTCTCTTTTTCTATATGAGTTTGTATGAAAGACCAGCCTATATTAGCCATAAATAGAAACATCGCCATCACTACCGAAATGGTTTGCAAAGTTAATTGTTTTTTCTCGAATGTAGATGAAGAACTTTTTTTTGTGTGGCGGTGATTTTTTCTTTTTGACATTGTAAGTACCAGTTAAAATAAATATAAACTATTCTTGTTTATTAATATCATTATTTCTGTGAAAAATCAAAGGGCCTAACTATATTTTTAGCATTGGCATCCAGATAATTAGCCCACCACTGGAGCATTAAGCGACGTTGGTCAAGATGTTTAGCCTTGATGGTATAGACTTCACGAACACCGTTGCTTTCCTTGTGGTTTATCTGAGGTTCTAAAGCGTTTTCTGACCAAAAACAGGATTCAATTAAGGCACTATAGACCAGGGTGCGGGAGCCATGATTACAAATGTGCTGCTGGGTATCATAGCCCATTTAACACAGACCTTGTTGGAATAGTAGGATCACATTACTATCACATAGCATTAGTCTTATATTTCTGTACTTAAATTTAATCACTCCACTATTGCATAAGTGTTGCTCGCTCTGCCAGATACTCGGCACGATTATAATTAGCTATAATCTCGATTTTTTGGTATAGGCCAAAGCCGATTCAAGAACTTCTATCTTAAACTTACTGCATTCCTCAGCAGCAGTCCTTGCGATAGGCCGCATACCGTGTGCTACCAGTTCACCACCTAAACCCCATACGGATTAACGCTGCGTGGTCTGTTTGCTCGGATAAATGGAGTTTTATGCCGGGAAATACCTATTTATGAAGGCTGCTGATAGCCTGAATGTATTTCAAGAAAACGCAACGTTTCCTTACTATGAGGGGCTTTGTGAGGACGTTTCATCTTCATAATTTGCCTTCAAAGCGATTACTCAACTGCCAATATTTGGAACCGTTGGGATGCACCAGCAGATAGAGGCCGAATCCGTCAGTGGGCTTAACCACTTTTTCTGAAGGATTGTTAAGTATCAGTAAGTGACATGACAGGTTCGCGCCTGTTGCTGGTAAAACGAAATCGAATCAGCTTTACCGGTATTTTTAACAGCAAAAGAGTATGGCTTCGAGTGGTTTTAGTGAACGGGGGTGAACCTGAAGATGGAGATAACCAACTGATAGAAATGCAGAAAGCAGACCTTATTGAAGGTCTGCTTTCTTAAATATGGCTCCTCTGACTGGACTCGAACCAGTGACATACGGATTAACAGTCCGCCGTTCTACCGACTGAACTACAGAGGAATCGTGTGAACGAGGCGAATAATAGCGAGGCATATTGGGTTTGTCAAAGTACTAAAGTGAGGGAAAAGTGCGTTTGCTGCCAGATTGAGCATATTGGCTCGTTTTTCGGCACTTTGCTTTGGTGAACAACGCGAAAAAATGCGGATCCATAGGGATGACAAAGATTAACGGGTTCAACATACAGCTAAATGGGCGCAGTATGCAGCCCCCACAAAGTGAGCTGTTTGCCCATTTCGCCATTCCCCTGCCATGACAGAATGTTAAGTAGCACCGTCATAAAGCGATCCCACTAAAATACTACTCATCGAATATAAATTAATCAGGAAGGATCTTAGCGCCATCTGAATGGGGCCACTGGCGAAAACCCAAAATATCTGCTTATTTTTTTACCAAACTGTGATCGAGATTGTTTTTTTATTTTTCAGCTGTCGGATGCTTGGTTTTTTCAAAAAGTTGATGTAAATCAAAATAGTAAGTCTGTATAACTGGCGATAAGTGATTTTTTTTAAGATTTTTCTATGTTACTCTGGCGGGCATTCTATGCTGATAGCAGTAATGGGGCCCTCGCAGATCTTGTCAATGCTTGCTTTATTACTCTATGCTACGCCAAGCCATTTTTATAGCGGTAAACTACGCCGTTCCTTTGTTTCCCGGAGTTTTTTAGTAATGAAAAAAACAATCGCCATAGCCGCATTGTGTGTGTTGCTGGCAGGGTGCCAGACTGCGAAAACCAAACCTGCCACCGCCGCCGGTGTCCCTGCGCCAACCCCAGTTACACCAAGCGCTACCGTTACGCAGCCAGCTCAGCCGATGGCTTCTGTCGGTACCGATGACATCATGTATCCCTGCATGAAAGAGCTGAATGCTCTGCAACAGGTTAGCCCGCGGTTGTATCAAACCCGCAGCGTAGAATTGAACGATATTGTTGCGCAGGCCAAGCTTTACATGCGCATTCGTGACAATGTCAGCACCGACATCCATCAAATCATGGATGCCGCCTATCAGTTCCGCATTGCCAAAACCTGTAACCGTATCAGCACCGACCTGACCAATGCCTTGATCGAGCGAGTGACTGGCGCCTAACGCGCATACCCCGTATTCAGATATTCCGGGAATACATGGTGTTGTACCAGAAACGCTCTCTTAGGGAGCGTTTTTGTTTTCTGCTCATCCAAAATGCCCTCCAGTTGCACCAGCAAGGTGCGCCAACAAATTCCCCTTGTTCTTTTCTAACGCTCGTTGCCTGCCAAAACCAGTGAGCCTCCTCATTTTTACGGCTGAGAGCGCCAGCAAATCGGCTCTATTTTTGTATGCGCCGTCACAATGGCTAGATTTTTGCTTGGATAAACGCGGGTAAATCGGTTGCGCTCTCGCGCAAATTATTTTCCCCGACTACACATAAAGTGACTGCTCCACGTCATTTACCCGTCGTCTTTCAAGCTGCAGCGTTGTTACCTGCGCTTGCTCACCCCAGTCACTTACAAAAGTAAGCTCCTGGGGATGAGCAAGCTTGTCGCCTAGCTGCAACTTGAAATCCATAGGGTATACACCTGTCGTCCTGCAACTGCCGCCGTTATTGGCCGCAATTTGCAACTGGCCGGGTCTACGGTCTTTCGCTAAAACAGTGCTGAGGAATGCAAAATGTCATTGAGATTGCTAAAAACCCCGCTTGCTGCTCTGCTTATTGGTTGTTTTAGTACGGCTTTTTCTGCACATGCCGATATCGTGATTGGCGTCGCCGGGCCATTCTCCGGCCCAAATGCCACCTATGGGGATCAATACTGGCGTGGGGCCTCGCAGGCTGCCGCAGACATCAATGCGGCCGGGGGAATTAAAGGGGAAAAAATCAAGCTGGTGCAAGGCGATGATGCTTGTGAACCTAAGCAGGCAGTCTCGGTAGCTAACCGCCTGGTCGATCAGGATCACGTCGCTGCGGTGGTGGGGCACTTCTGCTCGTCTTCCACCATGCCCGCTTCGGAGGTGTATGACGAAGCCGGGATTATTGCCATCACTCCCGGCTCCACCAACCCGCAAATCACCGAACGTGGCATGAATAACATGTTCCGCATGTGCGGCCGCGACGATCAGCAAGGGGTCATCGCCACCAATTACATGCTGGATACCCTGAAGGCGAAAAAGATTGCCGTCATCCATGATAAGGACACTTACGGTCAGGGGCTGGCAGATGCCGCCAAGGCAGAAATGAACAAACGTGGCGTGAAGGAAGTGATGTACGAAGGGCTGTCGCGCGGTGAGAAAGACTTTAACGCCCTGGTGACCAAAATCGCTTCGGTTAATCCAGACGTGGTGTACTTCGGCGGCTGCCATCCAGAGGCGGGTCCGCTGGTGCGCCAGATGCGTGAGCAAGGGGTGAAAGCCAAATTCTTCTCCGGCGACTGTATTGTTACCGAGGAGCTGGTAACGGCGGCCGGTGGGCCACAGTACACCACTGGCGTGCTGATGACCTTCGGTAACGATCCGCGTCAGATCCCAGAAGGGAAAGCGGTGATCGCCAAGTTCCGCGAGAGTGGATTTGAGCCAGAAGGGTACACGCTGTACTCCTACGCATCGATCCAGGCCATCGCTGCAGCGTTCAATGCCACCGGCGGTAAAGACAGTGCCAAAGCCAGCGAGTGGTTGAAATCTCACGATGTGGATACCGTGATGGGGAAAAAAGCCTGGGATAAAAAAGGTGACCTGAAGGTATCAGACTACGTGGTCTACCAATGGGATGACAAAGGCAAATATCACCAGCTCTGATGTAAAGATCAACGGATCCGTGCGTATGGCGGATCCGTTCCTTAACCCCCTTTGGGCCGCGTGGTGCTGAACTTGCGGCTCGCCCATCAGGTGAGATTGCTTATTATGGATGTATTCTTCCTGCAACAGCTGATTAACGGCCTGACCCTTGGCGCGGTGTATGGCCTGATCGCCATCGGCTACACCATGGTGTACGGCATTATTGGCATGATCAACTTCGCCCACGGCGAGGTGTATATGATTTCTGCCTATCTGTGTGCGATTGGCCTGGCGCTGCTCTCCTTCTTTGGTCTCCACTCTTTCCCGCTGTTGATCCTAGGCACCCTGGTTTTCACCATCGTGGTCACCGGCGTTTATGGTTGGGTGATTGAACGTATCGCTTATAAACCACTGCGTAACTCCACGCGTCTGGCTCCGCTGATTTCCGCTATCGGTATGTCACTGATCTTGCAGAACTACGCGCAAATTAGTCAGGGGCCGCGCCAGCAGGGGATCCCCACGCTGCTGGACGGCGTTTTTCGGCTCAATTTTGATGGCGGTGTGATCCAGATTACCTACACCAAGGTATTTATTCTGGTAGCTGCACTATTAGGTATGGCGGTGCTTACCTACGTGATCCAACGCACGCGCCTGGGACGTATCTGCCGGGCTACCCAACAAGATCGCAAGATGGCATCAATACTCGGCATCAATACCGATCGGGTGATCTCGCTGGTGTTTGTGATTGGCGCGGCGATGGCCGGGCTGGCCGGGGTGCTGGTCACCATGAACTACGGCACCTTCGATTTTTACGTGGGCTTTATTATCGGCGTCAAAGCCTTCACCGCAGCGGTGCTGGGGGGCATTGGCTCATTGCCCGGCGCGATGCTCGGAGGCTTGCTGCTTGGGGTGGCAGAGGCACAGTTCGCCGGCATGGTGAACTCGGATTACAAGGATGTGTTTTCATTCGGTCTGCTGGTGGTGATCCTGATTTTCCGCCCTCAGGGCCTGCTGGGGCGGCCAATGGTCGCTAAGGTGTGAGGGAAACTATGTCTCAATCCACAGTTCATCAAGGGCTGAGTATTAAACGCAGCCTGTTGGATGCCGTTCTCGCGGGCCTGATCGCGCTAATTGTGTTTGGCCCGATCGTCGGCATCGTGCTGGACGGCTACAGTTTCAACTTTGAGCCCCGTCGCCTGGTGGTGATTATTGCGGTAGTCATGGTGGGGCGCTTGTTACTCAGCCTGTTTTTGCAAACGCCGTTGGGGCGCAGGGTGTCGGCGCGTTTTGAAGGGGGCAATGACGGCGTTTATGTTCGGCCAGTCGGAGCTAGAACGAGCCTGCGTTGGATCCTGCCACTACTGGTGGTGTTGGCATTGCTGTTCCCGTTTATGGCGACCAAATATCTGCTGACCGTGGCAATCCTCGGCCTGATTTATGTGTTGTTAGGGCTAGGATTGAACATTGTGGTGGGGCTGGCCGGGCTGCTCGATCTGGGTTACGTGGCGTTTTATGCCATTGGTGCTTACGGCCTGGCGCTGGGCTATCAGTATTTGGGCCTGGGCTTTTGGGCGATGTTGCCGCTGGGGGCGCTAATGGCGGCGCTGGCCGGGGCATTGCTGGGGTTCCCGGTGCTGCGTATGCACGGTGACTATCTGGCGATAGTGACGCTGGGCTTTGGTGAAATCATTCGCCTGGTGCTGAATAACTGGGTGTCGTTAACCGGTGGGCCAAACGGCGTTTCGGTTCCTGCTCCGACCCTGTTCGGCCTGGAGTTCGGCCGCCGAGCCAAGGAAGGGGGAGTACCGATCCACGAGTTCCTCGGTATTACCTATAACCCCAACCTGAAGTTTATCTTCATCTATGTGGTGTTGTGTCTGGTGGTGTTGCTGGTGCTGTTCGTCAAACACCGGCTGACGCGGATGCCGATAGGGCGGGCATGGGAAGCGTTACGGGAGGATGAAATTGCTTGCCGTTCTCTCGGGCTTAATCATGTGCTGGTCAAACTCTCGGCGTTTATGATGGGAGCTTCCACCGCGGGTATCGCTGGGGTGTTTTTTGCTACCTATCAAGGGTTCGTCAATCCAACGTCGTTTACCTTCTTTGAATCGGCGCTGATCCTGGCGATCGTGGTATTGGGGGGAATGGGATCGACTATCGGCGTCGTGCTGGCAGCCTTTGTGCTGACGGTGGCCCCGGAACTGCTGCGCAGCTTTGCCGAATATCGAGTGTTGCTGTTTGGCGTACTGATGGTGTTGATGATGATCTGGCGGCCACGCGGCCTGGTGCGTATCAGCCGTAGCAGCTTTACGCCACGCAAGGGGGTAGCACCATGAGCGATGCCATTTTGCGCGTTGAACATTTGATGATGCACTTCGGCGGCATCAAAGCGTTGAACGATGTAAATCTCGAGGTGGAGCGTGGGTCGATCACCGCGTTGATCGGCCCGAACGGCGCGGGGAAAACCACGGTGTTCAACTGCCTGACGGGTTTTTACCGTGCCAGCGGCGGGGCGATCCTGCTCAATACCCACAAACGGCCCATTGATGTGATCCGTATCCTCGGCCAGAAATTCCGTGCAGGGGACTGGATTAACCCCGCGCAACTGGGTTCCCGCCTGTACTACAAAATGTTTGGTGGCACACATCTGGTGAACCGTGCCGGATTGGCCCGCACCTTCCAGAATATCCGCCTGTTCCGTGAGATGTCGGTGGTGGAGAACCTGCTGGTGGCGCAACACCGTTTGAGTAACCGCAACCTGATTGCTGGTGTGCTCAATACGCCTGCCTATCGCCGGGCAGAAAATGAAGCGCTGGACCGCGCATTTTACTGGCTGGAGGTGGTCGAGTTGGTGGACTGTGCTAACCGACTGGCGGGGGAGATGTCCTACGGCCAGCAGCGGCGGCTGGAGATCGCCCGCGCGATGTGCACCACCCCGGAAATGATCTGTCTGGACGAACCCGCCGCCGGGTTGAACCCGGTGGAAACCGCGACCCTGAGCCGGATTATCCGCTTTCTGCGCCAGCATCATGATATTACGGTGCTGCTGATCGAACATGATATGGGAATGGTGATGGAGATTTCCGACCGGGTGATCGTACTGGACCACGGCAATGTGATCGCCGAGGGAACACCGCAGGAGATCCAACACAATGACAGCGTGATCGCCGCTTATCTGGGCGCAGACGAAGAGGAGCTGGCGGGATGAGCGAGGTGATGCTGGAATTTCGCGAGGTAGATGTCCATTACGGCCCGATCCAGGCGCTGCAACAGGTGTCATTGCAGGTCAGGCAAGGGGAAACCGTAGCGTTGATCGGGGCCAACGGGGCGGGGAAATCCACCTTGCTGATGTCAATCTTTGGCCAACCTCGCATCAGCGGTGGACAGATCCTGTTTCAGGGGACGGATATCAGCCAGCGGTCGACGCATTTTGTGGCCAGTAGCGGCATTGCCCAGGCCCCGGAAGGGCGGCGGATCTTCCCTGACATGAGCGTGGAAGAAAATCTGCTGATGGGCACGATTACCCTCGGCAACCATTATGCTGCTGAAGATATGCAGCGTATGTATGAGTTGTTTCCACGCCTGAAAGAGCGGCGTAACCAGCGGGCGATGACTATGTCCGGCGGTGAGCAGCAAATGTTGGCGATAGCCCGTGCGCTGATGAGCCGGCCAAAACTGCTGTTGCTGGATGAGCCGAGTCTGGGGCTGGCACCGATCATCGTCAAACAGATCTTCAGCATTCTGCGCGAACTGGCCAACGGCGGCATGACAATTTTCCTGGTGGAGCAAAACGCCAACCATGCGCTGAAGCTGTCCGATCGGGGTTATGTGATGGTCAATGGGCAAATCCGCCTGAGCGGCAGCGGTGCAGAACTGCTTAGCAATCAGGAGGTGAGGAAGGCTTATCTGGGCGGCGCATAAAAGAGCCCTCACCCTAACCCACAGGGAGAGGGGAAAAAACGTGCCACAACATGAATACGGTACTTGTCTTCTACATCACCCCTGCAACAGATTAACTTCTACACCTGAAAACAGCGCTGGACGGCTCCCTCTCCCTGTGGGAGAGGGTTGGGGGGACTGCTAGATTTTAAAATAATCAATCAATTAGCTCAAAGCAATACTCGTTCGATGCTATCCGCGCCTTTCCTGCCTCTGTGCAAAACCCACAACGCCCCTCTGAGTTATTCTGCTCAAAATTGTGACTTCATGCTCATAAAACCAACTTGTCGGTTGTATTCTCATCGCGACGGCTTATTGTATTCACATTGTATACAATAAGAATACACAGGAGGGGCAATGCGTATTATCGATACCCATAACCACATTTGGCACTGCAAGGGCGAGCATTTCAGCTGGATCACGGAGGATCTGGCCAGCATTCGCCGTGATTTCCTGATCGAAGATCTATTGGCGGTGCTCGATGAGCATCAGGTTGCAGGGGGCATGCTGGTGCAAGCCGTGCCGACGCTGGCTGAAAGCGAATGGCTGCTGGCAATGGCAGAGCAGACCGACAAAATCAACGGGGTGATTGGCTGGGCCGATATCACCAAAGGGCAGGCGGTAACCGCTGATTTACGGCGGCTGATGGGGAAATCAAACCGCCTGAAAGGCATCCGTTATATGTCACAAGGGTTGCCTGGCGGACATCTGGTGACACCGGAGTTTATTGAGGGAGTTCGCTGCGTCGGGGAGCAGGGGTTGGTGTACGAACTGCTGGTCACCGCACAACAATTGGATGATGTCGATCGGCTGATCGCCGCCTGTCCAGACGTGGTCTTTGTCATTGAGCACATAGCGAAACCAGCAATCAGGGCAGGGGAAATGGAGCCGTGGCGCAGCAAGCTGCGGCAGATTGCTCAGCGCCATCCCAACGTTTTTTGCAAGCTGTCTGGCATGACCACCGAAGCGGATTATCAGCGCTGGAGCGGTTTGGACCAGGCTTACCAGGAAATTGAACCTTATATCGCCGCGGTATTTTCTGCTTTTGGTGAAGACCGTGTGATGTTTGCTTCCGACTGGCCGGTTTCACTGCTGGCCTTGCCTTACGCTGGCGTACTTTCTCTATGCCAGCGCTACCTGCAAGACAACTCGGCGCTATCAGCCGACAAGCTTTTTCATCTCGTGGCCGAAAATGTTTACTCATTAAAATAACAGGGGGCACTAATGGAAGTCGTTAAATACATATTGGGGTTTGGCCCGGCGGTGGTCATCCCCATGATCATGTTTCTCTTTGCGGTGATCTTTGGTGCCAAACTGGCGGATGCGGCCAAGAATGCCATGACGGTCGGCATTGGTTTTCTGGGGTTGTCGCTGCTGATTGGTTTTATGGTCAGCTCGCTGAGCAGCTCCACGGAGGCGATGGTCAAAAACCTGAATCTTCATTATGAAGTGCTGGATCTGGGGTGGCCGCTAATCAGTGCGTTCAGCCTGGCTGCGCTGTCGCTGCCCGTGGTGTACGCGCTGTGCTTTATCACCAACCTGATCATGATCTCGACCAATACCACCAAGACGCTGAACGTGGACTTCTGGAATTATTGGCATTTCGTATTTGCCGGTATCATTGTTGAACAGGTCACCGGTTCGTTCTGGATTGGCATCTTCGCCAGTTGGATCACCTTTATCATCACCCTGAAAATTGCCGATTATATTGCTCCGCACGTACAAAAATTCTGTGATACTCCAAATGTCACCATCACCCAAGCCGAGATCGTGGCCTGGGCGCCGCTGGCATTCCTGATGGATCGGATTATCGATCGTATCCCGGTGATTAATAAGATCGACCTCAACCTGAGCAAGATTGAGGCAAAACTGGGGTTCTTCGGCAGCCCTTTGGCAATGGGGGCGATCCTCGGGGTGATTATTGGCATGCTGGGGGCGTTGCCTTTCAGTGAAATCATTAAAAGTGGGATGAACTTTGCCGCCGTGATGGTGCTATTGCCAACGATGGCTGGCGTATTGGTAAGCGGCCTGGTGCCGATTACCGAGATCGCTTCCGAATGGGTCAAAAAGCGTTTCCCTAGCAAATCCCTTTATTTTGGTATCAGCGGTGAAATTGCCTTTAAAAACCCGGCGGTATTATCGGTAGGTATTCTGATGGTGCCACTGACCATTCTGATCAGCACTATTTTACCGTTTAATACCATGATGCCGTTCGCCGATATTCCTTATCTGCCGATCTTTGTGGTGTTTGGCACCGTGGCCTGTAACGGCAATATGTTCCGTGGGTTGATTAACGGGATCGTGATTGTCTGCGGCATCCTGTGGTTTGGCTCCGATTTGGCAGTGGTATCTCAGGCGTTGGCAGAGCAGGCCCATCTGAACGTACCGAAGGAGATGATGGCCTCCTCTATCGATGGTGGCTCTCACGCGATTTCCTACATTTTCTACAAGATGTTTGAAGTCTTTAATACTCTCCATCCGTTGGTGTTATGCGGCTTGGCGCTGGCCACCACCGGGATCATTATTATTGTGCTGAGATTGATTTTCAATATTAAACAACAGCCAGCGGCAACCGTCATGCTGGCAGAAAATAAACAAGATTAATTAGCAACTCTATTATTGGAGAACATCATGATCACCATGAATACGATAAAAAGCGTAGGCCTGACCGTTCCCAGCTTGACCTTTGGTGCAGCCAGCCTGGCCAACTTATTTAAATCACTGAGCAACACAGAAGCGATGGCGATTGTCGATAAAGCCATTCAGGTCGGCTGGCGCTATTTTGATACGGCACCGCATTATGGCAGCGGCCTTTCCGAGTTGCGCCTGGGGATGGGGTTGCGCGGTTTGGAGCGTAGCGATTATGTGCTATCCACCAAAGTAGGGCGTTTGTTGCAATCGAGAAAACAACAACCGGGTCTGGAAGCGGGGGAGTTTTTCTTCGACGAAAACCCCTTCAACCGCCACGCTGATTATTCCTACGCGGGCATCATGCGCTCGTATGAGGATTCAATTCAGCGTCTGGGAACCCGCTATATCGACATCCTGTATGTTCACGATATTGGCACCTATACCTACGGCCAGACGCCGCTGGAGCGCAAGCATTTCAAAGACTTCTGTGACTCTGGGCAACAGGCACTGGACGAGCTGAAGCGCAATGGCGATATCAAAGCCTGGGGCGTGGGGGCTAATGAAGAGGCGATCCTGATGGAAGTGATGGATCACGCCGCGCCGGATATTTTTATGCTGGCCAACCGCTACAACCTGTTGGAAACGGATCGTCAGGCGTTCTTTGCCAAATGTGAGCAGCAGGGTGTCTCGGTCGCCATTGCCGCGCCATTTGCCACCGGTGTATTGGTCGCCAAAGATAAATCCTCTTCCCTCTATGAATACGGTGCGGTGCCGCCCTCCGTGATCGAAAAAATCAACTATATCGAAGCCGTGTGCAACAGACACGATGTTCCGCTTGGCGCGGCGGCATTGCAGTTCCCGTTAAGAAACAAAAACGTCGTCACCGTCACCTGCGGCGTGCAGTCCGTCGAGCAGGCGGTGACCAACTATGAATGGGCTAACTGGGAGATCCCTGCGGCATTGTGGGATGAGTTGGCCGGTTTAGGCATTAAATAATCACTGTGTGCGTCATGCCCAGGAAACAGCTTTTACATTGAGGATGCTATGAAAATTATTAAAGCCGAAATCTTTATGGTGGATTTGAAACCAAAGGTTAAACGCGTGGACGCGATCCAGTCTTTTGTCTCGCAGGAAACGCCGATCGTTCGGTTAACGACAGCAAGCGGCGCGGTGGGTGAAGGCTACACCTATACCATTGGTACCGGCGGGTCTTCGGTGGTTGCACTGTTACGCGATCACCTGTTACCTAAGCTGATTGGGCGTGATGCGACGATGATCGAGGCCATTTGGGAGTCGCTGTTATTCTCAACCCATGCGACATCCGTGGGGGCTATCACTTCGCTGGCACTAGCGGCTATTGATACTGCTCTGTGGGATCTGAAGTGCAAACAGATGAACTTGCCGTTGTACAAAGTGGCGGGTGGTGCCAAAGCCCGCATGAAGTTGTACACCACGGAAGGGGGCTGGCTGCATTTGAGCACTCAGGAACTGGTTGATGATGCGCTGGCCGTCAAGGCGCAAGGCTTTTGTGGTTCGAAGATCAAGATTGGCTCAGAAAGCCCGGTGCGGGACATCGAACGCCTGGAGGCGGTACGTAAAGCCGTTGGCGATGAGTATGTGATCATGACCGATTGCAACCAGTCGTTCAAATTCTCGGAGGGTAAGCAACGGGCCGCATTATTGGAACATGTGAACCTGTCATGGATTGAGGAGCCTTTCCTGGCGCAAGACGTCGATTCGCATAAAAAGCTGTGCGAATCGACCACTATCCCCGTCGCCGTTGGGGAATCCATCTATTCGATCCAGCATTTCAAAGAGTATTTGCAGAATAATGCCGCCGATATTATCCAGGTCGACGTGGCTCGCATCGGTGGCATTACCCCTTGGTTGAAAGTGGCGCATATGGCCGAGTGCTTCAATAAAATCGTCTGCCCGCACTTCTTGATGGAACTGCATATCTCGCTGTGCTGCGCCATCACCAACAGCCGCTGGCTGGAATATATTCCGCAGTTGGACAGTATTACTCTCAGCAAGGTGAACATCACCGGGGGTTTCGCTTATCCACCAGAAACGCCTGGGCTGGGCATTCACTGGGATTGGCAGAAAATCAACCAGCAGACGTTGGTGCACCACATTATTGAATAACCGCTGTGTACAACGGTAGGGTGCAATTCACTGCGCCCTCAACCATCTTTTAGGGAGATTTTGTTATGGCTAACACCATTTTTAACGGTGCCTGGTGTCCGTCGATTACGCCTTTTGATACGCAGGGGAAGATCGATCTCCCTGCGTTAAGCCAGCATATGCAGCGCCTGACAGCGGCACAAACCAGCGTCCTCCTGCTGATGGGCAGCATTGGTGAGTTCACTTCGCTGACGATGGCCGAACGCCTGATGCTGATCCGCGAGGCACGCGGCATGTCGCCTTTGCCGATGGTGGCGAACATCTCCACCACCTGCATGGCAGATATGTTCACCTTGGCGGAAGAAGCGTATGCCTGCGGTTATCAGGCGGTGATGATCCTGCCCCATTACTATTTCCAGCAAACCCGCCAGCAACTATTGGCGTATTACCGCGAACTGGGTCAACGGTTGAGCGGCCAGTGGTTTGCCTATAACTTCCCGGCCCGCACCGGTTGCGATCTGGATGCAGAACTGGTGACACAGTTGGCGTCGGAGTTCCCTAACTTTGCCGGGATCAAAGATACCGTCGATTGCCTTTCCCATACGCGATCTATTATTCAGGCGGTTGCCCCGGTTCGTTCCGATTTTGCCGTACTCTCGGGCTTTGATGAGTATCTGATCCCCAACCTGTTGGCCGGTGGTGCCGGGGTTATTTCTGGCTTAAACAATATCAGCCCTGAGTTATTTGTGCAGGCCATTCAGGCTTGGCGGGGAAATGATGTGAGCCAACTCAATAATATTCAACGCGAGATCAGCAAACTTTCGGCCATTTACACCATCGGCAATGATTTTGTGACCACAATAAAAACGACGGTAGCGCGTAAGTATCAATACAGTACGCCAACCTCACGCAACTTTGCCGGGCAATTGAATGAGTCGCAATGTGCCGCGATTGATCGGTTATTTGATATTAAATAATAAACGCCTGCCGGATATCGCCGAAGATGTTGGAATCAGGCATCTCCTCTGTTGAGGGCGCATATATTCGCCTTGAGATACGTATGGCAAAAATCCAAAGGAGCATGAAATGGCTTATAGAATGATTTTAAACGAGACCTCGTATTTTGGGGCCGGTTCGATTAGTTGTATTGTCGATGAGGTGAAAAAACGTGGCTTTCAAAAAGCCCTGATCGTGACCGATGGCGATCTGATCCGTTTCAAGGTTGCCACCAAGGTGTTCGATATCCTGGAAACGGCCGGGCTAGCTTACAGCGTCTTCGATAAGGTTATCCCCAACCCGACCATTGAAGTGGTGCAGCAGGGCGTCGAAGCCTTCAAGCAGTCAGGGGCAGATTACCTGATCGCCATCGGTGGCGGCT
This sequence comes from Serratia fonticola, assembly GCF_001006005.1. Classification (NCBI taxonomy): domain Bacteria; kingdom Pseudomonadati; phylum Pseudomonadota; class Gammaproteobacteria; order Enterobacterales; family Yersiniaceae; genus Serratia; species Serratia fonticola. The sequence goes on along the minus strand of NZ_CP011254.1, from coordinate 5,544,527 downwards.
CGCCACAGGATACCTGCAAGGCGGTTGGTATCATCATCAACAACCCAGAGTTTGCTGATGTGCGTAGCCTGGAAGGGGGCGCAGCAACCAAAAACGCCGCCGTGCCGATGATCGCCATCCCAACCACCGCAGGCACCGCGGCAGAAGTGACAATCAACTACGTCATTACCGATGTGCAAAACCGCCGTAAGTTTGTCTGTTATGACCCGCACGATATTCCAATTGTGGCGATTATCGATGCTGAGATGATGGCCAGCATGCCTGCGAGCCTGAAGGCGGCGACCGGCGTGGATGCGCTCACGCATGCTATTGAAGGCTACATCACTAAAGGTGCATGGGAACTTACCGACATGCTGCACCTGAAGGCTATCGAAATTATTGGCCGTTCGCTGCGTGCTTCTGTGCAGGGCAATGCCGAAGGAGCCGAGGGCATGGCGCTGGGGCAATATATTGCCGGGATGGGATTCTCCAACGTCGGGCTGGGCTTGGTACACGGTATGGCACATCCGTTGGGGGCGTTCTACGGCACGCCGCACGGGGTCGCCAATGCGGTGCTGCTGCCACATCTGATGGCATACAACGCCGAGTTCACCGGTGAGAAGTACCGCGATATTGCCGTTGCGTTAGGTAACAAGCAGGCGGCAACCTTGCCTATTGCTCAGGCCCGGCAGGCTGCGATTGATGCTGTCGCTCAACTGAATCAGGACGTCAACATCCCGGCCAGGCTGCGTGACGTTGGGATGAAAGAAGATGATATCGATGCGTTGGCGGCTGCCGCCTTGGCTGATGTCTGCACCGGTGGCAACCCACGTGACACCAACCTCGAAGAGATCAAGGCGCTGTATCGCCAGATTTACTAAGCGAGCACCTGTGAGCCGTGGCCGGTGGTAACACTGGTCACGGAATTATCGGCTATTTAAAGCTGGAGAACAGGCGGTTATATGAGTTGCCGACGTGCAGGGCGATCGCTTCCCGGGTTTGCTCGATATTGCGGGCAATGATGGCATCGCAAATTTTCAGATGCTCGGCGGAAGAGTCGATGATTGAGTCATTCTTCATCTTGTCGGAGCGCAGCATGCGTAGCCGATCATAAATAAAAGACAGCGTTTTGGTCACAATGGCGTTATGGCAATCCGACAACAGTTGCTCATGCAGTTCATTATCGGCCTCCACCAGCAGCGTTTGGTTTTTATCGCTAAACCCGGCTTCGATTTTATCCCTGATCGCCGCGTAGAGCTGCGGGTTCTGATTATCCCATGACAGGTTCAACACCATGATCTCAATGTCTTTGCGGATCTGGAAAATATCGCGGATCTCACTGAGCGTGATGGGTTTGATCATTTTGGTTTTGTTTTTAGACGGTTCGATCCAGCCTTCGGTCATTAAACGAAAGATAGCCTCCCTCAGCGGCGTGCGGCTGACGCTCAGTTCCTGACATAATTCATTTTCAGATACGGCCCCCACCAATTCATTGGCGATGATCTTGGCCTTAAGCTGATGATAAGTCTTTTCACTGATGTTCATAGGTTGGGTTCAACGATGGCAACTATCGTAATTAATTCCCTACAAAGTATCCGCTTGGCTCCATGAAATCAATGGGTAACAGCGGGGCTGAACATTGACATCGACTCCACGCAGTTTCTTCGCCCTGTGCGTGGTTGAGGGGTTGACTTCTGTACCTGACATCGGCTCCGTACAACTCCCTCTCCCTGTGGGAGAGGGTTGGGGTGAGGGGTTACTACTGTTGAAAAAAACAGCACCACAAAAACGTGATCTAGGTCGCATTCTGGTTACGGGTTAGTTAAAATGGCGCCACTGCCAGCCCCTATTCCGGAACACCTTACAATGGATGAAATCAGCACTTCCCGCTCGACCGCCTGGATGCGCGTGGTCGTCTTGGCCATTTCGGCATTTATCTTTAATACCACCGAATTTATCCCAGTCGGGTTATTGAGTGATATTGCCCAAAGCTTTGGGATGCAAACCGAGCAGGTGGGGCTGATCATCACGATTTATGCCTGGATCGTTGCCACGATGTCGCTGGTCTGTATGTTGCTGACCAGCAAGATTGAGCGGCGCAAGCTGCTGATCGGGGTATTTATCCTGTTTATTGCCAGCCATGTGCTCACCGCGGTGGCCTGGAACTTTACCACCTTGGTGATCTCGCGTGCCGGTGTGGCGCTGGCGCACTCGGTGTTCTGGTCGATCACCGCGTCATTGGCCATTCGTGTCGCGCCAGCAGGCAAGAAGGCGCAAGCGCTTAGCATGCTGGCGGGGGGAACCGCGCTGGCGATGGTGCTGGGCTTACCGTTAGGGCGAGTGGTGGGGCAGCTACTCGGTTGGCGTATGACGTTTATTGGCATTGCCGTGTGCGCCACCTTGGCGCTGGTGATGCTGTGGCGCTTGCTGCCGGTGCTGAAAAGCGAGCATTCCGGTTCCCTGGCCAGCGTTCCCCTGCTGTTCAAACGCCCGGAGCTGGTCAGCCTGTATATGTTGACCATCATTGTGGTGACGGCGCACTTTACTGCCTACAGCTACATCGAGCCCTTTATCCAGACCGTGGCCGGGTTATCCGCTAACTTTACCACCTTGATGCTGTTACTGTTTGGTGCTGCGGGCATTGTCGGCAGCCTGCTATTCAGCCGCTACAGCGAACGTTTCCCGTCGGGTTTCTTTATGGGGGCAATTGGTCTGCTGGCCCTCAGCCTGTTATTGCTGTTGCCTGCCTCCGGTAATGAAACGACCTTGACGTTGCTGTGTGTGATCTGGGGCATGGCCATCATGGCGATTGGCCTTTCTATGCAGGCGAAGGTGCTCAGTCTGGCACCGGATGCGACCGATGTCTCGATGGCGATATTCTCCGGTTTGTATAACTTTGGGATCGGCGGCGGGGCGTTGCTGGGCAACCAGGTCAGCCTGCATCTGGGAATGCCAAACATTGGCTTCGTCGGCGCGCCGTTGGCACTGATCGCCCTCGGCTGGTGTGTATTGAGTTTCTACCGCAGCGAACGCTTGCAGCACCATCGGGCTTAATCCACGTTCCCTTGATTGCCGCGCCCGGTAATCAAGGGTCTCCTAAGACCTATCCTCTCTTTAGCTCCCATCTTGCCGCCATGTTTTGCTACCCGATACGCAAAATATCAACGCTCATGTTTCATCTTCATCGAAATGCTGGGATCGGCCCCCAGCTTCATCATTGTGGCCGATGCCTCTCGTCCCAAGCTCCGACATAATGCAATTTATAGGTTTACACCTATATAGCTTTTGACCTATATTGCTAAGGGGCACATGTGTGGGAAATTAAAACAACGGATACGTTTGACGAGTGGTTCAGCCGGCTGGAGGACACTGACAGAGCTTCTGTGCTGGCGTCACTCATTGTACTACGTGAAAAAGGCCCTCAGTTGCCCAGACCTTATGCCGACACGGTAAAGGGATCGCGCTACAGCAACATGAAGGAACTACGCGTGCAAAGCCGAGGTATACCGATACGGGCATTCTTTGCCTTTGATCCACGCCGTCGCGGTATTTTACTTTGTGCTGGTAGCAAGGCCGGTAATGAGAAGCGTTTTTACGAGGTGATGATCCCGATTGCCGATCGGGAGTTTACCCAATTTCTGAATACAGCAGAGAACAAGGAGTAGGCCATGGGCAGAACACTGGAACAAATCCTGGCGGAAGAAAAACCCGAGGTAGTGGCCAGCGCTGAGCACATTGCGGCGGAAACGCTGCTCAATATTCACTTGGCCGAGCTACGTGAGCGGGTGCAGAAAACCCAGGTTGAAATGGCGCAGGCACTTGGCATCAAACAACCCACCGTCGCGGGTATGGAAAAGCCTGGCCGCGATCTGAAGCTCTCCTCGCTCAAGCGCTATATCGAGGCTGCGGGGGGCAAGCTGCGTCTGGATATCGAGCTGCCAGATGGTTCGCACTACGGGTTTGTTATTTAATCAACTGACTCGATGATTCAACCCTAAATCTGTCGTGGATAGGTTTGAACGCTGTAGCTTGCCAGGCGACGGGTATATATTGTTTGCCTATCGTTGGTAATAGCAGCGTCTGAACTTTGCGCCATCTTATTAGGAGTTTGATTATGTCCAGCACTCATCTGTCAGGTACCTTTACGCTCGGCACGCATACCGTCAAGCGGCTCGGTTATGGCGCCATGCAGCTCGCCGGGCCTGGGGTTTTCGGTCCGCCGAAGGATCCTGAAACGGCCACCGCGGTTCTGCGTGAAGTGGTTGCCAGCGGGGTCAACCATATCGATACCAGCGATTTTTATGGCCCGCATTACACCAATCAAATTATTCGCCAGGCACTGCATCCTTATGCCGACGATCTGGTCATTGTCACCAAGATCGGCGCGCGCCGCGATGAGCAAGGCGCATGGTTGCCTGCGTTTTCTCCGGCTGAACTGACCCAGGCCGTGCATGACAACCTGCGTAATCTGGGGTTGGATGTGCTTGATGTGGTCAATCTGCGCTGCATGTTTGATGCACATGGCCCGGCAGAAGGGTCGATTGAAGAGCCACTCTCCGTGCTAGCCGAGCTACAACAGCAGGGGCTGGTCCGCCATATCGGGCTGAGTAATGTCACCTCGGCTCAGGTTGCGCAAGGGCAGAAGATTTGTGAGATTGTCTGCGTACAGAATAATTACAACCTGGCACACCGGGATGACGACGTACTGATCGACGAACTGGCTGGCAAGGGCATTGCCTATGTGCCGTTCTTCCCGCTGGGTGGATTCACGCCGTTGCAGTCTACGACGTTGTCAGAAGTTGCGCAGCAGGTGGGAGCCTCGCCTATGCAAGTGGCACTTGCCTGGTTGCTGCAGCGTTCACCAAACATTCTGCTGATCCCAGGGACATCTTCCCTTGCGCATCTGAAAGAGAATCTTGCCGTAGCCCAGCTCAAACTGCCGAGCGATGCTGTTGCGAAGTTGAATGCGATGTAAGGCAACCCGGCAACCATAACCTCTGCGGGAGCTCTGGGTTCCCGCTAAAAATACATCTTCCCAGCATTCTCAGCCCTCTGCGTATCAACGCCAGTCCTCTTTTCTTTAATGTATTAACAAAATCCATTCTCTTCTGGAATGACACAAATGTTGTCTTAAATGTGTCCATTTCATCAGATGATTGTTAATATATTAACGAATAATCACCAAGACTCACGCCCACAACCGCTGAGGCGTTATTGATGATAAAGGAGCCGCTATGCCACCTGCCTTTACTAACCGGCCGCCACGTTGGTTGATCCCGCTACTGGGATCGCTGGTGGCTTTTGGCCCACTGTCGATTGATATGTATCTACCTGCGTTACCCGCTATGGGGCAGCAACTGCATGCCACACAGGGGCAAATGCAGCACTCATTAGGGGCATTCTTTGCCGGTTTTTGCATCGGCATGTTGCTGTACGGGCCGCTTAGCGATCGGTTAGGCAGGCGAAAGCTGTTGCTGAGCGGCATGCTGCTGTTTGTGATTGCCAGCGTGCTATGCACGCAGGTCACCCAGATTGAGCAACTGGTGGTACTGCGGGCGTTACAGGCATTTGGCAGCGGGGCCGCCGTGGTGATGGCGCGGGCTATCGCCAGAGATGTTTATACCTCAGATGAACTGCCCCGAGTGTTATCGCTCATGACTTTGGTTACCATGATTGCTCCGTTGCTGGCGCCGCTGTTGGGCGGAGCTTTGCTGACGGTCTTCGACTGGCAAGCCATCTTCATGTTGCTGGCGGTGGTGGGCTGTATCAGCGGCTTATTGGTGTTCTGGGTACTTCCGGAGACGTTAAAGACCTCTCCAGGGCAAACGGGCAGCATCCTGAAGGCGTTTCACAACTATTGCCTGTTGGTCCGTGACAGAGAAGCAATGGGCATTATTGCTACCTTGGCGTTTTCCTTCGCGGGCATGTTTGCCTTTATCAGCGGTTCTCCCTTTGTCTACATCAGCTACTTCCAGGTGCCCGCTCAGTATTACGGGCTGCTGTTTGGTTGCAACGTCATTGGTATGATCGCCGTGCTGCTGCTGAACGTGCGGATGCTGAAGGTCTACAGCCTGCCGCGCCTATTGATGATACAAAGCAGCGCCCAGGTGTTGTTTGGGTTGTTGCTACTGGTGTTCCATCAGCAGAGCCTATCCATCCTGGTGATTCTGGTGGTGTTGTTTATGTCGCTGGTGAATGCTATTGGCACCAACAGCCTGTCGCTATTGTTGCAACAGCGTGGCCAACAGGCTGGGAGTGCCAGCGCGCTCGCTATCTCATTGCAGTTTGGCATGGGGGCGTTGGCAAGCCTGGCCGTTTCCTGGTTGCAGGATGACACGCCGTTTGCCATGACGTTGGTGATGGCCGTCTGCGCGGCGCTAGGTTGGGTAGGGCAGAGAATGTCTGTGGCGCGTATTGGTTCACGGCTGCATGAATAGGTAGGATGCGGTGGTGAGGTTTTCATGCGCATTGCCGTTGCCGACAATGCGCATGAGGTTTACCGATTTAAATCACTGACTATTGGCAATAATACCGCGCAACAGCTTCTTCAAAATGCCCACTTCGTCTGCTGTGAAGGCGGACAGGACCTGTTCTTGCTGTTTGGCGGCAATATCTCTCAGCACGCTGGCCTGGCGTTCACCTGCCTCGGTCAAGTGATGGCCATTCTCGGTGCTGGATACCAAGCCTTTACGGTACAACGCTTCCTGCGCCTCTTCGATTTCTCTGGTTGGCATCGCCATTTCCGCCAGCAGGCAGGCCTTATCAAGGCAGGCGTCGCTATCTAATACCAACAGCATTCTGGCCTCGCTGGCCCGCAACCCGGTGGAGAGCTGCTTGGGCTGGTAGCTACTTTGATAGCTGCGCAGCGCCTGGGTGAGCAAATAGAACACGTTGTTATTCAGGCGCTCCTGCCTGGCGCTGCCTACTGCATTCTGTGCAACGCGCTCCGCCACCTGTGGGTAGGGTAGCACCATGGAATAGGATCCCTGATGATACACCAGCGGTGCGCGGCCCAGGTCGTCAAACGCCACCACTTTACCAATCAGGATCCAATGGTCACCGCCGTCAACCTGCTGATATTTCTCACACTGAAAGCGTGCGGCACAGTCGGTAAGCAAAGGCGTGTCACTTGCGCCGACCTCCACCTCAATCCCGGCAAATTTATCCTCGCTGGGGCGGGCGAAACGATTGGAAATATCCATCTGATCGGCGGCCAGCACGTTAATGGCGAAGTGGCTGGCTTGTTCAAAGATCGCGTAGCTGCCGGAGCGTTTATCAATGCTCCACAATACCAACGGCGGATCCAGTGATACCGAGTTAAAGCTATTGGCCGTGACTCCCACGCGGGTGCCATCTGCGGTTGCTGCCGTCACTACCGTCACGCCGGTGGCGAAGTTGCCCAGCGCACGCCGGAATGCGCGTGGATCCAGAGCAGGTTCTGTGTGATGTGTCATTAAATAGGTTCTCCTGCTCGTTATACCATCGTCGGATCGGGTTCTAACCCCATCAACTCGCGACCTAATATCTGTGCACAGACATCGTAATCGGTATAGGCGTGTGCCCCGGTCATGTGTGAGTCGCGGAACAATCGCTGGATCTCATTGCTCTCCATCCAACTGGTTGCCCCTGCAGCGCTGAACAAGCGATCGACCGATTCGATACACATTTTGACCGCGTAGGCCTGGTTGGTACGCCAGAACGTCAAAGTCTCGTGGGAAGGATATTGGTGCCGACGACCGTGTTCGGCATGTTCTTGCCAGGTTTTTTCCAAAAAGGCGCGGGCGGCAGCAACCTGATGGGTGGACTCCGCCAGACGCATCAGCGCCGGGGTGGCCGTCCCCACGCTGGCTCCGGTATAGGCTCGCACGCGGTTTTGGGTTTTTTCTTTAAAGGCGACTAGCATGCGCTCCGCAACGCCAAGGCTGATGGCGGCAAAACCGCAGGCGAAATAGGGGCGATAGGGCGAGTAGAAAATATTACTGTCTGGGTAAAGGCCGAAACCCGCAGATCGCCCGTGCATCATATCCTGAGCGGCTTCGATGCGGTGGTTTGGCACGAAGGCATTTTTTATCACCAGCGTTTTGGAACCGCTGCCGCGCATGCCAACCGCAAACCAGTCATCACGAATTTCGTAATCGCTACGTGGGATCACGCCAAAGCTGTAGATCAACTCACCGTCGGCGTTTTTGCGGCGAAAGCCGACAATCGCCCATTCGGCGTGGTCACAACCGCTGCTCCAGCCCATCTCACCGCTCAGATAAACACCCCCTTCGGTTTCCTCAATACGGCCAAACGGGGCAATACTGCTGCTGGCGGTGGCGTCTGGATTATCTCCCCAGACCTCTTGTTGTAGTTTGGGGGAAAACATCGCTATCTGATGGCTGTGGGTACACAGCAGGCTGAAAGCCCAGGCCGTTCCGCCACAGGCGCCAGCCAGCGCGGCGACACAATCGGTGAATTCTGGTAGGGAGATTTCCAGGCCACCGAATTTTTTCGGTTGGAACACCCGGTGCATACCTATGCTTTTTAACAAACGGATATTCTCATCAGGTACTTTTCGTTCGCTTTCCGCCTGTGCGGCGTTGGCAGCGATAAGTGGCAGAATGGGCAGTAATTTTTCCAGCATCGGGTTGCTAGTTTTCATCAGTTGGTTCCCTCGGTAGGGGTGGGCGTGGGATGAGTATGGGGGAAGGGTATTTTAATGGAATGTAACATTCAGGTAAAAAATTGTACTTTTCATGTTAAATGTTGAGGGTGTGATCTGGAGGCGGGTTCTGAGGGGCTGGGTGTGAGGCTCTAGGTTAGTTAGCTGCCGTCGGCTGATGTATTTATTGACTTGTAGAATGATCAATCTACAATCAGTGCAGAACTAATAGCGTTAAATGCAATAAATAGCAAGCAACATGAAAAAAAATCTTGGTAGACCTCGAGAGTTTCACCCGCAGGATTTTCTTGATGCTGCGCTTAGCGTGTTTTGGATGAAAGGTTTTCACGCCACATCAATGGCTGATTTAATGCAGGTATCGGGTTTAGCCAGCGCGAGCATCTACAAACTATATCCGGATAAAAGGTCCATTTTTCTGGCTGCGCTAACGCAGTATATGGATGATGGTTTGCGGAGAATGGAAAAACGCGCAGGTGAGCTGGATCCTGAAAACGCCCTGAGAGAAACGCTGGATTACTGTGCTTTACTTTCTACCGACGCAGATGGCATACGAGGGTGCTTCACCATTGCAACTGCAAGTGAGTTGCTCCCAGGCGACAAGGATATCTACGAAAAAGTCAGTTATATGTTCAGCGGAATTAAAAAAAACCTGATGAGTATAATTAGGCAGGGCCAAGAACAGGGTCTATTCAGGCTGGATGTTAAGGCAGAGATTATGGCTGAAAGCATTTTTATGATGCTTGAAGGAATGCGTGTTTATGGCAAGGTCAAGCCTGACTTTGTCCACCTCAAGCAGGCAAACGAATTTATCATGATGAGTGTATTAAAGACGGAGCAGATTGATAGCTCGGTCTCACCCGGAGGCGTTTAATGTTTATGCCTGGGATGCTTGTACGCCTACGTACACGGCCTGAAATTATGGTCGTCAGTGGAACCACTTCTGATAAGCGATGGGTGCATTGCTGTTGGTATGAGCGAGGTGAGTTAAAGCGGCAGAGTTTTAGTGCAGGAGAGTTAACAGTTATTGAAGCAGGCTATAATTATCTCAGTTTTACCTGAATGCAGTGAAACGTGATTTTTTCTCGTTCATCAATATGATTGGGTGATGAGGGGGCGTCTAGGAATAAGCTCGAATCCCACAGATAGAGTAAAGGTATTATCAAGCCGGGCCGACTAGAACCCGGTTTTATATAGTGTATTTCACAGTCTAAATAGTGGTGTCTCGTTGTGTTACATGGGGATTAAATCAGTAGCTGACTGTTTTGTTAATCCGTTAGTTCAACGATGCTTTGAATCTTCTTGGTTAAGCCTTGATCTCAATTTTCTAAAGAATGATCGTATTCTGTATAGAGCAAATCGAATGCACTGGTACCCAGCCCAACAAGTGGAAATGTCAGAAGCAGATATTTGCCATCACACATAACGGTGTTGTTTACTTCCCTGGCTACGGGCTTGACCGGGATATAGGCCACGCAAGGCATTGAAACCTGTGCTTGACGTTCTCGGTGAACATAAATATAGCTGGGGGCCTTGCATACAGGTTCCTCCAGCCAACGGTTTCTTGGGTGGAAAGCGCTCACAGGATATGTTGGCTAGCGAATCAGAACGCGACATTGCTGCTGCTAAAGATGAGGCGGTGGGGATCTCGCAGGGTAGTCATATTCACTTATGTAAGGCATGCCACAGTAATCAGATTGCCAATTCGAAAAGCAAAAAGCCCGCCTAAGTTTCCTTAAGCGGGCTTCTCTAAATATGGCTCCTCTGACTGGACTCGAACCAGTGACATACGGATTAACAGTCCGCCGTTCTACCGACTGAACTACAGAGGAATCGTGTGAACGGGCGGAATGATAACGGGGTGCCGGGGGGATGTCAAAGGGGATTACGCATTCTGCGTTTGTTTGCTTACAGAATGCGCAACCCGTTGAGCTTTTAGCAGATTTACCCCATAGATGCTCATGTTAAGCTCAACCGATAGTGATAATGCCCGACGGCGGCGAGAAACAAAGCGAGATCACATCAGTGCCGTAAATGCAGTGATATCGAGATGGGAGTAGGGAATGGGCATCGAAAAATACCCCGCCCGGAACCACAAGCGGGGTTTAATTCAGGCTTACTCGTCGGCGAGTACGAACATGCCGAACGGATGGATTTGCAGGAAATAGCTGTCGCCCGGCTCGGGTTGCAACTGCGTAGCGTTTACCTGCAGCAGCAGCGACTGATCGTGCCAGTTCACCAGCACCTCATACTGTGGCCCCATGTAAGCCACCTTACTGATGGTGCAACGCTGGCTAGGTTCCCCATGTTGGCTGAGGGTAATGGCTTCCGGGCGCACGCCCACGGTACATTGCTGCAAACCAGGGGCAAAGCCTTGCGGGCGCGGTACCGGGTAGCCAAAGATCTCTACGCCACTGCTGGTCACCTTGGCCGGGAAGATGTTGGCATCCCCCATAAATCCGGCCATAAAGCGCGAGGCCGGGTAGCGGTACAGCGTTTGCGGTGCGCCAATCTGCATGATTTCCCCTTTGTTCATCACCAGCACGGTGTCGGAAACCGCAAAGGCTTCGCTCTGATCGTGGGTGACGTAGAGTGAAGTGATGTTGAACTGCTGCTGCAACTCGCGGATTTTCTCACGCATGCTGCGGCGCAGGTTGGCATCCAGGTTGCTCAGAGGTTCATCGAACAGCAGCACCTTGGGCTTGAGGATTAACGCACGCGCCAGGGCGACACGTTGCTGCTGGCCGCCAGAGATCTGATCGACATAGCGCTCCTCAAAACCTTCCAGATCGACCAGCATCAGGGCTTCACGGACCCGATCGCGGATCTCCGTCTTGGGCCTTCCCAGCATTTTCAGGCCATAGCCGATGTTATCCCCCAGCGACATATGGGGGAACAGCGCGTAGGACTGAAACACCATACAGATGTCCCGCTGCTGAATGGAGCGATCGGTCACGTCCTCGCCGTCGATGAAGATCTGCCCGCCACTGGGTTTCTCCAGCCCGGCGACCAGGCGCAGGACCGTGGTTTTGCCGCAGCCGGAAGGGCCAAGCAGCGTCACCATATCCCCACGGGGGATCGCCAGGCTCAGGTTTTCAATCACGGTGTTGTTGCCAAACCGCTTGGCGACGTTTTTCAGTTCAACAAAGTGCTTTTTATCTTGAATGTCAGACATGTTGTTCATCCTTCTCAGCCGGGTATCAGGCCGCATTCCGGGCTTTGGAACGCGCGACCCGCGCTTCGCCAACCAGGGCATCAAACAGGAAAATAATCGCCAGCATCACTACGATCAGGATCGAGCCGTAGGCGATGGCCACGCCATACTCGCCGTCCTCGACCCGGTTAAGGATGTAGGACGTCGCGACGCGCGTATCTGGCGTAACCAGGAAAACAATGGCGCTCACGGTGGTCATGGCACGGACAAAGCTGTAGACCAACGCCGAGAGGATCGCCGGGCGTAGCAAGGGCAGCAGGATATACACTATGGTGCGTAGCGAACCGGCCCGCAGGCTGAGGGAGGCCTCATCCAGCGACTTATCCAGTTGCCCCAAACCGGCGATACCCGCGCGGATCCCCACTGGCACGTTGCGCATCACCATTGAAATGATCACGATGGCTGCCGTCCCGGTCAGGTAAACCGGTGCACTGTTAAACGCCAGAATGTAGGAAACACCGGCGACGGTTCCTGGCACCGCGAAGCACAGCATGGTGCTGAACTCGATCACCTTCTTACCCTGGAACTGCTGGCGTACTACGATGTAGGCAACCAGCAGGCCGAAGATGGCGGTGATCGGTGCGGCAATCCCGGCATACAGCAAGGTATCGATCAGGGAAGGCCATGCGCCGTCGCTGAAGCCTTGGCCGAACAGTTTGCTGAAGTTGTCCAGCGTCAGCGTGTAGTCCACGCCCCAGTTAACGGTAAAGCTGCCGTAGAAAATGCTGCCGTACAGCAGGATGTTGAAGGCGATCCAGACATACAGCATCAGCGAGACGCCCCACACCAGCGTCACCGGCAGCGGCTGAACGTCGCCGTGGTTGGACTTGCCGGAAATGGTCACGTAGGAACGCTTGCCGATCCACATGTACTGCACGCAGAACACCAGTAACGAGAACATCAGCAGCACCACGCCCAGCGTACTGGCTGCCTGATAATCAAGCTGCGCACCGGTAATGTAGAAGTAGATCTGCGTGGCCAATACGTCGAAGTTGCCGCCGAGGACCAACGGGTTACTGAAGTCCGCCAACGACTGAACAATGACGATCAGGAACGAGTTGGCCAATGCCGGTTTCAGCAGCGGCATAAACACCTGGGTAAAGGTCTGGAAGCGGTTGGCGCGCAACGTGTAGGACGCTTCTTCCAGCGATGGGTGGATGGTCTTGATTGCCCCATCGAGGATCATAAATGACATCGGGGTAAAGGCCAGCACCTGGGCCAACCAGATCCCGGTAAAGCCGTAGAGCCAGTTGGTATTGGTCAGGCCAAACCAGGTTACCATCAGCTCGGTGATGTAGCCGGAGCGGCCCATCATCAAGGTGACGCCCAAGCCAACCACAAACGGCGGTGTGACGATCGGCAGGATCGAGAAGATGCGGCCAATCACCGCCGAACGGCGGGCGATACGCGTGGTATAAATCGCCAGCACCATGCCGAAGAAGGTACAGCCAATCCCGACGGCCACGGACAGCAGGAAGGAGTTCCAGATCACCTGCAGGATATGTGCCTGCCCGAGCGTTTGCATAAACGCCAACGGGGCGAAGGCACCGGCCTCGTCGGTGAACATTGGGATAAAGATGGCGATGCTGGGATAAATGATAAACAGCACGATCAAGGCGATCACCGCCACCAGCGAGCCGAGCACGAAGCGATCGCCACCCAGCCATTCCAGCCTTGAGAGTGCAATGGTGATCACTGCGCCCATTGCCACCAGTAGCGGCAAGGTAGCGAACCCCATCCCGGTACCGGTCGCGGCGGCGCTGATAAATACCAATAGCCCACAGGCCAGGGCATAACCGGCATCAAACAGGTGGCGGTTGCGTTGCTCGCGACCAGTGGCAATCTGCGGGCGTACAACCAGCAGCATCGGGGCGGCAAACCACAGCATGGCCAAGCCTGCATGTGACCATCCGTAGGCCGCCAGCAGCTCTTCGCTGGTCGCCTCCAGCAGCCCGTAGTCCAGGCTGTAGGAAGGCAGTAGGGCGAAACCTGCCAGCGCCAGCAGCAACCAGTAGAAAATGGGATCCCGCCCCTGCGCCGTGCGCAAGGTGATGGTTTCAGACATGATATTCCCCGGAATAAACGAAAATGAAGCGGGCATAGTCAGCAGTCACTACGCCCGATAGATGCGGGATGGGATCAGTGGCCCATCTTCACGTCGTTAACCCATTTGGTGATCAGCTTTTTACGCATGTCGGAAGCGCCGTAGGTATCCATGTCGTAATCGATCAGTTTCAATTGATCCAGCTTCAGCGAGTTAGGGGAAGTCTCAGCCGTGGTATTGGTCAGGATCTGGTAAGACTGACCCTTCTTCCAGGAAAGCTCCTGAGCCTCTTTTGACAGTGCCCAATCCACGAACAGCTTGGCGTTTTCCATATTGCGGGCGTTTTTCAGGATGCTGATACCACCGATTTCATAGCCAGAACCTTCGCATGGGGAAACCAGCGTCAGAGGTGCACCTTTCTCTTTTTCCAGCGAATAGTCGTGTAGGAAGCCAATGCCGATCGTGGTTTCACCGCGCGCGGCGTTGCGGGCTGGGGCAATGCCGGACTTGGTGTACTGCGAGATATTGCCGTTGAGCTGCTTCAGGTAATCAAAGGCGGCTTCTTCGCCCCACAGCTGCGCAAAGGTGGCCAGTGCGGTGTAGGCCGTGCCGGAGCTTTGTGGATCGGCGATTTGGATCTCCCCTTTGTAGATCGGGTTGGTCAAATCCTTCCAGCATTTGGGTTCAGGCAGGTTTTTCTCTTTAAGACGATCGGTGTTGACGCCAAAGCCGAGAATGCCGATATACACCGCAGAGGAGTAGTTGCCTTTACGTTTGGCCGGATCGCGGAACTGCGGCATGATTTGCTCCAGGTTCGGCGAGGCGTAAGGCTCCAGCAGGTCCATTTCACCGGCCTGCGATTGCGGATCCAGCGTGCCGCCGTACCAGACGTCAGCCTGTGGGTTTTTCTTCTCCGCGTCTACCTTGGCCAGGGTGCTGCCAGAGCCGTTGCGGATAAAGCTGGTCTTGACGTCGTATTTTTCCCCGAAGACTTTGGCTTCTTCTTCGCACATGGCGTTGGTGGCGCTGCAATAGATCACCAGACGGCCTTTGGCCTGCACGGTTCCGGCCAGGGCAGTCAGCGCCAGCGTGGTGGCCAGCAGGGTGTTGAGAGGTGTCAATTTCATAGAGTCATCCTTTTTTGTTGTTGTCTTTGTAGGGTAAAGCAAACCAATTTCTTTTCTGGTGATTAAGGAAACGGCAGCGAATGCTATCTCCCTCATACCAACCCAATCCTCTCCCCAAGGAGAGGGAGCGAGTCCGGTGTAGTGGTCAGGTACAGCCCTCTCACTCATCGTAGGGGCGCCGCATGCTGCGCCCGTTGCACCTTACTCTTGCCGTATCTGCCCGGCCATCAGCAACGGCATCAACAGCAGACCGACGCAGGTGGCCGCCAGTGCCAACAGGGCAAAGAACCCATACCAGCCGTAATGCTGTAACACCTGCGCCAGCGGCCAACCGGCCAGCGCGGCCCCCAGGTAGGCGAACAGGCCAAGAAACCCGGTCACGGTACCGGCCGCATCTTTATGGCAGTGTTCCGTGGCGGCCAGCCCGATCAGCATCTGCGGCCCAAATACAAAAAAGCCGAGGCCGAAAAAGCAGGCCGAAAGCAGCCCGTAATGGTGCAGCGGGGCCAGCCACAGGGCGGTCGTCGTCACAAAGAGTCCGATGGAAAACAGTAGGATCATCGGTGCTCGCAGGCCGCGAAACAGCAGATCCGATCCCCACCCGGCAAACAGCGCGCCAAACAGTCCACCCAGTTCAAACAGTGACAACGTGGCGTTGGCCTTCATCAGGTTGACGCCATGGCTCTCCGCCAGCCAGATGTTGCCCCAATCGTTCAGCGCAATGCGTATCAGGTACACCAGGATGTAAGACACGCCTAGCAGCCAGATGGTCGGATTGCGCAAAATGGTGTCAAACAGCATCCGCCGCATCGGCATCGCCGGGCTTTGCTGCTCTTGCCACAGCTCCAGCGGATCGCGCCGCCAGTGGCCCACGCTGGGTAATCCTTGCTGCTGCGGTTTGCCGCACAGTTGCCAGCACAGCCACAGCCCGATCAGCATCCCGATGGCTCCCGGCAGCAGCAGCGCAGCCTGCCAACCGTAGTGCGAAGCCATATATCCGGACAGCAATGGCACGGCCGCACCGCCCAGGCTGATCGACGTATTCCAGGTACCCCACCAGAAGCCACGCTCGTTGCGCGAATACCAACTAGTGAGCATCTTGGCGCAGGGCGGCCAGCCCCAGCCCTGAAAGAAACCGTTTAACGTCCAGACCACCAGCAGCGCCGTCAGCGAATGGCAAAAGGCGAACACGATGTTCAGCACACCGGTGATAAACAGCCCGACGCCCATAAACCAGCGGGCCTGGCTGCGATCGCTGACGATGCCGGAGACAAACTTCGAGCCGCCATAGGCCAGGTAAAACAGCGTACCCAGCAGGCCGATATCCCCTTTGTCCAACCCCAGTTCGAGCTGCATCACCGGCATCGCATAGCTGACGCTCTTGCGTGTCAGATAAAATGCGCCGTAGCCGACGATCATCGAAAACATCAGGCGTGGTCGCCAGTAGCGGTAGCGAGCGCTGATTTGCTCTGCGGTTAACGTGGCCGATGCCATGGGGTCCTCCAGACAGTGAGAGCAGTGTAGGGTGCTGAAAACAGGATTGGATGAGACAAGGTTTTAGGCACCTAAGACTTAGTCTTAGTCAGACGGGGTTTTTGTTCAGTTTTGTGGGCAGGTTAACAATTATGCGCGTGCCATTACGCCGGTGAAGCCGCCAATCCCCCCCCAATGCGCGCACCCGCTCTTCAATACCGCGCAGGCCAAAACCGCTGGTGGGTTGCAACGGCATGCCCTGGCCGTCGTCACGCACTTCCAGAGTGATCGTCTGGTGGGTTTGCGTCAGGCTTAAATGCACATGGCTGGCACAGGCGTGTTTGCTGATGTTATTGAGCAGCTCCTGTGCCACCCGGTAGAGGGTAAATACCAGGGTTTCATCATCTGGCGTGGCTGGCAGGCGGTAATCCAGCTGGAAGCTGATCCCCTGTTCGGCAAAGGAAAACTCGTCGGCCAGGTGATGCAGGGCCTTGTCCAGTTCCATCTCTTCCAACACCGGTGGACGCAGTTGCCGTAGCAGGGTGCGGGTGGTGTGGTGGATGCGTTGCGACAACGAATCGATTTGCTCTGCGGCCAGGCGGGTGGCCGGGGCGGTGGCGCTGCGGTTCACCAGCATTGCCTGGATCTGAATAGCGGTAATATTCTGGCCGATCTCGTCATGCAATTCGCGAGCTATGGCCTTGCGCACCTCTTCTTCAGTGCCCACCAGCCGCTCCATCAGATGACGTTTGGCCACCAACTCTTGCTCCAACTGTTGGCGATAGCGCTGTAGCTTTTGCGCCAATTGCTGCTGACGGCTGATGGCAATCCCCAGCCCAATCCCCAACAGCGCCTGGGTAGAAAGGAATAGCTCCAACTCTTGCAGATCCTGAAACGCGCCACCGGCCTGGCGGGTGAGGGTGATCATCACGCTGCCAAACAGCGCTGCCAGCACGCCCCCTTGCCAGCCAAAGCGATAAGCCATAAACACGTTGGGCAGAAAGATAAAGATCAGCAGCAGCCGCTCCATCTCCGGGGCGATCGCCAGTTGTACGCAAATCCCCATGGTGAGAAACAGCGAACACCATAGCAGTAGCGAGGTGCGTAATTGTGGTGTTGAGGGGCGCGGAACGGGCATCGACGTCACCAGTTGCTGGCGCAGGTAGGTATAAATCAGATAGACGAAAGGCACCAGCAGCACGCCGCCGGTAAAGCTGGTCAGCAAGGTTTGACTGATACTGGATGGCAGCCAGACTCCCGCCAATAACCCACACAGCAGCGCATTGGCAGCGATGGCAGCCAGCAATAGCGACAGCCGTTGCCAATACAGGTGATAGCGATACCACAGCCGCTGAGTGCCCCAGGCTGGTAGCAGGCTTAACAACGGCAGCAACAGCACCGAGCGGTCGCTCAGCAATTGCTGGTCATGCAGCCATAGCAGCGTGGCGGCTTCCGCCAGTAACAGCGTGAGCCAGTAACGCCGGGGTAGCAGGATCAGTAGCGCCAGCAGCAGCCCTTGGGGAAACAGCAGCACGGCCTGTTGGCCGTCATGGCTCAGGTGCAGGCTAATGGTCCACAGGGCCAGCCAACTGAGGGTGAAAAACAGCGCCAGAAACAGCGAAAGCGCCAGGCGGCGCACCATTGGCGGCACCGGCTAACTCCCGGCAAGCAGTTGATGTTGCAGGGCGAAATGCACTAGTTCCACGGTAGTGTCGCAATGCAGTTTGCCGAGAATATTGGCGCGGTGCACCTGCACGGTCTTATGGCTTAAGGTCAACTGTTGGGCGATGGTTTTCACACTCAGGCCGTTGACCAGCAGATCGAAGATCTCTTTCTCGCGCGGGGTGAGTACCTGCAATTCTTTCGGTGGCTGCGGAGTATGGCGCAGCGCGCGCAAGGCATCCGCGCACAGGTAAAGCCCGCCGCTGCTGACAGCGCGAACCGCCTGCACCAATTCGTGGGGGCCGCAGCGTTTGGTGAGATAACCACCGGCCCCGGCATCAATCGCGCTTTGCACGAAGGCATTGGTGTCATAGATGCTGAGAATGATGGCGCGAAAGGTGGGACGCTGTTGGCGTAAACGCTGGAGCAGGCTAAGGCCACTTTCGTTCGGCATGGCGATATCCAGCACCGCCACGTCGATCGGATCGCGCAGCAAGTGTGGCCATGCCTGTGCTGCCGAGTCGAACTGGCCGACGATACGGATATCCTCTTCCAACGACAGTAACTGGGCAAACCCGGAACGAACCACCACGTGGTCGTCTATCAGCGCAACGTTAATCATAGGCCTGTAACAAAGTGTGAGATTTTCCGCATCATGCGCAGGAAAACACTGGCTGGCAACTGTTGCGCTGCAAAATGGAAGGGAGTTAACAGATTGGCATTAAAATGGCCTGCCGCATCGACCCAGAGTATCCCTGTAACCAGCGCTGTTATTGCCTTCCTGACGGTTATTTTTACGCATTTCGCCTCGTTTATCCCCTCAGGAGCATGACCCCCGTCGCAAACCGGGAAGGTTGCAAGTTTGTCCATATAAATAGCATTCAAAGATATGGGGGAAATCGCTATCGAGGCTGTAGAGTCCCTCTACGGGAATGTTGTGCAGATGTAAAATCGGCATCCCCGGAAATCGTCACTAACAATAAAATATAAATAATACCAATGTGTTATCTCGCTATTTGGCGGTTATGCCTCAACCTACATTAGATCCGGGAGTGTTAGATGAAAAAATTGAGTGTGAAAACGTTATTGGCGGCCAGCCTGTTCAGCATGCTGGTGGGCTCGGGCGGTGCATTGGCGCAAGAAGTGGAAGTCGTCAATATTTCGAAAATCGCCGGAATGCCCTGGTTCAACCGCATGGGTGAAGGTGTGGAACGTGCCGGTAAAGACCTGGGTATCAAAGCCTACCAAGTTGGCCCATCCAGTACCGACGCCCCACAACAGGTTAAAATTATTGAAGATTTGATCGCCAAGAAAGTCAGTGCCATCAGTATCGTGCCGAACGATGCCGATGTGCTGGAACCCGTATTCAAGAAAGCGCGTGACGCCGGTATTGTGGTATTAACCAATGAATCACCAGGGCAGCCTAGCGCTAACTGGGATATTGAAATCATCGATAACGCCAAATTTGCCGCCGACAACGTGGAAGAAATGGCAAAAGCGATGGGCGGCAAAGGAGGGTATGTCATTTATGTCGGTAGCCTGACCGTGCCACAACATAACCTGTGGGCAGATTTATTTGTTAAATACCAGAAAGAGCATTATCCGGAAATGTTTGAAGTGACCAGCCGTATGCCTGTCGCCGAGAGCATTGATGACTCACGCCGCACCACACTGGATCTGATGAAAGCACATAGCGACCTGAAAGGTATTGTGGCCTTCGGTTCACAAGGCCCAATTGGTGCAGGTCGCGCAGTGAAAGAGAAACGGGCGAAAAACAATGTCCACGTATTCGGCATGATGATCCCTTCTCAGGCAGCCTCGCTGATTAAAAGTGGTGATATCGCCATGGGTGTCACTTATGACCCAGGTTCTGCTGGATATGCACTGACTGCCGTTGCGGACAAAGTGCTTAAAGGTGAGAAGATCGAAACAGGCATGGAGATCCCAGGGGTGGGTAAAGCGGAGGTTGATCAGGATAAACACCTGATTCAGTTCCACAATGTGCTGCGAGTTACCAAAGATAACGTGGATTCCCTGTATTAATTCCCCCGCATGACCGCAGAGCCGGATACCTTGTTCGGCTCTGTAAACAATGCCCGCCTGGAGTAAGAGGATGTATGCAGCCATTTATTACCCTGGAAAATATCAGTAAAACCTTCTATGGCGTCAAGGCGCTGAATAAGGTGGCTATGACCCTGTTGCCGGGTGAGGTACATTGCCTCGCTGGGCAGAACGGTTGTGGCAAATCAACACTGATCAAGATTATCTCCGGTGTTTACCAACCCGATAGAGATGCCGCCATTATTATTGATGGCAAAACCTATTCAACCCTGACCCCTATTGAGTCTGTCCGCCTGGGGATCCAGGTCATTTATCAGGATTTATCCTTATTCCCGAATCTGACCGTGGCTGAGAATATCGCCATGAACCATTATCACCATCAGATGTGGGTGAATAAACGTCAGATGCGGGAGACCGCCGAGCGCGTTATTAACAGCATTGATGCCCACCTTAATCTGGACGAATTGGTTGAGAATTTATCCATCGCCCAGAAACAATTAGTCGCTATCTGCCGTGCACTGGCACAAGATGCTCGCCTCATTGTGATGGATGAACCAACCGCGTCGCTGACACGGCAAGAAGTTAACGGCTTGCTACGGGTGGTGCATGAGCTGAAATCACGCAATATCTGCGTGGTATTTGTGAGCCACCGGTTGAGCGAAGTGCTGGAGATTTCAGACCGTATTACCGTCCTGAAAGATGGCCAGTGGGTTGGAACCTACCCCGCTGCTGAAGTGGATAATCAACGGCTGGCCTGGCTGATGACGGATATGAAATTTGATTTTCAGGTGCTACCGCCTTACAGCGAAGCACGCCCGGTCGTGATGGCAGTGGAAGCGCTTTCCCGCGGCAACGAATATCAGGATATCTCACTGGCTTTGCATCCTGGCGAAATTGTCGCTCTGGTTGGTTTGCTGGGGTCTGGCCGCACAGAGCTGTGCCTCAGTCTATTTGGTTTAACCAAACCCGAGTCGGGCAGCATTCGAATCAATGATAAGCCAATGCGGTTCGCCAGTAACCGCGATGCCATTGCCGCTGGTGTGGGCTATGTCTCGGAAGACAGAATGAGCACTGGGCTGATTATGGAGCAATCAATCCGCGACAATATCAGTGCCACGGTATTACACCGGCTTAAAAATGCCTTTCACCTGATGCGGGCCGAGCGAGTCGACACACTGGTCGAAGACATGGTGAAACATCTGTCGATCAAAATCGGTAATAGCGACCTGCCGGTCAATACGTTATCCGGTGGAAATGCCCAGCGTATTGCCATCGCCAAATGGCTGGCAACCGACCCGCAAATACTGATCCTCGACTCGCCGACCGTCGGGGTCGACATCGCCAACAAGGCAGGCATTTATAATATTATCAATGCATTGGCGGCGCGGGGGATTGCGGTATTAATGGTTTGTGATGAGATTGATGAAGCTTACTTTAACAGCCACCGTATTCTGGTTATGCGGTCCGGGCGGCTGGTGCAGGAGTTCTTGCCGAGTAACTGCAGCGAAGCTGCCATTGCGGAGGTAGTCAATGGCTAATCCCCATGCACTCAATAAGCCTGATGTAGGCAAAACAGGTTTATTTAATAAAGAGCATCTGAAACGCCACGAAGTTATGTTGGCTTTTACCATATTGATTATTTCGACTTATCTTGCTTTCACCAGCCCAGAATTTCTGACGCTCGCCAATATTTATGATTTGATAAATAACTACGCCATGCTGACCATTTTGGCTTGTGGTTTTTTTATCGTTTTGATTTCTGGCGGCATTGACATTTCATTCCCGGCGATGACCATTATCTCGCAATATGTCATGGTGACATTCATTGTGAAGTTTGGTGGTAATTTCCCGGTGGCTTTCGCGTTGGCAGGAGGCATCGGCTTGTTGCTGGGGTTGATCAATGCGCTATTGGTTAATCGCCTGCGGGTGCCGTCCATCATTATTACCATTTCCACGCTGAATATCTTCTACGGGTTGCTGCTGTATCTCAGCCGGGGTGTCTGGCTGTATACCTATCCGGAATGGTTCGAACATGGGCCAATGCTGTTCTCCTTCACCGCCGCTGACGGCTATGACTATGGCCTTTCGCTGCCCATTTTGACCTTGCTGGCGACGATTATTGTCACTGCTTTGGTGATGACACGCACCAGCATTGGCCGGCAAATTTATGCGTTGGGCGGTAATCAGGAAGCGGCATCCCGTATGGGGTTCAGCATTGTAAAGCTGCAACTGTTTGTTTATGGCTATATGGGGTTTTTATCCGGTATCGCCGGTGTGGTGCAGTCCTATACCGTCTTGACGGTGGCACCGGACTCGTTGCTCGGTTATGAACTCACCGTGCTGGCGGCGGTGGTGTTGGGCGGAACCAGTATTGTCGGTGGGCGGGGAACCCTAACCGGCACTCTGCTCGGAGTGATCTTGCTGGCAATATTGCAAAATGGTTTGAATTTACTGGGTATTTCGTCTTACTGGCATAGCGTGGTGATCGGTCTGGTGATAGTCATCAGTATCAGTGTGACTGCCTGGGGCCAACGTCATAAGGTAGGGATATAACCATGTCGAAAACAACTCAACGCGATCATACCGAGCGCTGGTTGGTGGCACTGCTGGTGCTGGTAGCGGGCGTGTTCAGTGTGCTGATCCCACAGGTATTCTGGTCTGCGGCCAATTTCCAATCCATCGCCTCACAAATCCCCGTCGCGGGGATATTGACGTTGGCAATGGCGATCACCATGCTGACCGGTGGCATCAACTTATCCATCATTGCCACTGCGAACGCCAGTGCGCTGGTGATGGCCTGGGTGTGTACCCATCTTGAGCCAACGTTCAGTTCATTGATAGTGATGCTGTTGGCGGGGGTTTCGGTTGCCTTGGTGGTGGGGATCATCAATGGGGTGCTTATCTCGGTGGTTCGGGTGTCCCCAATTCTGGCGACACTGGGCATCATGACCTTGCTCAAAGGGATAAATGTGCTGATCTCCAAAGGCTCGGCGATTTCTAACTTTCCGAGCTATGTACTGGCATTGGACCGCAGCTATTTTCTCGGGGTTCCAGTCCCGCTTTACCTGTTTGCCGTGGTGGCATTGCTGCTTTGGCTTATGTTGGCCAAGACCCCGCTGGGTCGTCAGATATACCTGTCCGGCTCCAACGAGAAAGCCACCTTTTACTCTGGGATTAACACCCGCCGCACGCTGATTTGGGTCTATGTCATTTCCTCGTTACTGTGCGCCGTCGCGGCGTTGCTGATGATGTCGAAGCTCAACTCGGCCAAAGCCTCTTACGGCGAGTCACTGTTGCTTATCACTATCCTGGCGACGGTATTAGGCGGGGTAAATCCTGATGGTGGATTTGGTAAGGTGTTCGGCATTGTGCTAGCGCTGTTCCTGTTGCAAATGCTGGAGAGCGGGCTAAATATCATGGGAGTCAGTAGCTATATCACCATGGCACTGTGGGGATCGTTACTGCTGGCGTTTATCTTTGTCAAAGGTGCAAAAGTCCCGGCATTGCGTTTCTTACGGCAGAACAAGCCGTTGCAGTGATAGTGCAAGTTCACCAAACAGGTTCGACAGCCTCCAGGAGCAGTCCACTACATCACTGTATGTTGGGCGCTCCTATTTAGCCATTGCTTGCAGAACGATAGATCCGCTGGGGTCTGCCCACTTTGCCGTAAATAATCTCTGCAACTAATTGATCGTTGGCGCTGAAAAACTCCAGATAACGCCGGGCGGTGGTGCGGCTCAGTCCAATCTGTTGTGCCACGCTTTCCGCCGTATGACGCACCTGCGGATCTTCGAACAAATCGCGGATCTTCATCAGCGTCAGCTCATCAATGCCGGTGGGCAACGCGGTCTGATCGCCGCCGCGGGCGTAGGTGTTGAACATTTCATCAATGCGGCGTTGGTTGACCCGCGCCTTGTCTTTCAGCGCTTCGCGCCGTTGGCTAAAGCGCTGCAGGGTTTGCGCCAGCCGGTCATAGGCCAGGGGTTTGATCAGGTAATCGAACACGCCATAGCGCAGCGCTTCGGCCACGGTGTCCATATCGCTGGCGGCGGTGATAAACACAATGCCACCGCCGTAGCCTTGTAGCGTCAGCTCGCGCAGCAGTTCTATGCCCTGGCCATCCGGCAGGAAATTATCCAACAGGATCAGGTCGGGTTTGAAACGCTCGGTCATCGTGCGTGCCTGTGCCAGGGTGCCCGCCAGCCAAATCTGCCGGCATCCGCCATTCTGCTTGATGAATTCCGCATGCATTTCTGCCAACGGCGTTTCATCCTCAACAATCAGAATATTTAGCCACTCCATGTTAATTCCCCGTTGCTTAATTATGCTGCTAATTAAATCTCAGCGAGATGGTTATTTAATTAAACACTATGTCGCTAATAAAAACTATAAAAATAATTAAGTAAATAAAAACCATTAAACAACTTATTTACTGCGGGTAGATTGTGAAATAGGTCAATAATCAGGGCGTTATTTGTGTTTAACATGGCGCCATTAAATACCCCGTTCGCGTTATAGACCATTTCAACTCGATGGTTTTTAAGGTTTTTATTACACCTTAATGTTAACCCTAATGGGATTTTGTATTTCAAATGTTATTGATAAGTTATTTTAGAGAGACTGACATGTTGGGCGATACCGTATTTAATCGGGTGAAGAGATCGGATCACAAAAATATAGCGGCAATTAATGCTTTTTTGCGTAGTAACGATCTGAATATTGATACCACGGTCGAAGTTTTTATCACCGTGACCCAGGGCGAGCAATTGGTTGCCTGCGGAGGTATCGCCGAAAATATTATCAAATGCGTGGCCATCAGCCCGCAAATGCGCGGTGAAGGCTTGGCGTTATCATTGGCGACCGAACTGGTGAATCTGGCCTATGAGCGCCATCACACCCAGCTGTTTATCTATACCAAAGTGCAGAATGAGGCGCTGTTTCGCCAGTGTGGCTTTTACCCGATTGCCAGCGTGCCCGGCATCGTGGTGCTGATGGAGAACAGCCCGTGCCGCCTGAAGCGTTACGCTGCGCAACTGGCCAGCGAGCGCCAGCCGGGAGACACCATTGGCAGCATCGTGATGAATGCCAACCCCTTTACCCGTGGCCATCAATATCTGGTGCGGGAAGCCGCCGCCCGCTGTGACTGGCTGCATCTGTTCCTAGTGAAAGAAAACACCTCGCGCTTCCCGTATGACGATCGCCGCGATCTGGTACTGAAGGGCACCGAGGGGATCACCAATCTGACGGTGCATGAGGGGTCACAATACGTGATCTCCCGTGCCACTTTCCCTTGCTACTTCATTAAAGAGCAGGGGGTTGCCGACGACTGTTACACCGAAATCGATCTGAAAATCTTCCGCCAGTATCTGGCTCCCGCGTTGGGCATCACGCATCGATTTGTCGGCAACGAACCGTTCTGCGCCGTAACGGCGAAATACAACCGCGACATGCGTTATTGGCTGGAAACTCCGGCGCTGCCTAGCCCACCGATCGATCTGGTGGAAATTGAGCGCTTGCAGTACCAGGGCACGGCGATCTCTGCCTCCTGGGTGCGCAAGTTGCTGGCTGCGGGAGACTTCCACGCCGCCGCGCCTCTGGTGCCGAAAGACACGCTGTACTACCTGCAGGATCTGCAGGCACAGCGCCGGGCCAAGCCAGTACCGCAAGAATTTGAGTCCGCACAATCAGGTGAATGATGAAAATAATCCGAGAAGCAATGGCCGGCACGCTGGAATCCAGCGATGTCATGGTCCGTATCGCGCCAGCAGAAGGCCCGGAACACGATCTGCTGATTGCCAGCAGCGTGGAAAAACAGTTCGGCGATGCCATCCGCCACACCTTGTTGCAGGTTTTGCAGCAGTACGACGTGCCGCCGGTGCAGGTGATTGTCGACGATAAAGGCGCACTGGACTGTGTGCTGCGTGCACGGCTGGAAACCGCGCTGATGCGTGCCAGCGAAACCGCCGCGCTGCCTTGGGAGGAACGCCGTGAAAACGCTGAATAAACACCGCATGCGCCGCAGCATGCTATTCGTGCCGGGGGCGAATGCCGCCATGGTCAGCAACGCCTTTATCTATCAGGCCGATGCGTTGATGTTCGATCTGGAAGACTCGGTGATCCTGCGGGAGAAAGACGCGGCCCGTCGCCTGGTGTATCACGCGCTGCAACACCCGCTGTATCAGGAAGTAGAAACCATTGTGCGCGTCAACGCCCTGGACTCGGCCTATGGTCTGGCGGATCTGCAAGCGGTAGTGCGTGGCGGAGCGGATATCGTCCGTCTGCCAAAAACCGACACCGCGCAGGACGTAGTGGATATGGAGCGTGAAATCGCCGCCATTGAACGAACCTGTGGTCGCCCGGTCGGCAGCACTGGCCTGCTGGCGGCGATCGAGTCCGCACAGGGCATCACCAACGCGGTGGCGATTGCGCAGGCTTCCCCAAGGTTGATCGGGATTGCGCTGGGTGCCGAAGACTATGTGCGCAATCTGCGTACCGAGCGCTCGCCGGAAGGCATTGAACTGCTGTTTGCCCGTTGTTCACTGTTGCAGGCCGCCCGCTCAGCCGGGATCCAGGCGTTCGATACCGTCTATTCCGATGCCAACAACGAAGCGGGTTTCCTACAGGAAGCGGCGCTGATCAAACAGCTGGGCTTTGACGGTAAATCTCTGATTAACCCACGCCAGATCGAGCTGCTGCACAACCTGTACGCACCAACCGCCAAAGAAGTGGCCCATGCCCAGCGAGTGGTTGATGCGGCAGAAGCGGCAGAAAAAGAGGGGCGCGGCGTGGTTTCGCTGAACGGCAAGATGGTCGATAGCCCGGTGATTGAACGGGCCCGTCTAGTACTGCAACGCGCAGCGCTCTCCGGCGTGCGTGAAGAACCGAACCACAGCGAGGAAGCATGATGAAACGCCAACAACGCCTGATGACCTTGAACAATCACGCCGAGATGCGGCTTTATCAGGAAGCCTCCAAGGCCAACCTGCAGGCGCGTAAACCGCGCGACATCAAACGCTGTGAGTCGCTGGAAGTGGCGATCCGCCGCAGCGGTCTACAGGACGGTATGACCATCTCTTTCCACCACGCATTCCGTGGCGGCGATCTGGCACTCAACCAGGTGATGGATGTGCTGGCGAAGATGGGCTTCCGCAACCTGACGCTGGCCTCCAGTTCATTGACCGATTGCCATGCGCCGCTGGTCGGCCATATTCGCAACGGGGTGGTGAGCCGCATTTATACCTCCGGCTTACGTGGGCCGTTGGCGGACGCCATTTCGCGCGGCTTGCTGAAAGAGCCAGTGCAGGTTCACTCGCACGGTGGCCGGGTCAACCTGGTCGAGTCGGGTGAATTGCAGATCGACGTTGCCTTCCTTGGGGTGCCGACCTGCGATGAGTTCGGCAATGCCAACGGTTATACCGGCGATGCCTGCTGCGGTTCGCTTGGTTACGCCAAAGTGGATGCCGCTGCGGCCCGGAGCGTGGTGCTGCTGACCGAGGCGATCGTGCCTTATCCGCATCATCCCGCCAGCCTGGCACAGGATCAGGTCGATCTGATCGTGCAACTGGAGCGCGTAGGGGATGCGGACAAGATCGGGGCCGATGCCACGCGTATGACCTCCAACCCGCGTGAGCTGCTGATTGCCCGCCGTGCTGCCGAGGTGATCGTTGATTCCGGCTACTTCACCGAAGGCTTCTCCTTACAGACCGGCACCGGTGGCGCTTCGTTGGCCGTAACCCGCTTCCTGGAAGACAAGATGCGTGCCCGTGGCGTCCGCGCCGGTTTTGCACTGGGCGGCATCACCTCCACCATGGTGGATCTGCATGAGAAAGGCCTGATCGGCAAACTGCTGGACGTGCAGAGCTTTGACCGTGCTGCGGCCATGTCATTGGCTCGCAACCCAAATCATATCGAGATCAGCGCTAATCAGTACGCCAACTTCAGCTCCAAGGGCGCATCGGTTGACCGCCTGGACGTGGTCGTGCTGAGCGCCCTGGAAATTGACACCGGCTTTAACGTTAACGTGCTGACCGGGTCTGACGGGGTGATCCGTGGTGCTTCCGGTGGACACTGTGATACTGCAGCGGCGGCACGGTTGGCGATTATTGTCGCGCCGTTGGTGCGTGGCCGCATTCCTACGCTGGTTGAGCAGGTGACCACCTGCGTTACGCCGGGCTCCAGCATCGACATTCTGGTGACCGACCACGGTATTGCCGTTAACCCGGCCCGCCCAGAGCTGGCGCAGAGATTACGCGATGCCGGGTTGCAGGTGGTCACCATCGAATGGCTGCGTGAGCGTGCGCTGGTACTGACCGGCGAACCGAAACCGATCGCCTTTACCGACAACGTGGTGGCCGTGGTGCGCTATCGCGACGGTTCGGTGATTGACGTCGTACATCAGGTCGCGGAGTAACGCCATGGCTTACATCTCCCCCGAATTGGCCGCCAGCCGCGCCGTAAGTTTGCCCGAACTGCTTTCCAGCCGTGAATGCCGGCAGGCACGGCAACAGGCGTGGCTGGCGCGCCATCCTACCGCCACGCTGGTGGTGCTCACTCTGGTGGTGCCGGGGGCGGTGAAAGACAGCCCCATGACGCGGCGCGTGTTCAACCTGGGCAGGCAGGCTCTGCAGCAGATGTATCGCCAGCAAGGCTGGCTTTGTTTGCAGCAGAAGACCCTGGCGCTGCCCACCGGCTGCGAAGGCTATCTGGCGCTGCAAGCCGATGCTCGCGCGGTGAAAGAGGCTGCCATCCAACTGGAAATCCAGCAGCCGATTGGCCGCCTGTGGGATATCGATGTGCTGACCCCGCAAGGAAAGATCTTGTCGCGGCGCGAACTTGGTCTGCCTGAACGCAACTGTCTGCTGTGCAATCAGCCAGCCAAGATTTGCGCCCGCCAGCAGAGCCACAGCACCGAACAACTGCTCAATGCTATGGAAAGGATGCTCAATGATGCACTCCCAGCCTGATTGGCAGCCGACGGTTACAGATCTTTCGCACAGCCAGCGCTTTGCCCGCGACGCCTATCGGGCGCTGTTGGTGGAGGTCAACCTGACGCCGAAACCGGGGTTGGTCGATCGCCACAACAACGGCGCGCATCGCGACATGGATATTGGCCATTTCTATCGCAGCTCAAGGGCGATTGGCCGGTGGCTACCCTATTTTATCCGCCAGGGTATGGCCGACGCCGTTTTGCCTGCCGAGCAGCAGCTTGCACGCCTGCGCCCATTGGGCATGGCCTGCGAAGAACAGATGTTCCGCGCCACTGGCGGCATCAACACCCATAAAGGCAGCGTGTTCTCGCTAGGGCTGTTGTGCTGCGCCCTTGGCCGCTTACAGCAACAACAACGGCAGATAGACGCCCAAAGCCTGTGTGATGAAGTGGCCCAGATGTGCCGTGGGTTGGTTAGCCGAGAGCTGCAACGCAACAACGCAGGCCAGACGGCAGGGCAACGGTTATTTGCCGAGTTTGGCCTGAGCGGTGCCCGTGGTGAGGCTGAATCCGGCTTTCAGCGGGTGATTGGTGGCTCGTTGCCGCTGTATCGCCAGAGGATCGCCAGTGGTTGTGGCGAACAGGTCGCGCTGCTGGACAGCCTACTGTGGCTGATGGCGCATAACGATGATACCAACGTCGCCTCGCGGGGCGGCATCAAAGGGCTGCGCTGGTTACAACACTACGCCAGCCAGTTATTGGCACAGGGAGGGGCAGGGACGGCACAAGGAATTGCCCGTTTACGGCAGTTCGACATTGCGTGCATCGCCCGCAATCTCAGCCCCGGCGGTAGTGCCGATTTATTGATAGTCACCTGGCTGTTGGCGCAGTTGCCGCAGACGGGGGCTTAAAAAAATAACGAAGCCTTCAGGAGAAGTGTCCATGTCCGAAACCAAAGAGAAAGTCTGGAAAGCGATCGCCCCGTTGGTGGTGCTTGCCGTCCTGTTAATGATACCCACGCCGGAGGGCATGCCACCGCAAGCCTGGCGTTACTTTGCCATCTTTGTGGCGATGATCGTCGGTATGATCCTGGAGCCGATCCCGGCCACGGCGATCAGCTTTATTGCCGTGACCGTCAGCGTGCTCAGTTCCAACTGGGTGCTGTTTGGTGCCGAAGAGCTGGCCAATCCCAGCTTTAAAGCCGGTAAAGAGGCGCTCAAATGGGGGCTGGCCGGGTTCTCCAGTACCACCGTTTGGTTGGTGTTTGGGGCCTTTATCTTTGCGCTGGGCTATGAAGCCACCGGGTTAGGGCGCCGCATCGCGCTGTTCCTGGTGAAGTTCATGGGCAAACGCACCCTGACGCTGGGCTACGCGGTGGTGATCATCGATATCCTGTTAGCCCCGTTTACCCCATCCAACACCGCGCGTACCGGGGGCACCGTGTTCCCGGTGGTGAAAAACCTGCCGCCGCTGTTTGACTCTTTCCCGAACGATCCTTCGTCACGCCGCATCGGTGGTTACCTGATGTGGATGATGGTGGTAGGGACCAGCATCAGTTCCTCCATGTTTGTGACCGGCGCGGCACCTAACGTGCTGGGTATTGAGTTCGTCCACAAGATTGCCGGGATCAACATCAGCTGGATGCAATGGTTCCTGGCCTTCCTGCCGGTTGGGCTGCTGTTGCTGATCGTTGCGCCGTTGATTTCCTACTACCTGTATAAGCCAGGTGTTACCCACAGCGATGAAGTGGCTGGTTGGGCCAATACGGCACTGGGGGAAATGGGGAAACTGACCCGCAAAGAATATACCTTGATCGGCCTGGTGTTACTCAGCCTGTGCCTGTGGGTGTTCGGCGGTAAAATCGTGGATGCGACTACGGTGTGTTTGCTGGCGGTATCGCTGATGCTTGCCCTGCACGTGGTCAGTTGGAAAGACATCACCAAATACTCCAGCGCCTGGAATACCCTGGTTAACCTGGCAACCTTGGTGGTGATGGCCAGCGGCCTGAGCCGTTCCGGCTTTATCGACTGGTTTGCCACCACCATGAGCACCCATCTGGATGGTTTCTCACCGAAGATGACGGTCGTCCTGCTGGTACTGGTGTTCTACTACGCGCACTACCTGTTTGCCAGCCTGTCGGCCCACACCGCGACCATGCTGCCGATGATCCTGGCGGTAGGTAAAGGCTTGCCGGGCGTGCCGATGGAGCACCTTTCCATCCTGCTGGTGTTGTCTATCGGTATCATGGGGGTATTGACCCCGTATGCCACTGGCCCAGGGGTAATCATCTACGGCTGCGGCTATGTGAAGTCGAAAGACTACTGGCGTCTTGGCGGTATCCTCGGCGTGGTGTATATCGCGGCGCTGCTGTTGATCGGCTGGCCAATTCTTAGCCTGTGGTATTAAGTTAATCGGCGGCCATCCACGGATGGCCGCTGTTGCATTCCCTTCCCCCGTGACGCCCGTCACACACTTTCATGTCGAACGCCGTCATTATACAAATCCAACGTTAACCTATTCAAAATAATCATATTTAGGGAGCCTCTGCGGATGAGAAAAAAAACGTTATTACTTTGCCTGCCTTTGCTGTTTAGCGGCACCGCCTTTGCCGAGAACGACGGTTATCAACTGGAACAGGTGCTGGTAATGAGCCGCCATAACCTGCGCGCACCGTTGGCGAACAACGGCAGCGTGTTAGCCCAGTCCACGCCGAAAGCCTGGCCACAGTGGGATACGCCAGGTGGCTTGCTGACCACCAAGGGCGGCGTGCTGGAAGTGTATATGGGCCACTATTTCAACGCGTGGCTCAAGCAGGCGGGCATTTTGCCGCAGGAAGGTTGCCCGGCCGCTGACAGCGTTTACGTGTATGCCAACAGCCTGCAACGCACCGTAGCCACCGCGCAGTTCTTTACCAACGGCGCGTTCCCTGGCTGTGATATCAGCGTGCATCATCAGGAGAAAATGGGGGAGATGGATCCTACCTTCAACCCGATTATCACCGACAACAGCGAAGCCTTTAACCAGCAGGCGCTGAGCGCCATGAATGCCGAGCTGGCATCGCTGAAGCTGGACGCCTCCTACAAACAGCTCGAGCAGATCATCGACTACAAAGACTCTCCTGCCTGCAAGACTGACAAGCAGTGCAACCTGGCCACTGAACCGAACAAAATGAGCGCGGTGCCGGGGAAAGAGCCAGGCGTTTCTGGCCCGCTGAAAGTGGGTAACTCGCTGGTGGATGCCTTTATGCTGCAATATTACGAAGGCTTCCCGATGAAAGACGTGGCCTGGGGCAAGATAGTGACGCCGCACCAGTGGCAGCAGTTGGCCAAGCTGAAAGATGGCTATCAGGATTCGCTGTTCACCTCGTCGGTCGTTGCCCAGAACGTTGCCAAGCCGCTGCTGACCTACATCAATTCGGCGCTGATCAGTGAGCGCAAGGCAGATTCTCCGAAGCTGACCGTGCTGGTGGGGCATGATTCCAACATCGCCTCCTTACTATCAGCGATGAAGTTCAAGCCGTATGAATTGCCGAAGCAGTATGAGAAGACCCCGATTGGCGGCAAGCTGGTGTTCCAACGCTGGCATGATGGCAAAGGCGATCGCGATCTGTTGAAGATTGAGTATGTCTATCAATCAACCGAGCAGTTGCGTAATGCCGAACCGCTGACGCTAAGCACCCCGCCGCAGCGCGTCACCCTGGCGCTGGAAGGCTGCCCGGTAGATAAAGACGGCTTCTGCGCCTGGAGCGACTTTGAAAAAACCATGAAGGACGTCTTGCATTAACCGTGCTGCCGGGGCGAACCGTTTCGCCCCGGCCTGCCGCGCGGTATATACTGTCTCAACGGACCCCTTATCACGGATGAAACGTGCTCTCTTCTTTTATTCTCAATGCTGAATTATTGCCGGTTGACGGCTTTGCTGGCCTGATCGCGCAGTGTCACTTCTCTGTCGCGGATTATCACGACGATCTGTTTGCTGCCGCCGGTATCGATTTCCCTGAACATGTCGCACCCGCAGTCGCCAAACGTAAGGCGGAATATCTGGCCGGGCGCTATCTGGCGCGCTGGGTGCTGGCAGAGTTGGGGCATCAGAATTTCACCTTATTACGTGGGGAGAAGCGTGAACCGCTCTGGCCCGCCGGGATTGCCGGGGCGATCAGCCACAATAATGATACGGCGCTGTGTGCCGCTCAGCATGAGAGTGGGGCAGGTGGCGTGGGCATTGATGTGGAAACGCAGATCCCGCCAGCTCGAGCAGAAGAGTTGTGGAGCGGCATCGTCAATGAGGACGAATGCCAGTGGTTACGACAACATCCACAGCCTTTTAACCTGCTGTTGACGCTGGTGTTTTCCGCCAAGGAAAGCCTGTTTAAGGCGCTTTACCCGCAGGTGCGCTGCTACTTTGATTTTATGGATGCGCGGGTGACCAAGCTGGATATGCAGGCACAGACGTTTGAGCTGGAATTGCAAAAAACGCTGACGCCGCTTTGCCATTCAGGCCGCCGCTTTGGCGGGCGTTTTTGGTTGCAAGGTGACGCCGTCACAACATTGATTTATTTTTAAAATCAATGAATTGTCGGGGGGGGGAGATGCTCGGCCGTAGGGGCGCCGCATGCTGCGCCCATTGAGTTGCAAGCCTCGCCCTACGTAATGAGCCCAATTTTCAGCATTACATTCTTCTGCGTAGCAGATGGTGCGCACCTTCCAGCACCAGCAACATGACCGCCAGCCAGATTGGGATATAGGTCAGCCATTGGTTAGCGTTAATGGTTTCACCCAATAGCAGCGCGACGATCACCAGCAACACCGGTTCTACATAGCTCAGCAGGCCAAATAGGCTGAAGGGGAGCAGGCGGCTGGCCAGGATATAGCACACCAGCGCCAGCGCGCTGATAATGCCCAACAGCGGGATCTGCAAATACAGCAGCGGTTTGGCCGTCAGCGCCGCCAGCGGTTCTGAGCCACCAAGGGCAAACAGCGCGGCGACCGGCAGCATCAGCGTCAGCTCACACCACAGCCCGCCCAGATGATCGGTGCCCAAGCGGCGGCGCAGAATAAAGTAAACGGGATAGCCTAACGCGACAACCAGCGTCGACCAGGAAACCCCGCCCACCAGTATCAGCTCATTACCCACGCCAACCAAGGCACATAGGGCCGCCAGCTTTTGCAGCACAGACAGGCGATCGCGGAAAAACACTCGCCCTGCCAACACCATGGTCAGCGGCAGCAGGAAATAGCCGAGTGAGACATCCAGCGCCATGCCGTGCAGCGGTGCCCAGAGGAATAGCCACAGCTGAACTCCCAGTATGGAGGTGGTGAGCAGCAGCAACAGCACGCGTTGCGGGCGCTGCCGTAGCCAGTGCAGCATTTCTTTCACCCGCGCCCAGTCGCCGGAAAACAGCATAAACAGCGTCAGAAACGGCAGCGTCAGCAGGGTGCGCCAGCCATAGATTTCCTCGCCGTCGAGTGGGGTTAGCATTGAGGTGTAGTAATACATCACGCCGAACAGCAGAGAAGCGACGACGGAAAGTATGATGCCTTTGATCACCAGCGTTCCTGATTATTTACCCGTCGTCTTTCAAACTACAGCGTTGTTGACTGCGCTTGCTCACCCTAGTCACTTACTAAAAGTAAGCTCCTAGGGATGAGCAAGCTGGCCGCCTAGCTGAAGCTTGAAATCAGGGTATAGATTAAGATCCAGCGGTTACTCTAAGGTTATTTAGCTCTAACAACAATGAATTACGCCGGGCTGGACAACAACGGCCAAGCGGTTAGAATTATACCTGTGTATTTATCCAGGTAAAGGCGATGACAATCGATCTGTTTGAAGATGCGCTGCCGCCGCCCTGGCGTGAGGAAATCGCGCCGGGGGCGGTGGTGTTGCACGGTTTTGTTCGCGAGCACGGGCCGGAACTGCTGGCGGCGGTCAACGACGTAGTGGCACAGGTGCCTTGGCGGCATATGACTACGCCGGGCGGTTTCACCATGTCGGTGGCCATGAGCTGGTGCGGCAACGGCTGGAACAGCGATAGTAATGGCTACCGCTATTCGCAACGCGATCCCGGAACCGGCAAAAGTTGGCCAGAAATCCCGGGAATTTTGCTGGCATTGGCTGATGAAGCGGCCTTGCAGGCCGGGTTCGGTCATTACGTCCCGGACTCCTGCCTGATGAACCGCTACGATCCGGGCAGTAAGCTTTCACTGCATCAGGATAAAGATGAGCATGATTTTACGGCGCCGATCGTTTCGGTATCGCTGGGGTTACCGGCCGTTTTTCAGTTTGGTGGCCTGCAACGCAGCGACAGAACGCGGCGCATCCCGCTGGCCCACGGTGACGTGGTGGTCTGGGGCGGCCCGTCACGGTTATGCTTCCACGGCATCATGCCGGTGAAAGAGGGCTATCATTCGCTGGTGGGGTCACACCGCATCAATATCACCCTGCGCAAGGCGCTTTAACGCGGGTTCCTGGCCTAAACTGGCCACCAGATAATCAATAAACACTCTCAGCTTGGGGGGCAGATGCTGAGTTGGGGCATACAGCAGCCACAGATCGCCATGATAGCTGCTGAGGAAATCCCACTCTGGCAACACCTGCACAATCTCACCGCTGGCCAGCGCCTGGTGGGCGGTAAAGTAGGGCAGGCTGCCGATACCGATATGCTGTTTCACCGCGTCCAACCGAACTCCGGTATGGTTGGCGGCATAGCGCCCCCGGACATTGACCGAAACCGTCTTGCCGTTGCGGCGAAAACGCCAGCGCGCGTCGCTGGGCGTCTCCCCCAGGTAAATACAGCTATGCTCCGTCAGATCTCGCGGGTGACGCGGCGTGCCCTGTTGGGCCAGGTAATGCGGAGTGGCGCATAGCAAATGTTCGATGGTCATCAACGGGCGGCCGATCAAGCCCGGTGACGGGCGGTCGGTGATGCGCAGCGCCAGATCGACCCGATCGTCGATCAGATCCATGTAACGGTCCTCCAGCCGCAGATGGACATCCACCTGCGGGTAGCGCCGTAAGAACTCTGGCATGTGAGGGTGCAGGACAAAGTGCCCGACGGCCTTCGGTACGCTGACGCTGATTGTGCCTTCCGGCTCTGAGCTGCTCTGGCCGCTGATGGTCAACACTGAGTTGGCGGCATCCAGCATGCTGCGGCAGCGCTGAAACACGGCCTCGCCTTGCTCACTCAGGCGCAGTTTGCGGGTGGTGCGGTGCAACAGCCGTACGTTCAGCGCTTGTTCCAACCTGGCAACGCTGCGGCTGGTGGCAGAAGGCGAGCTGCCTAACTGGCGCGCGGCGGCGGAGAAGCTGCCGCTTTCCACCACCTGAACAAAAACAGCCATTTCAACCAGCAGTGCGGTGGAAAGATTTGTGCTCACGGCGCAAAGGTCCATTGTAATGAAGACGGATTATCAGCCGATTATGGCACGAATATAATAACGGCGATAACCAGGAGAAAGCCCATGACCGAACGACTTTATTATTATCACGATGATTTGCAGCTCCAGGCTCAGGTACTGGCCTGCACGGCGCAAGAGGATGGCAGCTACGCGGTGCAGTTGGATGCCACGCTGTTTCACCCTCAGGGCGGCGGGCAGCCGAGCGATAGCGGCACGATCGGCGGTGTAGCGGTATTACGTGTTGCCGCGCAGGGCGATCAACTGCTCCATTATCTGGCCGAGCCGTTGCCTTGTGGCCCGGTCACGCTAGAGATTGATGGGGAACAACGGCACCTGCATACCCGCTGGCATTCTGCCGGGCATCTGATTGGCTGGCTGGGGGAAGGCCAAGGCTGGCAGCCGGTGAAAGCGCACCACTGGCCGGGGGAAGGGCGCATTACCTTTGCTCCGGGTGCACAGGCAACACAACTGCAACCAGACTATTTGCAACAACGGCTGAC
The DNA here is from genome assembly GCF_001006005.1 of Serratia fonticola. NCBI lineage: Bacteria > Pseudomonadati > Pseudomonadota > Gammaproteobacteria > Enterobacterales > Yersiniaceae > Serratia > Serratia fonticola. Next base: position 5,507,485 of record NZ_CP011254.1, on the reverse strand, counting down.
GGACTTGATCGCCGCCGACTTGCCACGCAGGCAACAGGAACAGCAAGGCGTCCGTCAGGTTGGTTTTGGCGATCTGCCTGCTTATGGCTGCGGAGGCACCCATGTGCGTTCGCTGGCGGAGTTGGGCAAGGTGCAAATTACCGCCGTTAAGATGAAGAAAGGGCAGTTGATTGTGCAGTATCAGGTGGATTGACGGGGCGTGCCCAGCCACTGCTTGGCGCGTTACTGCTTTTTTCATCATTAGTTAGCTAAATTAGTTCGTTCAACTCCGTGCCGTTTTGGTTTGTTATCTAACCCATAACAAACCGACATAAAGAAGGCACGGCACCCATGTTTAATTTTCCTTTCAAGACGTTAACCAGCGGACTGGCAGTGGTATTAGGCGCTGCGGCTGCGGCGAGCCCGGCCATCGCGGCGGTGCAGGGCGGCACTCTGATCTACCTGGAGCAGCAGGCTCATACCAACCTGTATCCCCCTTCCGGCGGGTTTTATCCCAACGGCGGTATCCTTAACCAGATCACCGACAAGCTGACCTACCAGAACCCGAAAACGCTGGAGATCGAACCCTGGATCGCCGAGTCCTGGTCCAGCAACCCCGATAAAACGGTATACACTTTTAAACTGCGCCCCGGTGTGACCTTCTCCGACGGGACACCGCTGGATGCCAACGCGGTAGCCAAGAACTTTGATACCTATGGTCTAGGCAATAAAGCGCTGCGCTTGCCGGTTTCCGAGGTGATCAATAACTATGACCACAGCGAGGTCATCGATCCGCTGACGGTGAAATTCTATTTCAAACGCTCGTCCCCAGGCTTCCTGCAAGGTACGGCGACCATCGGCTCTGGGCTAGTATCGCTCAGTACGCTGAACCGCCAATACGATGAACTGGGTGATGCGCGCCATATTATCGGCTCTGGTCCGTTTGTGGTGAGCGGTGAAACCCTGGGGCGCGAGGTCGATCTCAGCGTACGCCAAGACTATCGTTGGGGACCAGCCAAGCTGGCTCAACAAGGGCGGGCCAATCTGGATGCCATCAAGGTGATCGTCACCCCGGAAGACAGCGTGCGGATTGGCGCGTTGCAGGCCGGGCAGGCGGACTTTATTCGCCAGATCCAGGCTTACGATGAGAAGCAAACCCAGGATCAGGGCTTTACGATCTATGCCGCGCCAACCCGTGGCGTCAACGACAGCATTGCCTTCCGACCAGATAATCCGCTGGTGGCCGACATTCGCGTGCGGCAAGCGCTGCTGCATGCCACCGACAGCAAACAGATCGTCGATACGCTGTTCTCCGCCAACTATCCACAAGCCAAATCGGTGATCGCCTCCTCGGCAGCCGGTTTTGTCGATCTCTCCGATAAATTGACCTTCGATCTGGCGAAGGCCAACCGCCTGCTGGATGACGCCGGTTGGCAAAAGGGCAGCGATGGTCTGCGCCAGAAAGACGGTAAAAAGTTGTTGTTAACGGTGTATGAGTCGCTGCCGCAACCGCAAAACAAGGCGGTGCTGCAATTGGTCTCGCAACAGTGGGGCAAGGTGGGTGCGCGGCTGAATATTCTGGCAGGCGATGCGGGCAGCCGGGTGGCGGATAACCTCGATCCACAAAAGACCCCGGCTTCGGTGGTCGAAGTGGGCCGTGCCGATCCCGATGTGATTAAAAGCCAGTTTTATCCCACCAATCGTGATGGCCTGTTGCAGCAGGGTGGCACCAGCCAGAACAGTAAATTTATCGACAACTCGCTGAACCAACTGCTGCTGGGGATCGCCTCTGAGGTGGATCCGGCCAAGCGCTTGCAGATCGCCGGTGAGGCTCAAAAGTATCTGCTGGATCAGGCCTATGTGATCCCGTTCTTTGAAGAGCCGCAGGTCTTTGCCGGTGCTCCCTATCTGAAAGGCGTCAACTTTGAAGCGGTGGGTCGGCCAAGCTTCTATGGCGCGTGGTTAGAGAAACGCTAAGCCCGAGCTGCTTGCACCCCTCACCCCAACCCTCTCCCCAAAAAGGAGAGGGAGCCAGTTCAGCGTGGTGGTCAGGTGCGGACGTTGGTTTGTAGCGCGTTAGTTTCCGTCCGCTAGTTCGAAGCCAAAGTCAGGCACGGATTGTCCCCTCTCCCTGTGGGAGAGGGTTAGGGTGAGGGGCCACAACGCCATATTCGAGGAGATAAAGATGCTGAAATACCTGAGTGGCCGAACCGGGCAGGCGTTGCTGGTGCTGTGGGCGGCATTCACCCTGTCGTTTATCTTGCTGCAGGTGCTGCCCGGTGACGCGATCCTGATTAAATTCCAGAATCCGGATATGGGGCTTAGCCCGGCTCAGATCGCCGACATGCGCGCCGCCTACGGTGCCGATGTGCCCCTGTGGCAGCAATATCTGCATACGTTGGGGAATTTCCTGCGCGGTGATTTGGGCTATTCGATCCAGAACGGCGTGCCGGTAAGTGCCTTGCTGGCTGCCAACCTGCCCGCCACTCTGCAATTAGCGGTGCTGGGTTTCACCCTGGCCTTGCTGTTGGCGCTGGTCATTGCGTTTGTCTCCAATCTGATTGGTTTTGGCTGGCTGAAGTCGGCGCTGCAATCGCTGCCCGCGCTGTTTGTATCGGTACCAACCTTCTGGCTTGGCATCGTGTTAATCCAGATCTTTTCATTCCGGCTGAAACTGGTGCCGATCATCAATCCTGGGGAGTGGGTTGGCCTGCTGTTGCCGATCGCCACCTTGGCAATCCCAATCTCTGCCCCGCTGGCGCAGATCCTGATCCGCAGCATCGATAGCGTACAAACTCAGCCGTTTGTGGCGGTGGCGCGTGCCAAAGGGGCTAGCCGTAGCGGAGTGCTGTGGCGGCATGTGGCACGTAACGCGATGCTGCCGGTGCTGACCATTGCGGGCATTCTGTTTGGCGAACTGATCGCCGGGGCATTGATCACAGAAACCGTATTTGGCCGCAGTGGCCTGGGGCAACTGACGCAGCAGGCGGTCGTGAACCAGGACGTGGCGGTGTTACAGGCGGTGGTGATGATCTCTGCCGCCGCCTTTGTCTTCCTCAATCTGTTGGTCGATCTGCTGTTCCCGCTGCTCGATCCCAGACTGAAAACCTATGCAGGAGCGACCCGATGAGCAGTATTCCGTTGGAAAAATCCGTGATGCCGGAACGCGATCTGTCCGGTGGGGAAACCGAAGGTAGTTTACCCACCGCCAGGCGCGCTCAGCGGCGTTATCCGCTCAGCCTGTGGCTGGCCTGGATCGTGCTGGGTATCGCTGTGCTATGGGCGATCGCCCCGGAGATCTTTACTGCGTACAGCGGCACGGAAGGGATTGCCGGAGCACAGCGTCTGGCACCGGGTGGTGAACATTGGTTGGGCACCGATCCGCTGGGGCGCGATCTCTACGCTCGGATCGTGTATGGCGCATCGCACACTTTATCCGCAGCGTTAGTTGCCGTGGCGTTGGGCCTGGTTGTGGGCACGTCGTTGGGCGTGGTCGCCGGGGCTTTGGGCGGCATCGTTGATGATGTTGTGATGCGTCTGGTTGATGTTTTGCTGTCGATCCCTGGGCTGCTGCTTTCCTTGAGCGTGATCATTCTGCTGGGCTTCGGCACGGTGAATGCGGCGCTGGCGGTGGGGATCTCGTCGGTGACCAACTTTGCACGCCTGGCTCGCGCGGAAGTGCTGCGGGTACGGCACAGCGACTACGTTGAGGCAGCCTACGGCAGCGGCGGGCACTTTTGGGCGGTGCTATGGCGCCATATTCTGCCTAATTCGCTGACCTCGGTGATTGCATTCTCTGCCCTACAGTTTGGCAATGCCATTCTGGCGATCGCCACCCTGAGTTTCCTGGGATACGGCACGCCACCGCCCACGCCGGAGTGGGGCTTACTGATCGCCGAAGGGCGTAATTACATCTCAACGGCCTGGTGGCTGACTACCTTCCCCGGCCTGATGGTGGTTGCCGTGGTGCTGGCTGCCAACCGTATCAGCCATGCATTAGGGAGCGCGCGCCGATGAACCTACAGACAACCGTCTCACCTGCGCCACTGCTGGAACTGGATAACGTTTCTATCGCCTATCAGCAGGGCACCAGTAGCCAGCGGGTGGTGCACAACGTTTCTTTTACCATTCAGCCAGGGGAAGTCGTTGCCCTGGTTGGGGAATCGGGATCGGGTAAAACCACCACGGCCCAGGCGATTATCGGCCTGCTGGCGGAAAATGGCCGCCTGGAGCAGGGGGCGATCCGGCTTAATGGCACCGATATTGCGCACTGGTCTACGCGCCAGTTGGATGCGGTGCGTGGCGCGCAGATAAGCCTGATCCCGCAAGACCCCGCCAGTTCGCTGAACCCGGTTAAAACCATCGGTGAGCAGGTTGCCGAGATCATCAACATTCACCAACGCCTGCCACGCAAGCTGGTACAGCTTCGGGTCGTAGAGTTACTCACTCGCGTGGGGTTGACTCACCCGGAATTACGGGCGCGCCAGTATCCGCATGAACTTTCCGGCGGCATGAAACAGCGAGTGCTGATTGCCATCGCCATTGCGTTACGGCCCGCGTTGATTATCGCCGACGAGCCGACCAGCGCGCTGGACGTGACGGTGCAAAAACGCATCCTCGATCTGATCGAAGAACTGCGTCAGGAGTTTGGCACGGCGGTGCTGTTCGTCACTCACGATTTGGGCGTGGCGGCGGAACGGGCCGACCGGCTACTGGTGTTTCGTCAGGGCAGGGTGCAGGAGCAGGGGCAAACAGCGGCGGTATTGCAGGCCCCGGCGCATGAGTATACCCGCCGCTTGTTTGCCGATGTGCCTTCGTTGGCCTCCATCGCTCCGCCAGCGATCGTCCGCAAGGCGGAACCGGCGATCGTCGTCAACGAACTGGTGAAGGATTTCCGTTTTGCTGGCAGAGGCGGGCAGGCGTTCAGGGCGTTGGATCGGGTGTCGTTCAGCGTGCAGCGCGGCACCACGCATGCGTTGGTCGGCGAGTCCGGCTCCGGCAAAACCACCTTGGCCCGTTGCCTGCTGGGGTTTCAGCGGCCGGATGCTGGGCAAATCATTATCGACGGCGTCGATTTTACCCGGCTGAAGGGTGAGGCGCTGCGCCAGTTTCGGCGGCGTATCCAACTGGTCTATCAAAACCCCTTTGCTTCGCTCGATCCGGCGCAAACCTTGTATCAGGCGATCGAAGAGCCGTTACTCAACTTTGAGCCTGTCGCCAAAGCAGAGCGTTATCGGCGGGTGCGGGAATTGTTCGAACGAGTCGCTCTGCCTGCCGAACTCCTGGCGCGCAAACCGCGTGAGCTTTCAGGGGGCCAGCGCCAACGGGTTGCCATCGCTCGTGCTCTGATACTGCAACCTCGGGTGCTGGTATTGGATGAAGCTACCTCGGCGCTGGACGTAACCGTGCAGGCACAAATCCTGCGCTTATTAGAGCAGCTACAGCGTGAGTTAGGGCTGACCTACCTGTTTATCTCACACGATCTGGCGACGGTGCGGCAAATCTCGCACAGCGTCTCGGTGCTGTGTCGTGGGCAGCAGGTAGATGCGGGCACTACCGCTGAGGTATTTGCCCGGCCGGGCAGTGACTATACCCGCCAATTGATTGCGGCCATTCCTGGCCGTGCGATGTACCAAACTTTGAAGGATGCCTCATGAGCGCTAAACGTCTCGGCTTTTTTACCCGCCTGCTGGATAACGGCAGTGCTCAGGAACGTTACCGGCTGGCCACCGAGCAGATTGTTCATGCCGAACGCGCCGGGTTCGACACCGCTTGGGTAGCGCAGCACCATTTTCATCAGGATGAGGGCGGCTTGCCTTCACCTCTGGTTTTTTTGGCTCAGGCCGCAGTGCATACCCGGCATATTCGTTTGGGGACTGGAGTGATCACCTTGCCGATGGAGTCTGCCGTGCGCGTGGCGGAAGATACGGCGGTGTTGGATCTGCTTTCCGGTGGCCGGTTGGAAGTGGGGCTGGCGGCGGGCGGAACCCCGTCTTCGTTTAGCGCTTTTGGTATTGATGCCGAGCGGCGCAATGCGGCGTTTAACGATAATTTACGCATTCTGCTGGACGCCTGGGGTGGCGAGGCGCTCGGCAACGCCGCCAACCGTCTATATCCGGCTGCCCCCCAACTGAAAAAACGCGTCTGGCAAGCCACCTTCTCGGTTGAAGGTGGGATCCGAGCCGGTAAGGCTGGGGATGGGCTGATGTTGTCACGCACTCAACCCAGGCCGTCAGATGCACCGGATACGGCACTCGATGAGCTGCAAAATCCGATTATTGATGCCTATCTCGCCGCGCTGCCGCCTGGGGTAGAGCCCCGGATCATGGGATCGCGCACCGCTTTTGTAACCGAAGATCAGAACCGTGCACGTGATTTTGCTGCACAAGGGCTTAGCCGTGGATTGGAACGTTTACGCGCCAGTGGGCATCAGGTACAGGATGAGTCGCTCGACGGCCTGATCCGCGCTTTTGACGTGCATCTCGGTACGCCAGAGCAGGTGATCGCTTCGTTGCAACGGGATAGCGCGCTGGCCCGCGTCACCGATTTGGCATTTCAGGTGCACTCTATCGATCCGCCACACGCCTATATTTTGCGCTCCATTGAGCTGATAGCTCGCGACGTTGCACCAGCACTGGGCTGGCAGCGGCGCAATCCTGCCACGTTGGCTTATTCACATCACGCAGAGGAAAACGTATGACCGACACCCAGGATCACCTGACCAGACTAGCTGAAATCGCCCCAGACTCTCCTTTGGCACAGGCCAGAGCAACACGTCAGGCGGCAACCGACGGGATTGAGGCCAGCTATCAGAGACTGTTTGCGCCACAGGAGGTGGGCGGTTTCACCATTGCGGAGCGCCTGCTGTTGGCGCAGCGTATCAGTGAATGGCACGGCGATCGGCAGTTGGCGGCGCATTATGCCCAATTGCAGCAGACTCAGCCCGCAGACGGACCACGTTTGCAGGCTGCCTTGGATCACGCAGAACGCTTGGCCTTCAAACCCGCCGGGGCAGAGGCCAAACACTTGCAGGCCTTGCAACAGGCGGGGTGGTCATTGGATGACATCGTCACGCTTTCACAGCTGATCGCTTTTGTCAGTTTCCAGAGCCGTCTGCTGTACGGCTACCGCTTGCTGGCAGGGTTGCCGGTAGCGACCAGTGGCCGTGCTCCCGTTCGAGCTTCCGCCTGGCGCACCGCGAGCCATACAGCCAGTGGCCGCCATGCACCGCCTGCGTTCACCAGCCAGGAGTTGGGATGGGAGCCCTGGATTGCGGCTAAACCCTTGGCGGCGTTTGACGAACCGGGAAAAGCCTTGCTGACCAAGTTCGGTCACGCGGATTCTGACTATTTCCGTTTGTTGGCGCGTGATCATGCGGTGCTGGAACAGCGAACCATCACGGATAGGGCCATTTTCTACACCGCAGGTGGTCTGGCCCGCCAGGATCGGGAGTTGGCTGCGGCGGTGGCCAGCAAGGTGAACGGCTGTATTTACTGTGCCTCGGTGCATGCGCGTAAAGCGGCGCAGTTATCCAAAAGGGCAGAAGAGGTGCAGCGCTTGCTGGATATCGCGCCGGGAGGGATCTTGAGCGAGGGGCAGGGTGAGGATTGGCGTACGCAAATAGACTTTGCCGCAGCGCTTTCGGCCACGCCACCGCAGGCCAATGCGGCTCAGCTGATTGCGTTACGCCAACAAGGGTTGGGCGAACTGGAGTTGTTGGACCTGGTGCAGGCGACGGCCTTCTTTGCCTGGGCCAACCGGTTGATGCTTACGCTCGGCGAGCCTTATGACGATTGAGTCACCCGGTGTTAAACAGCAAAAATCCCGCTTAGTTGCCTAAGCGGGCTTTTCTAAATATGGCTCCTCTGACTGGACTCGAACCAGTGACATACGGATTAACAGTCCGCCGTTCTACCGACTGAACTACAGAGGAATCGTGTGAACGGGGCGAATAATAGCGGTGCCGATGGGGCTTGTAAAGCATGAAAATGCACAAATGTTCCGTTTGTCGAGGTTGTGAGCAAATTGGCTTATTTTCCAGCTGGTTAAACTTTAGCACCGGCAGGCAGGCCGCTATCATTGCAGATCGAGCACATTTTGTGAGTTAATGCCGAATTTTGCGGGGTGTTAATATTTTAAAGAGCAAACCCAAGAAAATTCTTATTTATAAGGTGGGGAAATGAGATCTTTTGCTAAGGTATTTCCTGTAATTTGCATGGATTGTTCCTAATAATCGGTGGGGAAGTCAGCTTAAGGATTATCATCAAGCCCTGTATTTTTGACACGACAATCCGAGTGCCTCGGATAAATCTTTAGATTGCGCTGTCGCTCTAGAAAATCACCCGGATGCGAGTGGAGTAAATCGCCAAAAAATGCGTTTTTAATAATATAAACATCTATTTTTAATCATGGGTAATAGTCATTTCCATTCGGAAAAATGGTGGGGGCGATGATAGCGGTGAACATCGTCAGTTATTCATTTATGTTATTGTTTTAAATCTATTTTATTTTATTTTTTTACGGTTTCTTGTACCAAAAAATCAGAATGAATGCTGTCGTATGCGGGAGAGTGTCTTTGTCCTTCCTGGCGGCAAGCGCCGTTTTTGCCCCGTAACTCGGCGTTCAGGCTCGCTTGCAGAGTTGCTGGATATAAAAAATACCAGTATTATTTTGCACTTCACAAACGTCGTGGGCATGTTAAATCGCGGGCAAGTTGCAGGCGCATTATGCGCTATGCAGGTCACCGGTGATGCCCGGTTAAGTATTCGTTTAGTTAATAGGCCATGGCGAACGTTGCAAGAGTAGGGGCAATGAGCGGCCATAGTATAGCTCCAGTGAATGTTTGCTACTAAAGAGCCACCCCTATATCATTGCTGAAAAATGCACATATTATTTATCCAGGATATAGCCGATCTTGTCTGAGTTGACCTATCGGTAACGGAATTTTTTGAAAGGAATTTTCAATGATAATCACCCAAAAGAACCTCTGTTTAGGCGTAATACTGTGCAGTGGTTTGTTGCTGGCAGGATGCCAGAAAACCTCACAGACCCGTTGGCAAGAACACCCACCAGCGACCACCGTACAAGCTCCCCCTCAGCAGATCAGTGTGTCCCCGCCGCCAGAACCGGCTGCCCCAGAAACCAAAACCAGCAAAATTGGCCTTTGCCAAAGCGAGTTGGCGTCACTCAAACAGGTTAATCCGAAGGCTTACGCGATCAAGCAGGCCAACTTTAACCGTCTGGTGAACAATGCCTCGGTATATAGCGCGGTACGCGGCGATGTGAGTTCGACAACCAAAGACACTCTTGATGCGTTGTACAAATACAAGACCAATCAGTTATGTGCCGAGATCGAACGTGACGTCCTGCAAGGCTTGATCCAGAGAGGGGAAGGCGTGAAATGAAACGCAGGATATATTGCGGTGCCTTGTTGACGTTGGCGTTGCCGCTAGGAGTCGTAAGGGCTGAGGAGGCAGTGACTCCCGATGCCCATGCGTTGAATTCACTGGAAGCGATCACGCGCCAGGTGGATGAGGCTCCGGCACTCCTGTTTCTGACGCCTTCACAACTGGATACAGCAGAACCTGCAAGACCCAAAAGTAGTAAACCTGCCAGCAGCAAACCTAACGCACTGGCAAAGTCGGCGGATGAGAGGGGCAGTGAGCGTATTCGCGAGATGAAGACGCTGCAGGCAACCATCAATCAGCTGAAAGCCAAAGTCACCAGCCAGGAAGCGGCTCTTGAGCAGTTGCGTAAAGCGCAATCTCGGTCAGCGGGCTCTTCTGCAGAGTTGGCGCGTCTGCAACAGGCCATTGAGCAAAGCCAGCGGGAAAATGCGCGGCTGCAGCAACAGCTTGCCGTACAGGCCAAGGAAAGCGAGCGGCAGATGCAGCAAATGAAGCTGCAACAGCAGGAGCAACGTAACAGCTCGCAATTGCAGCAACAGTTGGCAGCGCAAACCAAAGATAACGAACAAAAAGCGCAACAGATCAAGCAACTGCAGCAAACGTTACAGCAAAATCAGCAGGCCATAGCCCAACTGCAGGATCAGCTGTCAGCGCGTAGCAAAGAGAATGAACAGAAGTCCCAGCAGGCGATGGCGAAGCTGCAGGAGCAACTGGCTGCCCAAACCAAAGACAGCCAGCAGAAAGCCGAGCAGGTGAAACAGCTGCAGCAGGCTGGTGCCAAGTTGCAAGAGCAACTGACGGCATATGCTAAAACTAACGATGAAAAAGCCCAGCAGGCCAAGCAACTGCAGCAAAATCAGCAGGAGGTGGCGAAACTGCAAGCACAGTTGGCTGCCCAGGCCAAAGACAGTGAACAAAAAGCCTTGCAGGTAACACAGCTGCAAGATCAACTGTCAGCACGTAGCAAAGAGAATGACCAGAAGTCCCAGCAGGCGATGGCGAAACTGCAGGAGCAACTGGCTGCCCAAACCAAAGACAGCGAGCAGAAAGCCGAACAGGTGAAACAGTTGCAACAGGCTGGTGCCAAGTTGCAAGAGCAACTGAAGGCGTATGCTAAAACTAACGATGAAAAAGCCGAGCAGGCCAAGCAGCTGCAGCAAAATCAGCAGGCGTTGGCGAAGCTCCAAGAACAGTTAGCCACCCAGACCAAAGACAGTGAATACAAAGCCCAACTGGTCAAACAGCTGCAAGAACAGCTGACGACACGCAACAAAGAATCGGCGCAAAAAAACCAGCAGGCGATGGCGAAACTGCAAGAACAGCTGGCAGCCCAAACCAAAGACAGCGAGCAGAAAGCCGAACAAATTAAGCAGTTGCAGCAGGCCAGCGCCAAGCTGCAAGAGCAACAGACTGCGGCTCAAACCAAAACTAACGATGAAAAAGCACAGTTGGCTGCACAACTGCAGCAAAACCAGCAGGCGTTAGTGAAGCTACAGGAACAGTTGGCTGCCCAGACCAAAGAGCGTGAGCAAAAGGCCCTGCAGGTAACCCAGCTGCAAGATCAGCTGGCGGCGCGCAGCAAAGAGAATGAGCAAAAGACCCAACAGGCGATGGCGAAGCTGCAAGAACAGCTGGCAGCCCAAACCAAAGACAGCGAGCAGAAAGCCGAACAGGTGAAGCAGTTGCAACAGGCGAGCGCCAAGCTGCAGGAGCAATTGACGGCACAAGCCAAAGTTAACGATGAAAAAGCCCAGTTGGCGGCACAGCTACAGCAAAACCAGCAGGCATTGACGAAGCTGCAAGAAAAGTTGGCTGCCCAGACCAAAGAGCGTGAGCAAAAGGCCCTGCAGGTCACACAACTGCAAGATCAACTGGCGGCGCGCAGCAAAGAGCACGATCAGAAGACCCAACAGGCGATGGCGAAGCTGCAAGAACAGCTGGCTGCCCAAACCAAAGACAGCGAGCAGAAAGCCGAACAGGTGAAGCAGTTGCAACAGGCGAGCACCAAGTTGCAGGAGCAGTTGACGGCACAAGCCAAAGTTAACGATGAAAAAGCCCAGTTGGCTACACAGCTACAGCAAAACCAGCAGGCGTTGGCGAAGTTGCAGGAACAGTTGGCTGCCCAGACCAAAGAGCGTGAGCAAAAGGCCCTGCAGGTAACCCAGCTGCAAGATCAGTTGGCGGCGCGCAGCAAAGAGAACGAGCAAAAGACCCAACAGGCGATGGCGAAGCTGCAAGAACAGCTGGCTGCCCAAACCAAAGACAGCGAGCAGAAAACCGAACAGGTTAAGCAGTTGCAACAGGCGAGCGCCAAGTTGCAGGAGCAACTGACCGCGCAAACCCAGGGTCTTGAAGAAAAAGCCCAGCAGTTGAAACAACTGCAGCAAAACCAACTGTCGTTGGCAAAACTGCAAGAACAGCTGGCCGCTCAGGCCAAAGACAGTGAGTTGAAAGCCGAACAGGTGAAGCAGCTGCAGCAGACCAGCGCCAGGCTGCAGGAGCAGTTGACCGCGCAAACCAAAGATAATGAGCAGAAAGCGCAGCAAGTGATGCAACTGCAACAAAATAAGCAAACCGTCGCAGAGTTGCAGGCACAGCTAGTCATCCAGACCAAAGACAGCGAGCAAAAAGCCGAGCAGGTGAAACAGTTGCAACAGGCCAGTAGCAAGCTGCAAGAGCAACTGGCCGCCCAAACCAAAGCCAATGATGAGAAAGCGCAACAGCTGAAACAGCTGCAGCAAAACCAGCAAGAGCTGGCCAAGCTGCAGGCTCAGTTAGCGACTCAGGCCAAGGACAGCGAGCAGAAAGTGCAGCAGGTTAAACAGCTGCAGGAACAGTTGGCCGCTTCCAATAAGGATAATGAGCAGAAAGCCCTGCAGGTGAAGCAACTCCAGCAAGGCCAGCAAGAGTTGGCCAAGTTGCAGACTCAACTGGCTGCACAGGCCAAGGATAGCGAACAAAAAGCGCTACAGACCAAGCAGTTGCAGGAGCAATTGGCGCTGAATAACAAAGATTTCGTGCAACAAGCTCAACAAATGAAGAAGTTGCAGCAAGAGCTGCTGACGTTGGCGAAACTGCAAGATCAACTGACCGTGCAGACCAAAGACAGTGAACAGAAAGCGCAGCAGATAAAGCAGCTGCAAGAACAGTTGACGGTTTATGGCAAAGACAACGATCAAAAGGCTCAGCAGGTTAAACAACTCCAGCAAAGCCAGCAGGAATTGGCGAAGTTGCAGGAGCAGTTAGCCGCTCAGACCAAAGATAGTGAGCAGAAAGCACAGCAGATTGCCCAGTTGCAGCAGGCGAGTCAGCAGGAGAGTGCCAAGCTGCAAGAGCAGTTGGCCGCTCAGACTAAAGACAGCGAGCAGAAAGCGCAGCAGATCGCTCAGTTGCAGCAGGCGAGTCAGCAGGAGACAGCCAAACTGCAAGAACAATTGGCAGCTCAGACTAAAGACAGCGAGCAAAAAGCCCAGCAGATCGCTCAGTTGCAGCAGGCGAGTCAGCAGGAGAGTGCGAAGCTGCAGGAGCAGTTAGCTGCTCAGACCAAAGACAGCGAGCAGAAAGCCCAGCAGATCGCTCAGTTGCAGCAGGCTAGTCAGCAGGAGAGTGCCAAGCTGCAGGAGCAGTTAGCTGCTCAGACCAAAGACAGCGAGCAAAAAGCCCAGCAGATAGCCCAGTTGCAGCAGGCTAGTCAGCAGGAGAGTGCGAAGCTGCAGGAGCAGTTAGCTGCTCAGACCAAAGACAGCGAGCAAAAAGCCCAGCAGATCGCTCAGTTGCAGCAGACGAGTCAGCAGGAGAGTGCCAAGCTGCAAGAGCAGTTGGCGGCACAAACCAAAGACAATGAGCAGAAGGCGCAGGAACTTGCCCAGCTACAGCAAAAGCTGACTGCAGCCGAGAAAAAGCAAACGGCTGGTACGTCCGTGGTCACGGAGCCGAAAACGCAGGTGGAAAAACGCGATTATGCGATCGGTACCGCGTTGGGTAATGACATCCTGGATTTGCTCAACAGCAAAAAGACGCAGGGTGTAGACGTGAACCGCCAACTGGCGCTGGCAGGTGTGACCGATGTGATCAATGGCCAGACCAAACTGGCCAAAGAACAGATTGCCAAAGCCTTGTATGAAAGCGAGTTGGAGCTGAACGATCAGCATAAAAAGATCAAACAGCAGAACGAAAAGCAAGGCAGCAGCTATATCGATAAGTTCAAGAAGCAGCCACGTGTTGTTCAGTCTAAGCAAGGCTTCTATTACCGCATCGATTATGTTGGCGATAGCGTGATTGGTGAGGGTGATACCGTCGCCGTAGTGGTTAAAGAGAGCTTGACCGACGGTAAAGTGATCAAGGATATGGATCTGGCTGGTACTTCAATTTCGCAGCCGCTGAGCGCCTATCCACCACTGTTCCGCGAAGCGCTAGGTAAGTTGAAGAACCACGGTAACATGACGCTGGTGGTGCCGCCTGAACTGGCCTATGGCGAGAAGGGCATGGCACCGGATATCCCACCGGGCGCGACCATGGTCTACAACGTACGCATCCTGGATGTGATACCGGCCTCCGAGCAAAAAGCTCAGTAACCCTCTAACAAACCCGCCAGACGATTGGCGGGTTTTTTTATCTGAACCACGCTGGGGACTGGCAATGCCCCAGCGTGGTGCAGAACCCGGTTTTACCTCTTCATCCAATCCCGCCTTATCGTTACCTTTCATTATTTTTTAATCACTTAGGCTGATAATACACCGCTTGTTCTGCCTGGCCCGTTTCTTGCTGTAGTTGCAGTAGTTGATATTGAATGCAGTTAACCGCAGCTAGGAGCCACGATGAATTTCAGACGCTTGAAGTATTTCGTAAAGATCGTCGATATCGGCAGCCTGACTCAGGCGGCGGAGGTGTTGCATATTGCGCAGCCTGCGCTGAGCCAGCAAGTTGCCACCCTGGAAGGGGAACTGAAACAGCAATTGCTGATCCGTACCAAACGCGGAGTGATGCCCACGGAGGCTGGCAATATTCTTTATGCGCATGCGCAAACCATTCTTCAACAGTGCGAGCAGGCCCAGCAAGCGGTGATCAGCAGTGGGGAAACGCTTGCTGGGCAGGTGGCCGTCGGCCTGGTGCAAGGCAGTGCGGCCTCGCAGTTGGCGCTGCCGCTGTTGCAAGCGGTACGCGATCGGCATCCTGGGATTTTGCTGAGCCTGAATGAAAATATCGGCAATACGTTAAGCCAGCAGGTGGCGACGCAGGCTCTGGATATGGCGGTGATGTACGGGCAGAACATGCCACCGAACCTGAACGTTACGGCGTTGGCGAAAGAGGATTTGTATCTGGTCGCGGCAAGAAGCATCCCTCATCCGGGCAACAGCATCGATTTATCGGCGGTGAGCCGGTTTAATCTGTTCTTGCCACGTGAGGGGGATGTGGTGCGCGACCTGGTTGATGAGGCTATGGCGCTGCGCCAACTCACGCCGAATGTGATTGGTGAGATCGAATCACACAGCATGCTTTGCGCCGCTATCGCTAGCGGAATGGGGGCGACGATCCTGCCAGAGTCGCTTGCCAGGGCGACGATCGGCCCGGCCAAGGCCTGGATGATCCGCCTCAATGCTCCGGCGCTTTCGGTACCGCTGGCGTTAGTGGTTTGCGGCCAAAAGCCGCTCACTGCGGCGGCGGGAGCGGTGAGAGAGATCCTGCTGGAAATTACCGCCAGCCATCATCAGCCGACGCGAGTGCTGGCTTTGGCGCTGTAGGGGCGCCGTATGCGGCGCCCAGCCTTTGGATTAGCGGAACGGCGGCTCGTTGAAGGTGCGCAGTTTGCGTGAATGCAGGTGTTCACCCTCAGCCCGCAGCAGATCGATGGCACAGATGCCAATCTGCAAGTGCTCTGAAATCGCGCCTTCGTAGAAACGGTTGGCCTGGCCTGGCAGTTTAATCTCGCCGTGTAGCGGTTTATCAGACACGCACAGCAGCGTGCCATAAGGCACCCGGAAGCGATAACCTTGCGCCGCGATGGTGGCACTTTCCATATCGACGGCGACGGCGCGGCTGAGGTTAAAGCGCAGTGCGGAAGCCGAATAGCGCAGCTCCCAGTTGCGATCGTCGGTGGTGACCACAGTGCCGGTGCGTAACCGCTGTTTTACCGCTTCCCCAGGCATACCGCTTACCGTTTTGGTGGCGTCATACAGCGCGCGCTGAACTTCCGCGATGCTTGGGATTGGGATATCAGGCGGTAGCACCGAATCTAATACATGATCGTCACGCAGGTAGGCGTGGGCCAACACGTAATCACCAATTGACTGGCTTTCCCGCAGGCCGCCGCAGTGGCCAATCATCAGCCAGGCATGGGGCCGCAGCACTGCCAGGTGATCGCAGATGGTTTTGGCGTTGGAAGGGCCGACACCGATATTGACCAGCGTGATCCCCTGACCATCGTTGGCGATCAGGTGATAGGCGGGCATCTGATGGTTCTTCCAGGCCAGATCGGACACCGTCTGCTCTGGATTTGGCGTTTCTGCCGTCACAAAGTTCCCACCGGCGCAAGAAAGCGCGATATAGGGGCTGGCCGGATCGGCGATCTGGCTACACGCCCAGCGGACAAACTCATCGACATAGCGCGTGTAATTGGTAAACAACACAAAGTGCTGAAAATGTTCCACCGGCGTGCCGGTGTAGTGCCGCAGGCGTGCCAGTGAGAAATCGGTCCGCAGCGCGTCAAAATGGGAAAGTGGAAAATGGTTGGCAAAAGGAGACAGCCCGTCTGCATTTTCATCGCCAATCTGCGCCAGTTCGGTGGTGGGGAAATGCTTGGTAAGCCCGGCACTCATGGTTCGGTCCAAGGCCAGATCGGATCCGTCGATCACATAAGGGAAGGGGATCTCCTGTTGAGAGGGAACCACTTCGATCACGGCGGCATATTCACTGGCCAGCATTGCTAGCTGTTCGGCAAGATAAGGGCGGAACAGCTGCGGCCGGGTGATGGTGGTGGTGTAGTTGCCAGGCCGGGTAAAACGGCCATAGGCGCGGGTTCTTGGATGGTCTGGGTGCTCGCCATCCCAGCGCACGCGCAGTTCCGGGTAGGAAAACAGCCCCGAGGCACGGGCCTGCGCCTCTGGCAGGGTGCCATCCGCGATAAATTGTTTGATGGCAGCGCGTAAGGCGTTGACCGATGCGTCGTACAGTACTTCGAGTTGGTCGAGGGCTTGCAGGGCAGTCAGCGACTTTTTTTCAGGGGTATTCATTGTTTTTCCTCGGTTCTTGCGATACCTCAGCATAGCGTAAAGCGTTGACCGAATGCATCTATCTGCTGCTGGACTTGCGTGGAGTAGGGGCGCAGCATGTGCGCCCGCCCATATGATGGCTCCGAACTAAAAACTAAAGCGTAACCAGGCAAACAGCACGTTGCCGTTGTTGTAGGTACCAGGGATATAGGTGAACTGAACGGTCGCCTGCTTATAGCCAGCGGAGAACAGCGGCAGAATGATCGGCAATGGAATGTAGTTGCCGAAATCTTCACGTGCGGTGATCCCCGCCGTCACACCAAACCCAAGGCGGAAATCTTGGTTCTGATCCAGATACCAGCCCTTTTCCCAGCCATAGCCGACAATCGGCTGCCACTCATTGTGGGAGTCTTTAAACATCATCGCGTACAGGGCACTCCAGTCGCCTTCTTCGTTATAGCGGGAAATCCCAAAGCCACCGCCCCACGGCATCTCATTGTAATGATCCGTCTCGTCGTACATAAAACGGGCGTGCCAACTGATAAACGGCAGATAAAGATCGTGGTATTGCGGGTCCTCCCAGGTTTGCGCGACACCGCTGGTTAAAGAGTTCCACCAACCCGAGACCCGCCCGGTGCTGGGTTCCGGTTCTGCTGCACGAGTTGGCGTGGTTAGCAACAACAGCCCCGTCCAGACCACTGCAAGAAACATCCGCATAGCGTGCTCCTTTGATGAGTAATGACCCATATTATTCTGTCTACGACGCAATTTTTCTCTTTATAGGTATCACACCAGCAGTACTGCACTGATAAGTTAGAGTCTAGCCGATGGCTGGCGCTTTTCTGGTAATCGCTAAAATTCATTGGTTGGCTTGTGGCGGGTATGGAGAGGGGGAGAGGGAGCTCACAACTTAGGGCGCTGCACAGAGCGCCCGCTTAGAGAAATTACAAACCGCGTTGGTCCATCAAAACCGCCAGATCAACCAGACGGTTAGAGAAAGCCCATTCGTTGTCATACCAGGCGAGGATCTTCACCAGATTGCCGCCGATGACCAGCGTAGACAGCCCGTCGATAATTGATGACCGCGGGTCACCCTGATAGTCGCTCGATACCAAAGGTTCATCGCTGTAGCCCAAGATATCTTGCAGCGGTCCTGAGGTTGCCGCTTTGCGAAATGCCGCGTTCACTTCTTCTACCGTTACATCACGTTTGAGCGTGACGGTCAGATCAACAATAGACACCACGGGCACTGGCACGCGCAGTGAATAGCCGGTCAGGCGTCCGTCCAATTCCGGGATCACTTTACCGAGCGCTTTAGCCGCACCGCTAGAATAAGGCACGATAGAAAGCGCAGCGGCACGGGCTCCGCGCAGATCTTTTTCCGGTTGATCGTGCAGGGCCTGGCTGTTGGTATAGGCATGGGTGGTGTTCATCAAACCATGTTCAATGCCGAAGCTTTGGTGTAAGACCTGCGCTGCCGGTGCTAAACCGTTAGTCGTACAGCTGCCGTTACTGACCACTTTATGCAAGGCAGGATCGTATTTCTCATGGTTGACGCCCATCACCACCGTGATGTCATCGTCTTTACCGGGTGCAGATAAAATCACCCGTTTTGCGCCGCCTTTGGTGATGTGCACTTCGGCTTTGGCTTTGTCGGTGAAGAATCCGGTGGCTTCAATAACTAGATCAACCCCCACGCTGCTCCACGCAATTGCGCCTGGATCTCGTTCGGAGAAGACGTGGATGGTTTGGCCATCTACCAGCAACTGCCCTTCAGAGGCTTCAACACTGGCGGCCAATGTGCCTTGCAGCGAGTCGTATTTCAGAAGATGAGCCAGGGTTTTGCTGTCGGTCAGGTCATTGATTGCCACCACCTGAAAGTCATTGCGACCCAGCGCGGCGCGCAGTACGTTTCTGCCAATGCGACCAAACCCATTAATGCCTACTTTGACCATGATGTGCTCCTAGGTGAGTTATCTGGTTCCAAAATAGTGCGTGGATGATTTGGCGTAAATGACAAATAACAATCAATTTAGGACATAGTGCGAGCGTGAAAACGCTCTCGATAATCTGAGGGTGTGAGTTGTAAATTTCTTTCAAACACGCGACGCAGGTTGAGGCTGTTGCCAAAACCCGTGGCGGTGGCGATTTGTTCGAGCTTATCCGAGCTTTGTTCCAGGTGTTGCCGTGCTACGTCGAGGCGGACTTCTTCCACATACTTGGCGGGGCTGATCCCTGTTGCACGGGTGAAAACGCGGGTAAAATTCCTTGGGCTCATGGCCACGTGCTCCGCCAGCCTTTCAACGGATAAATCGCCGGACAGATTTTGCAGTATCCACGTTTGCAGATCGCGGATTGGGCCAGGCGAGCTGGCTTGGCTGAGCAGAAAACGGCTGAACTGTGATTGTCCCCCGGGACGGCGCAGGAACATCACCAAGTCTTGGGCGACATCGCGCGCTAACGTGAAGCTGTGATCGTCTTCCACTAAAGCCAGCGTGAGGTCGAAGCCCGAACTGACGCCAGCGGAGGTCCAGATATTGCCGTCCTGAAGATAAATTGGGCCTTTCTCGACGTGGACACTGGGGAATTGAGCTTGCATCGCTTCCAGTAACCGCCAGTGCGTGGTGGCACGGCGCCCATCAAGCAGACCGGCCTGAGCCAATAGCCACGCACCGCCGCAAATCGATACGATCCGCCGTGCATACGGCGCAGCCTGACGCAGCCAATTGACGACGATATCGCTTTCCTCAGCGCTCATACCTTTGCCAGTGATCATAATGGTGTCACGCGGCAGCGTGGGATCAAGGTTAGTTAGGCGGTGATCGGCCAGCAGATTTAGCCCCGACCCCCCATGGATCACGCGGTGCGTCTGGGTCGTGGCAATCGACACCTGATACGGTGGATGCGCGGCATCCGTCGGCCTCAAGCGGTTGGCTTGCATCAGGATATCGGCAATGCCCGTAGGCTCGAATAACATGCCCCCTTCGGGGACGATAATCAAAAAAGTGTGCATGTCCTTAAAATACAAATTAGACAAAATAAGTCAAGTGCGGGGTTGGGCTGGTGGAGGGGGGGGGACAACGTGGTAATGCTAATTTATAGGGGCGCCGCCTGCGGCGCCCGCTTAGCTTAGTAGGAGATCCCCGGCGGATTGACCTCAGATGCCGCAACGCCTTCCCCTTGCTCACCCCAGCGCGCCAGCACCTGTTGATACTCACCCTGTACGATCGCCGCGTCTAGCGCAGCTTGCAGCGCATAAACCAGTCCGTTGCCCTTTTTGGTGGTGGTGGCTACATAGGCTTTCTTCGGCCCCAGCCCTACCACGCGGGTTTGGCCCGTAAGTGCCGCTTTGTAGGCGGCTACCGACTGCGGGCCGAACATGACATCTGCCCGCCCAGACTGAATATAAAGATTGCCGGATGCGTCATCGGTCAGATAGATCGGCTGTGCGGGTTTCAGGCCCTCACGCTGATTTTGCTCATTCCAGCCCAGCAGAATTCTCTCCTGGTTGGTACCTGAACCGACAATCACCCGCAGCCCTGCCACATCCGCGGGCTTACTGATGGATTGAATTTCGCTGGCCGACTTTACCGAGAACGCCAGTGAGTCAGCGCGATAAGTGGCAAAATCAAATTTGGTCTTGCGCTGTTCCGTGACGGCAATGTTAACCAACGCAACGTCATAGCGGCCAGAAGTGATCCCTAGTGGCCAGTCTTCCCAGGCGGTTGGCACCAGTTTCAGCTTCAGCCCCAGACTGTCGGCGAGCAGCCGCGCGATGTCAGGATCGCTACCGATGCGCGTTTTATTGTCGCTGGCCAATAGCGCAAGCGGTGGTGAATTAAGCGCGGAGATGGCCACCGTTAGCGTCCCTGGTTCAACGAAGCGGTAATCTGCCGGGATTTTACTGACGGCCTGCGGATTTTTAGCCGTGTGCAGCGGTTGCTCATTGGCAGCCAGATCGATATTCCCTTGTGCAAAGGCTACGGAGCTGAACCATGCCAGCACCAGAAATGTATATTTCATTGTTTCCCTTAAAGGACTTTAGATAAGAATTGACGGGTGCGTGGGTGCTGCGGGCGTTTGAGCACCACCTCGCTGTGACCCTGTTCAACGATCTTGCCATCCACCATAAACACCACCTGATCGGCCACCTCCCGGGCAAAACCAATCTCGTGTGTTACCACCACCAGCGTGGTACCGGAGCGGGCAAGCTTCTTGATAACGTCCAGCACTTCCCCCACCAGTTCTGGGTCCAGTGCAGAGGTGGGTTCGTCAAACAGCATGACGCGCGGGCGCAGTGCCAGTGCACGTGCAATCGCAATGCGTTGCTGTTGGCCGCCAGACAGATGACGTGGCCAGGAATCGGCTTTATCGCGCAGGCCCACCACATCCAGCAGTTCAAGCGCTTGCTTAATGGCGTCCTGGCGATTCAGATGACCATGGGCGATAGGGGCTTCAATCAGGTTTTCCAGCACGGTGAGGTGCGGGAACAGATTGAAGTTCTGAAACACATACCCCACGTTGATGCGCTGACGCAGGATCTCTTTCTCCTTCAGTTCGTAAAGCTTGTCGCCCGACAGACGGTAGCCAATGTAGTCGCCATCAATCTGAATAAAGCCTTCATCAACGCGCTCCAGGTGGTTAATGGTGCGTAACAGCGTCGACTTTCCTGATCCGGACGGCCCGAGGATCACCGTTACCGAGCCGGGTGGAATTTCCAGAGAAACGTTATCCAGCGCCCTATGACGGCCAAAAACCTTGCTGACGCCGGTAATGGAGATGTGGCCTTGGGTGTTATGAGATAGGGACATGGATCACCTCCGGTGCAGATGGGGCTGGCTGATGCGATTGGCTCTGTTTGCCCGCTTCCTGATTAACGGCAGAGCGGCGTTCGCTACGTGCCAACCAGCGTTCCACAATGTGTTGCAGCAGCGATAACACGCTGGTGATTGCCAGATACCAGACGGCACCCACCATCAATAGGGGGATCACTTCCTGAGTGCGGTTGTAAATCATCTGGATGGTATAAAACAGCTCAGGCATGGCTAAGACGTAAACCATCGCGGTGCCTTTGGCGAGGCTGATAATTTCGTTGAAACCAGCAGGCAGAATGGTACGCAGCGCCTGAGGTAGAATAATACGCAGGGTACGCCGCCAGGCGGGTAAGCCTAGCGCAGCTGCGGCCTCATATTGACCGTGATCGACACCTAGAAAACCACCGCGAATGATCTCTGCCGTATAGGCACTTTGTACCAGCGTTAATCCCACCACCGCGGTGGAAAATTGACCGAGCACGTTGATGGTGGCAAAGCTGCCGAAAGCAATATCGGTAAAGGGAATGCCAATGGAAAGCCGTTCGTACAGGTAGGAAAAGTTGTACAGAATAATCAGCACCACGATCAGCGGCAGCGAACGGAACAGCCAGATATAGCCCCATGCCAGGCTGTTTAACAGCCAGGAGGACGATAGTCTGGACAGCGCGAGCGCACCACCGATGATCAGGCTGAGTACGGTGCCGAGCAGCGTCAGCAGCAAGGTCTGCGCTACCCCCGAGAGGATCACCGGATCAAAGAACCAGCGGGCAAAAACCGCCCACTCCCAGCGAGGATTGAAGGCGATCGACTGGACGACGATCGCCAATACAAACAGCGCCACGATGGCCCCAGCGGTGCGTAGCGGATAACGCGCCGGAACCACTTTAATGCTCGAAGATGAATTCATCAGTGGGTTCCTCAGGCAATATTGCTTTGACTGGCGAAGGTCAGCGTTTTGATAAAACGCAGGCGGCCGTCATAGGGCGGTACACTGTACTCTTCATGGTCGCGGTAAATGTCGAACTGTGGTTCGTATCCTTGCCCCAGATAAAGCTGCACGGCTTCCGGCTGGCGAAATCCGGTGGTGAGATAGACGCGGCTATAACCCGCCAGCAATGCGCGACGCTCCAATTCCCGTACCACACGGCCTGCCAGGCCCTGTTGGCGCAGTGCCGGATGTGTCCAGATACGTTTCAGTTCTGCGGTATGCGGGTCAAAAGGTTTGTAAGCACCGGTCGCAATGATTTCGCCATCACGCTCCAGCACCAGAAATAGCCCCTGCGGCGGCAGATACCATTGCACCAGCTCGACTTCGGCGTCGCGGGAGAAATAGTCGCCATAGCGGGCGGCATATTCGCCGAATAACCCGTTGATAATCGGTTGCAACTCTTTGGCTTCAGGCGAAACATCACGAAATACGTCACTCATGTGGCCCCCCTTAATCGCCTAATCCAGCCGGGTTGATCTCAGAGGCAGAAAGGCGCTCAATGCCTTCACCCCAGCGGTTAAGCACTTTTTCATAATCCCCATTGTTGATAACGCCATTCAGCGCGGTTTGTACCGGTGCGACCAGGCCACCGTCTTTTTTCAACGTCACTGCGATATGTGCTGCTTTTGGCCAGCCACCGTCCACGCTACCGGCCAGACGGGTTTTGCCGGTGAGTGCCGCCTTCCAGGCTCCCGTCACGTTCGGGCCAAAGAAGGCATCGGCGCGGCCAGACTGCAGTGCCAGCGTTTGGGCTGCGTCATCTTTGGTATAAATCGGGGTAAAAGGTTTTAGCCCTTTTTGCTGATTTGCCTGGTTCCAGGCCAGCAGAATGGCTTCCTGATTGGTGCCAGAACCGACGATAATGCGCAGCCCGGCAATGTCTTCTGCTTTCTCTATGGCTTTGATCGGGCTGTCGGACTTTACGTAAAACCCGAGTGAGTCTTTACGGTAAGTGGCGAAGTCGAATTTCTCTTTGCGCTCCTTGGTAACGGTAATATTGCTGATAGCGGCATCATATTTGCCGGAATAAACGCCAAGTGGCCAATCCTCCCAGGAAGTCGGAACGACGTTAAGTTCCAGCCCCAGGCTATCCGCTACCAGGCGGGCGATATCGACCTCGCTGCCCAACAGCGTTTTGTTATCTTCGGCAAATACGGTCAGCGGTGGTGAATTGAGTGCCGACACCGCGACGGTGAATTTACCGGGCACGGCAAAGTGATAACCTTTCGGCAATTGGGCCACCGCCTGCGGATTGATCTTGGTATTGATCGGCGCTTTGTTCGCTTCCAGGCTAACGCCCGTACCATTAATCGTCACACTTTGTGCCCAGGCTGCAGGGCTAAGCACCAGCACCAGGAGTAATAGGGTTTTCTGCATAGCGTTGTCTCTTTTATCGTTATGGGTTTATTGCGGTGCGAACTGATTAGCTGGCGATGTCAGACCCAGACTTTCACGCAGTGTCGTGCCCGGGTATTCCGTACGGAAAAGACCGCGAGCTTGTAGAACGGGCACCACTTCATCGACAAAACGCGGGAAGGTATCTGGCGTACCGCCCTGGATAATGAAACCGTCTGCCGCAAAGGTGTCGAACCAGTGTTGCAGACCATCGGCAACCTGTTGTGCCGTACCGTGAAAGCGTGGGCGGGGAGTTGCGGCTTCCAGCGCTACCTGGCGCAACGTCAGGCCACGTTCGCGGGCATTACGTTTGATTTCATCGGTGGTGCTGCGAAAGCTGTTTTGCCCGAGCTCACCCACATCGGGGAAGGGTGCATCCAGCGGGTATTGGCTGAAATCGTGGTGCTCAAAATAACGGCCAAGGTAGTTGAGTGCGTCTTTGATCGAAACCAGGGCAGCGGTCACCTGATACTGGCGTTCAACATCCTCGGCATCTTTTCCGACAATCAGGCTGACACCCTGAAAAATATGCAGTTCCTCAGAGCGGCGGCCAAAGCGCTCAAGCTGGCTTTTTACGTCACGATAAAACTCCTGTGCCGCCTCCAGCGTTTCATGGTGGGTGAAAATAGCATCGGCATGGTGTGCCGCTAATTTCTTCCCATCATCCGAAGCGCCAGCCTGAAATATAATGGGTCGACCTTGTGGCGTGCGGCTAATATTCAGCGGGCCAGCCACCTGGAAAAAGTCGCCGTGATGATCCAGCGTATGTAATTTGGCGGGATCAAAATATTGGCCGGTGGCTTTATCGCGAGTAAATGCATCTTCTTCCCAAGAATCCCAAAGCCCTTTTACTACATCCAGATATTCATCGGCGATGCGGTAACGCAATGCATGCTCAGGGTGTTTTTCGCGGGAAAAGTTCTTCGCCGATCCCTCCAGCGGTGAGGTCACCACGTTCCAGCCAGCTCTGCCGTTGCTGAGATGGTCAAGGCTGGCAAACTGACGTGCCACGGTGAAGGGTTCACTGTAGGACGTCGATACGGTGCCCACTAACCCCAAACGGCTGGTAATCACGGCGAGCGCAGATAATACCGTCAGTGGCTCAAAGCGATTCAGAAAGTGCGGTATGGATTTCTCATTAATATATAAGCCGTCAGCCACAAACAGGAAATCAAGCTTTCCCTCTTCGGCCTTGATGGCCGTGTTTTTGACGAAGTCAAAATTAATGCTGGCATCTGCCTGTGCTGCCGGGTGTCGCCATGCGGACATATTGCCAGATGCGCCGTGTAATATTGATCCCAAGCGCAATTGTCGGTTTAAAGACATGTTTAACCCTCATTTTCAGACAATGGATATCTCTAGGGATATATTCCCAAGGAATTGATTAACTCTGTCAGATAGCTTGCAGTGCTTTTTCGGCCAACGCCGAAAAATAGCGTGCGGCGTCTTCAATCATGGCTTCATCAGGGCTAAATGCCGG
Source organism: Serratia fonticola (assembly GCF_001006005.1). NCBI lineage: Bacteria > Pseudomonadati > Pseudomonadota > Gammaproteobacteria > Enterobacterales > Yersiniaceae > Serratia > Serratia fonticola. The sequence goes on along the minus strand of NZ_CP011254.1, from coordinate 5,482,214 downwards.
ATGATGCAGGCCGTATTCACTGGCGCTGCCGATGCTGACAAACGCACCGGGGATCTGCTGCAGATAGGCGGCAAAATCCTCGCCCCCCATATGCAAGGCGGCGGTCTGGGTTTGATAGCCTTCTGCCTGGGCAACTTCGGTCGCAAAGGCTGCCCATTTTTCGTCGTTGATCAGCATGGTCGGCCCGGCAAACCACGTCACCTCAATCTCTGCACCGAAGGCGGCAGCCAACCCGGCTGCGATCTGGCGTATATGCCCTTCAACCTGGCGCTGTACATCGGCAGAGTGCGTGCGTATTGTGCCTTCGAGCTCAACCTTTTCGGGTAACACGTTCCAGGTATTACCACCTTGAATACGGGTAACGCTGACAATGGCGGATTCCAGCGTATTAATGTTGCGGCTGGTGATGTTCTGGAACGCCGTCACCAGTTGGCTGGCCAGCACGATCGCATCCACGCCCTCATGCGGGCGTGCCGCATGGGCTCCCTTGCCTTTTACGCCAATCACGAAGCGATCGACGTTGGCATAAAAGGGGCCTCCTCTGGAGGCAAAGGTTCCCACCGGCAGACCGGGCTCATTATGCATGCCAAAAATGGCGCTCACGCCATGCAGAACGCCAGCCTGTATCAACATCCTGGCCCCGGTGAAGTTTTCTTCCGCAGGTTGAAACAGCAACCGCACCCGACCAGCCAGTTGCGGTTCACGTGTTTTCAGCAGCAATGCCGCTCCCAGGATCACACTGCTGTGAACATCATGTCCGCAAGCATGCATGACGCCTTTATGTCGTGAACTAAAGGGGGCGCCGGTGGCTTCTTCAATCGGCAATGCATCAATATCAGCACGTAAGGCTATGACTTTTTCACCTTGGCCGACCTCGGCGACAACGCCCGTGGTCAGATCATACGGCAGTAAACGCAGCCCAGCGGATTCGAGCCAGTGGCGCAGCCGTGCGGTGGTGGCTATTTCCTGCCCGGAAAGTTCCGGGTTGCGATGCAGCTCGCGCCGCCAGTCAATGAGTTGCTGTGCAAATGTCATCTTTTACCCTTTAGGCGGATTCATTTTCGGTGGCGTAGCTCGCAATACCTTCCGCGAGCAGGTGCAATGAAGCGATCCGCGCCGATCCCTCGGCGATCGGGGTATCAATGATGAATTCGTCGATTCCAAACGCTTGCTGCAAGGCGGAAAGCTCCGCATGGACGGTTGCGGGGGTGCCTTTGATCAGCGAACGGGTACGTTGTTCAATCAGACGGGCAGGGCTACCCGCCTGGCGGGCAAAGGCCTGGGCCTGAGCCTCACTTGCCACGGTCACGCGTTGACCATTCTCAAGCTCAACCCCCCATATCTCCACCTGAGCCGCCAGCTCAGTTGCCTCGGCTTCGCTCGCGGCGACAATCACCTGCACGGCCACCAGCGTGTCGCGTTGGCTATGGTCTCGCCAGGTAGTAATGACTTCTCTCATCAGGGATTTATCGCCATTAAGATGAGCCGCGAAAACGAAGTTCCAGTCCAGCTGTGCTGCCAGCAAAGCGCTCTCGTTGCTGGCTCCTAGCAGGAAACGGTCTGCAACATGCGGCGGGATAGGGGTGGCTTGTAGCGCATCATCTCCTTCGTCTGCGGCGGGCAAGGAGAGCCAGTTATCAAGCTGCGCAAGCTGCTCGGCAAACGAACCTTTCTCTTGCTGATGAAGACCTTGTTGCAGTGCCCGTGTTGCCAATGGCAACCCGCCAGGGGCCTTGCCTACGCCAAGATCGATACGGCCAGGTGCCAATGAGGCCAGCAGGTTGAAGTTTTCAGCCACCTTATACGGGCTGTAATGCTGCAGCATCACGCCACCGGAACCCACACGGATATGGCGAGTCTGGCCAAGGATCCAGGCAATCACCAGTTCTGGTGAAGGGCTGGCGAGGTGAGGGCTATTGTGGTGCTCAGCAATCCAGAAGCGATGATAGCCCCAGGCTTCGGCCTGTTTTGCCAAGTACAGCGTGCGCTGTAAGGCATCAGACGCGGTTTCCGTTGCTGCAACCGGGCTTTTATCAAGCAGGCTGATTCGATAAGACATGTCATGCACTCGTTCCAATTAACATGGCTTCATTATTGGAACGCCGGGCAGGCTGGGGGAAACAATTTATTTACATTTGGTTAGCTAAATAGTGGCAAAGCATTAGCAATAAACCCTTATCAGGTGATGTGTAGCAAGAGGAACATGGCATGATAAGCCAAAGACATCAAACGAAACTGTTCACATAATGTACTGCTGATGTAAATTGAAATTCGTTTGTTGCAGGAGTCTATCCGGATTTTTTAATTCATCATTTGTATGAGAGACTTTTAAGGATATGTAAAAATTTTTATTTAAGATGAGAATTTAAGTTACTCCATTTCAAGATTTTCGCCAAAAATAAATCACGCCATGATAAAAATCAACGTAAGCGCTAAATAGTGTCAATTAAATATTTTTATAATCTTAAACAACAGCTAAACGTGAATGCATTTTAGAAGAGTTTTGTTTTATGTGAGATTAATCTTATCTTAAATTAAATGCCGTCTGAGGTGTAGATATTCATATATAAGTTATTGCGTTATGAGTTATAAGCTTTTGCATTTTTACAACCGCCTTAATTTAATAGGGTCGGTAGACATATCGTCGACATTGTTATAGCGGTTTTTTCTATCAAATTAGATAAATGATTTTATTCTAATTCGATTAGGGCTGGTTATTACTTTGTCTCTTAATAAAAATAGGTATCTGTAAAGAAAACCATGACGAGCTCATCAACGAATAAATTGTCCCTATGGTCTCTCACCGCTCTGGTGGTAGGGTCCATGATAGGGGCTGGGATATTTTCCTTGCCGGCGACCTTTGGACGCGCAACGGGGGGATTTGGTGCCATCATCGCTTGGTGTATTGCCGGTGGTGGGATGTTAATGCTGGCCTTTGTGTTCCAAACGCTGGCGCAACGTAAACCCGATCTCGATTCCGGCGTGTTTATCTATGCCAAAGCCGGATTCGGTGATTATCTGGGCTTTGCCGCTGCACTTGGCTTCTGGGCCGGGACCTGTATTGGTAACGTCTCTTACTTTGTGCTGATCAAATCTACTCTGGGGGCCTTCTTCCCGATATTTGGCGACGGTAATACCATTCCCGCGGTGTTGTTCGCCTCGGTTATTCTTTGGGGATTCCACATTCTGGTACTGCGCGGGGTGAAAAGCGCCGCAGCTATCAACACCATTGCCACCATCGCTAAAATCCTGCCGATCCTCATCTTTATTATTGTGCTGATCTTTGCCTTCAAAAGTGACGTGTTTGCACTCAACTTCTGGGGAACGCCAGAGACCGCAGCCTCTTTGGCTAGCGTGGGGGATTTCTCTCATCTTAACGACTACGGCTATGTGGGCCATGCGGCTGCCGCCATCGTCCCTACCGCGGAACCTGAATCCCTGTTCAGCCAGGTGCGTAGCACCATGCTGGTGACGGTATTCGTGTTCCTGGGGATTGAAGGTGCCAGCGTCTATTCCCGCTATGCCAAAGAACGCAGCCACGTGGGGATTGCCACGGTGCTGGGGTTCATCGGGGTGCTGTGCCTGTTGGTGCTGATCACCATGCTGTCTTACGGCGTGCTGCTCCGTCCCGATCTGGCGGCGTTGCGCCAACCTTCAATGGCGGGCGTGTTGGAAGCTATCGTGGGGCGCTGGGGGGCAATCTTCATCAGCGTGGGCCTGATTGTTTCGGTGCTGGGCGCTTATCTCTCCTGGTCTTTGCTGGCGGCAGAAGTGCTGTTTTCCGCCGCGAAAAGCAAGAGTATGCCGAAGGTGTTCGCCACCGAAAACAGCAATGCGGTGCCCTCTTCCGCCGTCTGGCTGACCAACATCACCATTCAGGTGTTCTTAATCCTGACGCTGTTTAGTGATTACGCCTTCCAGCTGGCGCTCGAATTGACCAGCTCCCTGACGCTGATCCCTTATCTGTTGGTGGGTGCCTATGGGCTGAAGCTGGCCCTGACCGGCGAAACCTACGAAACCGATAAACGCGATCATAAAAAGGATCTGATCTTCGCGCTGATCGCCACCTTCTACGCACTGCTGATGCTGTACGCCGGTGGTATGAAATATCTGCTGCTCTCCGCCATCATCTATGGCCCAGGTACGCTGCTCTACATTATGGCTAAACGTGAACAGCACGCAAAAGTGTTCACCCCGGCCGAGATGGGGCTCTTTGTAATCGTTATGGTCGCCGCCATTGCTGCAATCTACAGCATTGCCACTGGCGTTATCACAATCTGATCGAGGCAAGTTCATTATGTCGACTAAAGAAAACACGCAGTCCAAGTTTGGTGTTCATTCAGAAGTAGGGAAATTGCATAAAGTCATGGTCTGTGCCCCTGGCAAGGCGCATAACCGGCTGACACCCAGTAATTGTGATGAGCTGTTGTTTGATGACGTGCTGTGGGTTGAGCGCGCCAAGCGTGACCATTTTGACTTTATGACCAAGATGCGCGAACGCGGCGTAGATGTGGTGGAAATGCATAACCTGCTGGCCGAAACCCTGGCGTTGCCCGAAGCCAGAAAATGGATCCTGGATCAGCAGATTGTGCCTAATGAAGTGTCGCTGGGGATCTTGAATGAAACCCGCAGCTTCCTGGATGGCCTGGCACCACGGGCGTTAGCGGAGGTACTGATCGGTGGCCTTTCTACTACCGAACTGGCCAAAGAAGGCTACGCGGACCATGAAGAGTTGAAGCTGATCCGCGAAGCGGTGGGCATTACCGAATACCTGCTGCCACCGCTGCCGAATACCTTATATACCCGTGATACCACCTGCTGGATCTACGGCGGCGTGACCTTGAACCCACTGTATTGGCCAGCCCGTCACGAAGAGACCATTTTGACCACGGCGATCTATAAGTTCCACCCGGACTTTGGCGAAGCCAATGTTAACGTCTGGTGGGGGGACCCAACGGTGCACCACGGTACCGCCACGCTCGAAGGCGGGGACGTGATGCCGATCGGCAACAAAACCGTGCTGATTGGGATGAGTGAGCGTACTTCGCATCAGGCGATCACCCAACTGGCCGCCGCGCTGTTTGCCAACAAGCATTCCGGCGTTGAACGGGTCATGATTGCCGCCATGCCGAAACTGCGTGCCGCGATGCACCTGGATACGGTATTTACCTTCTGCGACCGTGATGTGGTGACGCTCTACCCGGCGATCGTCAATCAGATCAAAACCTTCTCACTGCGCCCGGATGATGGCCCAACCGGCATGAAGCTGAGCCGCGATAAAGGCACCTTTGTCGAGGCCATTGCCGGGGCATTGAACCTGAAAAAACTGCGGGTGGTGGAAACCGAAGGCAACGACTACGACACCGAACGCCAACAGTGGGACAGCGGCAACAACATGGTAGCGCTCTCTCCTGGTGTGGTGCTGGCTTACGACCGTAATACCAAAACCAATACTCAGCTGCGCAAAGAAGGGGTTGAGGTGATTGAGATTGTGGGGAGCGAACTGGGCCGCGGGCGAGGAGGTGGCCACTGTATGACCTGCCCGATTATTCGTGACGCCGTGGATTATTAATACGCTAGCATTTATCCAGTAAGCTCTCGAACAATCTGAAATATTCCCTGCATAACAGATTTCCCTGTCCTAACGACGAGGCCTTTTCGAAGGCCTCTGGGCTAGCGTCAGTGACGCCAGCCCCGGTTGCTGCATATTTCAATGTGACCCAGACTATGTTTGTCATTGAATGACTTGAAACACCAGAGTTTTGCATGGCTAGCAGTTACTGAAATGCAAAAAGCCCGCTTAGTTGCCTAAGCGGGCTTTTCTAAATATGGCTCCTCTGACTGGACTCGAACCAGTGACATACGGATTAACAGTCCGCCGTTCTACCGACTGAACTACAGAGGAATCGTGTGAACGGGGCGCATCATATCCAGCCGTGCAGATCGTGTCAACGCAAAATTGATTCTGGGGGTGCGACAGCTCATCATCTGAGCAAACTCAGTCCCGTTGTGGCTCGCTGTCTGCATACCAACGCTGCAAACGGGCCAGTGGGTTTTGTTTGTAGAAGCGGCAAAAGTGCTCGTACAAAGCGGGGAAGCGGTTGGCCAGCAGCTCAGGGGCGCTAAAAAAGTACTCGGAAAGCACGGCAAAGCACTCTGCCGGATCGCTGGCGGCGTAGGCATCCATGCTGGCAGCTTCTTCACCCACCATATCGATTTCGTCCTGCAGATTTTCCATCGCGGCGTGTAAATCGTATTCCCAGGCGGCGATATCGCGCAGCGGGATTGGGGGCACGCCGGTAGCGGTGCCGCCATTACGCATATCCAGCTTGTGCACCGCTTCATGGATCACCAGGTTGAAGCCGGAAAGGTCGAAGGAGTCTTGCACGTCTAGCCAGTTGAGCACGATAGGCCCCTGTTCCCAGCTTTGGCCTGCTTGCACCACCGGCCCGGAATGCACCAGACCAATATCATCCTGCCATTCATCTTCCACCACGAAGGGGGTTGGGTAGAGCAGGACCTCGTTAAAACCGTCCAGGCATTCTGCCCCCAGTTCCATCACGGGCAATGCAAACAGCAGGGCAATACGCGCCTGCATCAGGGATGTCAGTTCCAACCCTTGTAAAGGCACGATGCGTTTATTTTGCAAAATCTGGCTGGCAACCGCCACCAAACGCCGCTGCTCTTGCTCATCCAAAGGTGAGAGCAGGGGGATGGACAGGGCTTCCTGCCATTCTGCAAACGTTTCCGCCTGCGCTTGATTTGCTTTCCACGGCCATTTAATCATTGCGTTGCTCTAAGGGTCACTGGAACATTCGGCTGGGGTGATAATGTCAACATGCCGCAAAAGGGGGCACTATAGCAAGCGTTTCACGCAGAGCTGCCGGAGTGGCTGAACGCGACGGCCTTGCAAACCGTCGCAAGGCTACCCGCTATGCGGATTAAAACCTTGCTCTGCGCTACTATTCAATCACTTACGCTTAAGTTTGTCTGTGATCAAACGCCCACATAGAAAATCTAAGCGGGAGTAGACCCGTATTTTTAGCATGGGGTTTGGTAAGGTTCGCACATGTTTGGCCGTTGGGGCGCCGTATGCAGCGCCCCATGGTCAGTCGGTTGGGATTAACGCTCGATATCCAGTTTGGTTAACGCGGCATCCAGCAGACGTTTAGCCTCAGGGATGGATTCCACGATTTGCAGCGTGAGCAAGGCTTCAATGGTGGACTCTGCCCCCGAGTTTTTATTCACCTTGGTGGGGGAGTCTATACCGTCAAATGCGATCCCGGTGGCAGGGAAGTACATTTGCGCTTTTGCCGGGTTCTGCTTAAACAGCCACAGGGATAAATCGACGGCTTGCTGCAGATAAGCGGAATCGCGTGATATTTGCCAGGCCTTGACGTTGGCAAACACCATCGGGCGGATGATATAGGCTATCTGGGCAAACTTTTGTTCCTCGATCACGGTGACCTTTTCACCTTTCTGTTGAACGGTGAACCAGTTTGCCAGCCCTTTTTTGATGAGCGCGGGTTGGAAATGATCCAGTTCGTTAAACGCGGCCTTGATCATATCCCGGTCGCCCAGCTTCTCGCCCGCCGTAAGCAGAGCATAAGCCTGGTTGTTACCGTAGCCGTGCCACATATTTTGCCAGCTTAAAAACGCGCCGTTTACCGGTGAGGAGGTATCCTGAACCTGCATCAGCATGATGCCCGCCGCTAATGCGCGCATCATTTTTTCAATTTCTGGCTTGGAGCCCAGCGAGTAGGCATTACTCAGGCCCATCAACAATACGCCCGCCTGATCGCCTGCGGTCTGCGGTAACCACTCAGCGACCGCGATACCGTCTTTTTCACCGCGGGTCTGCTTGAAGTTAAAGTCTTTATAAATGACATCGGTGGTGGCGAAAATGGTTTCATGCACCTTTTTCGCCAGCGTTGCATCCGTCTTTGCCAGGGTTGGGTAAGCCTCAGTCAATGCCCATAGGGCGCGCCATGTCCACCAGTTGGGTTCCGCTACGCTGGTTTTGTAGGTTTTATTAATGGAATGGTCGGGGTAGATAAAGTTATAGAAATAGCCGTTATCCGCTCGCTGGTGGAGAATGAATTGCACCAGTGATTTAACCTTTTCCAGGTCTGCCGCAGAGCCGTTTGATTGATACTGACGCTGATAAAAGACCACAGCCCGTGCGACGTCATCGATTGCCGATACGCCCTCGATGGGATCTTTAACCCAGCGGTAATCCGGGTATTCGCTATAGATATGGATCAGGCCCAATTCCGTTTTGTTGGCTAGGGTGATCTTTTGGTATAGCGCATCCAGATGCGTTGGGTTAACCAGGGCGGCAGCGGCAGAAAATGTGGTTAATCCGATGATGCAAACCAGGGTATTTAATAATTTCATGTTGTTACCTTATTTTTATTGAGTTATTGCTTTCAACTTAGAAAACATAGTTCACACCCAGTTTGCCGAAATTGGTCTCAGTATTTTTATATGCATTCGGGTCGCGAACGTTGTGATCCCAGAATTTTTTGTCGTGCTCTACCCGGTAAAAGTACTCGGCCACCGCATAAAATCTGTCGGTGATCGGGTAGCTATAGTTAAAGATATATTTCTCGCTTCTGGAGGTTTCCTTATAGCCATCACGCCCGCCAATGCGGCGTAATTGAGGCTCCATCTTAAGCAGGAAGTTACTTTTACCCATACTCCAGGCAACCCATGGGCGAAATTCCTGTTCCAGCACGTTCGCCGTCTTGTCGCCATCATGGTTGAAGTCCTGGCCCTCTTTGCGAAACACTTCAAATCCGACGTTCACACGATCCGCTATGTGATAGTTAAAATTCACCAGCGCTTCATAAAACTGGAAACGTCCGCTATCGGCACCGCGGGCATCCTTGTCTTCTACCAGCATTTTAATATCGGTGTTGACGCTGAAGTTGTCCGATACCTGATAACGGTAGTATGGGCGGAAGCCATAACCATCACCGCCAATATTGTTGTTGCTGCCGGTGGTACGGTTCTTCTCATAGCCGGTTTTACCCAGGTAGATCCCTTCCAGCATAAACCAGTGTTTATCTATACTTTTCGCCCACGCCGGGCGAATTTCCATTTCGATCATGCGAAAATCGACTTTATGCTGGCTGTCATTGCGTGAGTCGTTGGTAAAATGCACCTGCTTGAGTACGAAACCGGTGTTCCAGCCGGTGTCACCAAAGTTGACCCGCCCATCGGCGAAGACGATTTCATGCACCGGACGGGAGTTGGTGCTGCGGCCTTCATTGCGGAAATGCTCTATTTTATACTCTGCCAACCAGTTACCGTGGAAATAAGAACGTTCATCCTTTGGTAGACGAATAATGCCAACGCTATCATCGCTGAGTTCTACTACTGTTTCCACCGTCTCGCCATTTTCTTTAATTATTCTAATCTTGTCACCGGCGAAAATAGGGCGACTTTCAGCACTTGGGGTCTTACCTTTAATTAGTGTGCTCTCCGCATGAACGGTAGAGCTGAGACCAGCCAGCAACAGCAGAGAAAAAATTTTAGAGTATTTCATTATAATCCCTTCTAAACTGGTGGTATTGCCTGGTTTTGGCAATAGCAATACCATCCAATATTATTAATATTAGTTTTTCCATTAAGCCAGTTAAAAGCGCAATTTCGATTGCTTGCGAATTAAATCCCGATAAAAGGATCCTCAATATCAATCCAGTGCGCTTGTGCGTCGCTGGCACCGACATATAACCGCCAACGATTATCGGCTAATGCGATGAGGCCGCCTGGGAAAATGACATCTACCAAGTCAGGGCGTTTAGCATCTCCTGGTAGCAGATTACTTCTTGCTGCAATTATTTTTATGGGGCTATAGTTTTTAGTGTCCGGATTGAAGATAAAGACGCCCGGGTAGTAGTGTCTCCTTTGTTGTTGATCAAAACAGGCAATATGGGCCAGTAAGCCGATAGTGCCGTCGCTCAGTAAATGCGTTTCGTTGACGCCGCCCCATTCGTCGCTGTTGAACTGCCGATCGAGTAGTTGTGCATTGGCGATAGTGTCTGGCGTGAGTTCCTCCAGGCAGCTTATCTCAACGTATCCGATGGTTCCCCTGCCGCCGATATTGCCCTGTGGCCGGGTAAATACCCCGATGCGCCCTGGCTGGATCTGGCACAGGCGGATATCTTTCATACCTGAAGGGCCGCAAGCAAAACGGTTTAATGACAGGATGTCACGCCCGCGATAAAACACGGTGTGCCAGATAAGCTGCCCTGGGTGCTCGGGATGGGGGTTGATCTCGACGCCACCAAATATCAGTTCACCAGCGATAAAGCAGAAAAAGGGATCCTGTAACGGGAACGTGGGTGCATTTTCCACCGGAGTCCATTTTCCTTGCTGCTCTTGGAAGAAAACAATGGTCGAGTGCTCAGAGTCCCTGGCTTCAACCCGCCCAGCAATGACTTGCAGCCCGGCAGAGGTAAAGGGAGCGGTAATGTTGTAAACATCCTTGTCACCTACACCGGTGAATTCGAGCCGGTCAGTGGTGAAAGTGATACCTGACGTTCGCTGGTGATAGTCGGCAATCAGTTGTGCCACGCTGGCCGGAGAATTAGTCTTCATTGCGTATTTTCCCTCATTACACCGACAGGTGTTGCCATAGTTGGGCCAGCGGCATTTCAGCCAGGCACATGCTTTCGTCAGCGGCGCCGTAGTAGACCCGCAGGGTATCGTTCTCAATCAACGCACCGCAGGTAAAGACGACGTTATCAAAGAATCCGTAAAGCTCGTAGGGCGCTTGCGGTTGCAACAAGGGAACCGGCGATTTGGCGAGAATACGGGTAGGATCGTCCAAATCGAGCAGCATGGCACCCAGGGCATAACGTTGATCCACGTCTACCCCGTGGTAAATTTGCAGCCAGCCTTTTGTCGTTTTCAACATGGGAGCGCCGCCACCCAGCTTTAACGCATCCCAGGGATCTTGCGATGTGCCCAGCAGATGCTGGTGTTGTCCCCAGTGCAGCAAATCGTTGGAGCTGGCCAGCCAAATCTCGGGTTTACCGAAGTGTTTGGGCGCCGGGCGATGCAGAGCCAGATACTTGCCGCCCACCTTTTCCGGGAACAGGCAAACGTCGCGGTTATCTGGGCAGAAAATCAATCCCAGACGCTCAACAGAGGTGAAGTCCTTGGTAACCGCCAGCGCCGTGCAGATACCCTTGGAGGAGACGGCGGAATAGTTGATATAAAAAGCCCCCTCGATCTCGGTGATGCGGGCATCCTCACAGCCAAAGGTTTCATAGCCGTTGTCCGGGAAAATCAGCGGTTGAGTATCAACGACAAAATCCACGCCATTGCCGCTTCTCGCCACCCGCAGATGAGAGAGTGAAGTCAGATAGACGATCGCCGGATCTGCTTTGTAGGTGATCAACCGTGGGTCGCTAAAATCATAGGCAGGGTCGTTATGCCAAAACTCCCGGGTAGTCACCTGCCAGCCCGCGGGAGTTTCTTGCAGCCAAGGTACCACGGTGGTGCCTTCGTTCTTGGGGATCACGCTTTCCGCAATGCGGACCAACATAATGGTTTCATCGCCAAGCCGGGTGACGCCCGCATTGAACGCGCATTCAACCTTAAATCCCGGACGACTTGGCGTTATGTCCTGGGGGGTAATTAATGGGTTACCAGAAAATCTAATCATTACTGTCCTCGATAAAAATTACGATATCATTGTGAGTCAATTGGCCGGGCACTGTGCGTGTATCAAATAAAACCTTCCCGTGGGTCGGTACCTGCAATAAATAATTTTCTCCAAAATTGATGGTGACGGTGGCGCGCTGTTGGCGATAACGGCGGCTGAATATCAGGGTGTCTTTGACCTGCTTCAATTGGTCATAGACGCCGTAGTGAAACACGGGATATTGAGCGCGCAGGGCAATGAGTTGTTGATAATCATGCCAAAGGGAATGGCACGCATTTTGCGCAGCCGCCACATTGATCTGGCGATAGTTTTCATTGACCGGCATCCACGGCTGGTGGGTACTAAAACCGGCAAAGGGGGCTGCAGACCATTGCATGGGCGAGCGTGAATTATCACGGCTTTTGGTTAACGCAAACTGAAATGCTTCCTCCGGGTTGCCACCTGCGGCCAGCTTCTGTTGATACTGTGTCCTGCCCTGAATGTCGTAAATGGCATCCGCTTCGGTGGCGACATAGTCCTGCATGCCCACCTCTTCACCGTTATAAATAAACGGCACACCATGGGCCATTAATTGCAGGCAAGCCACCGCACGCGCCCTGGCAATGTCGCCAGCGAACTCGCCGAAGCGGCTGATCATCCTGGGCATATCGTGGCTAGAGAAAAACAGTGTCGGTACATTGCCTGGCAGGTCGTTCATCAGCTTCAACTGTTCAACGATTTGCGGCAAATCGAAGGCAGGCAGGCTGCCTAGGTTAAAATTGAATACCACATCGCATAAGTCGGCGGACTGATAGCGTGCCAGTTCTTTGAGCTTGTCACTGCCCACCTCACCGACAATAAAGCAGGGGCTTTTGGCCCGCGCATGCGCGATTAAATCAGCGAGGCATGACTCGATACCAGGCTGATTAATATCGTACAGGTGCTGCTGTTCACCGTTTTCCAGCGTAGGGTTATCTGTTCGCTGGGTGCTGCATGACAGGAAGTTGATCACGTCCAGACGGAAACCATCCACCCCCAAGGCTTGCCAGAAGTCCAGTACGCCCTTGGCAAGCTCTGCGACCGCCGGGTTGGCCCAGTTCAGGTCGGCCTGCTCAATGGCAAACTTGTGGTAATAGTATTCACCGCCAGTAGCTTCAGGCTCCCATGCCGATCCACCAAAAAACGACTGCCAGTTATTGGGTTGGCGAGTGAAAATAAAATAGTCACGATATTGGCTGTGCGGATTATTCAGCGCGTCTTTAAACCACGGATGCTCGGTAGAGACGTGGTTAAGCACCATATCAATGATCACCCGAATATTACGCCGATGGGCTTCGGCGATTAACCGCTCGAAAACCGCCAGCGTGCCATACTGCGGGGCGATATTAAGATAATCGCTAATGTCATAACCGTTATCCACCAGAGGGGAAGGGTAGAAAGGGGTGATCCATAACCCGCCAATCCCCAGTTCCTGCAGGTAATCCAGCCGATCAATCAGCCCATGAAGATCGCCTATCCCATCTCCGTTGCCGTCCTGGAAACTGGGTAGATAAACCTGATAGAACACGGCCTCACGCCACCACGCTTGATCATTCATTGCACGAGTCCTTATTTCAGCGACAGGGACATGCCCTGCATAAAGTACTTACGGAATAAGATAAATAGCACGACGATCGGGATAGTCTGGAGCACGGCACCGGCGATCACTGGCCCCACATAGACGCCATAGGATTTACTGAAGGTGGCCAGCAACACTGACAGCGGCATTTTGTTTTCGTCCTGGATAACGATCAGTGGCCACAGGAAGTTGTCCCAGGTACCGACGAAGGTGAACAGCGCGACGATGGCGATAATTGCCTTGTTCAGCGGCATCATCAGGTAGATCATAATTTGCCACAGGCTGGCGTTATCGATCTTGGCCGCATGAATATAGTCGTTAGGCGTACCTTGAAAGCTTTGTGAAATCATAAAGATCCCCCAGGCGCTCATCAGGAACGGCACAATCATGGCGCTGTAAGTGTTTAACAGCCCCAGCTCCCGTACCAAAACGAATTGCGGGATGATAAACATAAATGCCGGGAACACCATTTGTAAAAACAGCAGGTTTTTAAATAATCGTTGGCCGGTAAACTGCATTTTAGCCAGCGCAAAACCGATAAACATCGAACTGAGGGTAACTGCTACCGTCACCGTTGTAGAAATAAACAACGAGTTAAGCAAGGTTTTTAAAAAGGGTTTCTCTACCCGCCCGGTGCTTTCAAACAGAAAACGATAGTTATCGAGTGAATAAGCCCCTTCAAACATCCCGTTGGTATAAATATCGGCGGTTGGTTTAAAGGAGGAAAGCACCATCCAGATATAAGGGTACAGCCACGAGAGCGCCAAAAAGAACATAACCAGATGAATAATCAGGCTGTTGATAGATTTTTTCATTTAAACGATCTCCACCTTTCTTTCCAGCAGCTTTCTGACGATCAGGATCAGGGTGAAGCTGATCAGTGCGATAAAAATAGACATGGTGGCTGCCCAGCTAGGTTGCATCTTCATAAATGCGGCCTCATACATCACGATCATCGGCGTCGTGGTGCTGTTTAATGGGCCACCGCCGGTGATCAGATAGGGTTCGGTAAAGATCGCAAAAGAGACCGTAATGGCTAATACCAGCACCATAATCAATTGCGGGTTGATCAGCGGTAATGTGATGCGGAACAAACGCTTGAGTGGCCGGGTGTTATCCAGCTCCGCTGCCGAGTAAATTTCTTTGGGGATACTGTTCAGACCAGAAAAGAGTATCAGCCCGTAATAGCCGACAAACTTCCAGGTCACCACCAGCGAGATGGACAACATGGCGAAGTCCGGGCTGGTGAGCCAGGGCAGAGTAAAGCCGAACCATTCATCCAGAAAGGTGTTCAACGGCCCGTTCTGGCTAAAGATCTTGGAGAATACGATGGAATAGGCCACGCCGGAAGATACGTTGGCTAATAAAAAACTCAGGCCAACAAAGGTTCTGCCATACTTCAATTTCTGTAAACCAAACGCGAACAGTAGCGAAGAAATGAATACTACCGGTAGGTAGTACATTAAAAAACGCAGTACGTTCAACATCGATTTCCAGAACAACGGATCTTGCAGCACCAAAATAAAGTTTTGCACACCGTTGAACGAAGGAATGCCCACAAAACGCCATTCAGTCAGCGATAACACAGCGAGCCAAATAAAGGGGTACAGCCAGAATATACTGGTATATCCCAGATAGGAGGCCGCCAGAATACCGCCTACATGTTTATCTTTAAGCTTTGGAAAAATCATAACTAACGGCCACCCTCAGATGAAGCATAAAACGAGAAATCAATAAGATGTAGTAATCAGGGCTTTAACAGCGCGTTCACTTCCTGCGCGGATTGCTGCAAAGCTTCATCCGGCGTTACGGTTTTAAACACGGTTTTCTCCAGCATTTGCGTCATACTGCGTTGAATTTCCACCGTTTCGCTGCTGGATGCAGGCGGTATTGCCACGTTGACATATTTGGCGTAGGCCGCGGCGTAAGGGTTATCCTGGTAATATTGGGTAAACAGTGGGTTGGTAAGCAAATCCGCTCTGGCCGGTGGCATACCCGTCAGTTCAACCCAGCGCTTATCGAATTTGGGTTGGCTGAACACCCACTGGATAAACTCCCACGCCTCGGGTTTAACCTTGGAATGGCTGAACAGGACCAGCCCTTTACCATCGGCAAAGGTATAAGGCATTTTCTGTTTATCTTTGACCAGCATCGGGCCAATCTTTATCTGCTTGAGGATTTCCGGATACTGTTGCTGATAGCGGCTGATATCCCAGGGGCCGCGCACTGCGCCCATAACTTTGCCGGTCACCAATGGGTCATCCTGGCCGAAGTCGTAGACCGTCCATTTTTTTTCAAACAGCGTATTTAAGAAACCGATGACGTCGCGCCCAGCCTGGTTGTCATAGGTGGCTTGCTTGTCGGCGATATAAGGCTTGCCGCCACTCTGAGCGTAATAGAGGGCGATAAAATCAAACCAGCGGTCCCACCAGTTGCGGCCAGATGTTGCTTGCACCGCATAACGTTGGTTCTCGATGGTATATTTTTCACTGAGGGCGTATACCTCGTCATAGGTTTGCGGGATACCGCTAAAGCCCTGTTCCTCTAATAAATCGCCGCGCCACCAGAACAGCACCGGATTCATGTAAATCGGCAGAATGTAATTTTTGCCGTTATAGCCCCAGTTCTTCATGATATCGCCCATCTGCCGGGCTTGAATTAAGGATCCATAGCCATCGAGCGAGGAGAGATCGACGATTTGGCCCAAATCAGCCAGCTGAGTACCGAAGCCGGTGAAAATATTCTCCGAAATATCCGGTGCGCGGTCAGAGGCTATGGCGTTCATGATCGCCTCTTCTGAGCTGCCTGCCGCCGGGATGGTGGAAAAGACCACTTTCTTTTTGTCGGCTTGTTGATTCCATTCGCCAACGACTTCGCTCCAGAATGCTTCCTGGACGTTATTGGGTGCGATCCACAGGGTTATTTCCTGTTTTTCATTATCACCAGAAACCGCTTTGTCATCACAGCCCGTAAGCACTATGCAACTGGCGGCAATCGCCAGAGAGAGCAGGGTATGGTTGATTTTCTTTAGCATGACTTGATTACCTGTGAACTATTCGTCAGTAGGAAGAAAGGCTGGTAGGCCAATTTTTAACGTTAAAATAGCAGCGAAGATGCAGGGATTCTGTGAGTGCACTCACATCTCATTATTTTTATTTTAACGTTAAAATGGTGACGTACGTTGCAATTTTAACGTTAAAAGTGGGGTAACATACCTTTCCTGGTGGTGAGAACCAATCATTTCCTACCGCGGATTGGGATATAGTATGGGCAATTTGGTAACTTTATCTTCCCGGAGCTTTTGACATGACCACTGGTAAAAAACGCGAAACACTTAAAACCATTGCTGAGACGCTGAACGTTACGCATACCACCGTCTCGAATGTGTTTAATCGGCCCGAAAAGGTCTCGCCAGAACTGCGGGAGAAGATTTTGGCCTACGCAGAATCCATTAATTACCATGGCCCGACAGGGGCCGGGCGCTTTTTACGTACCGGTAAAAGCGGTACGCTTGGGGTCATTTTTAACGATAATTTGAGTTATGTTTTCTCCGATCGTCATGACATTGCGTTGATGCGTGGCATTGCCGAGGAGTGTGAGAAAAATGGCATTAACATCGCGCTGATGCCACTAAGAGTGAATAACGAATTTAAAAAACGCATGTTAAGCGCCGTCGTCGATGGCTATATTTTAAATGCCACCTATAGCAATGATGAAATTGTCCAGGCGGCATTAACCAGCGGCTTGCCGGTGGTCACTACCGATATCAAACTGCAGGACTTCACCTGTGTTTCCATTGATGACGTTGCTGCTATGAAGGCCATTTGCCAGCATCTGCTGGCGGCTGGGCATAAAAAATTCGGCATTGTCGCTTTCCCGGTGAAGAAGCAAGCGGGCGTGCTGTCATCACTGGCTGAATTCTCCAGCGAATTTGACAACGGCGTGGCCTTTGGGCGTGTTAGCGCATGCATCAAGGCGCTGTCCGATGGCGGTATTGATTTGACCACCAGCCACGTTGTGGAACAACTGCATGACGAAGCCGGGGGAGAAGAGGCGGCCAAGGTACTGCTTACCCGCGAACCGGGCATTTCGGCCATCATCTGCCTGTCCGATCGCTTTGCTTTCGGCGTTTACCACTACTGCCAGAGTCAGCATATTACGGTCCCTGGTCAGATTGCGATCACCGGGTTTGACGATATTGATATTCAGGATCCACCGATCGCGCTGACCACCATCCGCCAACCTATTGTTGCCAAAGGGCGTCATGCCGCCCGGGCGTTGATTGCGGGTCAAATAACCGAAGATATCTTTCTCGATTATGAACTTATTGTCCGGGATTCGGCATAACCACATGGAAAGGAAATGGAAAAGTTAACCTGTTTTAAAGCTTACGATATTCGGGGCAAGTTGGGTACGGAACTCAATGAAGAGATTGCCTGGCGCATTGGCCGGGCCTACTGCCAGTGGCTAAAGCCACAGAAAGTGGTGGTAGGTGGAGATGCTCGGGCAACCAGTGCCGCTTTGAAGCAGGCGCTGGCAGAAGGGCTGATGAGTGGCGGGGCCGATGTGATTGATATCGGCATGGTGGGCACCGAAGAAGTTTACTTTGCCACCCGCTTTTATGGCGTCGATGGTGGCATTCAGGTTACCGCCAGCCATAATCCGATTGACTACAACGGCATGAAGCTGGTTAAACAGGATTCTCGGCCCGTCAGCGGGGATAACGGACTGTATGAGATCCAGCAACTGGCCCAGGAAAATCAATTTACGCCGTCAGCCACCCCAGGACAGCTTTCCGTTCAGTCTAACCGTGAACACTACATTGAGCACTTATTAAGCTACATCAATCCTGGCGTGTTAACGCCGATGAAGATTGTGGTCAACGCTGGCAACGGCGCAGCGGGCCCGACTCTGGATGCGCTCGAAGCGGCAATGGCAAAACGCCAGCTACCTATCCGCATGATTAAAATCAACCATCAGCCAGATAGCACTTTTCCAAACGGGATCCCAAATCCTATGCTGCCAGAGAACCAGGGCGTTACCCGGCAGGCGGTGCTTGAGCACCAGGCGGATTTAGGCATCGCCTGGGATGGGGATTTTGACCGCTGCTTTTTCTTCGATCATCTAGGCAACTTTATTGAAGGTTATTACATAGTCGGCTTACTGGCGGAAACGTTCCTGCGTGCTGACAACAGCGGTAAAATCATCCACGATCCTAGACTGGTCTGGAATACCCAAGCGATTGTGCAGGCGCTGAATGGCAACGCGATCGAATCAAAGACGGGCCATGCGTTTATTAAAGACACCATGCGCCAGCATGATGCCGTTTACGGTGGCGAAATGAGTGCCCACCACTATTTCCGCAATTTTGGTTACTGTGATAGCGGTATGATCCCCTGGCTGCTGGTGATCGAATTACTGTCACGTAAGGCAACATCGCTATATTCCTTGATTGAAGCCAGCAAGGCGCGCTTCCCGGTATCGGGTGAACTTAACTTTACCGTTGAGGATACCGATGCCAGCATCCGGCAAATCAAACAGTTTTATGCCGATAGCGTGCTGCGTATCACGGCAACTGACGGCCTGAGCATGGAGTTTGAGCACTGGCGCTTTAACCTGCGCGCCTCCAATACTGAACCCCTGCTACGGCTAAATATTGAAACCCGCGGGGATACTCAATTGTTGGAGCAAAAAATTACGCAGTTGACCAAGCTTATTCAATTTATTACCGATTAGTCATCGCCTGCGGCGATAAAGTTATAGTCAAACGGCTTATTCTTTGGCGTTTATCTTTGCCGTAATTTAACGCCTGTAGATATCATGGTTAATTAAAGTTATCCGTGGATAAGCTGAATAGATGACAGCGCAATGTTGGAGCAGATAATGGCGAGCGTTTCTCTCAAAAATGTCGAAAAGTCTTACGGAAATATCAAAACGATTAATAGCGTAAACCTTGAGGTTGCCTCCAGGGAGTTTATTGTGCTGGTCGGCCCTTCTGGTTGTGGAAAGTCTACGTTACTCAGAATGATTGCTGGCCTCGAAGAAGTTAGCGGGGGTGAAATAAAGATAGATAATAAGGACGTTACCCATATGAATGCCGGGGAGCGTGGCGTATCGATGGTGTTCCAGTCTTATGCTCTGTATCCCCATATGACCGTGCGTGAAAATCTGGCGTTTGGTTTGAAAAACATAAAAACGCCGAAGCCGGAGATCGCCGCGCGGATCGCCAATGCGTCCGCGATCTTGCAACTTGATAATTACCTGGAACGTTTGCCACAGCACTTATCCGGCGGCCAGCGCCAGCGTGTTGCGATCGGGCGTTCGATAGTCAGCTGCGCTAACGTGTTTTTGTTTGATGAACCGTTATCCAACCTCGATGCCGCGTTGCGTATCCAGATGCGGCAGGAGATCGGCAAACTGCATGACAATCTAGGAAAAACCACCATCTATGTGACCCACGATCAAACGGAAGCCATGACGCTGGCCGATCGGATCGTCATTTTGAACCAGGGAAGAATAGAGCAGGTGGGAACGCCGGAAGAGGTCTATAACCATCCGGCCAATATCTTTGTCGCCGGATTTATTGGCGCGCCGAAAATCAATCTGTTTGCCGTCACCTATGAACATAGCGGACGGGTGAAAATCAATGGGCACAGCTTTTTTATTCCGCAGCTGGCGAATGCTGATTTGGCAGCAGGCACGGCATTGACATTAGGTATCCGGCCCGAACATTTCTCTTTAAGCGATAGTGCCGAGCTCTGCCTGAAGGTGAAAAACGAGCTCACCGAAATGCACGGTGACTCCACGGTGGTGTTGCTTGGCTCTAGGCAATACGGCACCTTACAAATGAAGGTTCCTTATCAGCTGAAGCTTGCCACCGGTGAAGAGGTAAGTATCGGTACCTCCTGCGATAATATTCTGGTGTTTGATGAGCACGGTAAGGCGATACGTGACGTTTAGCTAAAGGTAGCGGTGATCCCCGCAGTAGCGCGGGGATCGGCGTGCGCTACTTGGCCGCGGCTTCCTCTGCCTTTAGTATTTTGTGTAACTCATCCTTGATATGTAGCTTCTCTTTTTTCAAGCGAACCACTTCGTCAGAGTAGCCGTTGCCTGCTGGCCCTTCTAACCTGGAGATTTGGTGGTCGAGTTGGTTGTGCTTATCAAACAATGACTGGAAGCGGGGATGGCTTGATTTCAGGTGCGATATTAACTCACGGTATTCTGGAAACATACTCAAGCTCCTTTGAGTCAAACTGTACACTGGAGGGCTTCTCCACTTTCAATGTAACCCAGCGTGGATTTATTTAAAATGGCGCTAGCTAGCAAAAATAGATCCTGCTGTGCAGATTGATGACAACGTGGCAATGTTGCTGAATGGGAGGTAGGCGCAGATCTTCGACCGTAGGGGCGCCGCATGCTGCGCCCGCTGTAAGCCTGGTGAGGGAATATCAGCAGCCTCAACAGCACCTGCTGTTAAAACTGGTTTTCAGCGTGATTTAGCCAAACTCCCGTGCGTAACGTTGCTGGAGAGAACTCAACGTTTCTGCCGCGCCAGCCCAATGTCTGGCGAAAACGCCACGCACTGGTGATATCAAACCGCCAGTAGCGCTCGGCACCTGCGACGGCTGCGTTTTCCGCCTGCCATAAAATCTGAGTTTCCCCCTGCAAATGTAGAATGTCCCCGCGCGCAAAATCAATAAACAGTAGTGCAGCCCGTGGCTGAGCCAACAGATTACCCAGCGTGTTCATATATCGGTTCCCGCGAAAATCCGGTATCCACAGGGTTTCACCAGCCAGATGGATGAACCCTGGTTTACCACCGCGATGCGAGATATCCACGCCACCTTGCGCTAAATCACCGTGAGCATAGCTGGCCACAAAGCAGGTATCCGCCTGTTGGATCAGCTGCCGGGCCTGATCGTCTAACGAACTCAACTGCTCAATGGGATCAGCAACGCTCGGCTCGGCGAACAGCTCCCGCCGTTGAATGTACTGCGGGCAGTTGCCAAAGCTTTGTTGCACCACAATCTCCACGCGGTTTTTATCCGTGCGGCTAATGACGCCGTTAACCCGGTTGCGCCTGCGGTTACTGAAATCTAATCCTAATGCGCCGACGGGCTGGCCGGGATAGAGCGCTGCCTGAGCGGGATCGTCCGCCCGGCGTGGCGAAACGATCCGCAAATGTGTTTCATCTGGCGAGCGCAAAAAGCCGGCAGGCCCACTGAACACCGTAGCAACCGGCCACTGCCGCTCATCCAGTGTGGCAACAAACAGGTAGGGCAGGTGAGCGAAGAACTCGCGATGTTGATCGGGCATGGCGGTATAGATATTCCCGCTCACCGCATCAAAACCGGCCAGATCCTGCGCCAACTGCTCATCGGGATGAAACATGGAGGGAGACATGTTATTGGCCTACAGCCTGGTCAGGCAGGGGTAACGCAGGCATAGGGAAGAACCCGGGCAGCGCGGCAATACGATCTAGCCAGTGCTGGATTGCCGGGAAGGGCTTGAGGGAAACCCCACCTTCCGGGGCGACCGCCACGTAGCTGTAACAGGCAAGATCCGCAATCGTCGGCAAAGACGTTGCCAAAAACTCGCGTTCTGCCAAGTGTTGCTCTAACTGGGGTAAAAAGCGTGCGCTGATGGCTTGTGCAGACGGGTAGTTCTCTGGCGCAGAAAATTGCACCACCATCCGGCAGGATGCGGGGCCATAGCGCACCTCTCCGGCCGCTTTGGAAAGCCAGGCTTGCACTTGGGCGGCTGCCAACGGATCTTCTGGCAACCAGTGGCTATCTGGCGCATAGCGTTTCACCAGGTACACCATGATGGCGTTGCTGTCGCTCAATACCTGCTCATCGGCCAGCAATACCGGGATCTGACCAACGGGATTAAGCCGCAGGAACGCCTCACTGCGGCGCACCGTGGCCGGGGCTTCGCAATATTCATAAGGTAGATCTAGCATCCGCAATAGCAGCTCGACGCGGTGGCAATGGCCAGAGGCAGGTGTGCCGTACAGTTTCAACGTTTGCATGGTGAGTCTCCTTTATGGTGTTGCTAAATAGGCTGTGTCCCTCAATTGACCGTGGTGCCGTCGCAGTCCCAAAAGCCCGTAATCAAGGCGGAGGGTGTAGGGCCTAGTGGGCTAAGTTCAAGCCCGACAACGCTGAGTACGGGCTTTTGGGGCGCGACCCTTCGGGCTGGGGCCATTTGAACGCGTATCTGCGTTACTCCCCGCTTATTTGGGCCCACCAAACTGCACGGCTCGTGCCTTGCAACGCGTCCAAATGACCTCCAGCGGCACTCACGTGCAATTGAGGGACACAGCCTACAATACTCTTGCGCCAGATGATGGGTATCCGGGAAAATGGCAATTGATAATTTCACTTGGCGGAATAGTCTATGGATCGTTTGGACGAGTTGGCGATTTTTGTGGCGGTGATCCAGCATGGCAGTTTGGCCGGAGCTGCCCGAAAGCTGCGTCGTTCCGCTCCGGCGGTGACCCGGGCTATCGCTTCTTTGGAGCAGCGGTTTGGTGCGCGGCTGGTGGAACGCACGACCCGGCGTCTGGCCCCCACGGAGGCCGGGCTGCGGTTAGCCGAACGCGCGCGTGCTCTGTTGCATGACTATCAAGACGCGGTAATGGATACCGCAGAGGCTCAACTGAGCGGGCTGCTGCGTATTACTTCGCCGGTGCAGTTTGGGCGCAAGCACGTGGCACCCATGGTGATGGCTTTTCTCGAACGTTACCCGCAAATCCAGATCGACATGCAGTTAAATGACCGCAATCTGGAGCTGATCGATGAAGGGCTGGACGTGGCGGTGCGCATCGGGCATTTACAGGATTCCTCCAAGGTGGCGCGTAAGCTCGGAGAGGTGACACGCGTCACCGTGGCTAGCCCAGCCTATCTGGCGCAACGAGGGGTTCCGCTGGAACCGGCGCAGTTGATCGATCATGACACTATAGTAGGTACACTACGTCCGACGTCAGGTGAATGGCGCTTTGGGCCTGACGAAAACGGTGAGCGAGTACGTTTGACGCCGCGCTTGTTGTTGAACGAGGTGGAAACTCAACTGTTGGCAGTGCGGGCAGGAAAGGGGATTGCCCGGCTGCTGTCTTATCAGGTGGCGGACGATCTGGCCAATGGTACGCTGGTGCGGTTGTTGGCCGCCTACGAGCCCCTGCCAGTGCCGGTGCAACTGGTGGCGAATAACGTGCAATACATGCCGCTGAAGGTGCGCACCTTTTGGGATTACGCCTATCAGCACCTTAGCCAAATTGCGCAAATACAACCAGGCAGTTGAGATACCTTAATTATATGGCAATGGCATCTCCCCCTCACCCCAACCCTCTCCCCGTGTACAGACCGGGGACATGGTAGACAGGTGTTCAAGGACATGGTGAACACTTTTTAACATCCTTTACCCATGATGATCGACCTATTTCTCAGGTCGATCGTCCCCACTTTCGTGCTGTACCACCATACCTCGTAGTAGCCCTCTCTCTCACTTTCCTTCAGTCCGACATATTCACCGATAAAGGCCTTGCCCACTTTCAGGCCCATCCCTTTCAGACTCAGTTTTCCACTGACATCCACTTTCCTGACCAAGACCCCCTCGTCATACTCGGCTGCCGCTGGATTACCATTGTACTGTCGCGATGAAGGCTGATAACGGGACGCCGGTACCGCCATTGACAGGGCTTCATGTGGACGTTCTAGGTTGTAGATTTCTCGCCAGGCGTCGAACACCTCCTGCAACTGCGCGGCATGGGTAAACCACCGCCCCTGCAGGAGCTCTGCCTTCAGGCTGCGGTGGAAGCGCTCCAGCTTACCCTGAGTCTGAGGATGATAAGGCCGCGAGTGACCCACCCGGATACCCTGACGCATCAGCCACAGTTCCAGTGCGGTCCAACTGCCCGTCGTGTCGCCCCAGGGCGCACCGTTATCCATGGTCATTCTCTCCGGCAAGCCATAACGTTCGAACACCGCTACCAACTGAGACTGCACGGTGACGCGTCGTTCGTCTGGGCAGTGCGCCAGACAGAGCGAGAAGCGTGAATGGTCATCCAGCAGGGTCAGCGGATGGCAACGCCCTTCGGCGAAGGGGAAGTGGCCTTTAAAGTCCATCTGCCAGAGCTGGTTCGGTGCATCATGTTCAAAGCGTCCAACAGTGGGCATTGGTGATGGGCCACCCGGTAGCAGGTCATGGCGGCGCATCAGGTTATGCACGGTGCTGGCGGCAGGTAACGTATGCCCCTGCATCTCAAGCCACCGCTTGAGCTTGCGCGCCCCCCACATCGGATGGGCCAGATGCGCAGCGCGGAGGTGTTGGACAACGATATCGGGTGTTCTGGAAGGGGAATGGTGTGGCACCCTGGAGCGTTCGTTCAGACCGTCCGGCCCGTCAGAGAGCCAGCGGTGTAACCACTTGTATGCGGTAGCAGGCGCTATGCCGAACTGACGGCATAGCGCACGGATATTAGCGCCTTCTTGCGAGGCGAAAAGCACAAACTCGGTACGTAATGACATGGCAGATCTCTCATTCCACGGCATAAGCAGCTCCACTCAGAAGTACTCATACCTATGTTGTAAGTGTCTACCATGTCCCCGAACAAGTGTTCATGATGTCCCCGGTCTGTACACCCCGAAGGAGAGGGGGCTGTGCAGTGTTGTTGTCGCGTAAGGGGTAGGGCTGAGGCACGTTAAACACCTATGCAATTTACCCAATTTATTTTCGAGTTTCATGGATGAAACTTTAAAGTAACGGCGAAAATGTTTAACCAGTGAAACTTATTGCCGGAAAAAATAAATTTATATCGCCGATCACGCATTGCCGTATCAGCCATCTTGACAATATTTTAACATGTTGCTAATAGTTAACTCACATCTTAAATAATAAACAAAGTTTAATATATGAAACTTCTAGCGGGCAGTTACGATAACGCAACGACGGTGGCTGATGAAAACGAGATCCTGCTCTCATTTCAATCCCGCAGTCAGCGAGTTTACCAACAGCAACGTCATGAGTTGAATATGGCTTATGGGGATGCGCCGCGTGAAGTTTTTGACTGGTTTTATTCAACTGAAGAATATAAAGGCACGATAATATTTATTCACGGCGGCTATTGGCAGTTTTGTGATAAACAGGATTTTGCATTTATTGCCAGCACGCCATTGTCATTAGGTTTTGATGTGGTGCTGGTGGAATATACCCTGGCACCAGCGGCTAACCTGGCTGATATTTGTCAGCAAATTGGGGTAGCGCTGGATGTCATCGATCGGCGGCTGAAGCCGCGTGGCGATAAGCCGGTTTATCTCACTGGTCATTCTGCCGGTGGACATTTGGCGGCATATTGGCAACACCATCCGCTGGTGCAGGCGGTGTTTCCCATCAGCGGTATTTTTGAGTTGCAGCCGCTGCTGGTGAGCTACGTAAACCAACAGCTAAAGCTGACCAGCCAGCAGATAGAGGCCTTAAGCCCGGCGCGTAATATACCGCTATCTTTGAAGCCCATGGTGCTATTTTACGGCGCGGCGGAACTGCCGGAGCTGATTGGGCAATCGCTTTATTATTATTCCGCATTGCGGGAGCAGGGGCTGCCGGTTAGCCGATATGCGCTCCCCGGTGCCAATCATTACAGCGTGCTGGATGCGGTATTTGCTGCCGATGGCGCCCTGCACCGTTTCCTGCTTACCGATGGAGAGTACCTTGATGCGCACAGTCATTGAAACCGGCCTGCCGGAGATCGGGCAACCTTTTTCATGGGCGACCAAAGGTGGTGGGATGTTATTCACCGCCCATGGCCCGGTCCGCCAGGATGGTACTATTGAAACCGGCGACCCGGAAAAACAAATCACGCTGACGTTTGATAATTTAGCCACCACGCTGAAGGCCGCCAATAGCCATAGCGATAATGTATTACAGGTTATTGTTTATCTTACCGATGTTAATGACGTTAAGTTGCTCGATCAAATCTACAAACAGTATTTTAATTATCCGTATCCCAACCGCTCAACGGTGATTGTTGATAAGTTAGTGGTGCCAGGGATGAAAATAGAAATCACCGTTAGCGCCACAGCGTAATTAATTCTCATAAAATAATATTCACTTGCTGATTCATTACATAATGAGTTAAGGATAATCTATGTTCGCACATATTACCCCGTCAACACCCGATCCTATTATGTCTCTGATGGAAGCCTATATGCAGGATGCTAATCCGCAAAAGGTTAATTTGGGTATCGGTCTGTATTACGATCATCAGGGTAATATTCCCCTGATGCAGGCCGTACATATTGCCGAACAGCGTTTACTGGAACAACAACGGCCACATACTTACCCGCCAATCGAAGGTTCTGCACTGTTTGCCCGCCAGATCCAGACGCTGCTGTTTGGTGAACCGGCGGACCGTATTGCCACGGTACAAACTGTGGGGGGCTCTGGAGCGCTGAAGCTGGGCGCTGATTTTATTCATCACTATCTGGCACGTCGCGAAATCTGGGTTTCCGATCCTACCTGGGCCAACCACTGGGCGATCTTCGAAGGCGCTGGCTTGAAGGTGAATACCTACCCGTATTTTGACGATGCGTCTGGTCAACTGCGTTTTGAAGCCATGCTCGACACGCTCTCTGCTTTGCCGGAAGGGGCGGTGGTGCTACTGCATCCTTGCTGCCATAACCCCACTGGCACCGATCTCAACCCATCACAATGGCAGGCAGTGATCGAGGTGGTGCAACGGCGTCGGCTGCTGCCTTTCTTTGACATCGCCTATCAAGGCTTTGGCGACGGGCTGGACGAAGACTGCTTCGCACTGCGGGCGATGTTGAAAACCGACGTGGATTTTCTGGTCAGCAACTCCTTTTCCAAGAACGTGGCGCTGTATGGCCAGCGTTTAGGGGGGCTATCGGTGCGCTGTGCTACGGCTGAGGCTGCGGTGAACGTGAAAGGCGCATTGAAGACGCTGATCCGCCGCAGTTATTCCTGCCCGCCGACTCACGGCAGCCAGATTGTGGAAACCCTGCTGGCAGACCCACAGCTATATCAACAGTGGGCCAGTGAATTGACCACCATGCGCCAACGCATCAAACAGATGCGCGTTGGCCTGGCTGCTGGCCTGGAGCAGGGCGGTACCACGCTGGACTACACCCGCATTCGCGATCAAAAGGGCATGTTCAGCTACACCGGGTTGAATGAACGCCAGCTCGGCCAACTGCGGCAGCAATATTCCATTTATCTGGTGGCGCCTGGCAGGATGTGCCTGCCTGGCCTGAACCAGCAAAACCTGGACTATGTGACCGCCGCCATCCTTGACGTTACCCGTACCGCATAGAAAAGGTGAGCAACCATGAAAGACGCGAAACGTTTTGACGCTATCGCCCGGCGGCAGGATGGGCTGAAAAAGCACCTGACCGCCGGGCAGATGTCGATGCTGGCTATCGGTGGGGCCATCGGTACCGGCTTGTTCCTGGGGAGTGCTTACGCGATCCAAATGGCTGGGCCAAGCGTACTGCTGAGCTATTTTATCGGCGGGGTGATTGCGCTGCTGCTGATGGGATGCCTGGCGGAAATGACCTCCGAGCACCCAACCCCAGGATCGTTCGGCGATTATGCAGAGTTCTATCTCAGCCCGTTGTTTGGCTTTCTGGTGCGTTATTCCTATTGGTCTTGCGTGGTGTTGGCAGTGGGCACCGAGGTGACCGCCATCGGCATGTATATGCAGTTCTGGTTCCCAGGTACGCCGATCTGGCCGTGGGTGCTGTTGTTCTCGGCGGCGGTGATCGTCGTCAACGTGGTTGGGGTCAAGTCTTTTGGCCAGGTGGAGTATGCACTCTCTACCGTCAAGGTGGTGGCCATTTCGGCGTTTATCATGATTGGTATCGGCATCCTGGCGTTTTCCGCCAACCCGACCTTCGGCATCCGTAACTTCACCGACAACGGTGGCTTTTTCCCGTTCGGGGTGAAAGGCATGTGGTTTGCGGTGATCGTTTCGATATTCAGCTATCTGAGTATTGAGATGATCGCGGTTGCCGCAGGGGAAGCGAAAAACCCGGTGGTTGCCGTGAAAAGCGCCTTCAAAGGCACCATTCTGCGGCTGTTTATCTTCTATATGATGTCGATAGCGCTGATGCTGGCCATCGTGCCGTGGCGGCAGTCTGGCACCGGTGAAAGCCCGTTCCTGGTGGCGATGAACGTGATCCATCTGCCTGCCGCCGCCGGGATCTTTAACTTTGTGGTACTGATTGCTGCACTGTCTGCCATGAACAGCCAGTTGTATATAACCACCCGCATGATGTTTTCACTGTCCCGTGCCGGGCAGGCACCGGCGGCGCTGGGGCGGCTCAGCAAACGGGGTATTCCGGTCAACGCGCTGGCGCTCTCTTGCGTGGGGATTATTGTCTCTATCGTGCTGAGTATTGCCGCTCCAGAGAAATCGTTCGCGGTGATGATGTCGATCTCGGTGTACGGTGCCTGTTTCACCTGGCTGATGATCTTTGTTACCCACCTGTTCTTCCGCCGCCAGCATACGCAGACGCACCTCAAGTTCCGCATGTGGGGTTATCCTTACTTTACCTTGGCGGGGGCGCTCCTGATGGCCGGGCTAATGATAACTACGCTATTCACCGACTTCTTTAGAATGACGCTGTGGTTTGGCATTCCCTTCACCGCGCTGTTGATCGCCATCTATTTCTACAGTCGACGAGGGCAGGCATCGGTTGCAGCTGAAGCACCGGTACAGAGTTTGGAGTAATGTTGACCGGGCTGCGGCCCGGCCAAGCACTAAAGTTGGCTTTTGGGGATGATGTGGTCGCCAAAATTCAGGCGTTGGCGGCCTGGCTCTGGTTCAGTGAGAGGGGCCACTTCTTTCAGGCTGTTTTTGCAGCGTAAGACCAGCTCCTGATACTGGAGTGTGCCAGTGCGTTTCCAGGCTAATTCCTGTTCGGTCAGTTCGCGGATCACCCTTGCCGGGCTGCCAATCACCAGTTGGTTGGCGGCAATCTCCGCGGCGGCCTTGACGAAGGAACCCGCGCCGACAATGGAGTTCTCACCAATGACCGCACCGTCCATGATGACGGCATTCATGCCGATCATCGCGTTACGGCGCACGCGGCAACCGTGCAGTATGGCGCTGTGGCCGATATGCCCATCTTGTTCGACTACCGTGTCCTGCAGCGGGAAGCCGTGCATCACGCAATTATCCTGCACGTTGGCACCGTCTTCGACCACAATGCGCCCAAAGTCGCCACGCAGGCTGGCATTGGGGCCGATGTAGACGCCTTTGCCGATAATCACGTCGCCAATCAGTACCGCAGTGGGGTGAACATAGCTGCTGGGATCGACCACCGGCGTCAAGCCGTCAATCTGATACACGGGCATAGCGCAAACTCCTCAAAATGTAGTGGGATCGCGCGGCAGTCCGCCAAAGCGGCGATAGTAACCGGCACTGGGTGCAGGTAAGGTGCCGATGGAGGTTTCTGCCAAAGCGCTGACATATTCCGTTGCGGCGCGATCCACTCGCTGATAGATATTGATGCACAGGTTGCGGGCGATTTGGCCTTCCCATTGAGCGGGTAACAGGGCATCTGGCAGCAGAGGATCTTTCAACACCACGCGGCGGAAAAAGTGGATTAATAATAGCTTAATCTGAAAGCATCGCAGGGGCGTCAGTTCCTGCTCGTCGGCTTCGCGCAGTAAGGCCATCAACGGGCGGAAGGAGACGATAAACTCATGGTAGTAACCGGCCACCTCGCTCAACGACCAGCAGTTAGCGACCATTTGCCGCAGCGTCTGTTCGGAACGGTTATAGGGATAGTCGGCACGGAAGTAGATCACCTGTTCACTAGCGTTGAGCTCGCCAAGCAGGGCGGTGACGTCGGTTTGCGCATGGGTGGGCGCGGCCATCAGGTTGTTGGCGATCTGGCCAAAGCCCAGCCAGCCCAGCTCTTTTTTCAGCCGTACACGCTCGGTTTTTTCCGCACTTTCCAACAGCAGTAGCTCCCACTTGCCATCCCACTGCGGCTGTTCGCTGAGGTAGATTTTGGATTCGGCATGGCGAAACTGGCGCATACCCTGTTCGGTAACGCGGTAATAGCTGCGCCGCCCAAGCTTCTCTACGTCCAGCCAACCTTCTTTTTGCAAACGAAATACCGAGGTACGCACAAAGCGATCGCCGAAGCCCAGGGCTTCCAGCAGTGCGCTTAAGCTGCCCAGCCACACCTCACCGCCGCGATGGCTCAGCGCATCGCCGTAGAGTGAGATGATCAGCGAGGTGCCGCTGATCGGTTGGGCACTTAACGCATGGCGGATAAAGTCGTCCAGTTTATGTTCCATATTTTTCCCTGGGTAAGCCTTTGCTGAGACACGACATTAGCATAAACGACAAAGGCTTGCCCCTCACCCCAACCCTCTCCCACAGGGAGAGGGAGCTGATTGCCCCTGCTCGTTTGGAAGTAAAACGATAATCTCAGCAAACTCGTTCGCCCCTATAACCAAGATGCACCAGTCGGTGTTCAAGGTGAATCATTAGACTTTCAGCCCAACTCGATCGGTCCCCTCTCCTTTTGGGAGAGGGTTAGGGTGAGGGGAAAAATCACCGTGGCCGCAGATCGATCACCCGCTGGGCCTTGCCTTCCGAGCGAGGAATATCGCCACAGTTGGCAATGCTGACATCGGTGCTGACCCCGACAATCGATTTGATATGGTGGCGCAGCTGGTGGCAGATATCGCAACGCTGCTGGTGGTTGAGCGTCAGAGCCGACTCTTTCAGCTCCACCCGTACCGCCAAGGTATCCAGATGCCCGGCACGGCTCACCTGCAGCTGATAATGCGGCGACAGATGCTCGAACTGCATAATCTGTTCTTCGACCTGTGAAGGAAATACGTTCACGCCGCGAATGATCAGCATATCGTCGGAACGGCCGGTGATTTTGCCCATCCGGCGCATGTTGCGGGCATCCCCTGGCATTAGATGGGTGAGGTCGCGCGTACGATAGCGGATCACCGGTAGCGCCTCTTTGGTCAGAGTGGTGAAAACCAGTTCGCCATGCTCGCCGTCGGCCTGTATCGCGCCCGTCTCCGGATTGATAATCTCCGGCAGGAAGTGGTCTTCCCAGATGGTTGGGCCGCCGCCGCTTTCGGCACACTCCATCGCCACGCCTGGCCCCATCACTTCGGAAAGGCCGTAGATATCCAGCGCCTTGATCCCCATGCGTGACTCGATCTCATGGCGCAGGGATTCTGACCAGGGTTCTGCACCGAACACGCCCAAACGCAGTGAGCAGTTGCGTGCATCGCCCCCCATTTTGCGTTCCAGCTCGTCGATCAGCGTCAGGCAGTAGGAAGGGGTCACCATGATCACGTCGGGTTTGAAATCCAGGATCAGCTGCACCTGCTTCTCCGTCTGGCCGCCGGACACCGGGATCACCGTCGCACCCAGGCGTTCTGCGCCATAGTGCGCGCCCAGCCCGCCGGTAAACAGGCCGTAACCGTAGGCAACGTGGATTTTGTCTTTGGCCGTGGCCCCGGCAGAGCGCAGGCAGCGGGCGACAATATCGGCCCAGTTATCGATATCCCGCTGGGTATAACCTACTACCGTTGGGCGACCTGTGGTGCCAGATGAAGCATGAATGCGTACCACCTGTTCCATCGGCACGGCAAAGGTGTCGAACGGGTAGTTGTCACGCAGATCCTGCTTGGTGGTGTAGGGGAACAACGCCAGATCGCTCAGTTGCTTCAGATCGCTCGGGTGAACGCCGGCCTGATCGAACTTGCGTTGATACATCGGTACGTTGTTGTAGGCATGGTGCAGGGTCCATTGCAGGCGTTCCAGCTGTAATGCTTCGATTTCGTCGCGTGAAGCAAATTCAATCGCGTCGATGGGCCGTGGATTTGTAGTCATCTTTTTAGCCTCGCAGGTGTTAGACACGCTCAATAATCATGGCAATGCCCTGACCGACGCCAATGCACATGGTGCACAGTGCGTAGCGGCCAGCGCGACGTTCCAGCTCAAACAGGGCGGCCAGTGCCAGGCGCGCACCGCTCATGCCCAATGGATGGCCAAGCGCGATGGCACCCCCATTGGGATTGACCTGTTCGGCATCATCCGGCAGACCAAGCTGGCGCAACACCGCCAACGCCTGTGCGGCGAATGCTTCGTTAAGTTCAATGACGTCCATCTGCGCCAGGCTTAACCCGGCGATTTCCAGGACTTTACGGGCAGCGGGCAGCGGGCCGATCCCCATCAATCGTGGCTCCACGCCGCAGGTGGCGGTGGCGACAATGCGCGCCCGTGGCGTCAGACCTTGCTGCAACGCCATGGCTTCGGAAGCGACAATCAGCGCCGCCGCACCGTCGTTGACGCCAGAAGCATTGCCAGCGGTGATACATCCCGGCTGACGGAACGGTGTTTTCAGTTTTTGCAGTTGCTCCAGCGTGGTTTCTGCGCGTGGATGTTCGTCTTCGCTGAACTGAGTAATGACTCCTTTCTTGCCGCTGAGGCTCACCGGGATAATTTCCTGTGCCAGGATCCCCCGCTGTTGTGCCAGAGCGGTGCGCTGCTGGCTGCGTAGGGCAAAGGCATCCTGATCGGCACGGCTGATGCCAAACTGCGTCGCGACGTTTTCGGCAGTTTCCGGCATCGAGTCGGTACCGAAAGCCTCATGCATCAGCGGGTTAACAAAACGCCAGCCGATGGTGGTATCAAACAGCTGTGCCTGACGGCTGAAGGCGCTGTCGGCCTTGCCCATCACCAGCGGGGCGCGGGTCATGGATTCGGCCCCTCCGGCCAGGACCAGGCTGGCTTCACCGGCCTTGATACTGCGGGCCGCCATCGCCAACGCATCCAACCCCGAACCGCATAGCCGGTTGATGGTGGTACCGGAAACGTTTTGTGGTAGCCCGGCCAGCAGCGCCGCCATACGGGCCAGATTGCGGTTGTCTTCCCCGGCCTGATTGGCGCAGCCGAGGATCACGTCATCTACCCGTGACCAGTCCACATTAGGGTGGCGCTCCAGCAGAGCACGCAGCGGCAGGGCAGCTAAATCGTCGGCCCGCACGTTTGCCAGCGCGCCGCCGTAACGGCCAATCGGCGTGCGGACGCCATCGCAAATAAAGGCCTGATTCATGGCTGCTCTCCTAAAATGCTGTGGCCCAACCGATGGGCGCGGCCACGGAACCAGGCGACGGTTTTCCCCAGTTGGTTAACGATTTCAACGTCGTACAGCCCGGTAGTTTTACCCTGATGGCGCACTTCAGCGCAGGCGGTGAGGCGATCGCCTGCCAGCGCGGGGCGGATAAAATCGATGGTGCAACCAGAAGCGACCGCTGCCAGCCCCTGACTGTTGCAGGCATAAGCAAACGCGGTATCTGCCAGGCTGAACAGCTGGCCACCGTGACAGGTTTGGTGGCCATTGAGCATCTGCGGGCCGACGGTCATGCTGACTTTGGCCATGCCTGCATCCACGGCATCGATGCGCATATCCATCGCCTGTGCGCAGGTATCCTGGCTAAACATCTGTTCGGCGCAGCGCTGGGCCAGCGCGCGGGGAGTGTTGGCATTCATCAGCATTTGGCTCCTGAATAATTGGCGGCATAACGGCGCAGCAGCGGCATTGGGCGATAGCGGGGTTCCGCGTAATAACGTTGCAGGTTTTCCAGCGTGGTGAGGATCTGTTGCCAGCCGAGCTTGCTGCCCCAGGCCAGCGGACCTTGTGGGTAGTTGACGCCAAACCGCATGGCATCATCGGTATCGGCAGCGTTGGCCACGCCTTTGTTCACCACGTCCAGGGCTTCATTAGCCAGCATGGCAACGGTGCGCATCACCAGCAGGCCAGGGTAGTCCGGCAGATGGATCACCTGTTTACCCAGCGATTGCAGCAGGCGGATGACCTTGGCCGTGTGCGGCACCGTGTTTTGCTCGGCGCTGCTGATGGCGATAACGGGGGCGTGCTGATAGTTGACGGACAGGTCGAACAGTACCACGGGCGATCCGATTTCTTCGGCGACTTGGCTTGCTGTTTTACCATTTGTTAACATAAATGTAACTTCATCGATCCGGGCAAACGGACTGGTCTGGCCAGGATGTTTGATCGCCGCCGCATTTCCCGTCAGCAACTGTGCAAACTCACCGATGGCCGACCAGTCGCCGTGCAACGTGACGGAATGAGGCATGTCAGCCGTTACCGCCGAAGCAAAAGTTGCCGACGGCGCGACCTGTTCGCTGCCATAACGGTAAAAACCCCGGCCACTCTTGCGGCCCAAATGCCCGGCAGCCACCAGCTCCTGCTGTACCAGCGAAGGAGTAAAGCGGCTGTCCTGATAGAAGGCGTGATAGACCGACTCGGTGACGGCATAGTTGACGTCTTGGCCGATCAGATCGGTCAGTTGCAGTGGTCCCATGGCGAAACCGCCAGCATCACGTAGCACGGCGTCCAAGGTGGCTGGATCGGCAATCTGTTCTTCCAGCGCGCGAAGGGCTTCACCGTAGAAAGGCCGGGCTACGCGGTTGACGATAAAGCCTGGCGTAGAACGGCACACGACGCTGTGCTTACCCCAATGTTGAGCCAAGGCTTGCAGGTTGCTCAGCGTTTCCGGGCTGGTTTCCAGCCCACCGACGATCTCCACCAGTTTCATTAACGGAGCCGGGTTGAAGAAGTGCAGGCCCGCCATGCGCTGCGGGTGTTGAAGCGCGCTGGCGATGGCGGTAATAGAGAGTGATGAGGTATTGCTGGCAAACAGCGTATCGGTAGAGCATATCGCCTCCAGATCGCGAAACAGGCTCTGTTTGATCGCCAGCTTTTCCGCCACCGCTTCGATTACCAGGCTGCAGTC
The DNA here is from genome assembly GCF_001006005.1 of Serratia fonticola. Taxonomy (NCBI): domain Bacteria; kingdom Pseudomonadati; phylum Pseudomonadota; class Gammaproteobacteria; order Enterobacterales; family Yersiniaceae; genus Serratia; species Serratia fonticola. The sequence continues at coordinate 5,447,115 of NZ_CP011254.1, read as the reverse complement.
GGCCAGATCGCTCAACGAACTGGCCAACTGAATATGACCCAGCAGGGTTTCGGTGCTGTGGGCATCGGCTTTACCTGCCTCGACCCGCTTGCGCAGGCGTTGCCCGAGCTGTTCCAGCGCACGGGAGGCGGCGGGCAAGGCGATATCGAACAGCTTGACCCGGTGTCCTGCCGCAGCGGCCACCTGGGCAATACCAATCCCCATGGTTCCGGCACCAATTACGGCGACCGGCGCAGAAGTTATCGCCATCTTCTCGTTCATGGCTGTATCCCGTTCATGACTGCTTCCCGCTGAAGTTCGGTGGGCGTTTGGCGAAGAAGGCGCTGACGCCCTCGCGATAGTCGGCACTACGGCCACCCAGGCGTTGTAAATCGCGCTCTAAATCGAGCTGTTGGTCGAGCGTATTGCTGGCCGAGCTGTACATGGCCTTTTTAATCAGCCCCAGGCCGTAAGTAGGTTGGGTAGCAAGCTGTTTGGCCATGCTTTGGGTGTGGTCGGCCAGCTCGGCGGCAGCCACGACCTGCCAGATCATTCCCCACTCCAGCGCCTGCTGAGCGCTGATTTTGTCCCCCAGCAGCACCATACCCATGGCTCGCGCATGCCCGGCCAGGCGTGGCAGATACCAACTGCCGCCGGAGTCTGGCACCAGGCCCAGTTTGCAGAAAGATTGGATGAAGCTGGCGTTGTCGGCGGCCACCACGATGTCGCAGGCCATTGCCAGCGCGGCACCCGCTCCGGCAGCAACGCCGTTAACCGCGCAGACGATCGGCTTGGGTAGGGCACTCAGGCGGCGGATCAGCGGGTTGTAAAAACGTTCTACGGACAGCCCAAGATCCGGAGGGGCCTGATCCACACTGACGTTACGATCGTTCAGATCCTGCCCGGCGCAGAAGCCGCGCCCGGCACCGGTGATCAGCACGCAACGCACGCTGTCATCGCGCTCGGCTACGGTTAGCGCCTCGCTGAGCTGGTGGTGCATTTCATCGTTAAAGCTGTTGAGCCGGTCGGGGCGGTTCAGAGTAATGGTCAACACCCCGGCGTCGATGTGGCTAAGAATTAATGCGTTTTCCATAAATCAGCGCCCTTGATAGTTCGGTGTACGTTTTTCGAAGAAGGCGGCAATGCCTTCCCGGCGATCTTCGGTAGCGGCCAGGGTGACAAACTGCTGACGTTCCATCTGCAAGCCCTGGCTGAGGCCGGTTTCCTGCGCCTGTTTTAGCGCCTGTTTGGCCGCGCGCAGTGCCAGCGGTGCCTGTTGGCTGATGCGTTGGGCCAGTTGTTGAGTACGCTCCAGCGTTAATGCGTCGACACAAACCTCGCTCACCAGCCCGGCTTGCAGTGCGCAGCGGGCGTCGATGGCTTCACCGGTCAGCACCATTTGATAGGCGCGGGACTTACCCACGCTGCGGATCAGGCGTTGAGTACCACCGGCTCCGGGTATTAGGCCTAAAGTGATTTCCGGCAGGCCGAAGCGGGCGCTTTCGCCGCAAATCGTAATGTCGCAGGCCAGAGCCAGCTCACAGCCAGCACCGAGCGCGTAACCGTTCACTGCCGCCAGCAAGGGTTTGCTGAACTGGGCCAAACGCTGCCATAGCAAAGGGCGGTGATCGAGTTGGGTAGCGGCGACATCCTGCTGCTGTAATTCGCGCAGATCGGCACCGGCAGCGAAGAACCGGGCGGCACCGGCGATCACCACGGCACCGACGTCGGCATCGCTATCGGCCTGTTCCAGTTGATAGACCAACTGGAACAGGCAGGCAGTGCTCAACGCATTGCGGGCATCGGGGCGGTGCAGCGTCAGTGTGACCACGCGTTGCTGCTGTTCGCGCAGGATCCAAGGGGTTTCCATCGTCGGCTCCTAAACGTCAAAGTCCAGCACCACGCCTTCACCGCGTGGCCAGGACTGGCAGCTCAAGACATAGCCTGCCGCCAGTTGATCCGGCTCCAGGCTGTAGTTGATCGCCATATCCACCTCACCGGCCTTCAGTTTGCATTTGCAGGTAGCGCAGACGCCGCCTTTGCAGGCGTAGGGCAGATCGGCTCCTTGGCGCAATGCGGCATCCAGAATGCTGTCATCCTCGCTGCCGACGTCGATTTTGAGGCTGCGGCCGTCGAGCCGGATCTCTACCTGGGTAGCGTTGCGGCTAGCTGCATTGGCAGGCCGGGCGACGATGCCGCTGGTGTTGAAACGCTCGCTATGAATACGTTCGGCAGGCATACCGGCCAGCTCCAGCACGGTGTGCGCGTCGTCCATCATCGATTCCGGGCCGCAGATAAAGGCGTGGTCGAACTCGTTGAAGTCCACCAGCGTGTTACCCAGCGCGGTCAGGTGGTCACGGTCGATGCGGCCACTGAGCAGCGGGCTGTCGAGATTTTCCTGGCTGAAGAGATACAGCGGCTGGAAGCGCTGTGGATAACGGTTTTTCAGATCCGAGAGGGCTTCTTTAAACATCACCGAGCGGCTGGTGCGGTTGCCGTAGATCAGCGTGAACTGGCTGTTGGGTTCCAATTGCAACGTCGCCTTGATGATCGACAGCATCGGTGTGATGCCAGAACCGGCGGCTATCGCCAGATAGTTGCCCTGGGTTTGTGCCTGCGGCTGGTAACCAAAACGGCCCTGCGGCAGCATCACTTCCAACTCGTCGCCCACCTGCAAGTTTTGGTTGATAAACGAAGAGAAGCGCCCCTGATGGATCGCCTTGATGCCGATTTGCAATACGCCGTCTTGCGGTGCACTACAGATGGAATAGCAGCGGCGCAGTTCTTCACCGTTGACCCGGGCTTTGAGCGTCAGATGTTGGCCGGGGGTATAGCCGTAATGGGATTTCAGTTCGTCCGGGACGCGCAGCGTGATGGCTACGGCGTCCGGGGTTTCGCGCTCGATGGCTGCGACATTCAGGCGATGAAAGACCGTCATGGTTTTCAGTGCTCCTAAATACATTTGAAATAGTCGAACGGTTCCCGGCATTCGCAGCAGCGGTAAAGCGCTTTGCAGGCGGTGGAACCGAACTCGCTGATCTTTTCCGTGTGCTCGCTGCCGCAACGGGGGCACTGCACCGGGCCGTTGGCTAAAGGCTTCTCACAGGTTTGCCCCTGTGGTGGTGCCACGCCGTATTCACGCAGGCGATGGCGGGCATCCGCATTCATCCAGTCGGTGGTCCAGGCCGGGCTGAGGCTGATGGTGATCTTCACCGGGCTGAAACCCGCTTCGTTCAGCGTCTGTTCAATGGCGTTGAGCAGATACTCGGTCGCCGGGCAGCCGGAATAGGTTGGGGTAAAGGTGATGTGCCAGCCTGCACCGTCGCGCTCCACGTCACGTACCATGCCCAAATCGGTAATGGACAGTACCGGCAGTTCGGGATCGCTGATCTGCTGTAAGCAGTGCCAGATCTGCGGGATCTCGGCCGGTTGCAGTCGGGTGATATTCATCATTGCCTCTACCAGCTACAGTTCGGGTAAGCGCGTGGCAGAAACTGCATCTCTGCCAGCATCGGGCCGAGGTGTTCAGTGTGCCGCCCTTGCTTACCGCCGTGGCGAAATGCCTGCTCGGTGGGCAGCGCGAGCGTGGCCTGTTGCAGCGTGTCGTTAACCATAGCCTGCCACGGTGCCTGCAATTGGCGCGGATCGACGGCAATACCCAGTTCGGCCAGCTGCAGTTCAATTTCATCGGCGTGGAACAGCTCGGCGGTGAAGCGCCACAGGTCGTTTAATGACTGCTGTATCTTCTGGTGGCTGATTTCACTGCCGTCACCCAGGCGGATCATCCAGCCGTGGCTGAAGCGCAGGTGATAATCCGCTTCCTTCAGCGATTTGGCGGCGATGGCGGCCAGTTGGCCGTCTTTGCTGCGGCTCAATTCCCGGTGCAGCAGCACGTGGTAGGTATCGAGCAGGAACTGGCGCACCAGCGTGTCGTTAAAGCCGCCGTTGGGCTGTTCTGCCAACAGCAGGTTGTGGAATTCACGTTCGTCGCGGCCAAAGGCCAGGCTGTCTTCGCTGTGCTGCGGGCCGGAAAGCTCGGCGGCATAGGCCAGGAAATTACGCGCCTGGCCCAGCAGATCGAGGCCAATATTGGCCAGTGCCAGGTCGATCTCCAGCTCAGGAGCATGGCCACACCAAGCGCACAGGCGCTGTGCCAGAATGAGCGGTGTATCGCCCAAGCGCAGGGCATAGTTGATTGTTGCTGCGTTACTCGTCGTCATGGCCTGCCTCTACATGTTCTTGATGCCGTCGGGGATGGTGTAGAACGTGGGATGACGGTAGATTTTGTCGTCGGAAGGATCGAAGAATGCCGCCCGATCCTCCGCTTGAGAGGCGATCAGGTGGCAGGATTGCACTACCCAGATCGAACAGCCCTCACTGCGGCGGGTGTAGGCATCGCGGGCGTTTTCCAGCGCCATCTGATCGTCTGCTGCATGCAGGCTGCCCACGTGGCGATGGGCCAAACCCTGCTTGCTGCGGATAAACACTTCATACAACGGCCATTCGGCGTGAGTCATTTTTCTCTCCTCGATTAAGCTGCATTTGCCGCGCGTTTGCTGGCATGTGCCATGGCACCATCCCGTACCCAACGGCCTTCGTCCCAGGCTTTACGCTTGGCTTGCAGACGTTCGTGGTTGCACTGCCCGCGCCCCTGGATCACCTCGTGTAGCTCCGCCCAGTCGATCTCGCCAAAGCGGTAATGCCCGCTGGCCTCATCCCATGCCAAATCGGCATCGGGAGCAGTCATACCCAGGGCTTCCAACTGCGGTACGGTGTTGTCGATAAACTTCTGCCGCAGCTCGTCATTGCTATGGCGTTTGATCTTCCAGGCCATGCTCTGTGCGCTGTGGGGGGAATCGCTATCGTTGGGGCCAAACATCATTAGCGCTGGCCACCAAAAGCGGTTGATGGCGTCCTGCAACATGGCCTTTTGCGCTTCGCTGCCCTGGGCCATCACCATCACGGCTTCATAGCCCTGACGCTGGTGGAAGCTCTCTTCTTTACAGATTTTCACCATCGCTCTGGCATAGGGGCCGTAAGAGGCACGACACAGGGCTACCTGATTGACGATGGCGGCACCGTCGACCAGCCAGCCGATCACACCAATGTCAGCCCAGTTCAGCGTTGGATAATTGAAGATGGAGGAGTACTTCATCTGACCCGCGAGCATCTTTTGGTAGATATCCTGGCGGGTGCAGCCGAGGGTTTCCGCCGCGCTGTACAGATAAAGGCCGTGCCCGGCTTCATCCTGGACTTTCGCCAGTAACACCGCTTTGCGCCGCAGGGAAGGGGCGCGGGTCAGCCAATTGGCTTCTGGCAACATGCCGACCACTTCGGAATGCGCATGCTGGCCGATTTGCCGGATCAGATTGCGGCGATAGGCATCCGGCATCCAGTCTTTGGCTTCGATGGAGATATCGGCGGCGATCTTGTCGTCAAAGTGCTGCTGAAATTGTGCGTCAGTTGTCATGCTTGCCTCTTGGTGATTCATGTTTTTCACATTAAAACCAAAAATGTGAATCACTTTAACTAACCGTAAAGCTACAAGTTGATAACAACAAGATCAAATACAAATACTGTGGTTTTGCGATGAGTATCACAATGTGTTTTGTTATTTCATTGATTTTAATGTTTATTTATTTTTGGTGTTTATCGATAACACTGGTGTTAACTCAGCGTTTGGATGATTTTGTTTTGCTTTTGTTAAATTTTAACCTGGCGCGGAGTGGAATTTATGTGATACATCATTAATCTTGATAGTGTCTATTTATGAATTCCGGAGGAGCAAATGCAGCAGTTAACCAGTTACCTTTCTGGCGCTTGGGTGTACGGCCAGGGTCAATCCCGCGAGATCCAGCATGCCGTAACCGGCGAGCCTTTGTATCAGGTCTGCTCCGACGGGCTGCCGTTGGCCGCCAGCCTGAGCTATGCCCGCAAGCTGGGTGGCACGGCGCTGGCAAAGATGACGTTTCAGCAGCGCGCCCAGATGATGAAAGCGGTGGCTAAACACCTGCTGGCTAATAAAGAGGCGCTGTATCAGATCTCCTATCAAACCGGGGCCACACGCAATGACAGCTGGGTTGATATCGAAGGTGGTATCGCCACGCTGTTCTCCTATGCGGGATTGGCAGGGCGCGAACTGCCGGACGATTCGCTGTGGCCGGAAGATGAGCTGATCCCACTCTCCAAGCAGTCGCAGTTTGCTGCACGTCATGTGCTGACCTCTCGCCCAGGTGTCGCATTGCATATCAACGCCTTTAACTTCCCCTGCTGGGGTATGTTGGAGAAGCTGGCACCTACCTGGCTGGCGGGGATGCCGGCCATCATCAAACCTGCCACCGCTTCGGCACAGCTAACCCAGGCGATGGTGAAACTGATTATCGACAGCGGGCTGGTGCCTGAAGGGGCATTGCAACTGATCTGCGGCGGCGTGGGCGATATGTTCGATCACCTCGATTATCAGGATGCGGTCACCTTCACCGGCTCGGCGCAAACCGGGCAGAAGCTGCGTTCCCACCCGCGCCTGCTGGAGAAGTCCATCGCCTTTACCATGGAGGCCGACTCGTTAAACTGCTGCGTGCTAGGGGAGGACGTGACGCCAGAGATGCCGGAGTTTGCGCTGTTTATCAAAGAGGTCAGCCGCGAAATGACCAGCAAGGCAGGGCAAAAGTGTACCGCTATCCGGCGCATTATCGTTCCGGTGGCCCGCATTGCCGAGGTACAGCAAGCGCTGTTGCAGCGCTTGGCTGGTGTGAAAATTGGCGACCCACAGCTGGAGCAGGTGCGGATGGGGGCGTTGGTCAATCAGGAACAGCGCGACGACGTGCAGCAAAAGGTGGAATTCCTGCTGCGCAATGGCTGTGAACCACTCTGCGGCGCAACGCTGGATAAGTTAGAAGTGGTGGGCGATGGTGCGCAATCAGGCGCTTTTTATCCGATCACCCTACTGTATTGCGCCGATCCGTTCCGCCATCAGGCCGTACATGGCACCGAGGCGTTTGGCCCGGTGGCGACGCTGATGCCTTATCAAACGACTGAACAGGCCATTGAGTTGGCGCTGCTGGGGCAAGGTAGCCTGGCCGGATCGTTGGTGACGGCTGATGCGGAGTTGGCTTCACAGTTTATTCGAGCAACTGCCTGCGCCCATGGCCGCATGTTGGTGCTGGATCGCCACGCGGCGACGGAATCGACCGGCCACGGCTCACCATTGCCTTTGTTGGTGCATGGCGGGCCAGGGCGAGCCGGCGGTGGCGAAGAGCTTGGTGGGCTGCGGGCGGTAAAACACTATATGCAGCGCACGGCGATCCAGGGCAGTCCGTCGATGCTGGCGGCCATCAGTCGTGAATGGGTCCGGGGTGCCGACGTGGTGGAGGAGCAGGTACACCCGTTCCGCAAATACTTTGAGCAGTTGCAGATTGGCGAAAGCTTGCTGACTGCCCGCCGTACCATTACCGAAGCCGACCTCGTCAACTTTGCCTGCCTGAGCGGCGACCATTTCTACGCGCATATGGACAAGATCGGTGCGGCGGAATCACTGTTTGGTGAGCGAGTGGCCCACGGTTACTTTGTGGTTTCTGCCGCTGCTGGCCTGTTTGTCGATCCGGGCGTCGGGCCGGTGATTGCCAACTATGGCATGGAAAACCTGCGTTTTATCGAGCCGGTGAAGATTGGCGACACCATTCAGGTGCGATTGACCTGTAAAAAGAAAATCCGCAAGCCGCAGAAAACCGCCGAGGATCGCCCACATGGTGTGGTGGTCTGGGATGTGCAGGTGCTCAACCAGCATCAGCAAGCCGTAGCGCTGTATAGCATCCTGACGCTGGTGGCGCGTCAGGAGGGGGATTTCAACACGGTGCACTAAGGCTGGATCGTCGGGGCATCATGTTAAGATGCCCCATGATTTGCTGAAATGATCTACCCTAACTATTCTGAGCCCTAGAGGCTGCAAACCCGGTTCTTACCGCCTTTTTTCGCCGTATACAGGGCGTTATCCGCCACGCTGACCAGGCTCAGCGGCGTATCGTTATACGGGTGCGGGACTTTAGCACTGGCACCTATGCTGGCGGTGATAATCCCCAGCGGACTGCCTGCGTGGGCGATCTTCAACTGCCGGATGCCCTCTAGAACCCGTTCGGCAAAGGCGATTGCGCCTTGAAGATCGGTATCCGGCAGAATAATTGCCAGTTCTTCACCGCCGTAACGTGCCATCAGATCGCCAGGGCGGTTGACCATGCTTTGCAGCATGCGGCCCAACTGTTGCAAACACTGATCCCCAGCCACGTGGCCGTAGATATCGTTAAACTGTTTAAAATAATCAATATCCAGCATCAACAGGGCTACGCTGCGATCGTTGCGCGCCGCCCGAGTCATTTCGTTTTTCAGTGCGATATCAAACTGGCGGCGGTTGGCCAGGCCGGTCAAGCCATCCAGCAAGGCCAGTTCTTCCAGCGTGTGGTTCATCAGCGTCAGTTGATCACGGGTGCGCACCAGCTCGACTTCGGTCTGTACGCTTTGATTAATCTGACGTATCAGTACCAACCCCAGGGCCAGCAGTATGGACAGCAGGACTCCTCCACCGAGTGCAAAAAGTGACGCATCGTTACGCCAGTCGGCCAGCACGTCTTTTTTCGACAGCCCAGCAGTGATCACTAGCGGATAACGTTCCACCTGCGAATAACCATAAACCCGTTCTACATTATCGAACTGTGAGACCATGGTGACGTTGCCAAAGGGTGAGTGCGGCAGAACTTCGCGGAATAAAAGGCTGTGGGAGATGTTTTTCCCGATGGCATCCTCATTGTATGGGCGGCGGTACAAAATGGAGCCGTCGGCCAGCACCAGACTGAGGGAGGCGTCGTTGTTAAGGGCAAAGGTGTTGTAAAACTGGCGGAAATAATCGACATACAGCGTTGCAATCACCACGCCGGCAAAGCTGCCATCCGCATGGTTCAGGCGGCGTGATACCGGGATAATCAGATCGCCGGTTGAGCGGCTACGGATCACCTCGCCGATATAGACCGTATTATTGTTATGAGTGACGTGGTATTTAAAGTACGCCCGGTCAGCATTATTGGTATGGCTGAGGGGTTTACCGTTGGACGTCAGGAGCCAGTTGCCTTGGGCATCATAGACAAAACTGCCGTGCAGTTGCGGGAAGTTGCTGGCCTGCGTCTGCATGACTTTTTGCAGGCGTAAACGCTGGGGTTGGCCTAGGCCATCGGTTTCAATACGTTCGCTGAGATCGACCAGGTTATTGTCTACCTGCGCAAAGGTATCCTCGGCATGCTGTGCCAGCGAGCGGGCCAGATTCGCTGAATCATTTGCGGCAATTTGCAGGTTACGTTGATGAGAGTTCCAGATTTGCCAGGCATTGAACATGATCAGGGTGAACACGACGATAATCACAAACACGCCTGCCTGATAGAGTAACGGCGAGTTTTTCTTTTTCCCGGGTAATGGCTGTTTTTGGGGCGGGAGCTGCGGCGCTAACATAGCATTCCTGTCATGGAATCAGTTGGGGTCGGGGACTGCGAACAATCTTAACCCTTATATTTTCATCTTGCATGTTCCGTTATATTTTCAGGATATGTTCAGCATAAATTGGCCCTTGGGAGGCGCATGGCAGCACTATCTGACGCAATGATGCAGGTTTTACTGACGCTGGCGGTATATTACCCGTTTACGCTTCTGGCGCTGGCCGGGTTGATGATTATCGCCTACCAGCGGCGCAAAATGCCTGTCTGGCGTTTGGCTCTGATATTGTTGCTGGTGTTGTTTGTCTTGTTCTCCCTGGTGGCTTCTAGCTGGCATCGTTAGCGCTGGGCAGTACCTATCCTCACAGCCAGGCACTACACCATGCGGCTACTCGACGTTGACCATCCAGTTGACACCGAACTTATCGGTCAGCATGCCAAAGCCCTTGGCCCAGAAGGTCGGTTGGAAAGGCATGGTGATGCTGCCACCTTGGGCTAGCCGGTTGAACACCTCCTCGCCTTTCTCGACGTTTTCACTGAGGATCGACAGTGAATACCCACTATGTGTCGGCCCGCCTGGATCGGCCGGGCATCCATCCGATGCCATAATGACGTTATCCCCGATCACCAGCCTGGCATGCATAATCGACTCAGGATCGGCATTGGGCGGCCCATTTTGCTGCTCCTCTGCCGGAATATCTTGGTAACGCATCATGATTTCAATATTGCCGTTTAGCTGCTGAGCATAAAAATTCACCGCTTGCTCACAGTCACCGGCAAAAAACAGATAGGGTTGAATCAACATAGTTCCTCCTCTTGGATCACATGCCCTGCAAGGTTGCTGAATTTGTAGGGGGGTGAAGATGTTCGACCAAAGGAACGCCGAATAGAATAAAAACGTCTTGGTCAGGAATGATTAATGACTGATTGGCCGACGACTTTCACATAAACAACTGCGCAGCGGAACCATCCCACACGGCGGCCAAGGTATAAACCAAAACCAAAAACAGCATGAAAGGGGGGTTGCTCATGGCGCTATCCTCGGTCGAAGTTCGGTTGAGCATCATTTAGTATAGCTGATTATCGCCACACAAGATGACAGCTGGATGAAAATTGCACACGGTGATTTTCAGACTGCAAGAGGTAGGTAACTCGCTGATTTTTGACTATAGTAATAAGGTACAGAGACGTAAATACTGTCAGAGGGTGGTCTCTGACGGAAAGCGTCTGATAAAGGTATTGCCAGCAAGTTTGGGCAATAGGTCAATTAGGGAGAGTAAAAATGGGTATCATTTCCTGGATCGTTTTCGGGTTAATCGCTGGTATTTTGGCCAAGTGGATCATGCCGGGTAAAGACGGCGGCGGCTTTATCATGACCGTGATCCTGGGTGTGGTAGGTGCAGTTGTCGGCGGCTATATCAGTACCTTCTTCGGTATGGGCCGGGTTGATGGCTTTAACCTGGGCAGCTTTGTGGTTGCCGTTATCGGTGCTCTGGTGGTGCTTTTTGTCTACAGAAAGATCAGAAGCTAAGCCGGGTTCGATCAATAGGGGTCGCTGCGGCGGCCCTTTTCTTTTAAATGCGACAAACGTACAGCGTTTGAGAAGGGGATAGCGATGGGATTATTGGATGGGTTAGTCGGGGCATTGAGCGGTGGTAAAGGTATGGATTACAGCGCCATCTTGCAGTGGGTTGAACAGCAAGGGGGGCTGCCGGCTATCCTGGACAAATTCCGCCAGGGAAATCTGGCGGACGTGGTCGCCTCCTGGATCGGTACGGGTGAAAATCAGCCAATCAGCGGTGAACACGTTGAGCAAGCGTTAAGTACCGATGCCATTGCACAACTGGCAGGCAAATTGGGGATCGATCCGGCGCAGGCTTCTGCCCTGATTGCCCAGTATTTGCCGATGATCACTGACAAACTGTCACCCAATGGTCAGGAGCCACAGGGCGGCGATCTGATGAGCGCCGGGATGGATTTGCTGAAAGGTAAACTGTTCGGCTGATATTTACCCTCCGGTTTCTAGCCGGAGGGTTGCCATTACAGGGTCAGCATAATTTTACCGATATGCGCACTGGACTCCATCAAGGCATGGGCCTGTGCGGCTTGCTCCAACGGGAACGTCTGGAAAATCTGCGGTTTTAACTCCCCGCGTTCCAGCAACGGCCACACTTTCAGTTCCAGTTCGGCAGCGATCTGGGCTTTATCTTCCACACTGCGCGCCCGCAGCGTTGAGCCGGTATGGGTCAGGCGCTTCAGCAGCAGTGGCATCAGGTTCAGTTCTTTCACTACGCCGTTTTGCGTACCGATCTGTACGATACGCCCGTCCATTGCGGCGGCACGGTAGTTCTTCTCCACGTAATCCCCCGCGATCAAATCGACGATGACATCGGCCCCTTTGCCATTGGTGGCGGTTTTGGTCCGTTCGACAAAATCTTCGGTGCGATAGTTGATGGAGACGTCGGCACCCAACGCCAGGCTGGCCTCACGTTTCTCTTCAGAGCCAACGGTAGTGATGACATAGGCGCAGAAGGCTTTGGCCAACAGGGTGGCAACCGTGCCAATGCCTGACGTACCACCGTGGATCAGCACGGTTTCCCCGGCCCGAAGATGGCCACGTTGAAATACGTTGACCCAAACGGTGAAGAAGGTTTCTGGCATGGCGGCGGCTTCAATCATGCTGAAGCCTTGAGGGACCGGCAGCGCATTGCTTTCATGCACTTTACAGTATTCGGCATAGCCCCCACCGGCGATCAGCGCGCATACGGCATCACCCGGGGCATAACGTTGTACCCCAACGCCAACGGCCACCACCGTGCCAGCAATTTCCAACCCGGGAATGTCCGAGGCGCCCGGAGGTGGGGCATATTGCCCTCGGCGTTGCATAACATCTGGGCGGTTGACGCCGGCGGCAGCGACTTTCACCAGTATTTCACCTTGGGCCAATACTGGTAACGGGCGTTCAGCACTCACCAGAACCTCTGGTTCGCCCGGCTGGCTGATTTCGATGACTTTCATGTTTTCAGGTAGTTGTGCGTTGGATGACATGCCGTTCTCCTTGATCAATCTGCGTATTCGGGGTATTCCCGGCTGGATTATCTTATAGGGATAACAGAGTTGGCATGTGTGCGAAAGGGCGGTTTTGTCTCGACAAGCAGAGATACCGCCGCAAAGAGGGCAGAGGATCAGTCGTTTGGCGGAATACGAAAACCTTTCAGCGAGACGATAAAGTGTTTTTTGCCTTTGGAAATCTTGGCACCCTGATCGCACCACAGGCTGGCGAGCTGGAAAAAATCGTCGCTGTCAATGTCATAGGCCAGCTCAATCTTTTTCGCCGATCCTGAGCGGATCAGCGTCTCTGCCTGCTGGTGATTAATGGCTTTTACGGTGTTCATAGGCGAAATCCTTGGTGTTAACCCGGAGCGGATAATCGCTAACCATCATATGGCTGGATTGTGACATTTTTGTGATGAAAATATGACGTCGGGCCATTCTGCGTTTTGGCGCTCGTTTTCTCATGACCCTGTCACGGGTTAAATTTGGTGGTGCGCAGGTTCGGATCTAGTATGTGAGTAAATCTTTTTACCAGACATCAGATTATGACCAACAAAGTGCGCAAACAGACCCTACGCCAGCGTAGCTACCAGCTGTTGTTCGGTAACCAAACCCGAATCGGGCGCAGGATGCAGTTATTCTGGGTGAGTTCGGCGCTGCTCAGCGTGCTGTTGCTGTTTCTCGAACCCGGCGGCAGCTCGGTGTATACCCCCAATGCTCAAGTGCTTCATCAGCTGCTTTTGGCTGAGGTCTTTTTCACCGTCATTTTTACTGCGGAATATCTGTTGCGGCTGTGGTGCACGCCGAGTAAAGAGCGTTATGCCATCAGCTTTTTTGGCATTGTCGATCTGTTGACGATGCTGCCGATGTATATCATCTGGCTATTCCCGCATATGGCGGTGGAGTATGTCGTTCTGCTGCGTGTGTTGCGGATACTGCGCGTGTTGCGAGTCTTGAAACTGTTACGCTACATGAGCGAGATGGGTATTGTCTGGCGCAGCATCAAGCTGGCGCGCCATAAGCTGGCGATGTTCTTTGGCTTTGTCGGCGTGATGCTGTGCGTGTTTGGCGGCTTGATGTACGCGGTGGAAGGGGGCGCTGGCGGATTTACCAGCCTTGCCGCGTCGATGTATTGGGCGGTAGTCACGTTAACCACCGTGGGATACGGCGATATTGTGCCTCATACGGCCTTAGGGCGGATGCTGGCTTCTGTGCTGATCCTGGTTGGGTATTCGATTATTGCGGTGCCTACGGGCATCCTGACCGCCTACATGTCGCAGGAGATGCGGCGCTATCGGGAAGAGCGCCATTGTGTGCAATGCGACTGTGGTGGGCATGAAACCGAGGCGAAGTTTTGTAAATTTTGCGGCGCTGCGTTACCACCATTGTCAGTGAAATCCACAAGATAACGCCGATAATTTCGCCAGCGGGGAGCAAATTCTGTGCGTTCGCTCTCCCTTTCCAGCCTCACGAGCTAAAAAGAGTTGCTATTAAACGCCCAACATGAGTTAATGATTCTCGGCCTGTGGTACAGACCTATTTATGCACGACATTTTGAGTAAAGTAGTTCAAATTTAAAGCGTTATCCTTGATAGCTCTTCACTGACGAATTTCCTTTCTAGTGCCTCCATAAGTAACTGATGACCGGCTATTTCATGCCCATGGTGGCTTAAATTTTTTATTGAAGGAATTCAACATGTCTAACATGATCAAAGGTCAAGTGAAGTGGTTCAACGAGTCTAAAGGTTTTGGTTTCATCACTCCTGCAGACGGCAGCAAAGACGTGTTCGTACACTTCTCTGCAATCCAGGATCAAGGCTTCAAGACCCTGGCTGAAGGCCAGAACGTACAGTTCTCTATCGAGAACGGTGCTAAAGGTCCGTCAGCGGCTAACGTTACCGCTATCTAATCGGCCTCTCGCTGATTAACAAAAACCCGCCAAGGCGGGTTTTTTTGTGTCTGCGATTTGGGCCAGTAGGCGGAAAAACCGTTCACGGTCGTATGTCAGAGCTCTGAAAGACCAGCCTGACATTCTGCTAAGCTTTAGTAGTCATCGCCGCATTACGCAATGGTGGGTTCTTTTCGTCAACTGTAATAGACTGATATCCGAGATAAATAACGAGGTAGAGCATGAAAGTTAACGATCTGGTGACGGTAAAGACCGACGGCGGCCCTCGTCGGGAAGGGGTAGTGCTGGAAGTGGAAGTGTTTAATGAAGGCACGATGTATCTGGTGTCACTGGAAGATTACCCGGCGGGCGTGTGGTTCTTCAATGAGATCGATAGCCGCGATGGCACCTTTGTAGAATTGCGCAGTGCTGAACAGGATTAAATCTTTGCCTGCAATTAACAGCTTGCCGCCGGTCTGGCTGGCGGGCTGAAACCTGGCCGCATGGTCATGCGGTGTTGAAAGCCTGCCTAAATACCCGTAGCGGCAGCATTGCCGCTGAAAACGGGCGTTTTTCTGTCGTACTCTACACCACAGCGTTCCGCTGTCGCTTTATTTGGCCGTAATGGCTATTAGCGGCTGTTGACAAAAATGCCGCTGGTAAGCGTGTCGGTCAGGCGGACAACATGGTAGATGATCTGCTTGTTGTGGGTTTTGATCTTTCTTTTGATGTTTCCCTTGTGGGAAGAGACGGTTTTCACCTTGATCTGCATTTGATCTGAGATCTGGATGGTGCCTTGGCCGGACATCCACATGCGCAGCATGTTTGACTCGGTTTGGCTTAGTGTGACAGGTGTCTGATCCAGGGAGCTTTTTTCCGGGCGAACCAGCTTTCTTTCGAGGTAGTGGTTAAGCAACTGGCTCATGGTTTGCGGTTTAATCGATTTTGACGAGATGATAACGTTCTTGCGGACGTATAAATAATCGTCGAAATGTACGTTGGTGATGGCCATGAAAATAAAGAATAAAGTATCGGGATTAAGAGATATCACGCGTTTTATTCTTTCTGTCGCATCCGCTTCATGAATGAAGCAGTCTTCATTCAGAAATACCATATTAGGCTTAAGTTTTGCGCACTTCTCATGCAGACCGTCGATATGATTGACAGCGCTAATCTGACGCTTTTTCAACCCATGCGACGTCAGGTAGTCAGTTAATCCTAATCTAGTGTAACTGCATGAATCCATAATGATTATTGGCATAGAGCCTCCCACTTAAGTCCGTTTCCACGCGGTTATAAAAAGAAAAGCCTGAAGATAAAAGGCTAAAAGTTATAAAAAAATCACATCTTATGAATGCAACTTTCTATCAATAAAACCGGCATGACTCAACGTCTTTTCGAATTATATTTTTAAATCTATCAAAAGCATCAGTTTAGCTTAAGTCGACTTATTATGCTGTGGCGATTTTGCGGCTGGAAATATCACTGGACGCCGGGTAGTCAGCCTTAAATTTGTTGCTAAGGTTAGTTATTTTCATCGTGGTACTATTTTCCGTTAATAAGATGATTCTTAAGGGTAGCTTATGGCTTGCTGTGACGCCAGAGTTGGCGGTCTTTTGACTGATTTTGTTGCTTCTGTTTCATCACCAAACGCCATTAAGTTTGCTTATTCAATTGATTGTATCAATGTATTGGCTCCAATGGTAACGATTCTTAGTTACTTTTATGTACTTGAGGAAGGCGTTTATGAGCGGAATCAAGTCAAAATAAGTAGTTCTGCTAACCATGTGGTCGTTAATTAAATAACTAATGTAAATTATTTCATTTGTTAATGATTGCAGAGTGAATAACTTATCCGCGACATATCGATTTTCCTGACGTATCTTCTTACTGCGCAGAGACAACGAAATGCTGCTAGATGCGATTTCAACTCACGATCAGGAGGACAGGTGGATCACAATCAGTTTGGGCAACCCATTGGTGCAGCGCTTGAGGGCTGGCAACCTGCGGGTGAGCCGGGAAAACAGAGTCTCCAAGGGCGTTTCTGCTGCTTGCAGCCGATGGATATCGCGCGCCGTGCTGATGAGTTGTTTCATGCCTACCAACTGGCGGAAGACGGGCGTGACTGGACCTATTTGTCTAGTGAACGCCCCACGGAGCTGCCTGTTTTCCAGCAGTACTTGCAGCGACAGCTGGCAACCCAGGGTAGAAACACCCTGGCGGTGATCGATGCGACTACCGGTAAAGCGGTCGGCACCTGTGCTTTCTTGAACATCGACCAACCCAACGGGGTGGTCGAGTTGGGGATGATCAACTGGTCACCCTTGATGAAGCGGCGAGCGATGGGGAGTGAAGCCATCTTTCTGATGCTCAAGCACGTTTTTGACGACTTGGGCTTTCGCCGTTGCGAATGGAAATGCGATCGCCTGAATGCCCCCTCTCGCGAGGCTGCACTGCGTATGGGCTTCACCTTTGAGGGGACTTTTCGCCAGGCGATGACCAGAAAGGGGCGCAACCGCGACACGGACTGGCTATCCATCATCGATGGTGAATGGCCGGTATTGCGCGAGGCGTTTACCGCCTGGCTATCGCCGCTGAATATCACAACCGACGGCCAGCAGAAACAACGCCTCGTCACTTTCAGACCTCAGCCCGACAAGCCTGCATTGATGCCAACGCCAAAGTAATATCCTGCTCTTCAGTCATCCAATTCACCAGGGCTGCCCGAATACCCGGTTGGCCTGCATAGCTGGTGGGCGTGCAGCGCACTAAGCCGTGCCGATCCAAACGATCGATGAAGCGGTTGCGTGCGGCAGTGGCATCGCCTGTAACGCCCTTCAGCGCAAAGCACACGATGTTCAGATCCACTGGGGCCAGCAGGCGGAAGCCTTCACTGGCCGCCAATCCGTCACCTAAATATCGCGCTAACGTCACGTTACGCTCGACGATCTCCCGCATACCGCTGCTGCCGTAGGCTTTCAATGCCATCCACAAGGGCAGGGCACGAAAACGCCGCGAGTTCTCGGGCGTCAGGTGCAAATAGTTGTCTGGGCGCAACGTGGGGGCCTCCAGATAGGCCGAGTGATTCTGGAACACCTGCATCTGCAATGCCAGGTGACGGGTAAATTGAATGGCGCTGTCATAAGGGACATTCAGCCATTTATGGGCATCTACGGTGATTGAGTCCGCTTGGTGCCAACCGTCCAGCAGATGGGCCAAGCGGGGAGAACAGGCCGCGATCCCACCAAAGGCGGCATCAACATGTAACCAGAAGGGATAGCGTGCACGTAGTGCCAGCAGGCGGGGCAGATCGTCGAAAACGCCGGTGTTTACCGTGCCTGCGCTGGCGAGCACTATCGTCGGGATATCTGGTGTGGCGGCAAGATGACGCTCCAGCGCTTCGATATCTATAGCTTCGCAATCAGCCTGGCTGGCAATAGACTTTAAAGCATCACGCCCAATACCGAGCATGCTGAGCGCTTTCACGCTGCTGGCATGGGCATTGGCGGAAAGGACCTGAATTGGCCCCAAGGCGGCCAAGCCAAGCTGCGCCACATCGATCCCACGCTGCTGCCCTAACCACTGGCGGCCGATGGCGATCCCGGTGAAGTTGGCCATGGTGGCACCGCTGACAAAGCTACCGCTGAAGTCGGTGGGCAGTTGCAGCAGGGTTTTCAATTGCTCAATCGTTGCCAGTTCGATCGCGGCCGCCACGGTATCATTGCTCAGTTGGCTATTCTGGTCGGCAGTGCTAACCAACCAGTCGGCAGCCAGCGCCGCAGGGGTGCTGCCGCCGGTGACAAAACCAAAGTAACGCGGCCCGGCACTGCCGGAAAGGCCAGCCTCATAGCGTTGCCAAAACTCTTCTAACGCCGCTAATGCCCCGCAACCCTCTTCGGCCAGCCGATCGTCACCGGTTTGCAACTGTTGTTCGGCCAACGGCGGGCATACCGGGCGCTGGCTCAAGCTGGCAAGGAAGCCCTGCGCCAATTGGTTGGTATGGTCAAGTATGCGGGGTAAATCGTCGAGATCCTGCTGCAAACGTGGGTGCATGGTTATGCCTTGGGTTCGGGGTCAATATGTTTGCACTATAGGCGATCCTGATTAGTGCTAATATCGATAAAAAATGACCCTTTTGGATAGCAAGGCTAACCAGCAATGAATGAACGTCTTCCTCTGCATATTTTGCCAACCTTTGTGATCGCTGCCCAGTTGGAGAATTTGCGTGCCACGGCGCAACGCGTCAGCCTGACTCATGGTGCCGTTAGCCAACAAATTCAGCAGCTCGAACAGGCTATTGGCTACCCACTCTTTGACCGCTTCGGGCGTGGGGTACGGCTGAATGCTGCGGGGCGCGAACTGCTGGCGGCAACTGAGCCTGCCTTACTCGCTTTGCAACAGGGCGTTGACCGAGCCAGACGGGTAGCGGTCAGCCAGATGTTGCGCATCAGCGTGCTGCCTTCCTTTGCGCATTACTGGTTGTTGCCCAGATTGGCGGAGTTTCATCGTGCTTGTCCTGGGATCCGGTTGGATATTGACGCCTCGCTGGTGATTCAGGATCTCGGCCGCAAAGGATTCGATGCCGCGATCCGCATTGGTGATGGCCAATGGCCAGGCGTTCAGGCTCAGCGTATCGCCTCAGGAGTGGTGCTGCCGGTAGCGACCCCGGAGCTGGCCAGGCAATGGCAGGAGGCGTTTGATGCTGGAGATCCACAGATCCCGCTGCTTGAGCATGACGTCACTCCCTGGCATAGCTGGTTTAGCACCGTAGGGAGAATTGGCGGTGGGCAACAGTTAGCGCTGTTCAACGATGCAGGGTTACTGCTGCGCGCAGCCGAGCAGGGGTTTGGTATTGCGTTGGTGAAGGCCGTGTTGGCGCAGGATGCGATTACAGCAGGGCGCTTGGTGCCATTGGCGGCTGCGCTGCATTTGAACGATAGCGATGTCTATCTGGTGTGGCCACAAACCGCCGGTTTAACGCCTGAGGTAGCAGCGTTACTGAGCTGGTTACAACAACGGCTCGTAGCGTAGGGGGGCCGCATTGCGGCGCCCGATTAGCTTTCTTATATTATTGTTCCTATAACAGTTATTAAATAAGGGGAATATTCGGTTTAGTCTTCGTTTAATAATATAACCTTTACTTCACAACCTCATGTCACTATACTCCAGCCAAAATCACCGTGGAGAAAACCAATTGGACAGTTGCAGTAGTAGCGAAATAATAAAGGCAAGTTGACCAATCTCCCGTGATTTGTTGCTTGCCGAACACGGCGGGCAGCACCCCTCTCTAGTTATTCCGAGCTGTGCCAACCCGAACATGATTGTTGTCCCCGAGGCGCTTGCGCATTGGGCGTATTGATTCGGATATTATTATGGTATTTAACCATCACCACGGCCTTTTCCCTCCGGGCACTCAAACGCTGACCCGCTGATTAATTATCGGCGCGATTTCGCGTGTGCTTAACAGCACATGATTCAACCTCAATGATTAATTAAGGGGAAGATCATGGCTATGACTCCTTTTATCCTGAATTTATTCCTGGCAATGGGCCTGGGTGCCGTTATTGGTGCCGAGCGTCAATGGCGTCAGCGTATGGCGGGCTTGCGTACCAATTCTTTGGTTGCGACCGGGGCCGCAGTGTTTATCCTGAGCTCTTTTGACACCGAGCCTTCCAGCGCGGGGCGTATTGCGGCGCAGATCGTTTCCGGTATCGGTTTTCTCGGTGCCGGTGTGATTATGCGGGAAGGGCTGAATATCCGCGGCCTGAACACGGCGGCCACCTTGTGGTGCTCTGCGGCCATCGGCGTGCTATGTGGCCTGGGGCAGCATTGGGAAGCCGTCTGCGCCACCCTGGTGATCCTGTGTGCCAATATCCTGCTGCGTGAAGCGGCGCAGCGCATTAACCTGCAACCCCAGCAGCAGGCGGTGGATCTGGAGCTGCGTTATCGCGTCCAGGTCACCTGCGGGGAGCAGGATGAAATCCTGGTTCGCACCCTGATCCTTCAGGCATTGAACGGCGTGGCATTACGTCTGCAATCGCTGCGTAGCGCCGATATTGCCATTCCTGGTCAGTTGGAAGTCTGTGCGGAAATTGTGGCTAATCCGGCCGCGCAAAAAGAGATTGAGGGTATTGTCTGCCGGATTAGTTTAGAACGCAGCGTGAGTGCCGTGCATTGGCGCGTGGCGTCAGAATTACCCGTTTAACGATAAATAACCTTCACCAATAAGGTGATAAGGAGGTGTTATGCAAACTTACCCCAGATACTTTATTTATCCTGCATATACCCGTCGTCTTTCAAGTTGTAGCGTTGTTACCTGCACTTACTCACCCCAGTCACTTACGAAAAGTAAGCTCCTGGGGATGAGTAAGCTTGTCGCCTAGCTACAACTTGAAATCCATAGGGTATGTTAATGGAATAAATATTACGTTAATGAAGTAAAGTAAGTAAATTCCACTTTGTGCATGTTCACCCGTTATTACGGGCGGGGTAACCCTGTGTGCAAAGTAAAAAAAGAGAATAGCGTCATGACCCATATTAAAGAAAATAGCCGCCGCCGTGATAAACAGCGCGAGCCGTATGCCATTGCTCTCGAGGCAAAGAACAGCCTCGATCAAACGTTGGCTAATTTAAACTGTAACCGCATCGGATTAACTCAGGAAGATGCCCAGGAACGTTTGCAGTATTTCGGTAGTAATCAGGTTGCCCATGAGAAGGCACCGCATGCGCTGGTGCAGTTAGTCACCGCGTTTAACAACCCGTTTATCTTTGTGCTGATGGTGCTGGCTGGGATCAGTTTCTTTACTGATTACTGGTTGCCCATGCAAAACGGTGAGGAGACCGATCTTACCGGCGTCATCATTATCCTGATCATGGTTGCGTTGAGTGGTTTGCTGCGTTTCTGGCAGGAATACCGCACCAATAAAGCGGCCGAATCACTTAAATCGATGGTACGTACTACGGCAACGGTGTTGCGCCGTAGTAATTTCAGCACTCAGGCGTTAGCGGTGGAAATTCCCATTCGCGAGTTGGTTCCGGGCGACATTATTCAGCTCTCCGCCGGGGATATGGTACCCGCGGACCTCCGCTTGCTTAGCTCACGCGATCTGTTTATCAGCCAGGCCATCTTGACCGGCGAAGCTATTCCGATCGAAAAATACGATGCCTTGGCCGACGTGAGCCAAAAGTCCAGCGAGATCGATGCCTCCAGCGAAAGCGAACTGCTGGAGTTGGCCAATATTTGCCTGATGGGCACCAACGTGGCCAGCGGAACGGCGACGGCGGTGGTGGTCGCAACCGGTGGCCGCACCTACTTTGGCTCCCTGGCTAAGTCGATCGTCGGTACCCGTTCGCAAACTGCCTTTGACCGTGGAGTAAACAGCGTTAGCTGGCTGCTGATCCGCTTTATGTTGGTGATGGTGCCGATCGTCTTGCTGATTAACGGTTTCACTAAGGGAGACTGGACGGAGGCGGCCCTGTTTGCCTTGGCGGTCGCCGTGGGGCTGACGCCGGAAATGCTGCCGATGATCGTCAGCTCGAACCTGGCGAAAGGCGCAATTGCCATGGCGCGCCGCAAGGTGGTGGTCAAACGGCTGAATGCGATCCAGAACTTTGGCGCGATGGACGTGCTCTGTACCGATAAAACCGGCACCCTGACGCAGGATCGCATCATTCTGGAACATCATCTGGATGTGAATGGCAGCAAGGATAACCACGTGCTGCATTTAGCCTGGTTGAACAGCTTCCATCAGAGCGGCATGAAGAACCTGATGGATCAGGCGGTGATCCGTTTTGGCCAGGGCCAGCCAGGCGTTGAGGCGTTGGGGCGCTACAGCAAGGTTGATGAGCTGCCGTTTGATTTTATACGTCGTCGCTTGTCGATCGTGGTACAGGATGAACAACAGCGCCAACTGCTGATTTGCAAAGGTGCAGTTGAAGAGATGTTGGAGATCGCCACTCACGTCCGTGTCGGGCAGGAGGTGTTGGTGCTTGACGAGGCTCGCCGTGCCGATTTGCAGGCTTTGGCGTGCCAGTATAATGAAGATGGTTTCCGCGTGCTGGTGCTGGCAACGCGAGATCTGGGTCTGGAAGGTTGCACTCTGCCACTGAGCATTGTGGATGAACGCGATCTGGTGATCGAAGGCCTGCTGACCTTCCTCGATCCGCCAAAAGAGAGCGCTCGTGAAGCGATTGCTGCCCTGCAGGAAAATGGCGTAGCGGTGAAAGTGCTGACCGGCGACAACCCGGTAATCACCTGTAAAATCTGCCGTGATGTCGGCCTGGAACCGGGAACTCCGCTCTCCGGCCTGGAGATTGAACAGATGGACGATGCCCATCTGATGCGTGAAGTTGAGCAGCGTACGGTATTCACCAAGCTGACGCCGCTGCAAAAATCACGCGTGCTGAAAATGTTGCAGGCTAATGGCCACACCGTGGGCTTCCTGGGGGATGGCATTAACGACGCCCCGGCGTTACGCGATGCCGACGTGGGCATTTCTGTCGATACAGGTACTGACATCGCCAAGGAATCTGCCGATATCATCCTGTTGGAAAAGAACCTGATGGTGCTGGAAGAAGGGGTGATCAAAGGGCGTGAAACCTTCGGCAATATCATCAAGTATCTGAACATGACCGCCAGCTCCAACTTCGGCAACGTGTTCTCTGTGCTGGTGGCCAGTGCGTTTATTCCGTTCCTGCCGATGCTGGCGATCCACCTGCTGTTACAGAACCTGATGTACGATATTTCCCAGCTTTCCCTGCCGTGGGACAAGATGGACAAAGAGTTCCTGCGTAAACCCCGCAAATGGGATGCCAAGAATATTGGTCGCTTTATGCTGTGGATTGGGCCGACGTCGTCGATTTTCGACATCACTACCTATGCGTTGATGTGGTTCGTGTTTGCCGCCAATAGCGTAGAGCATCAAGCTCTGTTCCAGTCCGGCTGGTTTATTGAAGGATTGCTGTCTCAGACACTGGTAGTGCATATGCTGCGTACCCAGAAGATCCCGTTCATTCAGAGCACGGCGGCGCTGCCGGTGTTGTTGACCACCGGGATTATTATGGCACTCGGTATCTATATTCCGTTCTCGCCGCTCGGGGCATGGGTCGGGTTGCAACCGCTGCCGTGGGAGTATTTCCCTTGGCTGGTGGCCACGCTGGTCAGCTACTGTGTGGTGGCGCAATTGATGAAGCGTTTCTACATCCGCCGCTTTGGCAAGTGGTTCTAATCTACGTTTTAGCCGGGCGTTATGCCCGGCGATAAACCTCAATCGCCCGTTTCTTAGGGGCTGCATCATGCGGCCCCCTACGCCAATCAGCAATATTGCTACATGCTGCGGCAATGCCTGCGGTATTCAGATGGGGAACGATCGGTATGCTTTTTGAATATCCGGCAAAAATAGTTACTGTCGTCGAACCCACAGTTATGAGCGATCTCTTTGATCTTCAGATCATAACCACGCAATAGATTTTTCGCCCGCTCGAGGCGTACCCCGGTGATGTACTCATTGAAACCGACTGGGCCAGATTTTTGGAACAGATGGGACAGATAGTTAGGGGTAATATGAAATCGTTTGGCAACGCCTTCCCGTGTTAACGGCAGCCCGGCGTGGTCATCAAGGTAATCCTGTATGGCCAGCAGCAGTTCCTGGCTTTTACTGACGGTTTGCCCCTGGCCTGCGAGCTGTTCCAGGCAGTGGCTGACCAACCCGGTAAAGATCAGCTGCGAGGTCAAAGCATCAGGTTGCAGCAAAACCTCATTCATCGCTAGTAGCAGGTATGAGCCGACTCTGGGCCCACGCCGTGCAACGTGCTGTTTTTGCGTTTCACACAGCGTTTGCCCGTCCCATCTTTGCAGGCTGAAACCCAGCTTTTGCTTACTGAACAAGATGCTCAGCGTGGTGGCTGGCTGGGTCCATTGCGGAAAACTCCATTTGCCCGCGGGGACATAAAGCACCTGATAGCTGGAGAGCGTGTTATTTGCCAGAGGTAGACACTGATCTTCGACTTCCCCTTCGATCACTATTTCAAGCCGCGGAAAAGGCACGCAGAAGGCCAGGGGCGGGGCGGGAAAAGTGGGTTCAGGGAACCTTACCTGGATCGCATTCTGATGGGCAATCAGCTGTTCAAGCAGGGTAACTAGCGTTTCAGACATCGCGATCTCCAGTGCGCTTCGGCGGTTAACGATGCATTTAGGAATGATGGTAAACCCAAGCGGGCAGCGCAATTAAGGTGTTATTTCCCTGCGTTCAAGGGGCTTTTGCACATTTATGACCCAGGTCACATTTTTGGCTGGCGTACATCTGTGTCCAGTATTTCGTAGTAAAAGCCCCCTGTTTTTGGCCCAGGCTTCCAGTAAATTTGCCGTTATGTTATCAAAAAGTAAATGGAGAAATCATGATGCAGCGTCAATCCGAGATATACCTGGAGGCTTTAGGAGCCGGCATCGAGTTAACGGCACAGATGAAGCAGGAGCTTGATACGTTGGGGTATACCGTGGTGCACAACGTGGCCGATCCTGACTGGCTGGTGGCGATGCGCAATCTTATTGATGAGCTGGTGGAGAAAGAAGGGGATAACCTGGCCATTGAGCACCATCAGGAAGCGACGGCAACGCGCATTGCCAACATGGTGAATAAAGGTGTGGTGTGGGAAAAGGTGTGGTCGCACCCGCTGATCCTGTCTGCCTGCCGCTATATTTTCAACGGTGAGTTCAAGGTATCGAGCCTCAATGCCCGTGAAGCCTTGCACGGTGGCGGCCATCAGCCTCTGCATGCCGACTGGAAAAAACCGCGCCCCGATTTTCCCAAAGTACACCTGGTCAATGCGATATGGGCGATTGATGACTTGAGTGCGGAGAACGGCGCGCCGCGGATTATCGCCGGAACGCACCTGCGGCCGGAACTGCCGGAAGATGTATTGGCCGATCCCGATTTGGCACATCCCGATGAAATTGTTTTTGCAGCCCCTGCCGGTAGCGTAATGATCTACAACGCGCACACCTGGCATGGAGGGACTCAGAACAGAATCGGTACCCGGCGGAGGGTATTGCACGCACTCTATATCGACCGCGCAGATATCGCTCAGCAAGACCAGCGCCGCTGGTTGAAGGAAGAAACGGCTAGCCGACTGACTCCGGCGCAAAAATGGCTGCTGGATGTGCTCTGAATGTTCTGTTTGTATGGGTGCTGCATGCAGCGCCCGTTTAAACCTGATGTCAGTACCAGATCTGCGAGGCAGCTCTCGTTAATTGTTACGTTAATGTTGCCAGTATGAACTATTGTCTTCTCTTCACTTGCTAACCAGCAATGCGCGTCACGTTTGCCAAAAGCGTGAGCGACATGGGAGAGAACATGAATCAGCGGGAACTAGAAAGCGCCATCGTCACCGATTTTTCCAAGCGCATGAGCTACGGTGATTACCTGTGCCTGGATCAACTACTGGATTGTCAGCAGCCACTTTCCAACCCACAGCATCATGATGAAATGCTGTTTGTTGTACAGCACCAGACTTCGGAACTGTGGATGAAACTGATGCTGCATGAACTGCAGGCAGCCAGGACTCTGGTGCAGCAGGATAAGCTCAGCCACTGCTTCAAGATCCTGGCCAGGGTGAAGCAGATCCAGCGCCTGCTGTTTGAACAATGGGCGGTGCTGGAAACGCTGACCCCGTCGGAATATGTGGAGTTCCGTGGTGTGCTGGGTAACTCTTCGGGTTTCCAATCCCATCAATATCGTTCGATCGAGTTTTTGTTGGGTAACAAAAATGCCGCCATGCTGGCCGTCTTCAGCGACGATGCGCCAAAACATGCGGCGCTGAAAGCGATCCTCGAAGCCCCGAGCCTGTATGACGAATTCCTCCGCTACCTTTCCCGCCACGGTCTTGCGGTACCTCAGGCATGCATTGAACGAGACTGGACCCAGCCTTACCAGCGCAATCCAGAGCTGTTACCGGTGTTCAAACTGATTTACGATAATCCGCAAACCTACTGGGCGGCCTACGAAATGGCCGAGAAGCTGGTGGATATCGAGGAAAGCTTCCATCTATGGCGTTTTCGCCATATGAAAACGGTCGAGCGGATCATTGGTTTTAAATCGGGTACCGGCGGCTCCAGCGGCGTTAGTTTCTTGAAGAAGGCGTTAGAACTGACATTTTTCCCTGAATTGCTGGATGTACGAACCGAAATTGGCGCTTGACTCTACTGTTCCGGACATAGGCGAGAAGAGTGATGACAATGGCGGTAAGAATTGAGCAAAAACCGGTAGAAAAGGCCGTTGGCGTGCGGGTTGTGGGGCCTTATGCGCAATCAGTCCCACTGGGTTTTCAGCAACTGATGGCCTGGCAACAACGGCAAGGCATTCCCGTGGGGAAATGGCTGGTACTCTATTGGGACGATCCGAACCAGGTCGCAGCGGAAAACCTGCGTGCCGACGTGGTGTTTACCGTTGCCGATGATTTTGTGCTGCCTGCCGGCAGCGAAAACATGGTGATACAAACCCTGCCCGCAGGAGAGTACGCCGTGTACCGGGTGCGGATCACCGATGGGGATTTCGCCACCCCTTGGCGTAATTTTTACCAGCAACTGTTACCCGCCAGCGGCTATCGGCCGTCTGAGGGCGTTTGCTATGAACATTATCTCAATGATTGCGTGGCTGATGGTTACTTTGATCTGGAGATTTGCCAGTCGGTAACCAAGATCTGAACGTTGCGTAAAGGGTTCAGGGCGCATAGCGCCCTGAACAGAGGATCACTCCTCGGCGACGCGGATAATCAGCTTGCCGAAGTTTTTCCCTTTCAGCAGTCCGAAAAAGGCCTGAGGGGCATTCTCTAACCCGTCGACTACGTCCTCGCGGAATTTGATCTTGCCCTGGCTGACCCATTCCCCCATCTGTTGTAGAAACTCGCCGAAGCTTTCTGCGTAATCATCGAAGATGATAAAACCCTGCATCTTGATGCGTTTACGCAGGATCAGGCCTTGTAACAACGGCAAGCGATCTGGGCCAGGTGGTAACTCGGTCGCGCTGTAATGGGCGATAATGCCACAGACGGGGATACGTGCCTTGGTATTGAGCAAAGGAATAACCGCATCAAACACTGCGCCGCCGACGTTTTCATAGTAAATATCGATGCCCTGGGGGCAGGCTTCCGCCAGTTGGGCCGCAAAGTCGGCCGAGCGGTGATCGATACAGGCATCAAATCCCAGTTCATCCACCACATAGCGGCATTTCTCTGCGCCACCCGCCACACCCACCACGCGGCATCCTTTCAGCTTGGCAATCTGACCTACCACGGAACCTACGGCTCCGCTGGCTGCCGCGACCACCAAGGTTTCGCCCGCCTGTGGCTGGCCGATATCCAGCAGCCCCATATAGGCGGTAAACCCGGGCATCCCTAATACGCCAAGGAGCCGGGAAGGGTGATCCAGTTTGGCGCCCAGATTACGCAGGCCGCTGCCGTCCGACAACGCATGGCTTTGCCACCCATCGTAACCGAGCACCCAATCTCCAACGTTAAAGTCTGGATGTTGTGAGGCCTGCACGCGGGATACTGTGCCGCCGACCATCACTTCGCCTATCTGTACCGGGGGGGCATAAGAGGGCGCATCGCTCATACGGCCACGCATATAGGGATCTAATGAAAGATAAACCGTGCGCAGCAACAACTGCCCTGCTGCGGGCTGAGGGAGGGGGTTGGTTTCGAGGCGGAAATTGTCTGCCTGCGGTTCCCCGTGAGGGCGTGAAGCTAAAACAAAACGGCGGTTATGCGCTTGCTGAGACATCGATGACTCCTTGGCGACGGTGTTGAACGAAAGGCGTTCAGGTACTGGCTAGTCTAGTTAATCTGTCGCAGTGGAAAATAGCGTTATGTGCGCACTTATGCGATAACGTAAAAAGCGTAGCGGGAACCGTGTTGAAAAGTATTGCGTAATAGTTGCGGTGACGGAATGCTCGTTGAACACTTTCTTATATCGTGATGAAAAATAACGACCGAAATCTTGTTGTTAACCATAGGTAACAGTGATATTTGATATTGGGTATATTGATGGGGTTGCGATAATTCCGATATCATATATTGACGCTGATGATGATATTAAGGGGGAATTGTAGAGTAAACGATGCTTCATTGGCGAGCAGGTATTGCTTACGACTCACTTAATTTGTTAGAAGAAAAAAGCGGTCCACCTTGAATAGCCAACTGGAGGTGATGACTGTGCATTATAGCGGAACGATCAGCACGTCAATGCTGCTGGTATTGATAAAGCGCGCGGCGGAGCAGGCCACTTTATTCATCATGCTATCGCTATGGTTGCCACAGATGACCAGATCAAAGGGTTGCTTCTGGTTGGCGTAGGCCAGGCAGTCGCCCAACTCGCCGTGAATGATCCGCGTAGCGATATTGGGATAGTTTGCCCGTAGGCACAGTTCCTCCATAAACAGCAGCGTCTCTTCCTCCATCAACGCACGCAGGTCACCCAGCATGGGGGCGGGGAAAATCTCGGCATTGGCAATGATGCTGACTAGCGTGATTTTCCCATCACAGGGGCGCACGATGGAGACGGCTTTCTCTACCAGCCGGTGGCTGTCCGCCGCGACTGCCACCGTAACCAGAACGTTGTGATATCCCATGTTCTACTCCCGTTTGCCTGAATGTGTGCTTAAAGGGTAGAGCAATGCCTGCGCAATAAATGTGGTTTGTATCACGCGCAACGCTAAACCCCAGGGCCAGGAAGAGATTCCGCCATAAAAGATAAAAAGATGCGCGCATCACTGTCTGCGGGATTAAAGCACCTGTGCCCAGAGTGACTTTGGCACCCTACCCAGGTCAAACAGTTTGCCTGAGACCAGTTCCGCACGGCGATGATCCGCAGCACGGTACATGTTGCTCATTTCATTGTCGTCCGTCAGTGAGTAATTCAGCTTGTCGTAGACTTTTTCCAGACTGTCCAGGCTGGAACATTTGCGAAACGTCATCAGGTAATCGATCGTACTTGTCATAGTTAAAACATAGCCTATTAATAGTATTAAAGCGGAAAGAAAAATCTCACATATTCGCAGAAATCGCCACAAGATGAAGAGATGTCGCCAGGCAAAATAAAAGAAAAGTGAGTAAATGGAACACGCTTAGCCAAAATACCCCTGGTAGGGGAGGAGGCACCCCCGAATGATAATATGTGCCGAGCATCTGGGCAATATATCTTGACAGATAAACTGTCAATTAGGGGGAATCTTACCTTATTGGCTCAGGAGACGTCTGCCAGCATAGCACTACGTTTCTATGCCTATAGCAAAGAAAATGATAATGGCAGTGGTTTTGGCGGCAACGGCATAAAGTGGATGCCCGATGTATTTTCATTGTGCGCATTCAAAATTTTTGCTAAAGAGGTGTAAGGCTCAAGCATAATCTCGCCAGCGCTGAAGAAATAGCTAGACAATAAAGCATAGATGACCTAATGCACTTTTTGATCTTTGTCATGGGGATTAGGAATTTTCCATATAATAGGTCGGATATCTTAAATAATAATTAAAATGCTAAGTAAAAATCAATTTGCGACTTTCCTTGCTGAGCAACGCTAGTTGGCATTATCTTTTCTGACTTGCCCCCCTGTCGACTCCCTTACCACGAAACACATTGTTACTTCTGTTAACTTGTTCAACCCAAAATACTGCACCTTTAACCGCATGAGTCGCGCTGTCGAAAATTGAAACAGCCACCCAAGTTAAATCTTACTTTTCAGTCGGGGATGTTTTAGCGGGTAATTTTATTCATAAGGAGCTGGTTTTAAATGACAATCAGTATTTTAAGCTGCTCTGGTGGCAGGGTGGCAGATTTTTTCTCTGTGATTTGGCTTTAGTTAAGCTTTTGTTCGAATTGATCTAAAAACGCGTATTTTTAGGCTATAAAACCTGGTTTTTAAGACCTTTTCTTACTTTAGCGTATTTATTGCACAGCTTGGAGGTTAATAATTGGTCAGAATTTGGCCTTTTCAAGGTGGATATTTTTTATTTTTGTGATCTACGTCACATTGTTTTTAAAATTGCAGGTCACTTACGTTGTGTGGGCTAAGTGATCGGGGGTAGAGTTGCGCTGTTATTAAGATTAATCTTATTATATTTGTAAAAATCGTCTTACGAAAAACACACTTTTGAAGCAGGATGCTGTATATCCATACATGCAATTGCATGTGTATCAAAATACTGAGTAACAACCCGAAATGTGTATAGTCGCGCAGTTGTCGCGGCTGGCGTACAGGGATTTGTTTGCCAACTTTGGGAATGAACCCAGGTCATGGGCGATAATTTATCACCCAGCGTATGTTTTTAAACATAGTCTGTCGGGATGGGAATATGGGTACGTCTGAACTACTTAAACATATTTATGACATTAATTTGTCATATTTGCTTCTGGCACAGCGTCTGATTAACGATGAAAAAGCGTCAGCAATGTTCCGTCTGGGTATTGATAACTCAATGGCGGATGCGCTGTCGCAACTCACGTTGCCGCAAATGGTAAAACTGGCAGAAACTAATCAGCTGGTTTGCCACTTCCGTTTCAACGACCACAATACTATCGAGCACCTGACGAAAGAATCTCGCGTGGACGATCTGCAACAGATCCACACCGGCATTTTGCTATCGAGCCATTTACTCAAAGAACTATCGGGTAAAGACGGTAGTGTGACGAAGAAAAGAGCCTGATGATGAGTGAGAAAAGTATTGTTCAGGAAGCCAAGGACATTCAACTCGCCATGGAACTGATCACGCTGGGCGCGCGCTTGCAGATGTTGGAGAGCGAAACGCAGCTTAGTCGTGGGCGATTGATCAAACTGTACAAAGAATTACGCGGCAGTCCGCCGCCCAAAGGGATGTTGCCATTCTCGACCGACTGGTTCATGACCTGGGAGCAAAACATCCACTCGTCGATGTTTTTCAATGCTTATCAGTTCCTGCTCAAATGCGGTCAGTGCCACGGGGTTGAAGCCGTGGTCAAAGCCTATCGACTGTATTTGGAACAGTGTCCGCAGCAGCCAGGCGAGCCCCCGCTGTTGGCGCTAACACGAGCCTGGACGCTGGTGCGTTTTGTCGACAGCGGTATGTTGCAGCTATCCGCCTGCAGCTGCTGTGGTGGCGCTTTTATCACCCATGCGCACCAGCCGCTTAACAGTTTTGTCTGCAGTTTATGCCAACCTCCATCCCGCGCAGTAAAAAGACGTAAACTTTCGCCGCAACTGGCCGATATTATTCCACAACTGCTGGAAGAGCAGGTTAAACGCGCAGTCTGAGCCTGCTTGCAGGTTTATACAGCAACACAGACTGGTGAAACTCAAGGGCTCGGTACTCCGGGCTCTCGGGGCGACCCGTGCTGTTGCCGATTTTCACCCGCGCTGACTCACCTTCCATCCATATTGTGAATTTAAGGAATACGTGTGCTAGTTATCTTGGGTTATCTCGTGGTTCTGGGAACCGTGTTCGGCGGCTATATGATCGTCGGGGGCCACCTCGGCGCACTCTATCAGCCTGCCGAATTTTTGATCATCGGGGGGGCCGGTGTGGGGGCCTTTATCGTCGGCAACAACGGTAAAGCGATAAAATCCACGCTACGCGCTCTTCCCAAGCTGATGCGCCGCTCAAAATACAACAAAGAACTGTATATGGATCTGATGGCATTGCTGTATCGGCTGATGGCCAAATCCCGCCAGCAGGGCATGTTGTCACTTGAGTTTGATATCGATAATCCGCAGGAAAGCGAAATTTTCTCTAATTATCCGCGCATTCTTGCCGATAACCACTTGGTTGAATTTATTACCGACTATTTGCGACTCATGGTGAGCGGCAATATGAACGCCTTTGAGATCGAAGCGTTGATGGATGAAGAGATCGAAACCTTCGAACAGGAGAGCGAGGTACCCGCAGGGAGCCTGGCGATGGTCGGCGATTCGTTACCGGCTTTCGGCATCGTGGCGGCCGTGATGGGGGTAGTGCACGCACTTGCTTCGGCTGACCGGCCTGCGGCGGAATTGGGGGCACTGATCGCCAATGCGATGGTGGGCACTTTCCTCGGCATTCTGTTGGCCTATGGGTTCATCTCCCCGCTGGCGACTTTGCTGCGCCAGAAGAGTGCCGAAACCACCAAAATGATGCAGTGCATCAAGGTTACCTTGCTGTCGAGTTTGAATGGTTATGCCCCACAGATCGCGGTCGAGTTTGGCCGTAAAACGTTGTACACCACGGAGCGCCCTTCCTTCATTGAGTTGGAAGAGCATGTGCGTAAGGTGAAAGCCCCGGCACAGCAGGCGACGGAAGAGCAGGACGCATGAAACAGAATCACCCGGTTATTCTGGTCAGAAAACGCAAAGCCCATCATGCCGGTCATCACGGCGGCTCCTGGAAAATTGCCTATGCCGATTTTATGACGGCGATGATGGCGTTTTTTCTGGTGATGTGGCTGCTGGCGATTGCCAGCCCGCAGGAGTTGACGCAGATAGCCGAATATTTCCGTACCCCACTGAAGGTGGCGCTGACCAGCGGCGACAAGAGCAGCTCGGAAAGCAGCCCAATCCCGGGCGGTGGGGACGATCCAACCCAGCAGCAAGGGTTGGTCAAAAAGCAGATGGATTCACCAGAAAAGCGTGCGGAAGAGCTGCGCCTGAACAAGCTGCGCGAGAAACTCGATGAGCTGATTGAGTCGGACCCGCGCCTGAAAGCGCTGCGGCCGCATTTGCTGATCAACATGATGGACGAAGGATTGCGCATTCAAATTATCGATAGCCAGAATCGGCCGATGTTCAAGACCGGTAGCGCGCAGGTGGAAAGCTATATGCGCGATATCCTGCGCGGGATAGCGCCGATCCTCAATGGATTATCGAACAAAATCAGCCTGTCGGGCCATACCGACGATCTGCCTTATGCTACCGGTGAGCGCTATTACAGCAACTGGGAGCTGTCCGCCGATCGAGCCAATGCCTCGCGGCGTGAGCTGATTGCCGGTGGTTTGGCCGAAGGCAAAGTATTGCGGGTGGTTGGGATGGCCTCGACCATGAACCTGAAACAGCACGGCGGTGATGATGCGGTTAACCGGCGGATCACCATTCTGGTGCTGAACAAAGCAACCCAGCAGGGGATAGAACACGAGAATGCGGAGAGCAGCGCTACGGAAATCGATCAACCGGAGGGCCTGAAGCAGCTGGCTCCGCAGGCGACGGCACCGGCTATAGCGACACCGGAATTACCGCCGTCGCCGCCTGCTCCAACCGCCGAACTGCCGGCAACGCAGGGCACGCCAGAGCAACCTCCGGTAGCGGTGAAAGCCGCAGAAACCGGGCCGACAGCGGCTATTCCGGCGGCACCTTCCGCCACTTCACCGACTAACAGCGACTCACAGCAGAGGTGACCCCGTGAGCATGGACATTAGCGCTTTTTATCAGACCTTTTTTGATGAGGCAGACGAGCTGCTGGCCGATATGGAGCAACATCTGTTGGAGCTGGATCCGCTGGCCCCGGATATTGAACCACTGAACGCGATTTTCCGCGCTGCCCACTCGATCAAGGGCGGGGCGGCCACTTTCGGCTTTAGCGTGCTGCAGGAAACTACCCACCTGCTGGAGAATTTGCTGGACGGTGCCCGGCGTCAGGAAATGAGCCTGAGCACCGAAATTATCAACCTGTTTCTGGAAACCAAAGACATTATGCAGGAGCAACTGGACGCCTATAAAACGTCGCAACAACCTGATAGCGAGAGCTTTGAGTATATTTGTCAGGCGTTGCGGCAGTTGGCTTTGGAAGCGCAACAGCAGGATGCTCCTGCGGCGGCGGTAACGGTAACCTCACCGGTGGTTCATGCTGCTGCTCCGGCTGCGATTGAAGGCGGGATGCGGATCAGCCTGAGCGGTCTGAAGCCGAATGAAATTCCGCTGATGCTGGAAGAGTTGGGCAACCTGGGCGAGGTGGAAAACCCGCAGCAGACCGAGACCAGCCTGGAGGTGACTTTACTGACCTCTGCCAGTGAGGAGGATATCAGCGCGGTGCTGTGCTTTGTGCTTGAACCGGAGCAGATTGCCTTTTCCACGCCGCCGAAGGCCGTGGAGAAGATCAGCACGCCGGAACCCGTTGCCGTTGTCACACCTACCGCGCCTGCTACGGTGGCTGAAGCGCCGAAGCCCAAAGCCAAGGCTAGCGAGTCCACCAGCATTCGCGTGGCGGTAGAAAAGGTCGATCAACTGATCAACCTGGTGGGGGAGTTGGTGATCACTCAGTCGATGCTGGCCCAACGTTCTGGCTCCCTTGATCCGGTCAACCACGGCGATCTGCTCAACAGCATGAGCCAGCTGGAGCGTAACGCTCGCGACCTGCAAGAGTCGGTGATGTCGATCCGCATGATGCCGATGGAGTACGTTTTCAGCCGTTTCCCGCGTCTGGTGCGCGATCTGGCCAGCAAGCTGGACAAGCAGGTGGAGTTGACGCTACGGGGCAGCTCTACCGAACTGGACAAGAGCCTGATTGAACGCATTATCGATCCGTTGACGCACTTAGTGCGTAACAGTCTGGATCACGGTATTGAAGAACCTGCTGCGCGCCTGGCCGCCGGTAAGGCCGAAGTCGGCAATCTGATCCTGTCTGCCGAACATCAGGGCGGCAATATCTGCATTGAAGTCACCGATGACGGTGCCGGTCTCAATCGCCAGAAAATTCTCGCCAAGGCTGCCTCACAGGGGCTGGCGGTGAGTGACAACATGAGCGATGAAGAGGTCGGCATGCTGATCTTTGCCCCGGGTTTCTCCACCGCTGAGCAGGTGACCGACGTTTCTGGGCGCGGCGTGGGCATGGACGTGGTGAAGCGAAATATTCAGGAGATGGGTGGCCATGTCGAAATCCATTTCCAGGCCGGGAAGGGCACCTCAATCCGCATTTTACTGCCGCTGACGCTGGCCATTCTTGACGGCATGTCGGTCAAGGTGAATGAGGAAGTGTTCATTCTGCCATTGAATGCCGTGATGGAGTCATTGCAACCGCAGGCCGAGGATTTGCATCCGCTGGCCGGTGGGGAGCGTGTGCTTCAGGTACGCGGTGAGTACCTGCCTCTGGTCGAGCTGTATCGGGTGTTTGAGGTTGACGGGGCCAAAACCGAAGCCACCCAGGGCATCGTGGTGATTTTGCAAAGTGCAGGCCGCCGCTATGCGCTGCTGGTCGATCAGTTGATCGGTCAGCATCAGGTGGTGGTGAAAAATCTGGAAAGCAATTATCGCAAGGTGCCGGGTATTTCGGCTGCCACCATTCTGGGGGATGGCAGCGTGGCGCTGATTGTAGATGTTTCGGCGCTGCAAACGCTGAACCGGGAAAAGCGTCTGACGGACGCTGCCGCATAATTATTAACCGACTGATTTAAAGGTGATCGAAATGGCAGGACTTGCAGCCGTCAGCAAATTGGCTGGCGAAACGGTAGGTCAGGAGTTCCTGATTTTTACCTTGGGTAACGAAGAGTATGGCATTGATATCCTCAAGGTTCAGGAGATCCGCGGTTACGATCAGGTAACGCGCATCGCCAATACCCCGGCGTTTATCAAGGGCGTGACCAATCTGCGTGGGGTGATCGTGCCGATTATCGATCTGCGCGTGAAGTTTGCCCAGCAGGACGTCTCTTATGATGAAAACACCGTGGTGATCGTGCTGAACTTTGGCCAGCGGGTGGTGGGGATCGTGGTGGATGGCGTGTCTGATGTGCTGTCGTTAACGACGGATCAGATCCGCCCAGCCCCCGAGTTTGCGGTTACGCTGGCGACGGAATATCTCACCGGTCTGGGGTCGCTCGGTGAACGTATGCTGATCCTGGTGGATATCGAAAAGCTGCTGAGCAGCGAAGAGATGTCGCTGGTGGACAATGTAGCGAAAAGCGCCTGATTGCTGAGTAGCTGTTTGTCACGGCTCAACAGGTGGGGATAACGCAGAACGCCGACACGCCGTAAACCCGTCCCTGGGGGCTCGTATCGCGCATCCCTGCGCTCAACGGTCCCCTCACCCCAACCCTCTCCCACAGGGAGAGGGAGCTGGAATCGCGCTGTGTTCAGGTGTAGAGACTACTCTGTAACAAGGCCGATATCGAGGACTAGCGCAGTAGTTAATCAGTAGCACGTTCCGTCCCCTCTCCCTGTGGGAGAGGGTTAGGGTGAGGGGCCACTTTTCCTTCACCAAGCTAAAATCTTACCCTCCGCACAATACAAAAAAATAGTTACAGATTTTTCTTAAAGTTCTCTTCTGCCACGCCGATAACCCAGACAGTTAACGTACACAGCGCTTGTCTGTGCGGGCTTCCAAGAAGGGTAAAAATGTTTAATCGTATGAAGGTGGTCACCAGCTTATTGCTGGTGCTGGTGTTATTCGGTGCCTTGCAGCTGGTTTCCGGTGGGCTGTTTTTCACTTCGCTGAAAGATAACAAAGAAAATTTTACCGTACTGCAAACTATCCGACAGCAGCAGTCAGAACTGAATGAAAGCTGGGTAAACCTGCTGCAAACCCGCAATACCCTCAATCGTGCCGGGATCCGCTACATGATGGACCTCAATAAAGCGGGCACCGGTGCCACCGTTGATGAACTGCTGGTCTCGGCAAAAAAAACCTTGAGCATGGCGGAACAGCACTACGCTGCCTATGAGAAGATCCCTCTGGATGCTCGCCAGGATGCCGCTGCGGCAGACGAACTCAAGCAACGCTATACCACTTTGCACACTGCGCTGTCGGAGCTGATCCCGCTGTTGGGTGACGGCAAGCTGGACGCCTTCTTTGAGCAGCCCACTCAGCGTTATCAGACTGAATTTGAACAGCTCTATAACCGCTACCTGACTCAGAACGACAAGCTATACCAGATCGCGGTCGAAGATGGCGACAGCTCTTTCGAATTTGCCGTTTGGACGCTGGTCGTGGTGCTGGTCCTGGTGGTTGCGGTGATTGCCATGGTTTGGTTTGGCATCCATCATATTCTGGTGCGCCCACTCAACCGTATGATTGAGCACATCAAACTGATCGCCGCAGGCGATCTGACCCACCCGATCGACGTCAACAGCCGCAACGAAATGGGCGTGCTGGCAGCCAGCCTCAGGCATATGCAAGGCGAACTGATCGACACCGTCAGCGGCGTGCGTCAGGGGGCCGATGCCATCTACAGCGGTGCTTCCGAGATTGCTGCAGGTAATAACGATCTCTCTTCCCGTACCGAACAGCAGGCCGCCTCGCTGGAGGAAACCGCTGCCAGCATGGAGCAGTTGACCGCGACGGTGAAACAGAACGCCGAAAACGCTCGTCAGGCCAGCCAACTGGCGTTGAGCGCCTCAGAAACCGCGCAGAAAGGCGGTAAAGTGGTCGCCAACGTGGTGCAAACCATGCACGACATCGCTGGCAGCTCGCAGAAAATTGCCGATATTACCAGCGTGATCGACGGCATCGCCTTCCAGACCAACATCCTGGCGTTGAATGCGGCAGTAGAAGCTGCCCGTGCCGGTGAACAGGGCCGTGGTTTTGCCGTGGTTGCCGGTGAAGTACGCAATCTGGCAAGCCGCAGCGCGCAGGCAGCCAAAGAGATCAAAGGCCTGATTGAAGACTCGGTTAGCCGCGTCGATATGGGCTCTGTGCTGGTGGAAAGCGCCGGTGAAACCATGGGAGATATCGTCAATGCCGTCACCCGCGTCACCGACATCATGGGTGAAATCGCGTCGGCCTCCGACGAGCAAAGCCGTGGTATCGATCAGGTTGGCCAGGCGGTTGCCGAAATGGATCGCGTCACCCAACAGAACGCCTCTTTGGTCGAAGAATCGGCCTCTGCGGCGGCAGCTCTGGAAGAGCAAGCCAGCCGCTTGACCCAGTCCGTTGCGGTATTCCGACTGAAAGCGGAAGGCCAAAACGAATTCAAGGCATCCGCCAACAGTAAAGTCGTTACCCCGGTAATCAATCATAAAAAAATGAACGCCAGCGATCCGCAGGAGAACTGGGAAACGTTCTAACCGGCATTGGGCTGCGTTCTCCCTGCGAGATCGTGGCCCTTTTTTCCGTCCTAAGTCGTGTTAACCCGCGGCTACCTGGAGGTTTATCGTGTTTAACCGAGTCCGTATCTCTACCAGTCTGTTTTTATTACTGCTGACCTTTTGCCTGATGCAACTGATTAGCACCGGCTTGTCGTATACCGCTTCCCGCTCCGATAACCACAATCTTAATCTGATTAGTCTGGGTAGCCAGCAGCGTGATGCCCTCAGCCTGAGCTGGGTTTCCCTGCTACAGGCACGTAACACCTTGAACCGGGCCGGCACCCGTGCAGCGCTGAAAGTACCGCAAGAACAGGTCGATGCCCTGATGGGCAACGCTCGCAGTTCGTTGCAGAAAGCCGATCTCTATTTTAATCAGTTCCTGGCCGTCTCGCGTAACAGCGACCAGGAGCAGGAACTGACAGAAACCACCCAAGCCAGCTATGAGCGGCTACGCGGTGCGCTGCGTGAGCTGATCGTCTTCCTGGAGGGCGGCAACCTGCAGGGCTTTATGGATCAACCCACGCAGAAAATGCAGGACCTATTCGAAGCCGACTTCGTCCAGTACCTGCAACTGGTCAACGAAAATATCGCCCAGGCCCATGCGGCCAACCAGCGCTCCTTCACGCTGGCCGGTTGGCTAGTGTGTGGCGCAGTGCTGATGCTGATCCTGGTGACCGCCAGCGCCATGTGGTGGTTGCGCAATATGTTGGTTCAGCCGCTGAATATTATGCGTAGCCACTTTGACCGTATCGCCGATGGTGACCTGGCCATGCCGATCCAGGTGTATGGCCGCAACGAGATCAGCATGTTGTTTGCCAGCCTGCACCGCATGCAGAACTCGTTGATTGGCACAGTCGGTGCAGTGCGCGAAGGCGCCGAGTCGATCCTGATCGGGCTACAGGAAATTTCTGAAGGTAATAACGATCTCTCTTCCCGCACCGAGCAGCAAGCCGCGTCGCTGGAGGAATCCGCCGCCAGTATGGAGCAGTTGACCGCCACGGTGAAACAGAACGCCGACAATGCCCGCCAGGCTTCAAAGCTGGCGCGCGATGCCTCAGCCACCGCTGCCAAGGGCGGGGAAATGGCCGACGACGTGGTCACCACCATGCACGATATTGCCAGCAGTTCGCAGAAAATTGGCGCCATTACCAGCGTGATCGACGGCATTGCCTTCCAGACCA
Organism: Serratia fonticola; assembly: GCF_001006005.1. Lineage (NCBI taxonomy): Bacteria > Pseudomonadati > Pseudomonadota > Gammaproteobacteria > Enterobacterales > Yersiniaceae > Serratia > Serratia fonticola. The sequence goes on along the minus strand of NZ_CP011254.1, from coordinate 5,407,536 downwards.
ACATCCTGGCATTGAACGCGGCGGTTGAAGCGGCGCGGGCGGGTGAACAAGGGCGCGGTTTTGCCGTCGTGGCCGCAGAGGTACGCAATCTGGCACAGCGTAGCGCTCAGGCAGCCAAAGAAATCAAAGTGCTGATCGATGAGTCGGTCGGCCGTGTTAAGCAAGGGTCGGTGCTGGTCGAAAACTCCGGTGCCACGATGAAGGATATCGTGCGTTCGGTGACCCGCGTTACCGACATCATGGGCGAGATCTCCTCGGCATCCGATGAGCAAAGCCGCGGTATCGAGCAGGTTACTCAGGCCGTGACCCAGATGGATCAGGTGACGCAACAGAACGCCGCGCTGGTGGAACAAGCGGCCTCTGCGGCGGCGGCATTAGAAGAACAGGCGATTACGCTGGCCGATGCGGTAGCGGTATTCCGCCTGGCGGACGACAACATCACCTTATCAGAAAGTCTTAACAACGGAGTTTTATCAGTAGCAAAGGAAGCAACTAGTGTCGAATTGTATAGCAAGTAACAACAACTCGGGTGAAGGGTTATGAGTGGCTCATCCTCACCCACCAATAAAGAGCCTGCGTCTTTGCTGACACAGATGGTGCAACGGCTGCCCCTGTCGGATGTGCATTTCCGACGTATCAGCCAGTTGATCTATCAGCGTGCCGGTATTGTGTTGGCCGAGCACAAACGCGAAATGGTTTACAACCGTCTGGTGCGTCGCCTGCGGCTACTGGGAATACCCGATTTTGGTAGCTATCTGGTGCTGCTGGAGAGCGATACCAACAGCGCCGAGTGGCAGGCATTCGTCAACGCCCTGACCACCAACCTGACGGCGTTTTTCCGTGAGGCGCACCATTTCCCGATCCTGGCGGAACATGCGCGTTCGCGGCCTAACGGTTACTGCGTGTGGAGTACCGCCGCCTCGACCGGTGAAGAGCCTTACTCGATCGCCATTACCTTGAATGAGGCGTTAGGGCAGCGGGCGACGGGGACGCAGGTATGGGCCAGCGATATCGATACTCAGGTATTGGAAAAGGCCGAGGCAGGGGTGTATCGCCAGGAAGATCTGCGCACCCTGACACCGGCGCAGATGCAGCGTTATTTCCTGCGAGGGACCGGGCCTCACCATGGCCTGGTACGGGTTCGGCCAGAATTGGCGGCACAGGTGCATTTCCAGCCGCTCAATCTGCTGGCCCCTGAATGGGCGTTGCCGGGGCAATTTGATGCGATATTTTGCCGTAACGTCATGATCTATTTTGACAAGGAAACACAAGAGCGCATTTTGCGGCGCTTTGTGCCGCTGCTTAAACCGGGGGGCCTGATGTTTGCCGGCCATTCCGAAAACTTCAGCCAGCTAAGCCGGGATTTCTACTTGCGTGGGCAGACCGTGTATGGCCTGACCAAGGAGAGGTAATGAATAAAATCAGCGTATTAAGCGTAGACGACTCTGCCCTGATGCGGCAGCTGATGACCGAGATTGTCAATAGCCATCCCGATATGGAGATGGTGGCGACCGCCCCCGATCCGCTGGTGGCGCGCGATCTGATCAAAAAATTCAACCCGCAGGTACTGACGCTGGACGTCGAAATGCCGCGTATGGACGGGCTGGATTTTCTGGAAAAACTGATGCGCCTGCGGCCGATGCCGGTGGTGATGGTGTCGTCGCTGACCGGAAAGGGATCGGAGATCACTCTGCGGGCGTTGGAACTGGGCGCGGTGGATTTTGTCACCAAGCCGCAACTGGGGATCCGCGAAGGCATGCTGGCCTATAGCGAGCTGATTGCCGAAAAGATCCGCACGGCGGCCAAGGCGCGTCTGCCTCAGCGCTCAACGGCACCGGCTCCGGAGATCCTCAGCCATACGCCGTTGTTGAGCAGTGAGAAGCTGATCGCTATCGGGGCGTCTACCGGCGGTACCGAGGCAATCCGCCACGTCTTGCAGCCGTTACCGGCTACCAGCCCGGCGTTATTGATCACTCAGCATATGCCGCCAGGGTTTACCCGTTCCTTTGCCGAGCGGCTCAACAAGCTGTGCCAGATCACGGTGAAAGAAGCCGAAGACGGCGAGCGCGTCTTGCCGGGCCATGCCTATATCGCGCCGGGAGATCGTCATCTGGAGCTGACGCGCAGCGGCGCCAACTATCAGGTTCGGCTGCATGATGGCCCACCGGTGAACCGGCATCGTCCTTCGGTCGATGTGTTGTTCCGCTCGGTGGCCCAGTTTGCCGGGCGAAATGCGGTGGGGGTGATCCTCACCGGTATGGGGAATGACGGTGCGGCAGGCATGCTGGAAATGCACCGTGCCGGGGCGTACACCCTGGCGCAGAACGAAGCCAGCTGTGTGGTGTTTGGCATGCCACGTGAGGCCATTGCCACCGGCGGAGTCAATGAAGTAGTGGAATTGGAGCGCATGAGCCAACGCATGTTGGCGCAGATCGCGGGTGGTCAGGCGCTGCGTATTTGATGTTATGCCCCGAACCTCGGGGCAAAAACGATTAACCTTAGGAGCAATAATGGCAGACAAAAACCTTAAATTTCTGGTGGTGGATGATTTTTCTACCATGCGCCGCATCGTCAGAAATTTGCTGAAAGAACTGGGTTTTAACAACGTCGAAGAGGCGGAAGACGGGGCGGATGCGTTGAACAAACTGCGCGCTGGCAGCTTCGATTTCGTGGTATCGGACTGGAATATGCCGAATATGGATGGCCTCGAGCTGTTGCAAACCATCCGTGCCGACGGTGCGCTGGCATCTATGCCGGTGCTGATGGTGACGGCGGAAGCCAAGAAAGAAAACATCATTGCTGCCGCTCAGGCGGGTGCCAGTGGTTACGTAGTGAAACCCTTCACGGCGGCAACGCTGGAAGAGAAGCTCAACAAGATTTTTGAAAAACTGGGCATGTAAAAAAGGAGAGGGCGATGAGAGATATTCCAATGCCTGCCAGCGATGCAGCGACAGCGGGTGAGATCATCTCCCGCATCGGTCAACTGACCCGTATGCTGCGTGACAGCATGCGCGAGCTGGGGCTAGATCAGGCTATCGCTCAGGCTGCCGAAGCGATCCCGGACGCACGCGACCGTCTTGATTATGTGGTCACCATGACGGCGCAGGCGGCGGAACGAGCGCTCAACTGCGTGGAAGCGGCACAACCCCGCCAGGCGGAGTTGGAGTCGCAGGCCAATACGCTTAAAGGGCGCTGGGACGAGTGGTTTGCCAACCCGATCGAGTTGGCTGATGCCCGTTCACTGGTGACGGATACCCGCCAGTATCTGGATCGGGTGCCGGAGCACACCGCATTCACCAACGCCCAGTTGCTGGAGATCATGATGGCGCAGGATTTCCAGGATCTCACCGGCCAGGTGATCAAGCGCATGATGGACGTGGTGCAGGAGATTGAAAAGCAGCTGCTGATGGTACTGATGGAAAACATCCCGGATCAGCCAGCCAAAGAGAAAAGGCCGAACGACAGCCTGCTCAATGGCCCGCAGCTGGATCAGAACGGGGCTGGCGTAATTGCCAATCAGGCCCAGGTGGACGATCTGCTCGACAGCCTGGGGTTCTGATGGTTTCTTAGGGCGCAGGGTGCTGCGCCCTAACTCTTTTCGCTAGCCCATCCCCGAAATAACCGGCCTTTTGCGCCGTTGTTCCCGCAATGAAATCCGCATTTTTTTGGCATGCTGGCGTCAATTCTATTCTTCGCACGCATGGGAACCCTCGCCTTGGCCGAAGACAGTGATATGGAAAAAACTGAGGCCCCCACACCCCACCGGCTGGAAAAGGCGCGTGAAGAGGGCCAGATTGCGCGTTCGCGCGAGCTGACTTCGATCCTGATGCTGATTGCGGGGTTGTCGATCTTGTGGGTCGCGGGTGGCCATATGGCGCAACAGTTGGCGAGGATGTTATCGGAAGGGCTGCACTTTGATCACAACATGGTCAGCAACGATAAGCAGATGCTGCGCCAGTTTGCCATGCTGCTGCGTCAAGCGGTGTGGGCGCTGATGCCGATCCTGGCTGGATTGGTGCTGGTGGCGCTGTCGGCCCCGATGCTGCTGGGCGGCGTGGGCTTCAGCCTTAAGTTTGATGCCAAGCGCATGAACCCGATCTCCGGATTAAAGCGGATGTTCTCCACCCAGGTGCTGGCGGAGTTGCTGAAGGCCATTCTCAAAGCGACGCTGGTGGGGTGGGTGGCCGGGCTTTACCTGTGGCACAACTGGGCGGCGATGCTGCATCTGGTCACGCAGCAGCCGCAGGACGCACTGCGCAATGCGCTACAGATCGTGATCTTCTGCGGCATGCTGATCGTCCTTGGGCTGGTGCCGATGGTGGCCTTCGACGTGTTTTATCAGCTATGGAGCCACTTCAAGAAATTGAAGATGACCAAGCAGGAAATTCGCGACGAACATAAGCAGCAGGAGGGCGATCCCCATGTCAAAGGGCGTATTCGCCAGCAACAGCGGGCCATCTCTCGCCGCCGCATGATGTCCGACGTGCCGAAGGCCGACGTGATCGTCACCAACCCGACGCATTACGCCGTGGCATTGCAATACAACGACAAGAACATGAGTGCGCCGAAAGTCCTTGCCAAAGGGGCAGGGGAGATCGCCTTGCGTATCCGTGAATTGGCGAATGAGCACCGTATCCCAACCCTGGAAGCACCGCCGCTGGCGCGAGCGCTATACCGTCACAGTGAGATTGGGCAACACATTCCCACGACCTTGTATGCCGCCGTGGCCGAGGTCCTGGCCTGGGTCTATCAGCTGCGCCGTTGGCAGCGTGAAGGCGGCCTGATCCCGAAAAAACCTCAACGTTTACCGGTGCCTGAAGCACTGGATTTTGCTGGAGAGAATAACTCAGATGGCTAATTTGGCCTCCCTGCTTCGTTTGCCGGGTAATTTTAAAGATACGCAGTGGCAGGTGCTGGCTGGCCCGATACTGATCCTGATGATCCTGTCGATGATGGTGCTGCCGTTACCGGCATTTATCCTCGATCTGCTGTTTACCTTCAATATTGCCTTGTCGATCATGGTGCTGTTGGTGGCGATGTTTACCCAGCGGACGCTGGAGTTCGCCGCCTTCCCGACCATCCTGCTGTTCTCAACCCTGTTACGCCTATCGTTGAACGTCGCTTCCACGAGGATCATCCTGATGGAGGGGCATACCGGCGCGGCGGCGGCGGGGCGGGTGGTTGAAGCGTTCGGTCACTTCCTGGTGGGCGGCAACTTCGCCATCGGTATCGTGGTGTTTATCATCCTGGTGCTGATCAACTTTATGGTGATCACCAAAGGGGCCGGGCGTATTGCCGAAGTGGGCGCCCGTTTTGTCCTTGACGGGATGCCGGGCAAACAGATGGCGATCGATGCCGATCTGAACGCCGGGCTGATCGGCGAAGACGAGGCTAAAAAGCGCCGTTCCGAAGTGACGCAGGAAGCGGATTTCTACGGTTCGATGGACGGTGCCAGCAAGTTTGTGCGCGGTGACGCGGTAGCAGGCTTGATGATCATGGTGATTAACGTAGTAGGCGGCCTGTTGGTCGGCGTGATCCAGCACGGCATGGAGCTGGGTACCGCGGCTGAAACCTATACCTTGCTGACCATCGGTGATGGCCTGGTCGCCCAGATCCCGGCGTTGGTGATCTCGACGGCGGCCGGTGTGATCGTCACCCGCGTAGCGACCGATGAGGACGTTGGCGAGCAGATGGTCAACCAGTTGTTCAACAATCCGCGCGTGATGGTGTTGAGTGCTGCGGTGTTGGGGTTGTTGGGGATGGTTCCGGGGATGCCAAACCTGGTGTTCCTGCTGTTTACGGCGGCACTGCTGGCGTTGGCCTGGCGGCTGCGCGGGCGAGAACAGCAGGCTCCGAAAGTCAAAGAACCGCCGCTGCCGCAGGAAAATCCGCAGGCGGTAGAGGCCAGTTGGTCTGATGTACAGCTGGAGGATCCGTTGGGCATGGAAGTGGGTTACCGCCTGATCCCCATGGTGGACTTTCAGCAAAACGGTGAGCTACTGGGGCGTATTCGTGGCATCCGTAAAAAATTCGCTCAGGATACGGGCTATTTGCCACCGGTGGTGCATATTCGTGACAACCTCGAACTGTCGGCGGCCAGTTACCGCATTCTGATGAAAGGGGTGGAGATCGGTAGCGGTGAGGCACATCCGGGGCGCTGGCTGGCGATAAATCCGGGCAATGCGGTGGGTGAGCTGGCCGGTGATAAAACCGTCGATCCGGCCTTCGGGCTGGAGGCGGTGTGGATCGATAGCGCACTGCGTGAACAGGCGCAGATCCAGGGGTTCACGGTGGTGGAAGCCAGCACCGTAGTCGCCACTCATCTCAACCATTTGCTTGGTCAGTTTGCCAGCGAGCTGTTTGGCCGCCAGGAAACCCAGCAGCTATTGGATCGTGTTTCGCAGGAGATGCCGAAGCTGACGGAAGATTTCGTACCTGGGGTAGTTTCGCTGACCACGTTGCACAAGGTGCTACAGAATCTGCTGGCCGAAAGGGTGTCGATTCGCGATATGCGCACCATTATAGAAACGCTGGCGGAACATGCGCCAACGCAAAGCGATCCTTTCGAACTGACCTCCGTGGTGCGAGTGGCCCTTGGGCGGGCCATCACTCAGCAGTGGTTCCCGGGTAACGGTGAGATCCAGGTCATTGGTCTGGATACGCCGCTTGAGCGCCTGCTGTTGCAGGCCCTGCAAGGGGGCGGAGGTCTTGAGCCTGGGTTGGCGGACCGCTTGTTGGATCAGGCCAAGCAGGCGCTGCAACGTCAGGAAATGCTCAGTGCACCGCCGGTGCTGCTGGTAAACCACGCGTTACGTGCCCTGCTAGCGCGCTTCCTGCGCCGTACCTTGCCGCAGTTGGTGGTGCTGTCGAACCTGGAAATCAACGACGAACGTCAGATCCGCATGACCTCAACCATAGGAGCCGCCTGATGAAAGCTTTTCTTCCTTTATTAGTGTTGTTCGCTCCGCTGGCCGCGCAGGCGGTGTCGGGTTCCTGGGCCGCCGATGCCAGCGGCGTCACGCTGGAAACGGGGAGCGTGCGTGATGTCTCCCCCAGCCTGCGGCCAGCTAATCCACCGGCGGCCGATGCTCGGGTGACCAGTGTAAGCTGGCGTTATCAGTTGCTGGCTGGTGCTCCTGCCGGATTAGAGGTACAGCTTTGCACCTCGTCACGCTGCCTACCGCTCGGCGCGGGCAGTGGCCGCAGTGAGGCTTTCAACGGTATTCCCGCAGACAGCGAGTTCCGCTTCATTTATTACGTGAAGTCTCGCGGCGCGTTAAA